>NZ_JBHUBS010000012.1:261443-288666 GCF_042788835.1 Streptomyces sp. NPDC056883 | reverse complement strand
ACCGCCGCCGGCGCAGCCCCCTGCGGCGGCGGTGCGGCTGGTGTCGGCGCCGGTGCGCATCGCGGACGCGGCGACCGTACGGCTGCTGCGGCCCGGGGACCGGGTGGACGTGGTGGCGGCGGAGCGCGGCGGCCCGCCCCGGGTGGTGGCGGCGGGGGCCCGGGTCTCCGAAGTGCCCGCTCCGGAGCAGGGCGTTGGGGACGGCGGGGCGCTGGTGGTGCTGTCCGTCCCCCGGGACACCGCGCGGGCTCTCGTGGGAGCGGGGACCGTGTCCCGACTGGCGGTGACGTTGTGTTGAATCGCACGAACGTGCAGTCAAGTCACCGTGAGGTGGGGGTCGATTGGACACCCCGGGCCCAAACTGCCGTAGCTTTCGGAACCGTTGGCTCCATGTTCGGCAGATGCGAAGAAAGGCTCACTGGTGAGCGAGAAGAAGAAGGAGAGCATCCTGGCAGGCTTCAAGGCCTTCCTGATGCGCGGCAACGTGGTCGACCTGGCGGTCGCCGTGGTCATCGGTGCCGCGTTCACGAACATCGTGAACTCCGTCGTGAAGGGCCTGATCAGCCCGGTGATCGGCCTCGTCGGCACGCAGAGTCTGGACGCCTACAAGAGCTGCATCAAGGACCCCTGCGGGATCGGCCCGGACGGCAAGCCGACGGGCGTGGAACTCCTCTGGGGTTCGGTGCTCAACGCCGCGCTGACATTCCTGATCACCGCCGCGGTCGTCTACTTCCTGATGGTCCTGCCGATGGCGAAGTACCTCGCCAAGGTGGAGCAGCGCCGCAAGGCGAAGGAAGGCGTCCAGGAGACCATGGAGATCACCGAGCTGGTGGTCCTCAAGGAGATCCGCGACGAGCTGATCGCCCAGCGCGGCGCTGGTGGCGGGAGCGTCCACTCCGACGCTCCGAGCCCCCGGCTCTAGGCGGGCCCTGCGGTCAGACGTGGTGCGGAGGCTTCTCGTCGAGGAAGCGGGCCAGGTCGGCCGCGCTTCCGCCGGCGGGCGGCCGCTCGCCCCAGCCCCGGTCGGTGTCGTCCGAGGACTGCTGGTCCAGCGGGTCTCCGAAGTCCAGCCGCGGCTTCGGCCGGGACGTCGGCTGGGACGTCGGCTGGGATTCCGGATCGGTCTTCGGTGCGTGCGGGTCGGTGGCGGGGGCGTCGCTCATGCCTCCAGGGTACGGCCGCCCCCGCCACCGGCCCCGCTCAGCTGGGAGCCTCGGCGCCCTTGCGGGCGTAGAACCACCAGCACACCACCAGGCACGTGGCGTAGAAGCCGATGAAGATCCACAGCGCGTTGGTGACGGCCATGGCCGCGAACATCGCGGGGATGAAGAAGAAGCCGTAGGCCGCGATGGCCGAGGAGAAGCCGGTGACGGCGCCCGACTCCATCTCCGACTGCTTGAGAGCCGCCGCCTGCGCCTCCGGGCCCTTGCCCTCGGCCTGCTTCATGTGGTGGTCCCGGAAGATCACCGGGATCTGCCGGAAGGTCGAGCCGTTGCCCAGGCCGGAGAAGGCGAAGGCCACCAGGAAGCCGATGTAGAAGGGCCAGAAGTCGCCCTCCTGGCCACCGGACGGCAGCGCGAAGATCACCACGACGAGGGCCGCCGCCATGCCGATGAAGGACAGGATGGTGACCCGGGCTCCGCCGATCTTGTCGGAGAGCCAGCCGCCGCCCCAGCGCGTGAGGGCCCCGATGAACGGGCCGATCCAGGCGTAGGTGGTGGCCTGGTAGCCCTGCCCCTCGAAGTTGTTCTTGATCAGCAGCGGCAGGGCGGCCGCGAAGCCGATGAAGGAGCCGAAGGTTCCGACGTACAGCCAGGTCATCAGCCAGTTGTGCTTGCGCTTGAAGATGATCTTCTGCTGGCTGAAGGGGGCCGCGGCCACCTTGAGGTCGTTCATCAGGAACCAGGCGGCGAGCGCCATGATGACCAGCAGCGGCACCCACAGGAAGGCGCCGTTCTGCAGCCAGACGTCGGTGTTCTTCTTCGCGTCGTGCTGGGGTCCGCCGGCCGGGGCGCCCAGGACGGCCGCGGTGACGACCAGCGGGGCGATCAGCTGGACCACGCTCACGCCGAGGTTGCCGAGACCGCCGTTGAGGCCGTTGGCGCTGCCCTTCTCCCGCTTGGGGAAGAAGAAGCCGATGTTCGCCATCGAGGAGGCGAAGTTCGCGCCGCCGATGCCGCACACGGCCGCGATCAGGGCCAGCTCCCAGTACGGCGTACCGGTGTCCTGGAGCGCGAAGCCCAGCCACAGCATCGGCGCGATCAGGATGATCGTGCTGAAGGCGGTGAACTTCCGCTCGCCGAACATCGGCCCGATGAACGTGTAGAGGATCCGGAAAGTGCCGCCGGTGATGCCGGGGATGGCGGTCAGCCAGAACAGCTGCGACTTCGAGAAGCCGAAGCCGACGTCGTTCAGCCTGACCACGGTCACCGACCAGACCTGCCAGACCACGAAGCCGAGCATCAGGGCCGGGATCGAGACCCAGAGGTTGCGCTGGGCGACCCGGTGGCCTTTGGACTGCCAGAAGCCCTCGTCCTCCGGCCGCCAGTCGGCGATGGTGGCCCCGGGCTTGTAGCTCTCTGCGCGATGGCTGCGCGGTGCCGACGAAGTCGGCGTGGGTATCGACATGGTCATCGGTCCTTCGGGTCGAGGAGCCACAGTCCGATCACGACGAGGAAGGACAGGATCAGGAATCCCGCTCCCCACCAGGCCGTGCCGGTGTTTCCCTTCATCCACTCGTTGACGGTCACGGTGAGCGCCCAGAGCTGGCCGATCACGACCGTGAGGGCCAGGGCGAGACGCGCGTTGAGCCGTGAGGAGCGCTCGGGCTCCTGCTCGGTGCCGGCTCCCGGGCCCGGGCCCGTGCTCCGGATCCGGGGGTCCCCGTACCCGCTGGTGGAGCGGATCTGCGGGTACCTCTCCTGCACCGGGCGGTTGAGCCTCGGCTGGGCACTGCCCGGGTGGTACTCCGGGCGGGGCGGCAGCGGTGTCTCGCTCATGTCGGCTTCCTCTCGGCGGTGCCGGCCCTGGCAGAGCCGGGGCAGCCCAGGCGCGCGGACTCCACGGGGTGGAAGTCGCCGAACTGCCGGCACAGCGCGTCCTTGGCCGGCTCGCCCGACCGGGCGGTGGCGACGGCCCAGACGCTGCCGTCGGCCTGCTCGGTCAGGTAGATCCTCGGCAGCGGGCGCGGCGGCGGACCGGCCGTCACCTCGCCGGTGCGGGCGTCGAAGACACCCTCGTGGCAGGGGCAGTACAGCTCCCCGTCGGGGCCGCGGTCCTCGCGCCACAGCACGCCGCAGGCCAGGTGGGTGCAGACGGCGGAGTAGCCCACCAGCGAGCCGTCCCCGAGGCGCACGGCCAGGGCCCGGTCGTCCTCGCCGGGGAAGCGGAAGGCCACGGACTGGCCGGGCGGCAGCAGGTCGGCGACCTTCTTCGGGTCGGGCAGGCCCTCGTTGTCGCCGTGCCGGTGCAGGATGCCGGCGGCGACGCCGACACCGCCGATGGCCAGGCCTCCGGAGACGGTGGCGACGATCCGCAGGTAGTCCCGGCGGGTGGTGAGGGAGTCGGCACTGATCCGGTCGCGCAGCTGCTCGATCGCAGCGTCGGCGGCCGCTCCGCCGTCGGGGGACGGACCTGGGTGCGGAGGGGGCTGTTCGGTGACGCTCATCGCACGTCCCTTCCGTTGATCTCGACGACGGGCAGGCCGCCGGGGACGGGCCACTGGACCTTGTCGGCGGGGACGACCATGGCCACGCCGGTCTGGACGACGACGTCGCCGAAGACGAAGGAGTCGGCCACCTGGACGCCGGGGCGCTCCGCCTGGAGCTCTTCGAGGGTTCCGTAGAAGAGGGCCCCGGTCGGGCAGACGGTGGCGCACATCGGGGCGAGGCCGTAGGCGGTGCGGTCGTAGCAGAGGTTGCACTTCATCTGCAGCTTCGCCTGGAGGTCGATCTTCGGGATGCCGAAGGGGCAGGCGTTGACGCAGTTGGAGCAGCCGATGCAGCGGGTGGTGTCGGCCTGCTGGACCACCCCGTCGGCGGTCACCAGGATCGCGTCGGCGGGACAGACCTCGGCGCAGGGTGCGACCGGGTCCTCGCAGTGCATGCAGACGCTGGGGAGGGAGGCGACGGACATGCCGGGGTCGGTGTAGTCCAGGTGGATCATCGATTTGCCGCGGTGTGAATCGCACTCGCGGCAAGCCGAGACGCACGCCTGGCAGCCGATGCAGCGACCCGGGTCGATGAAGATCGTGCGGCCCATCATGGCGGGTCAGCTCCTCTCTGCCGTGCCACGGCCCTGCGGGGACGTGGGGGGCAGGGGGTCGGTGCGGGAGGCCTGGGCCTCCGGATAGGCCTCACGGCCCGGCGGGGTGGGCGGCGCGGGCACCTCGTCGACCCGCTCGGCGGCCTCGATCCGGGCGGCGCAGACCTTGTACTCGGGGATCTTCGAGCGGGGGTCGAGGGCGTCGATGGTCAGGGCGTTCGCGGCCGTCGGGACGGGCCAGTGGTACGGGATGAAGACGGTGTCGGGGCGGATCGCCTCGGTGACCAGGGCCGGGAACACCTCGCTGCCGCGCCGGGTGACCACCCGGACCGGTTCGCCGTTGCGGAAGCCGTGCGAGGGATGGACCTCCACCCAGGGGCGGGGGGTCTGCTCGACGAGGGCGCCCAGGCGGCGGGTCTGGTTGCCGGAGAGGAAGTGCGCGACGGTGCGGCCGGTGGTGAGGGAGAGGGGGTACTCCTCGGTGTAGGCGTCCATGGGCGGATGCCATTCCACGACCTGCATGTGGATCTTGCCGTCGGGGTGGTAGGTCCGGCCGTCCTCGAACAGCCGGGGGGTGCCCGGGTGCTCGGTGGAGGGGCAGGGCCAGGCGATCCCGCCGGTCTCGTCGAGGCGGTCGTAGGTGATGCCGTAGTAGTCGTTGACCGTGCCGGCGGAGGCGACGCGCAGCTCTTCGAAAACCTCGCGGGAGCCGGGGAATTCGAAGTGCTTCCCGGCGCCGAGCCGTCGTGCCAGCTCGCAGATGACCCAGGTGTCGGTGCGCACTCCGGCGGGGGGCTCCTGGGCCTTGTTGTGCTTGACCACGCGGGCCTCGGCGTTGGCCATCACGCCCTCGTCCTCGGCCCAGGTGGTGACGGGGAAGACCACATGGGCGTTGGCCGCGGTCTCGGAGAGGAAGAAGTCGAACTGGGCGTGGAACTCCGCGGTGTCGTAGCCGTCCTTGACCACCGCGTAGTTGGGGAGGGAGACGAACGGGTTGTTGCAGATGCCGATGAGCCCGCGGATCTCCTTGCGCTGCATCTGCCAGACCATCTCCATCATGGAGGTGCCGGCGCCGGGGAGTTCGGACTCCTCGATGCCCCAGATCTGGCAGATCTGCTTGCGGTGCTCCGGATTGGTGATGGAGCGGCCGCCGGGCAGCAGGTCGGACTTCTGGCCGTGCTCGCGGCCGCCCTGGCCGTTGCCCTGGCCGGTGATGGTGCCGTAGCCGGCGCCGGGCTTGCCGATGTGGCCGGTGGCCACGCACAGGTTGATGACGGACAGGCAGTTCTCGACGCCCTGGGAGTGGTGCTCGATGCCGCGGGCATGCCAGGCCATGGCCTTGTCCGCGCCGGCGAAGACGCGTGCCACCTGGACGATCTGCGAGGCCGGTACCCCGCAGATCTCCGCGGACCGGGACGGCGGGTACTCGGCGACGGTCTTCTTGACCTCTTCCCAGCCGGTGGTGTTCGCGGCGATGTAGGCCTCGTCGGTGAGGCCCTCGGCGATGACCACGTTCAGCACGGCGTTGAAGAAGGCCGAGTCGGTGCCGGGCTTGAGCGCGACGTGGATGTCGGCGGTGCGGGCGATGGCCGTCTCGCGCGGGTCGATCACGATCAGCGAGGCGCCGCGGTCCCGCGCGCCCCACAGGTACTGGGTCATCACGGGGAAGCACTCCCCCACGTTCGACCCGGCGATGAGCAGGCAGTCCGTGAGGAGGATGTCGGAGAAGGGGTTGCCGGCCCGGTCGATGCCGAAGGCGAGCTTGTTGGCTCCGGCGGCGCTGACCATGCACAGGCGGCCGTTGTAGTCGACGTGCTTGGTCTTCAGCGCGACCCGGGCGAACTTGCCGACCAGGTAGGTCTTCTCGGAGAACAGGCTGGCGCCGCCGAGGAGCCCGAAGGCGTCGTTGCCGTGGGCCTCCTGGATGCGCCGGATCTCGGAGACGGTGAAGTCCAGGGCCTCGTCCCAGGAGCACTCCTTGAACTCCTCGTCCCGGGAGCGCCGCATCAGCGGTGCGGTCAGCCGGTCGGGGTGGTTGACCTGCTGGTAGGCGTTGATGCCCTTGGGGCACAGCCGCATCCGGTTGATGTCGTGGTTGCGGGGCTCCACGCCGAAGACCTTGCCGCCCTTGTCCACGCGCAGGTACATCCCGCACTGCACCCCGCAGAAGCAGCAGTGGGTGGGGACCAGGGTCTCGCCGTTCTGGTCGGCGTGCCACTGGTCGGCGGGAATGCCTCCGGCGTCGCGGAAGTTGCGGGTGCCGGGTGGCGCGATGGAGGGGTCGATGGACACGGGAACGGGACGCGACCCGGCCTTGGAGGGGTCGGTCGTGGTCATTTGAAGCCCTTCTTGACGTGGGTCAGGTAGGCGTTTCCGCGCAGGACCCGCTTGCAGCGGGGGCAGTACTCGGCCCAGGCGTCGAAGTCGAGCTTCAAGTCCTTCATCGTGCCGCGCAGGTTCTCGACGTACGGGGCGGTGTCGATGGGCTCCTCGCAGCGCTTGCAGAGGAAGACCTGCTCGTCCTGGCGGGCCGTGTACTTGAAGAGCTGCATGCCGACGGCGGCCGGGCGCTGGACGATGTGGAAGAACTTCCCGAACGGGATGTAGATGAGGGTGAACACCACCGACACCATGTGCAGGATCGCGAGGAACTCGTATCCGCCGCCGTGCAGGAAGATCGAGGAGAAGGTCAGCAGCAGACCGGTCACGGAGATGACGATCAGGCAGATCAGCGGTAGCAGGTCGTAGGCGAAGCGCTGGCCGGTCATGGCCCCGCGGTCCTTCATCCGCCGGTACAGGAAGTACGAGGCTCCGGGGATGACGAGGACGGCGGCGATGTCCAGGCCGTGGAACATCAGCCAGCCCAGGATGTTCAGGGAGTCGAATCCGAGGACCTTGATGCCCCAGATCCGCATCTCGTACCCGGGGCCCGTCGCGCTGTCGCCGGTGAAGGTGAACCAGCCCCAGGTCAGCGGGAAGGTGATCGCCGCGGCGAGCAGGCAGCCCCAGAACATCAGCTGGTGGGCGATCCAGCGGGAGCGCGAGCGGGCGCCGAGGAACTTCTGGAAGCCGAGGTAGGTGGCGATCATCTTCGGCACGGCGGTGGGCGCCTTGCGGAAGTTGTCGGCCGAGAAGAAGCTGCCGAAGCCCTTTTTGAACAGGCGGCGCGCGCCGGGGGCCGAGACCCACACGGTGTACCGGTAGGCCACGCCGAAGGCCAGGAAGACGGTGGCGACCGCGTAGGGCAGCAGGGCCGAGTCGAAGTCCCGCAGCAGCCTGCTGCCGAGCACGATCGCGACGATGAGCAGGAGCGAGACGACGGTGCCGGCCAGGGTGGCCCGTGCGGTGACGGACCGCCCGGCCTGCGGCGGGGTCTCGGGCGCCGGTGGAGGCGGCGCGGCATCGATGACATCTGAGGGCTCGGACACAGCACCACGCTAGGTGGTCTGTACCGATTTGGCCCGTTATACGGAGCTTACCGGTGCGCCGTTCGAGTGAGGACTCGGGCGGGCCCGCGCGCGGGCCCCGCCCTCAGACCGCGTTCAGTCCCTGCGCTGCGAATATCGCCTTCGCCTCGGCGACCTGTCCGGCGGTCGGCGACGGCGTGTCGTGCAGGGTGAACTTCATGTCGAGCGCCTCCCACTTGCTCTCGCCGAGCTTGTGGAAGGGCAGGACGTCGACCCGCGAGATGTTGTCGAGGCCGCCGGCGAAGGCGGCGACGCCCTCGATGTTCTCCCGGGCGTCGGTCAGTCCCGGCACCAGCACGAACCGCAGGTGCACCTCCTTGCCGAGGTCGGCGAGGCGGCGGGCGAAGTCGAGGGTGGGCTCCAGCGGACGGCCTGTCACCTTCTTGTACGTCTCGCGGTCCCAGGACTTGATGTCGAGCAGGACCAGGTCCACGTCGCGCAGCAGCGCGTCGGTGGCGCGGGCGCCGAGGAAGCCGGAGGTGTCGAGCGCGGTGTGCAGTCCGAGGTCGTTCTTCATCCGGTGCAGCAGTTCGCCGGCGAAGACGGGCTGGAGCAGCGGTTCGCCGCCGGAGATGGTGGCGCCGCCCCCGGAGGCGGAGATGAACTTGGTGTACTTGCGGGCCTCGGCGATGACGTCGTCGGCCGAGGTGCGCTTGCCGTTGCGCATCCGCATGGTGTCGGGGTTGTGGCAGTACAGGCAGGTCAGCGGGCAGCCGGACAGGAAGGTCACGAACCGGGTCCCGGGGCCGTCGACTCCGGTGGACAGGTCCCAGGAGTGCACCGTGCCCTCGCTCGGCCGCTGGGTCGCGGCGGCGGCGGGCGTCTGGCCAGCGCTGACCTGGCCGGGACCCACGCTGATCGCGTTGGCGTGGCCGACGGGGAGGCTCGTACCGAAGAGGACGGTCATGGCAGGTGCTCCAGCTTCCAGATTCCGTGGGCTGATCTGGTGACGCGCGGTCCCGGGGCCGGGTGACGGCCGGCCCCGGGCCGCGCGTGCTCGTGGGTCTCTCGAAGGTCAGAGAGAACCGTGGAAGGTGCGGTTCAGCACGTCGAGCTGCTGAGCGCGCGTGAGGCGGACGAAGTTCACCGCGTATCCGCTGACGCGGATGGTGAGCTGCGGGTAGTTCTCCGGGTGCTCCATGGCGTCCATGAGCGTGTCGCGGTTGAGCACGTTCACGTTCATGTGGAAGCCGTCGACCGCCATGTAGCCGTCGAGGACACCCGCCAGGTTCTTGATCCGCTCCTCGGGGGTGCGGCCCAGGCCGTCGGGGGTGACGGTGTTGGTCAGCGAGATGCCGTCCTCGGCGTCCTCGTACGGGAGCTTCGCGACCGACAGCGCCGAGGTGACGTAGCCGTGGGTGTCGCGGCCGTTCATCGGGTTGGCGCCCGGGGAGAACGGCTCGCCGGCGCGGCGTCCGTCCGGCGTGTTGCCGGTCTTCTTGCCGTAGACCACGTTCGAGGTGATGGTCAGCACCGACTGGGTGTGCTCGGCCCCGCGGTAGGTCGGGTGCTTGCGGATCTTCTTCATGAACTCCTCGACCAGCCAGACGGCGATCGAGTCGACACGGTCGTCGTTGTTGCCGTAGGCCGGGTAGTCGCCCTCGATGGTGTAGTCGGTGGCGAGGCCGGTCTCGTCGCGCACGGCGGTGACCTTGGCGTACTTGATGGCGGCCAGCGAGTCGGCGGCGACCGAGAGGCCGGCGATGCCGCAGGCCATGGTGCGGCGCACGTCGCGGTCGTGGAGCGCCATCTCGATGCGCTCGTAGGCGTACTTGTCGTGCATGTAGTGGATGACGTTCAGGGCGTGGACGTAGGTGTCGGCGAGCCACTCCATCTGCTCGTCGAACTTCGCCATGACCTCGTCGTAGTCCAGCACCTCGGAGGTGAGGGCGCCGGTGGACGGGCCGACCTGGGCTCCGGACTTCTCGTCGCGGCCGCCGTTGATCGCGTAGAGCAGGGTCTTGGCGACGTTCACGCGGGCGCCGAAGTACTGCATCTGCTTGCCGACCGGCATGGCCGAGACGCAGCAGGCGATGGCGGTGTCGTCGCCGAAGCGCGGGCGCATCAGCTCGTCGGACTCGTACTGCACCGAGGAGGTGTCGATCGAGACCCGGGCGCAGAACTCCTTGAAGCCCTGCGGGAGCTGGGGCGACCAGAAGACGGTCATGTTCGGCTCGGGGGCCGGACCGAGGTTGTAGAGGGTGTGGAGGTAGCGGAACGAGGTCTTGGTGACCAGCGGACGGCCGTCCTCGCCCATGCCGGCGATCGACTCGGTGACCCAGGTGGGGTCGCCGGAGAAGAGCTCGTCGTACTCCGGGGTGCGCAGGAAGCGGACGATGCGGAGCTTGATGATGAAGTCGTCGACCAGCTCCTGGGCCTGCTCCTCGGTGAGGATGCCCGCCTCGATGTCGCGCTGGAGGTAGACGTCGATGAAGGTGGAGGTGCGGCCGAGCGACATGGCCGCGCCGTTCTGCTCCTTCACGGCGGCCAGGTACGCGAAGTACAGCCACTGGATGGCCTCGCGGCCGGTGGTGGCCGGGCCGGAGATGTCGTAGCCGTAGGAGGCGGCCATCGCCTTGAGCTCGGCGAGGGCGCGGATCTGCTCGGAGAGCTCCTCGCGCAGGCGGATCGTCTCCTCCAGCGAGCGGTTGCCCGCGGGGAGGGAGTTGATCTCCTCCTTCTCCTCCTTCTTGACGGCGATGAGGCGGTCGACACCGTAGAGCGACACGCGGCGGTAGTCGCCGATGATGCGGCCGCGGCCGTACGCGTCCGGCAGGCCGGTCACGATGCCGGCCTTGCGGGCGGCGCGGATGTCGGGGGTGTACGCGTCGAAGACACCGGCGTTGTGGGTCTTGCGGTACTCCGTGAAGACCTTCTCCAGCTCGTCGGAGACCGGGTAGCCGTAGGTCTCCAGGGCGCCGGCGACCATGCGCCAGCCGCCGTAGGGCATGATCGCGCGCTTGAGCGGGGCGTCCGTCTGGAGGCCGACGATCAGGTCCTTGTCGCGGTCGATGTAACCGGGGGCGTGCGCGGTGATCGACGACGGGATGTCGTACGCGACGTCGTAGACGCCCTTCTCGCGCTCCTCCGGGAACTTGTCCGTGATCGCCTTCCACACGGCGGTGGTGCGCTCGGTGGGGCCGGCGAGGAAGGTGTCGTCACCCTCGTACGGCGTGTAGTTCTGCTGGATGAAGTCGCGGACGTCGATGGCGTCGCGCCACAGACCGCCCTTGAAGCCGTTCCAGGCCTCGCCGTTCTTCGTGGTTTCCGCAGGGGTGGCAGTCATCGCCCGCACCTTCCGAGTCGCCTCATTGCTTGTATCCATTGCACGCCTTTTGATCGATCATTTGGCGCCGCGTTGGTCCCGAGCTGGGGCCCGAAAGTCCCCTGATCCCCGGCCCCAAGGATCTCCCATCCCGCCTGACCTGGCACTTTGAGCAGGTCAAAGGTCCATCGTGCGCTTGTGAAAACTTTCACAAGATTCTGCACCGGTCAGACAATCCGAACCAGAGCGAAGCCTGTGGATACCGCGACGCACGTGGTGATCAGGCCGGGCAGCATGAAGGAGTGGTTGACGACGAAGCGGCCGACGCGGGTGGTGCCGGTCCTGTCGAAGTTGATCGCCGCGATGAAGGTGCCGTAGGTGGGGAGGAGGAAGTAGCCGTTCACGGCGGGCCACATCGCGATGAGGAGGGGGGCCGGGATACCGAGGGCGAGCCCTAGGGGCATCAGCGCCTTGGTGGTCGTGGCCTGGCTGAACAGCAGCGCGGAGAGGAGCAGCAGCATGATCGCGAAGAACCACGGGTGGTCCTGTGCGACCCCGCCGAGCGCACCGGTGATCCGGGCCTCGTTGGCGCCGATGAAGGAAAGCCCCAGCCACGACAGCCCGAAGACCCCGATGACGGCGACGAGCCCGGACTTGGCCACGTCCGTGCCGGGTATCCGCTTGGCGTCGACCTTGCACAGCAGCAGGATCAGCGCGGCCACGGCCATCATCAGGATCTCGATGGTGGCGGGCATCGAGAGCGGGCCCTTGGCCGTCTCGGGGCGCAGCGCCGGGAAGAGTCCGCTGAGGACGACGGCGACGGTCCCGCCGAGGAAGAGGTACGCGGACCAGCGCGCCCGCGGCCGCAGCGGCGGGGCGGCTCCGGCCGGGGCCGGAGCCTCGATCTCACCTGCGGCCAGCCGGCGCAGGTACTCGGCGTCCTGCCCCAGCTCCTTGCCGATCCGGGACTGCACCGTGGCCGCGACGAGCACGCCGAGCAGCGTGGACGGCACGGCGACGGCCATGATCCGGGGCAGGTTCCAGCCGTCCCCGTCGAACATCACGATCATGGCGGCCATGGCCGCGGAGACGGGCGAGGCGGTGATACCGAAGGTGGCCGCGATGGAGGAGACCGCGATGGGCCGCTCGGGCCGGACGCCGCCTTCGCGGGCCACGTCGTGGATCACCGGGAGCAGGGGGTAGAAGACGTGGGCGGTGCCGGCGCCCAGGGTGAAGGCCCAGGACACGAGGGGAGCCACGTAGACCACCCGGCTGGGCTTGCGGCGGATCGCCTTCTCGGCCAGTCCGACGAGGTAGTCGATGCCGCCGGCCGCCTCCATCGCGGCGGCGGCCATGATCACCGCGAGGATGATCAGCATGACGTCGACGATGCCGGAGGTGTCGGCGGGGGTGACCCCGAAGAACGTCGCGAGCACGAAGACCCCGACGGCCCCCCAGAGCCCCATGGCCACCCCGCCCTTGCGGGACCCGAGAGCAATGGCCGCCACCATGACGGCGAGCTGCAGGAACATGCCGAGCACTGCGTGGCCTTTCAGTCTCTACGGAAGCACGGGCGGCGAGGCACGGAGGGCCCGGGCAGCCAAATCCAGCCCCGCCGGCGATGGAGGAGCGGGGGTCCGGGCGCAGCCAAATCCAGCCCCGCCGGCGTTTGAGGCGCGGGGGTCCGGGGGCTGGCCCCCGGCAACGGCGCGGCGGTCGACCGCGGGCCTGGCCCAATCCAGCCCCGCCGGCGTTTGAGGCGCGGGGTCTGGGGCGGAGCCCCAGGAAGCCCGGGCGCAGCCGGGTGCTGCTCGCGCAGCGACCCCGCACCCGGGCCGACCAGCCAGGGGCTCCCGGCTAGCTGGGCGCCTCCGCGCCCTTGCGGGCGTAGAACCACCAGGCCACGACGACGCAGCTGGCGTAGAAGCCGACGAAGCCCCACATCGCGCTGGTCACGGCGAAGTTGGCGAACATCGCCGGGATGAAGAAGAAGCCGTAGGCGGCGATGGCCGCGGTGAACCCGGTCACCGCGCCCGACTCGATCTCGGCCTGCTTGAGCGCCTTCGCGTACTGCGGGGTGCCCTCCGTCAGGCCCGCGAGGTGCTGGCCGCGGAAGATCACCGGGATCTGGCGGAAGGTCGAGCCGTTGCCGATGCCCGAGAAGAAGAACGCCGACAGGAAGCAGAAGAAGAAGCCGTAGAAGGAGCCGGAGTCCGAGCCGGCCGGCAGGAAGGTGATCACGCCGATGATCGACGCGCCCATGCCCACGAAGGACAGGATCGTCACCCGTGCGCCGCCGAACTTGTCGGCGATCCAGCCGCCGGCCCAGCGTGCCAGCGCGCCGAGCGCCGGGCCCATCCAGGCGTAGGTGGCCACGGAGTACGCCGGGAAGGTCGTCTTGATGAGCAGCGGGAGCGCCGCCGCGAAACCGATGAAGGAGCCGAAGGTGCCGACGTAGAGCCAGGTCATCAGCCAGTTGTGCTTGCGCTTGAAGATGATCTTCTGCTGGCTGAAGGGGGTGGAGGCCACCTTCAGGTCGTTCTGGCCGAACCAGGCGACGGCCGCGAGGACGATCAGGACCGGCACCCAGACGAACGCGGCGTTCTGGAGGTAGATCTCCGAGCCGTCCGCCTTCTTCTGGCCCGAGCCGATCGCCAGGACCGAGGTGGTGATCAGGATCGGGGTGAGCAGCTGGACCACGGAGACGCCCAGGTTGCCCAGGCCGCCGTTGATTCCGGTCGCGTTGCCCTTCTCCTGCTTCGGGTAGAAGAAGCCGATGTTGGCCAGGGAGGAGGAGAAGTTGGCGCCGCCGATGCCGCAGAGCGCGGCGATGGCGACCAGCGTGGTGTAGGAGGTGGTGGGGTCCTGCACCGCGAAGCCCAGCCACAGCAGCGGCACGATCAGCACGACGGTGGAGATCGCGGTGAAGCGGCGCTGGCCGATCATCGGGCCGATGAAGGTGTACAGGATGCGGGCGGTGCCGCCCGTGATGCCGGGAACGGCGGTCAGCCAGAACAGCTGGGACTGGGAGAAGCCGAAGCCCACGTCCTTGAGGTTGGTCGCCGTGATGCTCCAGACCTGCCAGACCACGAAGGCCACCAGCAGGGCCGGTACCGCGATCCACAGGTTGCGGGTGGCGACCTTCTTGCCCGTGGTCTGCCAGAAGGACGGATCCTCCGGCGTCCACTCCGTGATCGTGCGGCCGGGGCGGTACTGCGCCGGATCGGGCGCCTGCACTCGGCCGGTCGCCGCGCGCGCGTCCTGCTTGGCGGAACTCATGGCATTTCCTGAAGGTCGAAGGGGTCTGAAGGTTCGGAGGAGTTGAGAAAAATGAAGCTGAAAGCCCTGACCTTCTTAGGGTCCGCCTACAGGGGTGCCCGGCATCAGGGGAGAACGTCGTGTGGGCGACAGGACAAGGTCCCATCGCCCACAGTGCGTTGGTACGGCGGCCGCAGAGCCTTAGGGCTTGAGCTCTACCAGCGGCAGGGACACCTCGGGGTCGTCCAGACAGATGCCGGTCCGCAGGTCGAAGACCTGCTTGTGCATCGGCGAGGCCACGACGGGCACCCCGTCGCGCGAGCCCATGATGCCGTTGGCGATGACGTCGGCCCCCGAGAAGGGGTCCCGGTTGCCGACCGCGTAGACCTCGCCCGCGCGGTCCTTGAAGACCGCGGCCTCGGTGCCGTCCGGCAGCACCGCGGTCCGCCCGCGGCCCGGCTCCAGCGCCTGCGCCGCGCCTTCGGCGCCTTCGGCCGCACCGAAGTCCACGGTCCCGAAGCGCTCCAGCGCCGCCGGGTCCTCCAGGACCGCGGACCACTCGTCCTCGTACGCCGACACGTGGCGCTCCATCTGCGCCTCCAGTTCCGCGCAGATGCCGAGCGAGTCCTCGATCAGGACCTCCTTCAGGTGGTCCATGCCCGCGCCGCTGCCGCCGAGCCGCTCCAGCCAGGCCGCCGTCCGCTCCAGGCGCTCGCCGGTGCGGATGTAGTACATGAGGAACCGGTCGATCAGCGCGAAGAGTTCGGCGGTGTTCAGGTCCGAGGCCAGCAGGTCGGCGTGGCGCGGGGTCGCGCCGCCGTTGCCGCTGACGTACAGGTTCCAGCCGTTGGCGGTGGCGATGACGCCGATGTCCTTGCCCCGCGCCTCCGCGCACTCGCGCAGGCAGCCCGAGACGCCGCCCTTGAACTTGTGCGGGGTGCGCAGACCCCGGTAGCGCAGCTCCAGGTCGATCGCGAGCTGGATGGAGTCGCCCTGCCCGAAGCGGCAGAAGCGGGCTCCCACGCACGACTTCACCGCGCGCAGGGACTTCCCGTACGCCTGCCCGGACTCGAACCCGGCGCCGCCGAGCCGTCGCCAGATGTCGGGCAGCTGCTCCTTGCGGACCCCGAAGAGGCCGATGCGCTGGGCGCCGGTGATCTTGGTGTAGAGGCCGTAGTCCCTGGCCACCTCGCCGAGGGCGATGACCTGCTCGGCCGTGATCTCGCCGCCGGCGACGCGCGGGATGACCGAGTAGGTGCCGTCCTTCTGGAGGTTGGCGAGGAAGAGGTCGTTGGAGTCCTGCAGGGCCGCCTGCTCGCCCGCCAGGATGTGTCCGATGCCGAGGTCGGGGGCGAGGGTGCCCAGGACGTTCGCGACGACCGGCTTGCAGACGGCGCAGCCCTCGCCGCCCTCGCCGTAGGACTCCAGCAGTTCGCTGAAGCTGCGGATGCGCTCGGTGCGGATCTTCTCGTAGATCTCCGCCCGGGTCAGGGTGAAGTGCTCGCACAGCCCGCGCGGCTTCTCGACGCCCGCCGCGGCCAGTTCGGCGTCCAGGACCGCCTGCAGCGTGCCGATGCAGCCGCCGCAGCCCGTGCCGGCCTTGGTGCACTTCTTGATGCCGCCGATGTCGGTGAGGGACTCCGCGACCACCGCCTCGCGCACGCGGCCCTTGGTGATGTTGTGGCAGCTGCACACCACGGCGTCATCGGGCAGCGCGTCCGCTCCGGGCAGGGCCACGCCCTCGCTCGACGGCAGGATGAAGGCCTCCGGCGGGGCCGGCAGCTGCCGGCCCGCGTGCGGCTTCAGCGAGCCGTACGCCTCCGCGTCGCCGACCAGGATTCCGCCGAGCAGCGCGCCGTCGGGGCCCAGCAGCAGCTTCTTGTAGACGCCCTCGCGGGCGTCGGAGAAGACCACCGAGACGGCCCCGTCCCGGCCCTCGGGGGCGAAGGGGTCACCGAAGGAGGCCACGTCGGCGCCCATCAGTTTGAGCTTGGTGGAGGTGTCGGCCCCGGTGAAGGTCAGCTCGCCGGCGCCCGCGAGGGCCTCGGCGACGGTCTCGGCCATCTGGTAGCCGGGAGCGACCAGCCCGTAGACCTTGCCGTCGACGGTCTGCGCGCACTCGCCGATCGCATAGACGTACGGGTCGCTGGTGCGGCAGTGGCCGTCCACGACGACCCCGCCGCGGTCGCCCACGGCGAGCCCGCACTCACGGGCCAGCCGGTCGCGCGGCCGCACACCGGCCGAGAAGACCACGACGTCGGAGCCGATCTCCTCGCCGCTGGTCAGCCGGAGCGCCTGCGCCCGCCCGTCGGGGTGGATCTGCACGCCGGCCGCACCGACGCCCGTGTGCACGGCGACGCCCATGGACTCGATGGTGGCCCGCAGGGCGGCCGCTCCGCCGTCGTCCACCTGCAGCGGCATGAGCCGGGGCGCGAACTCCACGACGTGCGTGGCCAGTCCGAGCGTGCGGAGCGCGCCCGCCGCCTCCAGGCCGAGGAGTCCGCCGCCGATGACCACACCGGTCCGGACGTCGGCGCCCGCGGCGTACGCGGTCAGGGCCTCGACGTCGTCGAGCGTGCGGTAGGTGAAGCAGCCCTCCGCGTCGGCGCCGTCGATCGGCGGCACGAAGGGGTAGGAGCCGGTCGCCAGCACGAGCGCGTCGTAGCCGAGCACGTCGCCGGAGCGGGCGGTGACCGTACGGGCGGTGGTGTCGATCAGCTCCGCCGGGTCGCCGAGGCGCAGGTCGATGCCGTGCTTCTCCAGGAAGCCGGGCGCCACCAGGGACAGATCCTCGCCGGTGGAGCCGGTGAAGGCCGCGGACAGGTGCACGCGGTCGTAGGCGGGGCGCTCCTCCTCCGCGAGGACGGTGACCTGCCAGCCGCCGCGCTCGGGGCGGGTCGGGTCGGCGAGCGCGTCACGCTCGGCGAGCGCCTCCAGCAGGCGGTGCCCCACCATGCCGTGGCCGATGACAACCAGCGTCTGCCCCATCGATCTCACTCCGTGTGTCCCTGTGCCGCGCGGGCCCCGGGAGGCCAAGGCGGCCGGGCGGGGACGTCGCGCCTGCAAGCGTTCCGACCCTTCGACGGTAGGTCCGCACCGCGGCCCCGAACGCCCGAAAAGGACCCCTGGGGACGGGGAAACGGCCCTTTCCGCACAGGACCTCCGGCCCCTCGCGCAGGCCCTTGGCCAGGCTCCCCCGGACCCGCTCCGCGCCTAGCGTGGGAGGGGGGACCCGGGGCCGGATCAGGGAGGCAGACCACATGCTCGTCATCGCCGTCCACGGCAGCGCGGTACCGGAGGCCGCCGCGACCATCGACCGGCTCGTCGCCGCCGTCGAGGCCATCAGCGGGGTGCACGCGCTGGTCGGGCACCTCGACGTGCAGCGCCCCTCGCTCGCCGAGGTCGTACGGGAGCATCCGTACGCCGTGGTCGTCCCCCTGCTGCTCGGCGACGGTTTCCACCGCCGCGTGGACATACCCGCCGTCCTGGAGGGCACCGGCTGCGTGCTCACCGAGGGCCTCAGCGGCGAGCGCGACATCGCCCGCGCCCTGCACAGCCGCCTGCGCGAGGCCGAGCGCCGCCGCGGCCCGTACACCCGGGCCGACGCGGTGGTGGTGGCCGGCGCCGGGTCCTCCCGCCCCGGCGGCAATGCCGGTACGGAGACCTGCGCGGCCCAGCTGTCCGCCCTGCTGGAGTACGACGACGGGGCCGCCCCCGTCCCCGCGGTCCCCGCCTACCTCACCTCCGCCGGGCCGACCGTCGACGAAGCCCTGGCCTCCTTCCAGGCCGCCGGATACCGCCGGATCGCGGTGGCGGCGCACCTGCTGGCCCCGGGCCGCTTCACGCGCACCCTGAACGCCTCGGCCGCCTGGACGGTCTCGGAGCCGCTGGCCGACCACCCGCGGCTGGCCCGGCTCGTCCTGGGCCGGTACGAGTCCGCCCGGGGCACACGGGCCCTGAGGGCCGCGCGCCTCGCCTGCTGAGCCCCGTAGGGCTGCTGTCCTGGGCGGTATGGCTCTGGCTTACGTACCCATGACCGCCCGCAGCCGGGACGAGGGCCACCGCGCCGCGACCCCGCTGGAGCTGTTCTTCGACCTGTGCTTCGTCGTCGCCATCGCGCAGGCGGGCGCCCAGCTCGTGCACGCGCTGGCCGAGGGCCATCCCGGCAGCGGGGTGATCAGCTACATGTTCGTGTTCTTCGGCGTGTGGTGGGCGTGGATGAACTTCACGTGGTTCGCCTCCGCCTACGACTGCGACGACGTGCCCTACCGGATCGCGACGCTCGTCCAGATCTCCGGCGTGCTCGTCTACGCGGCCGGCGTGAGCCGGGCGTTCGACCAGAACGACTGGACGGTGGCCGTCATCGGCTACCTGATCATGCGCGTCGCCCTCACCGCCCAATGGCTGCGGGCCGCCTCCGGCGAACGCGGCGAGGCCCGCGCGGCAGCCCTGAAGTACGCGGCCGGGCTGGTCCTCTGCCAGGCCGGCTGGGTGGCCCTGCTGTTCGTCCCGGACGGCGCCAAGCGCTGGCTGTTCCTGATCCTGGTCGTCGCGGAGCTGATGGTTCCGGTGGTGGCCGAGCGCGGCCACCAGACGCCGTGGCACGCCCACCACATCGTGGAGCGCTACGGCCTGTTCACGATCATCGTGCTCGGCGAGACGATCGCGGCGAGCACGGTGGCCGTGAAGTCGGCGCTCGACGAGCACGAGGCCCTGGGCGAGCTCCTGCCGATCGCGGCCGGAGGGCTGCTCATCGTCTTCGCCGCCTGGTGGATCTACTTCGCGGTGCCGATGCACGAGCACCTGACCTCCAACCGGGAGGCGATCCCGTGGGGGTACGGCCACCTGTTGATCTTCGCCTCGGGCGCGGCGATCGGCGCGGGCATCGAGGTCGCGGTCGAGCACGCGGTCGGCAAGGCGCACGTCTCCCAGCTCGCCGCGAACGCGGCCGTCACCGTCCCGACCGCGCTCTTCCTGCTGATGGTCTGGCTGCTGCACTCCCGCCACTTCAAGCGGGGCATCGCCCAGCAACTGACCCTGCCCGTCTCCGCCCTGGCGGTCCTGGCCTGCACCTGGACGGGCCCGTACGCGGTCCTGTACGCGGGCCTGGTCGCGACGGCCACGGTGGTGGTCGGCCTCACCCTGGCCAACCAGGCCCCGTCCAGCCCCGCCCAATCCAGCCCCGCCGGCGTTTGAGGCGATCTTCAGCCCCGCCGGCGTTTGAGGCGCGGGGGGTCCGGGGGCGGAGCCCCCGGCAACGGCGCCGCGCCAGAACCGTCACCCCGGCGCCCCCGGCACCGTTTTCAGGCCATGACACTCCCCGCGCAACGCCCCGGACCGGTCCCCGGCCAAGACCCCGGCAGGGAATTGGCCGACCCGGCCTTCTGGCAGGCTCCCCCCGCCCACCGGCTGGCCGCCTTCGCCCGCCTGCGGGCCCTGGACTCCCCCGTGTTCGTCCCCGAAGGCACCGGGCACTGGGCCCTCGTACGGCACGCGGACGTGCAGGAGGCGAGCCGGCTGCCCAAGGTGTTCGCCAGCGCCCCCGGGGTGACGACGCCCGAGCCGGCCCGCTGGGTGCGGGCGCTGTTCGGGGACTCGATGGTCAACCTGGACGGCGCCGAGCACGCGCAGCTGCGCAAGATCGTGCAGCGGGCCTTCACCCCCCGGCTGCTGGCGGCCGCCGAGGAGGACATCCACGCGGTGGCGGCGCGCATCGTGGACGACGTACTGGACCGGCGGCCGGACGAGTTCGTCGAGGCGGTGGCCTCGAAGCTGCCCCTGGAGGTCATCTGCAACATGATGGGCATCCCGGAGCGCTACCGCGCCGAGATCGCCGACCGCGTCAACCACGCCTCCGAGAACATCGGCGTCGAACGGGGCCTGACGGCCCGGCTGCGGATGCCCGGGCGCGGACTGCGGGCCCTGGCCCGGATGCAGCGGATGGTGGCGGGGATCGGGCGGGAGCGGCGCGAGAACCCGACCGACGACCTGATCTCGGCCCTGGTCTGCGCGAACGTGGACGGTGAGGCGCTCGGTGCCCGCCAGCTCGGCGCGTTCTTCTCCCTGTTGATGGTGGCCGGGGTGGAGACCACCCGCAATGCCATCACCCACGGCCTGACCCTGCTGACCGACCACCCGGACCAACGCGACCTGCTGGTCGCGGACTTCGAGGCGCACGCGGACGGCGCGGTGGACGAGATGATCCGCCACTCCACGCCGATCATCCAGTTCCGCAGGACGGTCGCCGCCGAACACACCCTGCGCGGCCACGCGTTCGTCCCCGGCGACAAGGTGGTGCTGTACTACGCCTCCGCCAACCGCGACGAGGAGGTCTTCCCCGATCCGGACGCCTTCGACATCACCCGCTCCCCCAACCCCCACCTGGGGTTCGGCGGCGGCGGACCGCACTTCTGCCTGGGCGCGCACCTGGCCCGGGTGGAGATGAAGGCGCTCTTCCGCGAGCTGCTGACCCGCCCGGTGGGACTGCGCGCGGTCGGACTGCCGGACCTGGCCGGGTCCAGCTTCGACAACCGGGTCCGCTCGCTGCGCTTCGCCTTCGAACAGCCGTAGGCCGGCCGGAGCGCGGCCCGGAGGGCGGCCCGGAGGGCGGGACCGGAGCGCGGGCCCGGAGCGGGCGGACCGGCCACCGGGCAGGCTGGGAGCCCGGCGGCCGGAGCGGGGGCCGACGCACGCCGGGCGCGCGAAGGGTGCCTGGCGCCAAGGGTGCCTGGCGCCAAGGGTGCCTAGCGCTGCAGGCGGCGCACCGCGAGGACGGCGTGGGCGCTGTGGTTGAGCACCTCGGTGTCACCCGCGAACGCCTGCAGCGTCTCGGCCTCGACCGGCTGTCCGGGCACCGCCTCGGGCCAGGCGCGGGTGGCGAAGAGGAAGTACGCCTGCCCGCTGTCGGCCGCCGCCTTGACCCACTCCGGCGGGGCGATGCACTTCGCGTTCATGCCCGGCAGGGTCAGCGCGATCTGGTTGCCCTCCAGGAGGATCTGCACCGGGAAGGAGGACGGGTTGCGGACGCCGTCCATCACCACGTCGCCGATGGGCAGGCCGATCTCCTCCAGGAGCCCGCGGGCGGCCGCCTCGCTCGCCGCGGGGCCGTCGGGACCGTCCCCGAGGATGTAGGCGAGGAGATAGGGAATGTCGTGGGCCTCTTCGGGGTCGCCGATCCACGCGAGCACCGAAAGGGTGCCGAGCTTGGAGCGGTCGAGTTCGGCCTGGGTAGAAGTCATGCGCCGCACCTTAGTGGTCACCGCCCCGGCCCTTTGACGCCGTTTCACCCGGGCGGGCTAGACGGCCCAGAATCCACCTCCGGAATTCGCCACCATGTTCGCGTCCTGGTACTGGAGCCGAACGATGCGCGCGTTTTCCGGAATTTCGAACACCACCCATCCTTCGGCCCGCTCACCGACCGAGAGCGAATCGAAGACGAGCGGTTTGCCGGTCGTGAGCTCCCCCGTGGGCACCACCGGGTGGCGCTGCCCCGCGCCGTCGAGCGCCCACATGCGCCCGAGAGCCCCGTACGAGGCCCCGCCGACGTTGACGAAGGACATCGAGGCCGCCACCCAGCGCTTGCCCGCCGGCGGGGCGAAGTTCTTCTCGACACTGACCGCCGGGTCGACGTAAGCACCCAGCACCACCTGGAGGTGGCGGCCCACCTCCCGGCCCCTGACCCGTACGGAGTCACCCACATGGGCGTCCTTCGAAGCGGCCCGCGCCACCCCGTCCCGCTCGGCCGCGGGATCGTCCCCGACACCCGGAGCACCGTCGTCGACCGGCACGGCGGGCACCGCGGCCGGGGCGAGCGCGGCCCCTTCGGGGGCGCCGGAGCAGGCCGTGGCACCGAACAGCAGGATCGGGAGGAGGGCGGCCGTGACAAGAGCGGGCTGACGCATGCGGGATCCCTTCGGGGATCTTCGGGGACGTATTCCGGTCAGTCTCACGCGCCCGAGCGGGCAATTGCACACACCGACACGAGTCCGCGGAACGCATTGACCTCCATATGCCAGCACAATGCGTTCCGGCGGAATTCCGCAAACCCCTGCACCCCTCGTCCAACAGGAGGAACGATGGCCGCGACCGGCCCCCGCATGGCCTTGGCCGCACTCGCCGCACTGGGCGCCACGGCGGTATTCACCGCCCCGGCGAATGCCGCGCCCCACGGCAGCGCACCTTACGGAAATGACATTTACGTATCTTCGGAAGCCCACATCGCCCCCGACGGCACGATCCACCTTTTCGGTGAGTACCACTGCTCCGCGCCGTCACCCTCGGGAACGGTTCAGATCAAGGCGACCATCGAGCAGGAGGACGTCCGCCTCAGCATCGGCGGCGGCGACGCGCAGTGCGACGGCGAGGTGCACGACTGGTCGGCGCACGGCACCCTCCGGCTCACCCCGACCGTGCACGCCGGCGAGGCGCTGGCCAAGGCCGAGCTGCAGGAGATCCGCTTCGGCGGCGGACTGCTGCCCCGGTCGATCGACACGGTCGCGCAGGACGCCCACCCGGTCCGGGTGATCGACCACCGGTAGCCACCGCCCCGCGGTGCGCGCGTACGCCCCTCCGGTAGCCGCCGCTACCGGGGGCCGGGGCCGTGGCCCTGCCCCGTCACCGGCACGCGGGCGCCTCGCCCGTCATCGACATGAAGGCCACCGTCTGACACCCCGGGTCCGTGTCCGGACGCCCGGTCGACCAGTCCACCGCCGTCGCCGCCCCGGCCGCGCACAGCAGCAGGGCCAGGACGCCCGTCACCGCGCGCTTGCTCAGCCGGCGCACGGGAGGTTCCACAGAAACCGTTCCATGGCGGCATCATCGCCCCGCCCCCACCACCCCACAACTCGACGTGAGCGCGCGGTCACGATCCGCGCGGTCACCGGGCGCACGGCCACCGGGCGTGCGGTCACGGCGCGCACGGCCACGGTCCGCCCCCTCACGGGGCGCTCCGCGCCGCGCTGCCCGCCGCCGAGAACTCGCACCACACCGCCTTGCCGTCGCCCCGGGACTCCACCCCCCAGTGCGTGGCCAGCGCGTCCACCAGCAGCAGCCCGCGCCCCGTGGTCGCCGCCTCCCCCGGGGTCCGCCGCCGCGGCCACACGCTGGAGCGGTCCTTGACCCACAGCCGGATCCGCCGGACCGGCTCCGGCAGCACCTCCATCGTCAGCACCGCTCCGCCGTCGGTGTGCAGCAGGGCGTTGACCAGCAGCTCTCCCGCCGCCAGCTCCACGTCGTCGGCGAGCTCCGGCATGCCCCAGTCGCGCAGCGCCTGCCGCAGGGCGTAGCGGGCCTCCGAGAGCCCCTCCGGGTCCGCCTGGTGGACGTACTGGTGGATGCGCGGTGCCCGGTGCGTGCCCGGGTCGGGGGCCCGGCGCAGCACCAGCAGGGCCACGTCGTCGCCGGAGCCCCAGCGCTCCCACAGCCGGTCCGAGAGGTGGTCGGCGAGCGCCCCGGCCCCCTGCGGGCCGCTGCGGACGGCGTGGGCGAGGGCTTCCATGCCCTGGGTGATGGCGGTGCCGGGCTCCTCCACGAGCCCGTCGGTGCACAGCACGAGGGTCTCGCCGGGGACCAGGTCGAGCCGGGTCTCGGGGAACTCCTCCTGCTCGAAGACGGTGGCCAGCCCGAGCGGCAGGCCGCCGCGCACGTTGGGCCAGCCCGTTCGCCCGTCCGTGTGCCGGATCAGCGGTCCGAGGTGGCCCGCGCGGACCGCTCGTACGCCTCCGGTCTCCAGGTCGACCTGCGCGTACATGCAGGTCGCGAACCGTTCGGTGTCCAGCTCGGCCAGGAAGCGGGAGGCGCGCGCCAGCACGGTGGAGGGCGGATGGCCCTCGCCCGCGTAGGCCCGCAGTGCGATGCGGAGCTGGCCCATGATGGCGGCCGCGTGGGTGTCGTGGCCCTGGACGTCGCCCACGACGATGCCGACGCGGTCGCGGGGCAGGGAGATGACGTCGTACCAGTCCCCGCCGACCTCGCGCCCGCTCCAGGCCGAGTGGTAGCGCACCGCGATCTCCCCGCCGGTGATCTCGGGGATCCGCCGCGGCAGCATGGCGGCCTGCAGCATGGTGGCGAACTCGCGCTCCTGGTCGAAGAGGAGCGCCCGCTGGAGCGACTGGGCGACGATGCCCGCCAGGCCCAGGCAGAGGTTGCGCTCCTCGGGGCTGAAGTCGGTGCGGCGACGGTAGAAGAGCACCAGTCCGCCGATGGATTCGGCCTGTGCGATGAGCGGGAGGTAGGCGGCCGCGTCGTACTGGATGCGGTTCAGGTAGTCGGAGAGCAGCGGGAACTCTTCCGCCAGCTCGGTCAGCGAGGTGACGAAACGTGCCTTCCGGCTGAGCACCGCCTGCGAGAGCGGCAGCGAGCCGTCCAGCCGGGTGAACTTGCGCTCGCTGAGGATCTCCAGGGACTCCCCGCTGAGCGCGATGATCTTGATGTGGCCGCCCTCGACCAGTCCCAGCGCCATTCCGTCGACGCCGAGCCGTTCCAGCGCCCCCGCACCCGTCAGCGTGGCCGTCACGTCATCGACCGTCACCGCCCGCGACAGGGCCTCGGTGGTCCGCTGCACGATGGTCGCCTGCTGGGCGCGCGCCGACTCCAGCTTGCGCAGCACCGTGAGGTGGGCGAGCTCGGCCGTCGCGTCCCGGACGATGCCGACGATGCGCACCGGGCGCCCCTCCGCGTCCCGCAGGACCCGGCCCTGGGTGTGCGTCCACTGGTCCCGGCCGTCGCGCCGCTGCACCGTGAAGTACTGGCCGTACGTCTCCTCCCCGCCGTCCAGGACGCCCTGGACGGTGTCCCGGAGCCGCGCGGCGTCGTCGACCGGGATCCGCAGCCCCAGGCTGTCGGGGGTGCGGTCGTACTCCTCCCCCTCCAGGTCGAAGACCGCCATCCCGGCCTCGTCCATGTCCAGGGTCCCCGCGCCGAGGTCCCACTCGAAGCTGCCCATGCCGTTGAGCGCGAGCCGCTCGCCCGGGCCGATGAGGGGATGCCCGTCGTTCCCGGCGCCACCCGGGCTCCCGGGGGCCTCCGGTCTGTTGTCGCGTCGCTCCGCCGCTGCCACGAGACTCACACCACCTAACGGCCGGGCCAGCACGGCTGGGAAATGAGCCGCTCCCACTCCTCGTCAGGATGCCCCGGAAGGGTGCGTCCGGCCTCCTGCCAGCGCTTGACGAGGGAGAGGTAGATCATCGAGGGGTCGTACGGGACCTGCGGATACGGGGCCTGCGCGTGCCGGCCGTGCGCGTGCGGAGCGTGCGGGTACGGGTCCTGCGCAGACGCGTCCTGCCCGGAGGACCGCCCGTACGGAGACTGCGCGTACGGAGACTGCGCGTACGGAGACTGCCCCTGCGGCTGCGGGGGCGCCGCCCTCGTCGTGCCGGGCTGCTCCGCACGGCTGGCCGGGATCCTCACCCAGCCCCGGCCCTGTGCGCGCTCATCGCTCATCGCGACACCTCTCACGTGTGGTGACTGGCTCTCACGCTCTGTGCCCGGCAGCGGGAGCCCGGTCGGCCCGGGGCGCACCGGTGGAACCCGTCAGCGGGCCCCGGGCCCCCAGACGCTTGCGGACTCCTGACACCAGTCTCCCCGCCGTGAAGCCGGCACCGTGCACGAATCGCATGGAAGGGCCGAATGAGGGAGCGGTCAGCAGCCCCGCGAAGAACAGCCCCGGCCACGAGGACTCGAAGCCGGGACTCAGCTCCGGCGTCCCGCTCTCCCCTACGGTGACCAGCGCGGCCCGCAGCCCCGCGTCGAGCAGCTCCAGCCGGGCCAGGTCCGGGGTGAAGCCGGTCGCCGCGATCACGTGCGCGGTGTCCAGGACGACGGACTCCCCGGCGGCGGTGGACAGCCCGAGCCGGGTCCGCCCGCCCGCCGGGACCGCACGCTGCAACCGGTGCCCGAGCAGCACGGGGACCCGCCGCTCGAAGCGCTCCCGCAGCCACCAGGCTCCGGCCGGGCCCAGCGCGGTCGCCGCGATCCGCTCCCGGGTGGGCGCGGGCAGCCGGCGCACCGCCCAGGGCAGCTCCGACCAGGCCCAGCTGCGCCAGCCCGTGCCGAGGCCGCTGTGCGGAGTGCGCAGGGCGCGCAGCGGGGGCCGCCGCAGCGGCTGCGGGACGGTGTTCCAGTTGAGCCGGGAGCGCCGGGCCACGAGGCACGGCCGGGCCCCGTTCTCCGCGAGCAGGGCCGCGGTCTCCAGGGCCGCCTGCCCGGCGCCGAGCACGGCCACCTCGCGGCCGGCGAAGCGGGTCAGGTCGCGGTGGCCGCTGCTGTGCGAGTAGTGGGCCGCGGGCAGCTCCCGTAGCGCCTCGGGGTACCGGACGAACGGCATCACGCCCACGGCCAGTGCGACCGTCCGCGCGAGCAGCGGCGGCCCTTCGGCGGTGCGGACCAGGAAACCCCCGCCCTGCGGGGTGACTTCGGTGACGGTCGCCTCCTCCACCGGGGGTGTCGCGTGCCGGGCGAACCAGAGCCCGTACGCGCTGAACGTCCCGATGGGCAGGGGAGTTCCGTGTTCGGCGGCGATCCCGCGGGCCGCGCAGTACTCGGCCAGCGTGTAACGCCCGCCGGGCGCCGACAAGTTGGAGGACCACGGCTCCGACTTGAGGTACATGCCCTCGGGCATGTGGTCCCGCCAGGAGGCCATGGGCCGTCCGAGGATCCGCACCTCGAGCCCCGCACCGGCCGCGTGGGCCGCGATCGAGAGCCCGTAGGGCCCCGCTCCGACCACCACGAGGTCGTCCATCCGTGTCACCGCAGTCCCTCCAGCCTCATGGTTCGTCCACTGCCACCTGCGCCCCGCGACGCCTTGCACCCCTGCGGCTTCACCGTCTTACGACGTCACCGCGTCACAACGTCACCGCGTCACGAGCTCGTCCGGCTCCGCCGGGGCCTCCGGCGGGGGGGGTCGGGTGGCGGAACCAGACGAGCCGCCAGAGGACCCCGCCACGGGGGGAGGGGGGAGATCCCCGCCCCCCCC
>NZ_JBHUBS010000012.1:245098-261433 GCF_042788835.1 Streptomyces sp. NPDC056883 | reverse complement strand
TTCGTCTACCCTTTCTTAGGAGTCCACCGTGGCACCGTGCCACTGTGTCAGGGGTTGGTTTGTCTCCCCTGGGGCTTGGGGGGGGGGGGGCGGGGGGCAGGACCGGGCGGACACCCGGGGGGCCCCGGCCGCGGCGGGCGGGGGCAGCTCCCGGCCCCGCTGGTGCGGGGCCCGGACCACCGCCCGGGCCGTCCGGCGGCCCTGCTCGGGGACCCCGCGCAGCACCCGCAAGCCCTTGAACGCACCCCGGCCCAGGAAGGCGGCGAGCATCGCCAGGAACGGCATCGGGTCGTCGCCCGCGAACCACGCCGCCTCCACCTGCCCCCGCTCCCGGCCCCGGCGCGCGGGGGCGGCCGCGGCGGCCGCCCCGGGGGGCGGAGCCGGGGGACGGCGCGGGAGCGAGCGGCCGCGCACCGCCGCGAGCAGGGCGTAGTTCTCCGCCACGAACACCCGGCCCGGTCCGCCGGACGGCTCCGGGACCCGCTGGCCCGTCAGGTCCAGGTACATCGCCTGGACCACGTCCAGGCCGCCCGCGTCCGTGAAGAGCCTGAACTGCGCCCCCGGACGCGGGTTGAAGTCCACCAGGCGGAAGACGCCCTGCTCGTCCCGGCGGAAGTCCAGGTCCAGGATCCCCTGGTAGCCGAGCCGCTCGGCGAGCCGCAGACCCGCCTCCTCCACCGCCGGATCCGGCAGCCAGCGCCCGACCGCCGTCAGCCCCGTCCGCACCGGCCAGGACATCTCCTTGCGCCCCGACCCGGTGATCAGCGGACGCCCGCCCCGGGCGAACGCGCCGTGGAAGAACCAGTCGGTGTCCGGCCCGGCCGGCAGGAACCGCTGGAGCAGCAGTCGGCTCCCCGCCTCGTCCGAGCGCTCGTACAGCCGCCGCGCCTCGGCGGCCGCGTGGAGCAGGGTGGTGCTGCGCAGGCCCGTGCCGGAGGGCAGCAGCCACGGCCGGCTCCACTTGGCGATCACCGGAAGCCCCAGCCGCCACGCGGCATCCGCCGCCTCGGACCCGCTCGCCGGGATCACGGTCTCCGGGTGCGGTACGTCCCACCGGGCGCAGAGCCGTGACAGCTCGGCCTTGTCGGCCACCCGCGCGGGCAGGTCGTCGGGCTGATGGGGGATCCGGAAACGGTCCGTCAGCATCGGGGCCACCCGTGACACCGCGATCGCGCTGAGGTCGTCCATGGCGATGAGCACCGCAGGGCGGCCGATCTGCTCGGAGACCCCGGTCAGGCACTCCAGCAGCGCTTCGGGCGCCTCGGGGTCGAGTCCGCCGGACGGTCCGGGATGCACGGCACGCAGGTAGCGCGAACGCCCCATGGGACCTCCCCCGGCCTCGACGACGGCATGGACCTCCACACCCGCGCGCCCAAGGGATCTGACGGCGCCGAGGGTTCCGTGGTGGAACGGATTCCGATCGAGTCTGAGCAGAACTGCGGGCACTTGGCTGGGATGCGCGTGCATGGGAACGGTGTCTTTCACCTAGTCGGACCAAGCGGGGAGAGTGCGCAGGTGCGAATGGCCTATGCAGAGGTCACCGGACAGGCCATTCGTCAGATGTGATGCCTAACGTCTTTGGTAAGCACACCGATTCAGGAAAGCTCGGGAGACGCCATGCCCAGACCACGCCGCCGACTGGCGAGCACCTGCATCGGAACGGTGACGGCCGGACTGCTCGCCACCGGGGCCGCCCTCGCGGCCCCCGAGGAGCAGAACTCTCACTCCGACATCGCCATGGGTGCCTACCTCGACTACGGGCCCCCCGGCGTGGCCCGCATCCCGTTCCTGTCGAACTGGCTGGGCGGCAAGGAGATCCGGGTCGGGCACACCTATCTGCCCGGTGACCAGTGGGCCGGCATCGAGGGCAACGTCAGCTTCCTGGACGACTGGGCGCAGTGGCGCCGCCAGCGGACCGACCGCCTGTTCGTCCTCAACGTGCCCATGCAGGAGCGGAACGAGGACCGGGTCCCCGACCGCCAGGTGGCCCAGCTGATCCGGGCGGGCGCGGAGGGCCAGTACGACCGGCACTTCAAGAAGCTCGCCGAACGGCTGGTGGCGCTGGGCGTCCCGGACACGGTGATCGTGCTCGGCTGGGAGATGAACGGCACCACGTACACCCACCGCTGCGGACCCGACCCGGAGAACTGGAAGGCCTACTGGAAGCGCGTCGTCAACACGATGCGCTCCGTGCCCGGCCAGAAGTTCAAGTTCGATTTCACCCCGAACCGCGGCACGGACGCGATCGGCTGGACCAAGTGCTACCCGGGCGACGACGTGGTCGACATCGTCGGGATGGATTCGTACGACCAGGGTCCCGGACGGACCTTCGACGACCAGATCAGCCAGCCGTACGGGCTCCAGCAGCACGTCGACTTCGCGCGAGCACACGGCAAAGAGATCTCGTACCCGGAGTGGGGGCTGTTCCGCAACGGGGACAACCCGGAGTACGTGCGGCGCATGCTGCAGTGGATCGAGAAGCAGAAGCCGCTCTACCACACCATCACCGACTACTGCCCGCACGGCGTCTGGCAGTGCAAGCAGAACCCGGCCTCGACGAAGGTCTTCCGCGAGGCGCTGACCCCGCAGCGGCCCGACCCGGTCATCCCGACTCCGGTCGTCCCGACCCCCGTGGTGCCCACGCCGGTCATTCCGACCCCGCAGGTCCCCACGCCGGAGATCCCGACGCCGGTCGTCACCCCGCCGGTCGTCACCCCGCCGGTCGTGCTCCCCAGCCCGGAGGTCCCGAGCCCGGTCGCCCCGAGCCCGGTCACCCCGAGCCCCGTCGAGCCCAGCCCGGCCGAACCCAGCCCGCTGGTCCCGAGCCCCGTCGCCCCGAGCCCGGTCGAGCCCAGCCCGGAGGTCCCGAGCCCGGTCGCCCCGAGCCCCGTCGTGCCGACGCCCTCGCCCGTGATCCCGAGCCCGGAGGTCCCGGTCGAGCCCAGCCCGGCCGTCCCCAGCCCGGTCGTGCCCAGCCCGGTCGTGCCCAGCCCGCTGGTCCCGAGCCCCGTCGAGCCGAGTCCCGTGGTCCCGAGCCCCGAGGTCAGCCCGGAGGTCCCGAGCCCCAGCCCGGTCGTGCCCAAGCCGAGCCCCGAGGTCCCGTCCCCGGTACCCTCGCCGGTCGTGCCGAAGCCCGACCCCGAGCCCTCCCAGCCGCCCAAGCCGACGACCCCGCCCGTCAACAGCACGGAGTGGTGCGTGCCGATCAACTTCGGCGAATGGCTCTCCAAGCTGGTCGGCAAGCAGTCGGTCTGCATCAAGGTCGACTGGGGCAAGGAGACCGGCTTCTGGCCCTTCTAGGCGGAGCGTTCGGGTCATCGGACCCGCAGTTCGTTGAGCCGCGCCCGCCAGTCCCTGGCGGCCGGCAACGCCTCCCGCAGTACGTCCACCGCCCGCTCGCGCCCCGTCACCTGCGACTCGTGCAGCCGCAGCAGGGGCGCGAGCGCGGTCGTGGCCAGCAGGAAGCGCTGGTTGACCACCGTCCGCGGCCGCCAGTGGTTCTTGTACGGTTCGTTGCCGCGCAGGAAGCTGACCACCGGGCGGCCTTCGGCGAGCGCGCGGGTGGTCTCGTAGCGCAGCAGCAGCGTGGCCACGTCCACCTTCCGGTCGCGCAGGTCGGGATCGGCGCCGTAGAGGTATCCGCCGCTGAGCGAGCCCGAGAGCAGAGTGAGGTTGGCGGCCACCACCTTCCCGTCGAGCCGGAACTCGGCCAGCCGCCCCTCCCCCGCGCGCACCATCCGCCGCGTGGCCCGGGTCAGGTGTTCGGCGAAGCGGGGCTTGAGGTGTTCGGGGGTCACCCCGCGGCCGCGCCACTGCTTCTCGTGCAACCGCAGCAAGGTCCGTACCGCGCGCGGCACTTCCTGCTCGGTGACCTCGTGCTCCTCGATCCCCGCCGCGTCGGTCTTGCGGAGCTTGGCCCGCACCCGCTGGGCGCCGGAGGCCGGCATCCGCTTGACCAGCTCGTCGAAGGGCATGGACGGCAGCTCCATGCAGGTGGAGTCGGTGAGCTTGCTGCCGATCCCGGGCCAGGCCGCGAACACCGCCTCGGCGGCGGCCCCGGGCCGCACCTCGCGCAGGTCGACGACGGCGCCCCGGGCGGCCCGGTGCAGACCGTTGGCCAGGGCCGGGACGACCTGGTCGGCATGGTCCGCGGCCACGAGCACGTCGAAGTAGTCGGTGATGCCCCCGCCGAGGGGCACGAGCAGCGGCAGCGGCCGGTGGACGAGCATCAGCGCGGCCGCGCCGACCAGCTCCTCCCCGCGCCGCACCAGGACGATGCGGAGCCGGCCGTCCTTGCCGTAGGACAGCCACCAGGAGTGCAGCCAGGCATGGCTCTGGAACGGAGTGGCGGTGGGACAGCCGCGGACGAGCCGGTTCCACGGCTCCTCCAGCGCGGCGAACTGCCGGGGATCGCGGCACAGCGTCACCGACAGGGCCCCGGCGGAGCCGGTGGTCATCGCACCGACTCCTTCTCCTTGGCCGCGGCGGGCTCGCCCTGCGCGGGCAGCGAGGCGTACTCCTCGACGGTCTCCGCGGTGGTCTCCGTGATGCTCTCCGCGGCGGGACCCTCGCCGCGCCGCCGGGCGGCGGTGGGCCGGGCCAGCAGCCACAGCCCGCCCAGCAGCCCGCCGGCGCACAGGCCGACGGCCCCGCTGAGGGCGGGGGACGCGGAGGCGGGGTCGCTGGGCGCGACGGCCTGGTTGAAGAGGAGCAGCTGCACGCCGGTGTTCTTGGCGGCCTGGTTGCTGCTCAGCGACAGGGCGTCGGCGACCGCGTTGGCGATGTCGGCGGCTTCGCCCGCGCTCTTCGCGGTCCCGGTGATGGCGATCATCGGGGACTCGGGGGAGGTCTCGGCGCGGACCTGGGTCCGCAGCTTCTGCACGCCGATGCCCGCGCGGGGCTGGGCGTACGCGAGGGTCGAACTGCTGGTGGCGATGCGGGCGTAGGCCTGGGCGAAGCCGAGGGCCGTGGCCGGCTCGGTGGTGTCGTCGGGGACCGCGACGACGTAGCTGGTGGCGGCGTACTCCGGTGCCTTGAGCACCCCGTACGCCCCGCCCGCGCCGAGCCCCAGCAGCGCGGCGGCGGGCAGCGGCCACCACGCGGGGGGCGGCAGCAGCCGTACCCGGCGCCGGTGGGTGGACTTCTTCTGGTCGGCGTTGTCCGCCATGTGCGTACCTCTTTCCTGGTGGACGAGTACTTGCTTCGGGACCCGGTGCGGGCCCCTACGGGGTCGGATCAGCCGATGCCGCCGGCAAACTCAGCCCCTCCGGCGGAAAACTCAGCCCCTCCGGCGTTTGAGGAGCAGGGGTCCGGGGACTGGTCCCCGGCAACGGCGCCGCACCCGGACCCGCCGGGTCGGCACCCCGGGGGCCCCGGCCGGGAGCGGGCAGCGTCACCGCCCTCCGGGACCCGGCCGCCGGAGCGGCCATCGCGTGGTCGTACACGTGCAGCAGCTGCTCCGCGCTCCGGGCGATGTCGTAGCGCCGCACCACCCCGGGCGGCGGCAGCCGCTTGGCGCCGGCCTCCATGTGCCCCCGCAGGGCCGCGACGAGTTCCTCCGTGCCGGTGCCGATCCGCCGCGCCCCCGGCGCCTGCGCCGCGGGCAGGTCGTCGATCGCCGGGCAGGTGACGTGCAGCACCGGCAGGCCCGCCGCCAGCGCCTCGATCACCGCCAGCCCGAAGGCCTCCTCGCGCGAGGGGGACACGAACACGTCCATCGCCGCGAGCAGCGCCGGGATCCCGGGGGTCCGCCCGTCCGTGCTGTCGCCCAGCGGGTCCCGCTCCCCCAGCAGGTGGATCCGGCTCTGCGCCCCCAGCTCGGCGGCGAGCCGGCGCAGCGCCGCCCGCTCCGGCCCGTCCCCGGCGAGCAGCAGGTGCGCGCCGGGCAGCGCCGCCACCGCCCGCACCAGGACGTCGAACCGCTTGCCCGGCACGAGCCGGCCGACGCCGCCGACCACGAAGGCCCGCTCGGGCAGTCCGGTCCGGGTCCGGGTGGCCCGCCGTACGCCCTCGTCGAAGCGGAACCGCACGGCTTCGATCCCGTTCGGCACGACGTGCACCCGCCCGGCCGGCACCCCCCAGGCCTCCAGGCGGGCCGCCACCGTGTCGGATACGGCCACGGTGGCCGCGCCCAGCCGTTCGCTCGCCAGGTACAGGGCCCGTACCCCGCCCGAGAGCGGCCGGCCCTCGATCTCGCCCGCCCCCAGGGAGTGTTCGGTCGCCACACTCACCCGCACGCCCGCGATCCGGGCCGCGAGCCGGCCGTACACGCAGGCCCGGTACAGGTGCGTGTGGACCAGGTCGTAGCGGCCCCGCCGGATGAAGGTGGCCAGCTTGGGCACCGCGCCCAGGTCGCGGTTGCCGCGCATTCCGAGGTGGACGACGCGGACCCCGTCCGCGCGCAGCCCCTCCGCGACCGGGCCGGGGTTGGTCAGCGTCAGGACGTCGCAGCGCATCGGCATGTGCCGCAGCAGCAGCCGCAGTTGCTGCTCGGCACCGCCGACGCCGAGTCCCGTGATGACGTGCAGCACCTTCCCGGGGCTCACAGGTGCACCGCCCTGCGCAGCTCCCGCACCTGGTGGCGCACCTGCTTGATCCGCAGCCGCGGGCCGCCGTCGGCCTGGCTGATGTGCGTACGGGGCAGCGCGTGGGGTCCGGCGAGGCGGCCGGGGTCGATGGCGCAGGCGTAGCCGTACCCGGCGTCCCGGGTCGCGGCGACGACCCGGGCGTCGAGGTGCCCGTACGGGTAGCAGAATCCGGCGGGCAGCGTCCCGGTCAGCTCCCGGATCAGCTCGCGGCTGCCGCGCAGCTCCTGCTGCAGTACGTCGTCGGGGGCCGCGGTGAGGTCCTGGTGGAGCAGCCCGTGCGAGCCGATCTCCTGCCCGGCGGCGGCGACTTCGCGGATGCCCTCGGCGGTGAGCAGGGGCTTGCGGGGCCCCAGCGGGTCCCAGACGTTGTCCACGCCGAGCCGCCCGGGCAGCACGAAGAGGGTGGCGGTGCAGTCGTAGCGGCGCAGCAGCGGCAGTGCGCGGGTCAGGAAGTCGGTGTAGCCGTCGTCGAAGGTCAGCCCGACCAGCCCGGCGCCGCGCCCGGCGGCGCGGGCGCGCAGCAGTTCGCCGACTGATACCCCGCGCAGTCCCCGGGAGCGCAGCCACAGCAGCTGGGCCTCCAGCGCGTACGGGGTGACGGTGATGCCGTACGGGTCCTCGGCGGGATCGGTGAACTCGGCGACGGAGTGGTACATCAGGACCCACGGCCAGCCGGAGCGGCGGGCGGGGGCCGCCGCGGCGGGGCGCGCCGTTTCGGTGTCAGCGGACATTGCGGAACCTCTGGGTGAGCTGGGTGAGCCGGTCGGTGAGGTGAGCGGTGAGCTGGGCGAGCTGGCCCGGCAGGGCGGTGACTTCCAGGGCCCGTATGGCCATGCCGGTGGCCCCGAACATGGCCGGGACCAGCAGGCAGCCGAGGGCGGCGCTGACCAGCGGATCGGGGATCATGGGACCGGCGATCCAGCCGGTGGCGCAGGCGGCGAGGGCCGCGACGGAGAGCCGGCCGATGCTGATGGCGACCCGGCGGACCTGGATGGCGATGATCCGCGAGCCGAGGCCGGTGAGCAGCAGCGCGGCGGTGGTGGAGATGCCGGCGGCGTTGGCGGCGGCGATCCCGTAGATCCCCCACCAGCCGACGGCGAAGGCTCCGGCGACGATGTTGACGAGGAGTCCGGAGCCCATGGCGAGGGCCGGGAACCAGGTGGGCCGGGCGGTGGAGAAGAAGGGCCGCGAGAGCGCCCCGACGAGGCAGTGGCCGAGCAGGCCGAGGCCGTAGACCCGCATCACGGAGGCGGTGGCCTCGGTGTCGGCGTGGGTGAACGCCCCGCGCTCGAAGAGGACTTGGATGATCTGGGGGGCGTACCCGATGACGAGCGCGGTGCCCATGAGGACGGCGAGCGAGGCGAGCGCGAGGTCCTGCTCGACCCGCCGGCGGGCCTTCTCCCGCTCCCCGCCGGCCATGGCCTGGGCGACGACGGGGAAGGTGACCGTGCAGATCATGAGGGAGAGCACCATCGGCATCTGCGCGACTTTTTGGGCGTAGTTGAGGTGCGAGATGGCGCCGGGCGGCAGCGAGGCGGCGAGGAACCGCTCGACGAGGACCTGGGACTGCCGGAACACGGCGAAGAAGATCACCGGGGCGATCACCCCGAAGGCGATCAAGGTCGGCCGGTCCCGGTCGCGCTGGCTGCGCGGGGCGCCCTTGGCGCGGGGTGGCCCGAAGCCCACGTTGCGGATGAAGGCGGGCAGTTGGACCAGGACCATCAGGACCCCGCCGGCGGCCACTCCGGCGGCGGCGGCGCGCACCCCCCACAGGGCGTGCAGGGCGACCATGGTCCCGATGATGCCGACGTTGTACGACACGTAGATGGCGGCGGGCGGCACGAAGGAGCGGTGCGCCCTGAGGGCGGCGCTGAAGTAGCCGGCGATCCCGAAGGACAGCACGGTCAGGGCGGTCATCCGGGTGCATTCGACGGCGAGCCCGGGGTCGGGCAGCCCCGGCGCGAGCACGCCCACGACGAGCGGCGCGGCGACGATGAGCACGGAGGCCACGGCGGCCAGGAGCACCAGCAGCCGGGGCAGCGTGGCCCCCACGAGCAGCCGTACGGGATCCTGCGCGCGGGCCTCCTGCCGGGTGAGCCCGGCCCTGCTGGCGGCCCGGCGGGCCAGGGCGTGACTGAAGGCGGGCACCATCAGCAGGGCCATGGCGTCCTCGATGAGCAGCGTCGAGGCCATCTCGGGGACGGTCCACGCGATGAGGAAGGCGTCACTGTCGTGCCCGGCTCCGAAGAGGTGCGCGATGGTCTGGTCGCGGACCAGCCCGAACACCGCCCCGGCGGCGGTCAGCCCGGCGGTCACGGCGGCCGCCTTGGCGAGCGCCCCGCCGCTCCCCGACCGGGCCCCGTCGGCCGGGGCCTTCCCGTCGCCGCTCCGGCGCCCGCCGCCGACCGCCCCGCGGCCCGCATCGGCAACCGCGCCCCGACGGGTCCCGGTCCGTACGGACCCGCCGGCCACGTCGGTGCCCGGGTCCCGGCCGGCCCCGGCCCGTACGGACCCGCCCGACGCAGCGGCGCCCGGGTCCCGACCGGTCCCGGTCGCCACGGACCCGCGCACCGCTCCGGCGGTGAGCGGCTCCACGTCCAGGGACGCGCTCCCCGGGAGCCCGGTCCCGAAGGCCCCGGACGCGACGGCCCCGGACCCCGCGGGCACCAGCCCCGGCGCGGCCACCCGGCCCGCGGCCTCGGCCGGGCCCGTGGACGGCGCACCGGCGGAGCCGGGGGCCACGGGCGGGACGGGCGGGTGCGGCGGACGGCCCGCAGCCGCCAGGGCGTCGTATCCGTCACCGGCCGGCCGCACCCTCAGGGGTCGCGGCCCGGGCAGGCGCGCCCGGCCCACGACCGGAGGCGAGCTCACCCGTCCCGCCCCCGGAGGGAAGCGCCCACCAGGCCGCCAGGCCGATGATCACTCCGGTCAGGACGGTCGACGGGCCCCCGATGTCCGCGTAGAGGAAGTCGGTGAGCTGCCACACGAGCAGGCCGATCGCGACCAGTCCGCAGTCCCGCACCGCGGAGGGCCCTGCCAGGCACCTCCGCAGGCCCGCCACGAGCAGGGCCAGCCAGCCGCCCGCCAGGGCGATGAGGCCGGTCAGCCCCTGCTCGCTCAGCACCAGCAGGTACATGTTGTGCGGGGACAGCAGCGGCTGGCGGATGTACCCCTGGCCCGCGCCCGCGGTGTCGCTGCCGGAGGACAGGGCCAGTCCGGAGTGCGCGTCCCGGTTGGCCGGGAAGCCCTTGAGCCCCACTCCCACGGCGGGCCGCTCGCGCCACATCGACCCGGCCGCGGCCCACATCGTGTAGCGGTCGGTGACCGACTGGTCGGGGGCGTCGGACACCTGCGTGATCGAGGTCAGCCGCTCCGCGACCATCGCGGAGCCGACGCCGAACCCGCCGACGAGCACCACCCCGGCGGCGGCCAGCGCGAGCAGGACCTTCAGGGCCCGCCGGATCCCGGCCAGGGCCATCACCAGCCCGGCCGCGGCGAAGGTCGCGATCCACGCGCCCCGGCTGAAGGACAGCACCAGCGGGAGCACCAGGACCAGCGCCGCCGCCCCCGAGGCCCGCCGGACCTTCGCCGGCAGCCCCGGCGCGAGCGCACAGGCCGTCGCGACCACCAGGCCGTAGGCCACGACCGTGGCCATGCCCATGACGTCACCGGGTCCGAAGGTGCCCACGGCGCGGATGTCCTCGCCCTGGTACGAGGCTCCGGTGTGAGTGGCGAACTGCACCACGCCCACCGCTCCCTGAACCAGCGCCAGCACCACGAAGCACCCCGCGGCCAGCCGGAACTCCGAGGCGTCCCGCACCAGCAGCACGATCGCCGCCGGGACCAGCACGAACACCTGGAGGTAGCGCACGAAGCCGGGCAGGGCCGCGTACGGGTCCCCCGCGGTCACCGTCGAGACGGCCAGCCCGACGGCCGGCAGGCCGAGGACGAGCACCCCCAGCGGGCTCAGCGGCCGGACCCGGCCCCGCAGGGCCTGGATCCCGCAGACGAACACGAGCAGCAGCGAGGCGGCGTCGGCCGGACCGACCTTCCCCGAGGCGGAGGCGTCACCCGCCGGGACGGGGATCAGGAGGGCCAGTACGGTCGCGGCGAGCGGCAGCAGCGGCCAGTGCCGGCGCAGCAGACTCACGGTGTCCGGGCGGGACCACGACGTCGGTGACGTCGGTGCGGCAAGGCTCATGCTTTAGCTGCCCCCCAGCCGGAAGCGGAAGAAGGAGGCCGCGGTGCGGGCCAGGATCCACAGGTCCTGCCACAGCGACCAGGTGTCGATGTAGTGGTTGTCGAAGCGGGCCCGGTCCTCGATGGAGGTGTCCCCGCGGAGCCCGTTGATCTGGGCGAGGCCGGTGATGCCGACGGGCATCCGGTGCCGGGCCTCGTACCCCGGGTGCACGCTGCTGAACTTGGCCACGAAGAACGGCCGTTCGGGGCGCGGACCCACCAGGCTCATATCGCCCCGGACCACGTTCCACAGCTGCGGCAGCTCGTCCAGCGAGGACTTGCGCAGGAAGGAGCCGATCGGGCTCATCCGGCAGTCTCCGGCCACCGTCCAGCGGGTGGCGGACTCGTGGGCGTCGGCGCGCAGGGTGCGGAACTTCAGCAGGGTGAAGGGGCGTCCGTAGAGGCCGACCCGCTCCTGCCGGAAGATCACCCCCGGCCCGTCGGAGATCCGTACGGCGAGCGCGCAGACGCCCATCACGGGCGCGGCGGCGAGCAGGGCGATCGCGGCGAGCGAGGAGTCGATGACCCGCTTCGCGTACCGCTCGACCGGCCGGGCCGGACGCGGCAGCAGCGGCTGGACGGCGTACCCCCACAGCTGGTCGGCGGGCTGCGCCACGCGCATCCCGGTGACCTTGGCGGTGCCCGCCGGGTCGGCGAGCCAGAGCCGGCACCCGTGGTCGTGGAAGAGCCGGACCAGGGAGGCGGTGCGTTCGTCGGCCTCGGGCGGGCGGGTGAAGACGGCGTGCCGGACGGAGTTCTGGATGACGGCCCGCCGGATGTCCTCGTGGGTGGCGAGTACGGGCACTCCCGCCGCCGCCTCCTCGGCGGGCCCGGTGTCCGCGAGCCCGACGGGGCGCAGGCCGTACTCGGGGCGCCCGTGCAGGGCCGCGGCCACCGCGCTCGCCCCGGCGCCGGGTCCGACGACCAGGGCGGAGGCGGGGCGGCGGGCGCGGGTGCGACGGCGGAGCTGGTTGACGGCTCCGCGCGCCGCGCACGCCAGGACGACCTGGACGCAGACGGCGCCGAGCAGCGCGCTCCAGCCCAGGGCGTCACCCGGGGCGGTGGCGGCCAGCACGGCGGCGGCCCCGCACCACAGCGCGGCGGCCCGCCCGGCGAGCGCGGGCAGTTCGAGGAGCGCGGAGGGGGCGAGCCGCGGCCGGTACAGCCCGGCCTGCGCGTGCAGCGCGACCAGGGCCAGGGCGAGGGGAGCGGCCGCCCCGAGGGGCAGCTCCGCTCCGGGCAGCGCCGCCACCGTCGCCGCTGCGGCGAACGCGTCGGCGGCCAGCAGCGGGACGATCCCGTCCCGGCGGCGCACCCGCTCGGGCCGGACGGCGGCCCGGGCACGGTCGGCCTTGGGCCCGCGCGGGGGGTGGATGGCGGTCACGGAACGGCGCACGGCGGCGGCGCCGGCGGTGCTCGTGGTGGTGCTCGTGCTCGTGTTCGTGTTCGTGGTGGTGCCCGTGTTCGTGGTCCTGGTCGTACCGGTGATGCCTGTGATGCCTGTGATGCCGGTGATACCGCCGGCGGGCCCCGTGCCGTCCTGCCCGGTGTGCCGGGCGGGTGCGCTGTCCATCGTCATCGGCTGATGCGCTCCTGGTTCAAGGGCCGGGGCCTGCCCAGCAGTTCGTGATACAGACCGGTGACCGCGTCCGTGGTGCGCCGCACGTCGAATTCCATCCGCGCGTGCCGCTCCGCCTGCTCCCCGAGTGCGGCGAGCAGCCGCGGCTCGGCGAGCAGCCCGCCCAGGGCCTTGGCCAGCGCCGTCGGGTCCTCCGGTTCCACCAGGCACAGCCGTCCCTGGCCGGGCGGGAGGCTCTCCCTGGCACCACTGACGTCGGAGACCAGGACCGGGCGGCCACAGGCCATGGCTTCGAGCGGGGCGAGCGCCATGCCTTCCCACCGCGACGGCAGTACAACGAGATCGGCGGCCCGAAGCCACGGCCGGATGTCGAAGGCGGCCCCCGCGAAGTGGACCGAGGGCGGTGCCCCGCGGCGCAGCCGTTCCATGTCGGGACCGTCCCCGACGAGCACGAGACGGGCCCCGGGAACGGCTCCGAGCAGCTCCGGCCAGGCACGCAGCAGGACGTCCTGCCCCTTCTGCTGGCAGAGCCGGCCGACGCAGACGGCGAGCGGCCCGTCGCCCTGGAAGGCGGCGGGCAGCGGAAGTTCGGCGCGCGCCCGGGCCTTGTCCTGGGCGGGGTCCGGGCCGCCGGGGCGGAAGTGGGTGAGGTCGACGCCGTTGCGGACCACCGACCAGCGGGCGGCGATCCCCTCGGACTCGCCGGTGCGGCGTTCGGCCTCGCTGACGCAGAGCACCCGGTCGGCCCAACGGGCCCCGAAGCGCTCCCAGCGCAGCGCGAGCGCGGCGGTGGCCCCGCCCACGGCGTCGAAGGACCAGGCGTGCGGCTGGAAGACGGTCGGAACGGCCCCGCGCACGGCGAGCCGCCCGGCGAGTCCGGCCTTGGCGCTGTGGGCGTGCAGGAGGTCGGGCCGGACGCGTCCGATCAGGCGGCGCGCGCCGAGCACTTCGGCGGCCAGGCCCGGTCCGGGCGCCCGCCCGGCACGCCAGGTGAGCACCTCGGCCCCGGCCTCGCGGGCGGCGTCCGCGAGCTGTCCGCCGCGCGGGCAGCCGACGTAGGTCCGCAGGCCGGCCGCGGACTGGGCGCGTACGAGGTCGACGACCACACGGGCGACCCCTCCCTCGACCGGCTGGACGAGGTGGAGGACGGCCGGAGGCCGGTCAGGAGAGGGGGAAGGTGAGGGTGAGGGTGAGGAAGGCTGCGTCGGCACGTGGAGTGGTCTCCTGCGTTCAGCGGCGCGCGTCTGTCTGAACGAAGAGCACACCGAGGAAATGACCCTGCTTTTCGCCCGTGAACCCGAAGGTCAGGCTGCGGGCGCCACCGGACAGGGCGGGGCTCAGATCGAACACGTCCGCGTCATATCCGAGGTTATTCATATGTTCGGGCTGTCGCACGAACGAGTGATCTCCGAATTCCGTGATCGTGGAATTCATAACATCATTAAAAGGATTTTCTCCGTCACTGAGACTGATCCGGCGCCCGCTGTCGGCGGTCACCGTGAGTGAATCCCCGAGCGTTCCGCGGTCCCCGTCGTACGCGACCACCCCGGCCCGCCCCTGCGCCCCGGGCGCGGCATCCAGACCGGTGAGCTCCACCGTCTCGCCCGCCGCCTCGCCGGCCCCCGCGGCCAGCCCTTCGAAGCCGTCCCAGATCGAGACCCTGCGCACCGGCTCCTGCGGGTGCTCGTAGGCCACCACCAGCGTCCAGCCGCCCCAGGCTCCCGCGTCCGAGTGCCCCATGGCGATGTTCAGCTGGGCCACCGTCCACATCCCGGCGCCGCCCTTGCGGACCAGCGGGGTCACGTCGGCGGAGGCCTGGTAGGCATCGCCGGCCGCGTCGCTGCGGTGCCCGATCGCCGTGTCGGCCAGCACCTCCTTGTACGCGCCGCCCGGCTCGGCGACGAGCACCCGGCCGTTGTCCTCCGGCGGCTTCTGCTCGCCGACCCGCAGGTTCCCGCCCCAGTACAGCCGGGCGTACGAGACCTTCGCGCCCGCCGGGACCTTGAGCTCGGCCCGGGTGGAGTTGTAGGTGTCCGGGTCCTTGTCGACCTCGTCGTAGAACATCTCGTAGTCGCCGTTGGTCCCGGCCGCACCCTTGTTGACCGCAGCACACGGCTCGGCCTGCTCGGACTCCTCCTTGCGGCATCCGATGGACGAGTTCGAGGCCCGGACCAGGCCGCCGTGCTGCACGGCTTGGTAACGCTGGGTGAACGGAACCCGGGGCGCTTCCTTGACCAGCGGACTCCGCGCACCCGGCGGGGCGGCGGCACCGGCAGCCGCACCGGCAAAGGGCACGTTCACCGAAAGTGTGAGGCAGGACAGCAGACCGAGCGTGCCGAGGATTCTGCGGGAGGAACCCATGACCCTGTCTCCATTTTCGATCAAGGGGACAAAACAGGAGTGAACTTTGTCAGAAATCAGGAGGGAAATCACGCCGGACTCGCTCATACGGCCTTTTGGGCGATAGCACGCACCCTGGGGACGGGCGAGTCGTTATGGGTTGCACCATTGTTCGAACCGAAAGGAAAAACGGAGATGAAGAAGAGGCTGGTGCGCGGCACCACCCTGGCGGTCGCGAGCGCGGCGCTGCTGATGGGCGGCGCGGGCCTCGCCTCCGCGCACGGCGGCGACGGCGCGACGGCGAACGGCTTCACCGGCGAGTCCCCCGGCGTCCTGAGCGGCAACCTGCTCCAGGTACCGGTCGACGTCCCGGTGAACGTGTGCGGCAACACCGTGAACGTGATCGCCCTGCTGAACCCCGCGTTCGGCAACACCTGCGTCAACGCCTGACGTCAACCGTGCAGTCCGAAACTTCGGCATCCGAGTGAAGACACGCAACCCAAACCGCGGTAGCGCCGTTGATCCGAGTGCTTGAGTACCGGGCAATCCTGCAAAAAAGGGACCATCATGATCAAGAAGTTTGCGGCCGGCGCAGCGGTTGCCGCCTCGTTCGTCGGTCTGGGTGCCGCCATGGCCCCGCAGGCCATGGCCATCGGCAACGACCACGGCATCAACACCGTGAACGGCAACGGGGCCTCGCAGATCTACGGCAACCAGGCCACGTACGGCAACATGAGCCCGCAGATGGCGCTCATCCAGGGCTCGTTCAACAAGCCCTGCATCGCCCTGCCCGCCAAGGCCAACGTGCAGTCCGTGCTGGCTCTGGTCAACGTCGGCGTCCAGGACATCCCGGTCCTGTCCAGCCCGCAGAACCAGCAGTGCACCGAGAACTCCACCCAGGCCAAGGGCGACGAGGCTCTCTCGCACATCCTCAGCAACATCCCGGTCCTGTCCGGCAACGCCTCCGCCGGCAGCTGACAGCGCCGCGCCAGCTGACACAGCACCGCACCAGTGGGGCCGTCGCACCTTCGGGTCGCGGCGGCCCCGCCGCATGTCGGGACCCGAATAAGGACCCCGAAGCGATCCGGGGCAACCCGAAAAATCCGGCAGTAATTCAGGGCGCACAGGCATCTGAGTGAATTGGCCGGAGGCGCGCCGAAATACCCGGTTTCTTTTCCCGGACCCACTCGTTGTTATTTCTGCAGCGGATAGACCTCTGCGGGAAGGAAACGAAAACAAATGACGTACAAGAAGGCAGTGGTGCTGGCCGCCGGCGTTCTGATGGCCGCCGGTGCCGCCTCCCCCGCCATGGCCGACGCGGCGGCGGACGGCAAGGCCGTCGGCTCCCCGGGCGTCCTGTCCGGCAACGTGCTCCAGGTCCCGGTGCACGTCCCGGTCAACGTCTGCGGCAACACCGTCAACGTGATCGCGCTGCTGAACCCCTCGTTCGGCAACACCTGCGTCAACGCCTGACGAAGCGCCTGTGCCCGCAAGGGCAGACCTCCTCGGGGTGGGAGGGGAGGGAACAAGAGGAGGGGCCAAAAGACCACCCCAAGCCCCCACAAAAGGCCAACGGGGGGGAAGGGCGGG
>NZ_JBHUBS010000012.1:133928-245088 GCF_042788835.1 Streptomyces sp. NPDC056883 | reverse complement strand
GGAGAAACCCCTTGGGGGAAAACACTTGCTTCAACGCCGGAAGAGGTCTTTGTCCCGGGGGGGGAAGCCTTCTGGGGGGGGGCCTAGGGGTGCACGGCGGTGCACTCCGAGGCCACCTTCGATTCAGCACCGGCCGCTGGGCCGGTAGACAGGGAAGGACCCATGCGACAGGTACTGAGCCGACAGGTACTGGGCAAGGGGGTGCTCACCGCGGCCGCCGCGTCCAGCCTGCTGTCGATCGCGACCGGCGCGGCCTACGCACAACCCGGGGCGATGGCCGAGGCCTCCCATTCACCGGGCGTGCTGGCCGGCAACAGCGTCTCGGTACCGATCACCTTCTCGCCTAACGTGTGCGGCAACACCGCGGACGCCGGAGCGGGCCTCAACCCCGCCATGGGCAACAACTGCGCCACCACGTCCGGCTCCGACGGCGGACACGACTACGAGCGCTACCTCAGCCCGCAGCAAGCGGAGCAGGTCCGCCGGTACGTAGACCAGCACGACCGGGACGACCGGCGCGAGGACCGCGAGGACCGGCACGAGCAGGGCGGCTACGGCGACCGCGAGCCCGAGCAGCAGGGCGGCTACGGCGACCGCGGACCCGAGCACCAGGGCGGCCACGAGGACCACGGCCCCGGGCCGCAGGGCGGCTACGGGGACTCCGGCGGATCCGGCGGATCCGGCGAGGAGGAGTGTGACGACCACCCCGCCCCGGAGAAGCCCGAGCCTCGGCCGCAGCATCCGCCGAAGCAGCACGTCGAGCACCCCCCGGCCCCGCAGCACGCGCCCCCCGCGCCGAAGCCGCTGCCCGCGCCCGAGGCGGAGCACCCGGCTCCCGCGCCGGCTCCCGCGCCCGCTCCCGCTCCCGTAGAGCAGGCACCCGCGCCGCAGCCCGAGCCCGTACCGGCGCCCGTACCGGCACCGGCACCCGCACCGGTCGAGGAGGCCCCGCAGCCGCTTCCGGCGCCGGCCCCCGGGCCCGCTCCCGTAGTGGAGGAGGCTCCGCACACGCTCCCCGCCCCGGCGCCCGTCGTGGAGGAAGCTCCCGCGCCGATGCCCCCGCACGGCAGCCAGGTCGTGGAGCACCCGGCGCCGGTAGTGCCCCCGGCCGACCAGCCGCCCGCGGCCCCGGCCGGTGACCTGCCCGTCCCGCTCCCCCCGGCGCCGCTGCCCGCCCCGGCACCCGCCCCGGTTCCCGCGCCGACCCCGGCACCCGCACCCGCACCCGAGGCCGTTCCCGTCGCGGCGGTCCCCTCGGGCCCCGCGCGGCAGGAACTGGCCGCGACCGGCGCCGGCCAGCCCGGCGCCGCGGCGGCGCTGGCCTCGGCCCTGATCCTGGGCGGCGCGATTCTGTACCGCAGGTCCCGTAACGCCGCCTGACGGCAATAACGGTAATCGGAATAAATATCGGCCGGAGAGTCCCTTGTCGGATTCTCCGGCCGTTGCCATGTTCGGTTCCGCGTTTCCGCGGCGCCGGGGAATCGTTAACCAGGTCGAAAGTGGCGCGACGGTCGCCACTGGGCACCCCTAGAAAAGGATTCTGACAATGAAGCTCTCGAAGGTCGCCGCAGTCGTCGCGGGCTCCGTCGCCGCCCTCGGCGCCGCCTCCCCCGCCTTCGCCGCCACCGAGGCGCCGGCCGTCCCCATGAGCCTGACGAGCGGGCTGACGGCCGTCACCGACTCGGTGAACCCGGTATCGGCCGCGCTGCCCCAGACCGTGGGCAACGGACTGGCCGAGCAGGGCGAGAGCGTCCAGAAGGTCGTGACCACCGTCCAGAAGGTCAACGAGGTCAAGAACGATGCTCCGGCCGAGGTCATGCACCTCGCCAACGGGGCCACCCAGGCCTCCCCGCTGCTCGGCGGAGTGAAGCTCAACGGCGGCGGCCCCAAGCACTGACGGGCCCGGCCCGTTCTTCCGCCGACATGACTGTGGGCGCCCCCGGCCTCGCCGGTGGCGCCCACAGTCACGTGTTGCGTTGCGTCGAACGTCAGTCGTTGACGCAGACGTTGCCGAACGCCGGGTTCAGCGCGCCGATCACGTTCACGGAGTTGCCGCAGACGTTGACCGGGACGTGGACCGGGACCTGTCCCAGGTTGCCCGAGAGGACACCGGGGGAACCCACGGCCGCGCCCTCGGCCTTGGAGTCGGCCATTGCGGAGCCGGCGGCACCGGCCGCAGCGAGACCAGCGGTGGCCAGGACCAGGGCGGCCTTCTTGGCAGTGTTCATGGGAAGTGCACCTTCTCTTCGATGTTCTGCCCCGATTCCGGGGCTCACATCGAGCGAAACGGTCCACCATCCCAGACGACACGGTTCCGCACGCGATCAGACCTGTTCAGCCCAATAGTCGTAACCGCGTGCGGGTCCGTGTACGGGATCCGGGTCTCGTCCCGGCCCCGTCCCCGTTCCTAGGGAAGGAACTGGGCGAACGACGGGATCTGCGGGACGAGACCCGTCGGAGTCCCGGGCACCGACGGCACGGCGGGCACCGAACTCGCGGGCGGGGCCGCGGGATCGGAGACCGGGAGCGCCGGGACGTCGGGGATCGGGACGTCCGGGATCGGGATGTCGGGGATCTCCGGAATCGCAGGGAGCTGCAGGTCGGGGAGCCCCGGGATCGCAGGGATCGCCGGCAGGGCCGGGAGGGCGGGGATCTGCGGCAGCGCCGGGAGCGCGGGCAGTTTGATCTCGGGGATCTTGATCCCCGGGAGCAGGGTGCCCAGGCTCTTGGTCAGGTCCGCCAGGATCTTGGAGACCGCGGCGAGGGCGTCTTCGACGGGACCCGCCGCCGCCACCCTCTCGTTGATCTCCTCCTGGGCTGCCGCCACCCGGTTCGCGGCGGCACCGGCACCTTCTGCGGCGCCCGCGGGAGCTGCCGCGCCGGTGAGTATGACGACCGCCAGGGCCGACGGGACGAGGACGCGGATGCGGGAGGCCTTGGTGCGGTGCATGGGTGTTCCTTCTGGTGGTCGCTCAGAAGCGGACCCGAGCGATCCGCTTCCTTACCCACCGTGCGAAGGGGTTCCACGGAGCGCAACAGGAGCGCGAGGCACCGTACGCCGCTGCGGGGTGCGTACGGGCTTCGCGCACGCGTCCGGGGGCGGCTCACCCCGCCCGGGGAAAACCTGCACGCAGACAGGCCGTACGAGTGAAGCAGCAGAACCAACCCTCTCGCGGGGCAGTTGATCAGGGCGCTCCACTAGCGGGCACTCGTGCGACAAAAGGATCAAGATGCTCAAGAAGATCATGACTGCTGCCGCGGTCACCGCCGCCGCCGTCGGCGCGGGCGCTGCTGCTGCCGCCCCCGCCATGGCGATCGGCAACGACAACGGGATCAACACCGTCAACGGGAACGGCGCCGTGCAGGCGTACGGCAACCAGAAGACCCACGGTGACATGAGCCCGCAGCTCGGAGTCGTCCAGGGCACCCTGAACAAGCCCTGCATCGGTCTGCCCGCCAAGGTCAACGCCCAGTCGCTGATCGCCGCGCTCAACATCGGCGTCCAGGACATCAACGTCCTGTCCAACCCGCAGAACCAGCAGTGCACCGAGAACTCCACCCAGGCCAAGGGCGACGAGCCGCTCTCGCACATCCTGGACAACATCCCGGTCCTCTCGGGCAACCTCTCCGCCAACAGCTGATCTCCGCTCCCGACCTACGGTCCGGGACCCGTGGTCCACAGACACGGCGCCCGTGGAGCGACGCGTTCGAAGTTGCGGTGTGAAGTCGTGAAGTGACGAGGGCCCCGGCAGCGTCCAGCTGCCGGGGCCCTCGCATGTCGTCCGGCGGCCTCAGCCGGTCCAGAAGTCCCACCACCGGGTCAGGATCAGCATCCCGATCACGCCGGTGTGCAGGACGGGCGGGGCCCAGCCGAAATCGGCGAAGAAGGTCCGTACGGGCGCGGGCGCGGGGAGGATCCCCGTCCGGACGGTGTGCGCGGTGACCGCCCAGAACATCACCAGGGTGGCCGCCCAGGTCAGGCAGCACCACAGGCAGAGCGCGTTGATCTCGTAGAGCGACTGGACCATGAGCCAGGAGCAGAATCCGACGCCGAAGAGCATTCCGGCGTTGAGGCCGAGCCAGAACCAGCCGCGGTGGCGGGCCCCGGCCAGCAGGCCGGCGCCGACGCACACGACCGCCCCGTAGGTGACCAGTCCCAGCATCGGGTTCGGGAAGCCGAAGGCCGCCGCCTGCTCGCTCTTCATCACGCTGCCGCAGGAGACCACCGGATTGAGACTGCACGCGGGCTTGAAGTTCGGGTTCTCCAGCAGCAGGAACTTGTCCAGGGTGATGACCCAGGCGGCCAGCACTCCGGCGGCCCCGGTGATCAGCAGTACCCAGGCCAGCGCGCGGGGAGCTGCGATCGGTTCTGCGTCCTTGCGGTTCTGGGGGCGGCCCTGCTGGCGGGGGACGCCCACGGTATTTGTTGCCATACGGTCATGCTCCCGCCCTTGTGCCCGTTATCCGGCCCAACCATGCTCGTCGACATGGAGGTTGACCTGAAGGGGTGGCTGGAACCCCTGACGCTTCCCGGACGTTTTACCGAACCCCGGACGTGATGTCAGACCCAGGGGCTACGTTGAGCTTCCGCGAAGTGACAAGCTGCGACGGCCTGGAGACCCACCTTGAGCGATCCGCACGAGACAACCGAGGCGCACCTCGAGCGACTCCTGGGCCGCGCCCTCAACTCCTTCGACCTGCCTGACGAATTGGTCGAGCGGCTGGGCACCGCGCTCGCCCACAGGTCCTCGCTCCACACCACCCGGCGCAGCCCGGCGGAGGGACCGTGGCGGGAGATACACCGGCACGCCTACCTGCTGTCCGACGGCGACTCCGTGGTCCTGTGGGAGCTGGCGCACCGTCAGGACTCCGACCTCTCGATACGGTACGAGGTCTTCGCGAGCAAGGCGGAGACCTGCCTCGCGGCGGCCCGGCTCTTCGGCGAGGTCCCCTCGCAGGTGGCGCGGGAGCTCGTGGAGGTGACGGTCGAGCAGGAGCCGGAGAGCGACATCGCCGTGCTGAGCGCGCTGTTCACCAATCCGACCCCGGCCCAGCGGCACCGCGAGTACGCGGTGGAGGAGTCCGCGGACCACGCCCGCCGGGTGCTGCGCCGTGCGGAGAACCCGGACCGTCCGGGCGAGCGGGTGGCCCTGCTCCTGCGGTCGGCCTACGCGCACCAGATCACCCAGGTGTTCGGCACCCGGCAGTGCCTGGCGGACGGGCGGGACGCCGGCTTCAGCCTGTACCAGCACTCCTTCGTCCTGCTGGACGGCAGCGAGTTCAGCCTGTGGGAGGTCGAGCACACGGTGACGCCGGACGGGCGGCACATGTGCGAGGTCTACGAGACCGAAACGGCCGCGCGCGGAGCCATGGAGCTCCGCGCGCGGGTGAGGTGACCGGGGCGGGTCGGGTCAGGCGGCGACGGTGATCTTCGCCGTCTCCGGCAGGGGCGCCGCTTCGGCGGCCCCCGCCTGCTGCCCCGGGGTCTCGTCCTGCTTGCGCATCCCCTTGAGGAGGATGACCAGGCCGGCGCTGGTGGCCGTACCTGCGGCGATGGCGATCAGGTAGAGCAGCGGGTTGCCGATCAGCGGGATCACGAAGATGCCGCCGTGCGGGGCCCGCAGGGTGCACTCGAAGGCCATCGAGAGCGCTCCGGTGACCGCGCCGCCCACCATGGAGGCCGGGATCACGCGCAGCGGGTCGGCCGCGGCGAACGGGATGGCCCCCTCGCTGATGAAGGAAGCCCCGAGGAACCAGGCGGCCTTGCCGTTCTCGCGCTCGGTCTTGGAGAAGAGCCGGCCGCGGACCGTGGTGGCCAGCGCCATCGCCAGCGGCGGCACCATGCCGGCGGCCATCACGGCGGCCATGACCTTGAGGCTGCCCTCGTTGGGGGTGGCGAGGCCACCGATGGCGAAGGCGTAGGCCACCTTGTTGAGCGGGCCGCCGAGGTCGAAGCACATCATCAGGCCGAGGATGACGCCGAGGATGATCGCGTTGGCACCGGAGAGGCCCGACAGCCAGTCGGTGAGGGCCTGCTGGAGCGAGGCCACGGGCTTGCCGACGACCAGGAACATCAGGAACGCGGTGACGGCGGAGCCGATGAGCGGCAGGACCACCACCGGCATGATCCCGCGCAGGGCGGTGGGGATCTTCAGCCGCTGGACGGCGAGTACGGTGCCGCCCGCGATGAGGCCGGCGATCAGGCCGCCGAGGAAGCCTGCGTTGATGGTCAGGGCCACGGCGCCGCCGACGAAACCGGGGACGAGACCCGGGCGGTCGGCCATGCCGTAGGCGATGTAGCCGGCGAGGACCGGGACGAGGAAGCCGAAGGCGAGGCCGCCGGTCTGGAAGAGGAGCGCGGCCCAGCTGGCGGCCTCGGTCCAGACGAAGTGCTCGGCCACCGAGGGGGCGGTGTTGATCTCGTACCCGCCGATGGCGAAGGCGAGGGCGATGAGGAGGCCGCCCGCGGCGACGAAGGGGACCATGTAACTGACGCCGGACATCAGCCAGGTGCGGAGCTTCGCGCCGTAGCCGTCCTGCTCTTCGCCGGCCGCTTCGACCGGGGTCGGGGTGGTGGAGATCTCGCCTCGGGCGGCCTTGTCGCGGGCCTCCTGGAGGAGTTCCGCGGGGCGGTTGATGCCGGCCTTGACGCCCACGTCGACGGTGGGCTTGCCGGCGAAGCGGGCCCGTTCCCTGACCGGGACGTCGTGGGCGAAGACGGCCGCGTCGGCGGCGGCGATGGTTTCGGGGGTGAGCTTGGTGAAGCCGGCGGAGCCCTGGGTTTCGACCGTGAGCTCTATGCCGGCCTCGGCGGCGGCCTGTTGGAGGGACTCCGCCGCCATGTAGGTGTGGGCGATACCCGTGGGACAGGAGGTGACGGCCACCACGCGGAACGGCCGCCCTGCGGGGCTCTCCCCGCCCCGCCCCTTCTCGAAACCGGGGGCTCCGCCCCCGGACCCCCGCTCCTCAAACGCCGGAGGGGCTGGGGTGACCGGAGGGGCTGGGGTGGTAGGGGGTGGAGTGGTAGCCGGAGGGGCGGTGTTTTCAGCCTCGCCGGCGTTCCCCGGCGCAGGGGCGGTAACGGCAGCCGTCGGCTCTCCGGCGATCAGGGTCGCGGCTTCGGCCGGGGTCGTGGCCGCGCGGAGGGCTGCGACGAAGTCCGGGCGCATCAGGCGGCGGGCCAGGGTGGAGAGGATCGTCAGGTGGGCGTCGTCGGCGCCGGCGGGGGCGGCTATCAGGAAGATCAGGTCCGCCGGGCCGTCCGGCGCGCCGAAGTCGATGCCGGAGGGGGACCGGCCGAAGGCCAGGGTGGGGGTCGTGACGTGGGCGGACCGGCAGTGGGGGATGCCTATGCCGCCTTCCAGGCCGGTCGGCATCTGGGCCTCGCGCGCCGCCACGTCGGCCAGGAAGCCGTCCAGGTCGGTGACCCGGCCCAGCGCCACCATCCGTTCGGCGAGGGCACGTGCCGCCCCCTCCTTGGACTCGGCGGACAGGTCGAGGTCGACCAGGTCGGCCCCCAGGGGGGACAGCATCATCTCGCTCATCGCTCGTCGCTCTTTTCGGACAGAGGGAGGTCCAGGGGCAGGTCCTGGGTGAGGTGGACCGCGTCGGGGCGCAGGTCGGAAGGGGCCGGCATGGCGCTGCCCGGCAGCTGGACCGCGGCGGCGCCGTGGGCCAGGGCGGAGGCCAGGGCCGCAGGGCCCGTACCCCCCGCGATCAGGAAGCCGGCGAGGGACGCGTCGCCCGCGCCGACGTTGCTGCGGACCGAGGAGACGGCCGCCGTGCCGTAGAAGGTGCCCTCCTCGGAGACCAGGAGCTGGCCGTCCGCGCCGAGGGAGGCCAGGACCGCGCCCGCGCCCAGCGAGCGCAGCTCCTCCGCGGCCTTGAGCACGTCGCCGAGGGTGGCCAGGGGCCGCCCGACCGCCGCCGCGAGCTCCGAGGCGTTCGGCTTGATCACGTCCGGGCGGGCCGGCAGCGCCGCGAGCAGCGCCGGGCCGGAGGTGTCCAGCGCGATGCGGGCGCCCGCGGCGTGGGCCCGGGTCACGATGTCGGCGTACCACTCGGGGCTCAGGCCGCGCGGGAGGCTGCCGCAGCAGGCGATCCAGGCGGCGCCGCCCGAGCAGGTGCGGACCGTTTCCAGGAGGAGCGCCGATTCCTCGGCGGTCAGCGCCGGGCCGGCGGCGTTGATCTTGGTGAGCGTGCCGTCCGGTTCGGCGAGGGAGATGTTGGAGCGGGTCTGTCCGGCGATGGAGACGGCCGTGACGTCCACGCCCTGGGCGCCGAGGAGTTCGGCGATCATCGTGCCCGGTGCGCCGCCGAGCGGCAGGACCGCCGTCGTACGGACACCTGCGGCGGCCACCGCGCGGGAGACGTTCACGCCCTTGCCCCCGGGGTCGACCCGGTCGGTGGTGGCGCGCAGTACCTCACCGCGGTCCAGCGAGGGGACTTCGTAGGTCCGGTCGAGGGAGGGGTTCGGGGTGACGGTGAGGATCATACGAGCACAACTTCCGTACCGGCGGCCTCGATCGCCGCCTTGTGGGCGGGGCTGAGCCCCTGGTCCGTGATGAGGAGGTCTACGTCGGCGAAGGTGCCGAAGCGCGCGAAGTGCTCCTGGCCCGCCTTCGCGGAGTCGGCGAGGAGGACGACGCGGCGGGCCGCCGCCATCGCGGCCCGCTTGACGGCGGCCTCGGCGAGATCGGGGGTGGTCAGGCCGCCCTCGGCCGTGAAGCCGTTCGTCGCGAGGAAGAGGACGTCCGCGCGGATCTCGGCGTACGCCCTCAGGGCCCACGCGTCGACCGCGGCGCGGGTGCGGTGGCGGACCCGGCCTCCGACGAGGTGGAGGTCGATGCCGGTGTGGTCGGCAAGCCGGGCGGCGACGGGCAGCGCGTGGGTGACCACGGTGAGCGCGGTGTCGACCGGAATGGCCGCCGCGAGGCGGGCCACCGTGCTGCCCGCGTCGAGCACGATGCTGCCGCCGTCGGGGAGTTCGGCGAGCGCGGCGGCCGCGATGCGGTCCTTCTCGTCGGCCGCGGTGGCCTCGCGCTCGGTGAGGTCCGGCTCGAAGTCGAGGCGGCCGGCCGGTATGGCACCGCCGTGCACCCGGCGCACGAGCCCGGCCCGGTCCAGGGCCTTGAGGTCGCGGCGCACGGTCTCGGCCGTGACCTGGAACTGGTCGGCCAGGGACAGGACGTCGACCCGGCCCGCCTCGCGGGCGAGGCGGAGGATCTCCTGCTGGCGCTCCGGTGCGTACATGTGGTTTCAGATCCGTTCGATGCCCGACTCTGTGGTTTCTCTCGTAGAGTACGCCCGTTTGCGCCCGAAAACAAAAGAAACGGGCATGTCCGCCAACAGATGCGGACATGCCCGTGGGTGAGGCGAGGCCTCGGTACTAGCCGGCGAACTCCGTGCCGCCCTCGCGCTCGGCCATGGGGACGGCCTTGCGCGGCAGCATGAACATCACGGAGAAGATCACGACCAGGACGGCCACGACCCACCACATGGCGTTGTGGAACGCGTCGACGTAGGGCCGCCCGAAGGCCAGGTCGTCCTCGATGAACCCGAAGTAGACGACGGAGGTCAGGCCGAGGCCCAGCGCGTTGCCCATCTGGCCGGTGGTGTTGATCAGCCCGGACGCCGAGCCGGCGTGCTCGCGCGGCACTTCGGAGAGCACGGTGTCGGTCAGCGGCGCGATGATCAGGCCCATGCCGATGCCCATGACGATCAGCGGGGCGGCCATCTGCCAGGAGGCGATGGTCATGCCGTAGCGGTCCGACTCCCAGATGTAGAGGAGCACGCCCGCGGCCATGACCAGCGCGCCGGCCTGGAGCACCTTGCGGCCGAAGCGCGGGACGAGCTTCTGTACGGACATGCCCGCGGCGGCCGAGACGGCGAGCGAGAACGGGATGCCGGTGGAGCCGGCCTTCAGGGCGCTCCAGCCGAGGCCCATCTGCATGTAGAGCGTCCAGACCAGGAAGAAGATGCCGGTCGCGATGCCGAAGGTCAGCTGGACGGCGATGCCGCCCGCGAAGCTCTTGACCTTGAAGAGGGAGAGCTCGACGAGCGGGGAGCCGTCCTTCTGGATCTTGTACTTCTCGTAGGCGATGAAGACGCCGAACACCGCGGGCGAGGCGATCATGCAGACGAAGCCCCACACGGGCCAGTCGTTCTCACGGCCGTGGGTGAGCGGGAAGATCAGCATGACCAGGGCGAGGGTGGCGAGCACCACGCCCACCAGGTCCAGGCGCAGCGCCTTGGGGGCCTTGGACTCGGAGATGAACTTGCGGCCCAGGATCACGCCGGCGATGCCGACGGGCAGGTTGATCAGGAAGATCGGGCGCCATTCGAGACCGGCGATGTTCCACTCGGTGAGCAGCGCGCCGAGCATCGGGCCCGAGACGGCGCCGAGGCCGATGATCGCGCCGAACAGGCCGAAGACCTTGCCGCGCTCGTGCGGCGGGAAGGTGACGTGGATGATCGCGAGCACCTGCGGGACCATCATGGCCGCCATGCCGCCCTGGAGGATGCGGGAGGCGACGAGCACGTCGGGGTTCGGGGCGAGGCCGCAGAGCAGCGAAGCCGCGGTGAAGCCGGATATGCCGATGAGGAAGAGGCGCTTGCGGCCGTAGATGTCACCGAGACGGCCGCCGGTGATCAGGCCGGCGGCGAAGGCGAGTGCGTAACCGGCGGTGATCCACTGGATGGCGCTGGTGGAGGCGCCGAGGTCATCGCGCATCCGGGGTATCGCGATGTTGACGATCGTGACGTCGACCAGGTCCATGAAGGCGGCGGTCATCACGATGGCGAGCGCGATCCAGCGGCGGCGGTCGGCGGGGGCATCGGGCCCGCCGGGCTCGCTGTTGGCGGCGGCGTCGCCGGCCTTGCTGATCGAGGTGGTCTCGGCGGGAGGGTCGGTCCGCTCTTCTTGTACGGGCCCGTTCTTTCCTTCGGGCGATGACTGGGTCGTCTCGGTGCTCATGAGGAGAAACCTAGACGGCATGTAGGTCAGTTGGTGTCCTATTTGGCTGGCACCTTTGAACCATGACCGATACCCCGGCCCGCCTCCTCTCCCTGCTCTCCTTGCTCCAGACCCCGCGCGAGTGGCCCGGGAGCGAGCTGGCCGAGCGGCTGCGGGTGAGTGCCCGCACGATCCGGCGGGACATCGACCGCTTGCGGGAGCTGGGGTACCCGGTGGAGGCCACGCTGGGCGCGGAGGGCGGCTACCGGCTGGTGGCGGGGGCGGCGATGCCGCCGCTCGTCCTGGACGACGAGGAGGCCGTCGCGATCGCGGTGGGGCTGCGGGCGGGGGCCGGGCACGCGATCGAGGGCGTGGAGGAGGCCTCCGTACGGGCCCTCGCGAAGCTGGAGCAGGTCCTGCCGGGGCGGCTGCGGCGGCGCGTGGGCGCGCTGCAGTCGGCGACGGTCGCGGTGGCGCGGGGCGACGGGGCGCGCGTGGATCCGCGGACGCTGACGGCGATCGCCTCGGCGGTGGCGGGTCCGGAGCGGCTGCGGTTCGCGTACCTGGCCGGGGACGGGGTGGCCTCGCGGCGGCTGGTGGAGCCGTACCGGCTGGTCAGCACCGGGAGCCGGTGGTACCTCGTGGCCTACGACATGGAGCGCGGGGACTGGCGGACCTTCCGGGTGGACCGGGTGAGCGAGCCGTGCGCGACGGGGGTCCGGTTCGCGAAGCGGGAGCTGCCGATGGATGCGGTGGAGTTCGTGCGGCGGGGGTTGCGGGGCGGGGGGACCTACCTGGTGGACGTCACCTTCACGGGTGCGGGCCGTGGGGATGCCCTGCCGGGGTGGCTGCGGGAGCAGGTGGTGGTGGCGGAGCCGGGTTCCGGGGCGGTGGAGTCGGGTGGGGTGCGGGTGCGGTTCGAGTCTGCGGACTCGCCGGAGTGGCTGGTGGCGCGGTTGGGGCTGGTGGGGGTGCCGTTCACCGTGCACGGGCCGGAGGCTCTGGTGGAGGCGGCTCGGGCGCTGGGGGCGCGGCTGACCGGGGCGGCGGGGGCGCAGCCTTAGCCGGGCCGGGGCCGGGCCCTGCGGGGCTGTCCCCTACCCGCCCTTCCACCGTTCCCCGGGCTGCGCCCGGACCCCGAAAGACCCGGGGCTCCGCCCCGGACCCCGCTCCTCAAACGCCGGAGGGGCTGGGGTGTGCGCCGGAGGGGCTGAAAAAAGGGGGGAGCCCCCGGCGCCTGGGGGGGATAGGCACCGGGGGCTCGTTCTGGGGGGCTGCGTCGTGGGGCCGGTCAGGCCACCGCGTCGAAGCCGGTGTCGCGGGCCATCTTCTTCAGTTCGAGCAGCGCGTGCTTCTCGATCTGGCGGATCCGCTCGCGGGTCAGGCCGTGCTGCTTGCCCACTTCCGTCAGCGTACGCTCTCGACCGTCGTCGATGCCGTAACGCATCTTGATGATCGACGCGGTTCGCTGGTCCAGCTTGCCCAGCAGGTCCTCCAGCTCCTCACTGCGGAGGAGGGAGAGGACGGACTGCTCGGGGGAGATCGCCGAGGTGTCTTCGAGCAGGTCGCCGAACTGCGTGTCGCCGTCCTCGTCCACGCCCATGTTCAGGCTGACCGGGTCGCGCGCCCAGTCCAGGACGTCGCCGACGCGCTTCTCCGTCGTGTCCAGCTCGGCGGCGATCTCCGCGTGCTCCGGGTCGCGGCCGTTCTCGCGGTTGAACTCGCGCTGGACCCGACGGATCCGGCCGAGCTCCTCCACCAGGTGGACGGGCAGGCGGATGGTGCGGGACTGGTCGGCGATGGAACGGGTGATCGCCTGGCGGATCCACCACGTGGCGTACGTGGAGAACTTGAAGCCCTTGGCGTAGTCGAACTTCTCCACGGCGCGGACCAGGCCGGCGTTGCCCTCCTGGATGAGGTCGAGGAGCGGCAGCCCGCTGCGCGGGTAGCGGCGGGCCACGGCGACGACCAGGCGGAGGTTGGAGCGGATGAAGACTTCCTTGGCACGCTCGCCCTCGGCGGCCAGGAGCTCGAGCTCCTCCTGGGAGGGCGTCTTGCCCTTGCGCTCTATCGCGCCGTCGAGGATCTGCTGGGCGTACACGCCCGCCTCGATGATCTGCGAGAGCTCGACTTCCTTGGCCGCATCCAGCAGCGGGGTGCGTGCGATCTCGTCCAGGTACATGCCGACCAGGTCGCGGTCTGCGATCTCCCCGCCCACAGCGCGAGCGCTGCTCGTGGACTGACGACGGGCGACGGCGCGGGTTGCCATGCGTGCTCCCTTGCGATGAGTTCGGTCGCGGTGGTGCGGTGGTCCGGCTGCACTGGTGCGGCCGCCCGGACACTCTCCCGAGTGCCCGCTTCCGAAGGAAACAACGACTGGAATCGGGACAGAATTCCCACGTTGCTCCCTGTTTTTCGAGATCTTGCAGTATCCTGCCCCGCCGCCCCCCGATCCGATCGGATCGGCGATGCCGCCGGGCCTGAAGATCCGCAGGTCAGGGCGGGGATTGCGGTCGGCCCCAGCGGCCTGACGGGCCACCCGAGGGAGGTGACGATGAGACCACCGTCACACTTGACACGGCCGCCTTCGCCCCTGTCGCAGCACTGCCTCCGGCTGCACTCCCACCCCAGGAGACGAGCCCCGGCGGCTTCTGGTTGCCTCGTCCGGCGATGACCTCCCCGTCCGAGTGAACGATCGGCATATTCCTGCAGCATGGGCGGCCGCGGTCCGGGCATCAGAGAGTCGCTTGTGCCGTCCGGCTCGCGACGCCCACACTCAGAGGAGGTGCTGCACATGACCGCTCTCGCCCACGAGACGCTGGAGGCCGTAATGCCGAAGGTCGCGACTCCCCCGTCGGACCTTGACGACGTCCTGTGGCAGGCATGGAAAGCCATGGAACTCCCCGAGGGCTACCACGCCGAGATCGTCGAGGGGTTCATCGAGGTGTCACCCACGGGTCGCTACTCACGCGGCCGTACCGTCAATCGCCTGAGGGATCAGCTCGTCGTCTTCCTCGCCGGCGGCGAGTTCGCCGCTTGCCAGGACATGAACGTCGTCCACAAACGCAAGGTGTGGATCCCCGACCTGTTCGTCGTACTGGAGGACGCCGAGGAACACGTCACCGAGGACGGCCTCGGGGTCGACGCCACCGCTGTGGCACTGATCGTCGAAGTTGTCTCCCCTGGAAGCGACAACATCACGCGCGACCGCACGCGCAAGCGGCGCGATTACGCCCGGGCAGCCGTTCCCGTGTACGTCCTGATCGACGACTTCGACGACGGTGGCACCGTCACCGTACTGACCTCCCCCAACCCCGGCAAAGCCGTCTACGAGGACGAGTCGCGGACGGCATACGGGACCCCGGTCGCGATCGCGGCCGGCCCCGCCAAGGGGTTCACCATCGGGGAGGACGTCACAGGTCCTGCCCGGGGCGGCGGGTAGCGACCTGGGGGCAGGCGTGGCAGGCCGGTGGGCCCGACTGGGTCCACCACTTGCAGGCCGGGCGGAGATGGCAGGCGGGAAGCGCGGCCGGCTCCGGCGGGGGCGAGGTCAGGCGGGTGACCAGGGTGCAGGTGTCGGCCTCGCGGTTGAGGCAGTGCGGGACGCAGTGGGAGGCCAGGCGGAGCAGGCGGCGCGGTTCCACCCCGTCGGCGAGCTCGGCCAGGGTTCCGGCCGCCGGGCGGGGTGCGGGGAGGTAGACCGGCGGGCCGTCGAGGCCGTCGCGGACCGCGAGGACCAGCGACTCCGGCGCGTACGCCGAGCCGCTGGGGCACCAGAGCTGCTCGCGGTCAGCCAAATTGCAGGGAACGCTTCGACAGGCCCATCCAGAAGCCCGAGACCGGGGTGGAGGCGGTGGCGAGCTCCGCCTCGGCGGCGCCCAGGGTGACGAAGAGCGGGGCGAAGTGTTCCGTACGGGGGTGGGCCAGGCGGCCGGCCGGGGACTTGGCTTCGAAGTCGAGCAGGGCGTCGATGTCGGAGGCGGCCAGCGCCTCGTGGCCCCAGGCGTCGAACTCGGCGGACCACGACGGGACGCCGGGGCCGGTGTGGCGCAGGGCCGCCAGGTTGTGGGTGAAGAAGCCGCTGCCGACGATGAGGACGCCCTCGTCGCGCAGGGGGGCCAGCTTGCGGCCGATCTCCATCAGGCGGCGCGGGTCGAGGGTCGGCATGGATATCTGGAGCACCGGTATGTCGGCCTCCGGGAACATCTCCACCAGCGGGACGTACGCGCCGTGGTCCAGGCCGCGGTCGGGGATGTCCTGGACGGGGGTGCCGGGCGCCTTGAGGAGTTTGCGGACCGACGCGGCCAGTTCGGGGGCGCCCGGGGCGTCGTAGCGGACCTGGTAGTAGTGCTCGGGGAAGCCCCAGAAGTCGTAGACGAGCGGGACCGTCTCGGTGGCCCCGAGGGCGAGCGGGGCCTCTTCCCAGTGGGCGGAGACCATCAGGATCGCGCGGGGGCGGGGCAGGTCCGCGGACCAGGCGGCCAGTTCGCCGGGCCAGACCGGGTCGTCCGCGAGGGGCGGGGCTCCGTGGCTCAGGTAGAGCGCCGGCATCCGGGCCGGTTGGGGGGTCAGGGCTTCGGGCGTCGGCATCAGGGGCTCCAGGAATCGTCACGGCGGGCCGCCATACACAGACTAACCCCGCGTCGTTCAAATTTGAACAACGCGGGGTCATCAGTCATTCCCAGCACCAGTCATTCCAACACCTGCCCCGGAGAGCGGGGCCCGAGCGGGTCAGTGGGCGATCACCGGGATCTTCATGTCGGCCTCCTCGCCCTCGGCGACCGGGTCGCCCGCGCCCGGCTTGCCGGTGGTGATGAGGGTCAGGGCGATGAGCGAGCTGGCGACCAGGATGCCGACCGCCCACCAGATCGCGGAGGAGTAGCCCTCCACCATGGCCTGGGCCTGGATCAGCTTCGCCGCCGGGCCGCCCGCCGCGGCCTCGGCCGCGTGGTCGGTCAGGTACGCGGTCGTCGCGGAGGCGGCGATCGTGTTCAGCAGGGCGGTGCCGATCGCGCCGCCCACCTGCTGCGAGGTGTTGACCATCGCGGAGGCGACACCGGCGTCGGCCGGGTTCACCCCGTACGTGGCCAGGGACATGGCGGGCATGAACGCCGTACCCATGCCGAGACCCAGCAGCAGCTGCGCCGGCAGGATCAGCGCCGGGTAGGAGGAGCCCACCTCGAGCTGCGTCAGCAGCAGCATGCCGGTGGCGGCGACCATGAAGCCGGGGCCCATCAGCAGGCGCGGCGGGACCCGCGTCATGAGGCGGGCGCCGATCTGCGTGGAACCGGTGATCATGCCCACGATCATCGGGAGGAAGGCGAAGCCGGTCGTGACGGGCGAGAAGCCCTTGACGACCTGCAGGTAGTAGGTGAGGAAGAGGAACAGGCCGAACATCGAGATGACGGCGAGGCCCAGGGAGAGGTACACGCCGCCGCGGTTGCGCTCCAGCAGGACGCGCAGCGGGAGCAGCGGGTGGGCCGTACGGGACTCGACGTAGACGAACGCGGCGAGCAGCACGGCGGAGGCGATGAACATGCCCACGGTGAGGCCGTCCGACCAGCCGGCCGACTCGGCGCGGGTGAATCCGTAGACGAGGGCGACGAGGCCGGTCGTGGACAGCACGACGCCGGGGATGTCGAGCGGCGCGCGGTTACGGCCGCCGGCCGGCTCGCGGATGATCATCCAGGCGCCGACGGCGGCGACGATCGCGAACGGGATGTTGACGAAGAAGGTCCAGCGCCAGTTCAGGTACTCGGTGAGGACGCCGCCGAGGATCAGGCCCACGGCGCCACCGCCACCGGCGATCGCACCGTAGATGCCGAAGGCCTTGGCGCGCTCCTTGGCGTCGGTGAACATGACGGCCAGCAGCGAGAGCGCGGCGGGCGCGAGCAGTGCGCCGAAGGCACCCTGGAGGGCACGGGCGCCCAGCATCATGGCCTCACCCTGTGCGGCGCCGCCCAGCGCGGAGGCCAGGGCGAAGCCGATGAGGCCGACGATGAAGGCGTTCTTGCGGCCCCACTTGTCGGCGATGCGGCCTCCGAAGAGGAGCAGTCCGCCGAAGGCCAGCGCGTACGCGGTGATGACCCACTGGCGGTTGCCGTCCGAGATGCCGAGGTCGGTCTGGGCGGACGGGAGGGCGATGTTCACGATGGTGGCGTCGAGGACGACCATCAGCTGCGCCAGTGCGATGAAGACCAGGGCCTTCCAGCGACTGGGGTCGGCGCCGGTCAGCTGCGGGTTCGCGGCTGTTTTTGACATGGGGGTACCCACTTCATGGTGCGAGATGACTGAAAAGTGATGATTAGGGCGGTCCTGCGACGCTAAAGGGCGCGACCCGGGGGCGTCACATGGTTTTCCGCCTCAGGTCCGCCAGCGTGATCGCCGAGCCGGGCAGTTCGGAGCGCGCCGGCGCCCTCAACCCGTCGAGGAACAGCTGCAGATGACGGTGGACGAACACGTTCGCGTCGAAGCAGCCGGTGCCCGGGAGGGGGCGGCTGAGCTGGGACAGCGCGATCATCAGGTCGCCGACGCCGATGTCCGCGCGCACCAGCCCGGAGGTGCGGCCGGCGGCCAGCAGGGCCTCGATCGTCTCCTCCAAGGCCTCGCGGGAAGCGACCAGTTCGGGGTGGTCGTGGTCGAAGTCACTGGCGAGCACGGGGCACAGGGCGCCGATCCGCTCGTCCGCCGCAGCGTGCGTGAACCGGCACAGGGCGGCGAAGGCGTCCGGCTCCTCCGCGAGCGAGTCGACGGCCAGGGCGGTCACCCGGTCCAGACCGAAGAGCACGACGTGGTGGATCAGGGCCGGGCGGTCGGGGAAGTGCCGGTAGAGCGTGGCGTTGCCCACGCCGGCCCGGCGGGCGATCTCGTCGAGGGGGGCGGCGGGGCCGAACTCCACGAGCACGTCGCGGGCGGCGGCCAGGATGCGCTCCCGGTTGCGGACGGCGTCGGCGCGCGGGCGCGGGACCGCGTCCGTGCCGGTACGGGCGCGCTTGCCGGCGACCTTGCCGGCCGCCCTGACCGCCGCCTTGACCTTGCCCGCAGCCGCTCCCACGACCGCGCACGCGCCCGTGCCCGCGGCCGGAGCCGTGAGGTCGAGGTCGGCCTCCGGGTCCGGCACGGGCAGGGCCGCCGGATCGGTGGTGGCGGGGCTCTTCATGGACGGCTCCCTGACAGGGTCACGCGTACTTCCGGACGGGTTGCCCGCTCCTCGAAACGGGGAGCAGCTCCCCGGTTCGTGGGGACTCTGGTTCAAACGGGGAGAGGGTCCCCGCTTATTTCACTCTCCCGTGTGACCTGGGTCACACCACCCCGGGCCTTTTGATCTCGTTTGGCCTCTTCCGGCGCGCGAGCCCGCTCCAGCCGTCGGAGGGTGGGCCCACAGAGCGCAGTCCGGACCCGGCCGGCTGCCGCGGACCCGAAGGCCGATCTCCATGTCGCAGACGCGCCACCGGATACGCAAGCCAAGCCGCACCAGCGTCTTCATCGGCATCACCGCGCTGGCACTCGGCATCACGGCGACGGCGAGCGCGGGCATATCCGGCCGCAGCCATTCGGCGGCCGGGCCGGTGGGCGCCACCAGCGCCGAGGCGCTGCTCGCACCCTGCCGGATCTCCGGCGCGATGGGCGTGCAGATGTCCGAGGGACTGCCGACCGCGCCGGGGTACTCGCGCTCGACCGGCGAGGTCCGGGCGCTGAACCTGATGATCGACTTCCCCGACGCCAAGGGCGAGGGCACGGCGGCCGACCGGCTGGCGGAGTTCTTCCCGCAGACGTCCGACTGGTTCCGCACCAGCTCCTACGGGCGGCTGACCTATCGTGCCGAGGCGCCGATAAAGAACTGGCTGCGGATGCCGATGCCGTTCGCGGCGTACGGGATCGAGCGGGGTTCCGCGTACGAGCCCGGCTACCGCCAGCTCGTCGAGCACATCATCAAGACCTCCGACGCCGAGGTCGATTTCTCCCGGTATGACCTGATAAACATCCTCGTCACCCCGAACGCCGGCCCCTCCGCCCTCGACACCGTCCTCTCCGTCACCTTCTCCGGCAACGGCGAGGCCCCGATGGCGGACGGCGTCCCGCTCGCCAACACGTCCTTCGTCTACAGCCGCCAGGACGACGGCTCCGGCACCTACCGGGAGACCGGCTACCGGGTGCTCCCCCACGAGAACGGGCACGTCTTCGGCCTGCCCGACCTCTACACCGCCGACGGCGGCGGCACGGTGGGGCACTGGGACATCATGAGCGAGGACTGGGGCGCCAACAACGACCTGCTGGGCTGGCACAAGTGGAAGCTGGGCTGGCTCGACAGCAACCAGATCAGCTGCGCCGGGAAGTCCGGGGTCAGCGACCACGTGCTGAGCCCGCTGGCCGTGGAGGGCGGCACCAAGCTGGCCTTCATCCCCGTCTCGGAGAGCGCCGGGTACGCCGTGGAGGTGCGCACCCGCGCCGGGAACGACGAGGCCGTCTGCAAGCCGGGCGTGCTCATCTACAAGGTGGACTCCGAGGTGGACACCGGCCGCGGGCCCGTCACCGTCTCCGACAGCTCCGGCGCGAGCGGGGGCTGCACCCGGCGCTCCAACGTGCACGCGGAGCTCTCGGACGCACCGTTCCGCCCGGGCGAGACCTTCACCGACGAGAAGTCGGGCATCAGCGTCTCGGTCGTGGGCGAACTGCGCAACGGCAGCTACCAGGTCCGGGTCACCCGGCCTTGAGCTCCACAGGTGGAACGGGACGGGCCGGACGCCCGGGACGGGCCGAGCGGCAGAAGGAAGTGCCGACCGTCGGCCCGCCAGGTCCCGACCTACGGCCCCCCGCCGGGCCGGATCCGTACCCGCATGGTTGGAAACCTGACCGTGTGACGACGTAGTAAGGAGACGCGTGAAGGCCTTCGCGCTGCGCCGTGCCGGCGAGCCGCCCGCCGTACTGGAACGGCCCGTCCCCCACCCCGGGGCGGGCGAGGTCCTCGTACGCACCACGGCCGCGCTCATCTGCGCCTGGGACGGGCACACCGCCGCCGGGGCGCCCACCGGGCTCGGCCACGAGGCCGTCGGCGTCGTGGAGGACGTCGGCCCCGGGGTCTGTCCGTCCTACGTCGGCCGGCGCGTCGGCGTCGAGGGCCACGGGCGGCTCGCCGAGTTCTTCCGCGCCCCGGCGGCCGGGGCCGGGCTGATCGCGCTCCCCGACACCGTCTCCGACCACCAGGCCCTCTACGCGGCGGGCGCGCTCCCCACCGGCTTCGCCGCCGCCCAGGAGTCCGGGCCTCCGCCGGGCGGCAGCGTCGTCGTCTTCGGCCAGGGCGCGGTCGGGCTCAGCGCGACCATCGCGGCGGGCCGGCTGCGCGGGGCCCGCGTCATCGCCGTGGAGCCGGAGATGAAGCGCCAGCGCCTCGCCCTGCGGTTCGGGGCCGACGTGGTGATCGACCCGGCCTACGAGGACACCACCGAGCGGATCATGGAGCTGACCGGCGGCGCCGGCGCCGACCGCGCGATCATGGCGACGGCCGAGCCCGCCGCCGCGAGGGCTGCCCGCGGGGGGCTCTCGGAGAGCGGGAAGATCACGTACGCCCGCTGCCGGCCGCCGCAGAGCAGCGGGGCGCGGCTCGCGCACGCACTGCACCTGATCGCGGACGGGCTGGTGGACCCGACGGTGATCACCACCCACGAATTCCCGTTCGACCGGGTCGGGGAGGCCTTCGGGCGGCTCGCCGCGAAGGAGCCGGGCATGATCAAGCCGGTCATCCTCTTCCCGCGCCCGAGCCCCTCCCCCGCCGGCGACCACAAGGAGATCCGCGCATGACCAGCACCCCCGAAGAGCGCCTCGCCGCCGCCGGCCTGAAGCTCCCTCCGACGCCCTCGCCGGTCGCCGTCTACGTGCCCGCCGTGCAGAGCGGGCACTACGTGTACACCTCCGGCCAGCTCCCGATGGTCGACGGCGCGCTCCCCCTCACCGGGAAGGTCGGCGCCGAGGTCACCCCGGAACAGGCCAAGGAGCTGGCGCAGCAGTGCGCGCTGAACGCGCTGGCCGCCGTCGCCTCCGTCGCCGGGGACCTCTCGGCGGTGAAGCGCGTGGTCAAGGTGGTCGGCTTCGTCGCCAGCGACCCGCACTTCACGGGACAGCCCGGCGTGCTCAACGGAGCGAGCGAGCTGCTGGGCACCGCCTTCGGCGACGCGGGCATCCACGCCCGCAGCGCGGTCGGCGTGAGCGTGCTGCCGCTGGACGCACCCGTCGAGGTGGAACTCCTCGTCGAACTGCACGTCCCGATGGGCCTCTAGGGCCGGCGGGTTCCCCGCAGTCACCGATCCCACGAACCGGGGCGCGCGAACTCACCCCGATTTCCGTGGAATTACCCCAACGTAAAGGCCTGACCTGGGGTTCAGCGGAAAACCGTCGCGATCGGGAACCTGGCGCCGCATGGCAAAGTGGGGTCATGAGGCTGCGTGATCTGCTGTCGTCCGAAGAGGCCCAGGCGCCTGCGGACCCGTGTCTGCTGCGCCTGCTGCGGCTGCCCGGCGGCGAGCGGGACCTCGACCGGCCCGTCCTCGGAACGGTGACCATCGACCTGCCCGACCCCGGGCGCTTCGTGTCCCCGGGGGACCTGGTGCTGTCCGGACTGGCCTGGCACCGGCAGGACGCGGGGGCGGGGCGGGATGCGGGGCAGGATGCGGGGGCCGGGCCGGACGCAGGGGCCGGCCAGGATGAAGTGGCCGACCGGGATGCAGGGGCCGGCCGGTCCGACGCGTTCGTCCGCGTGCTCGTGGAGGCGGGCGCCGTCGCGCTGGGCGCGGGCGAGGCGCAGTTCGGCCACGTCCCCGACGATCTGGTGGAGGCCTGCGCCCGGTACGGGCTGCCGCTGCTCGCGGTCGGCGTGGAGGTGCCGTTCACCTCGGTCACCGAGTACGTGGCGCGCGGCCGCACCGAGGAGCGGATCGGCGGCCTAGCCGCGCTCGTCGACAGGCACCGGCGCTTCAGCACCCAACGGCAGGCCGGGGCGGGGGCCGAAGCCCTCCTCGAACTGCTGCTGGCCGAGCTGGACCTGCACGCACACATCCTGTCGCCGACCGGCCGGCAGATCGCGGGCGCGCAGCCCCCGCTGCCGGAGAAGACGGCCTCGGCGCTGGCCGGGCGGTTCCTGGCAGCGGAACGGGCGGGCGAGCGGGCCCCGCACCGCACGGTCGCGCGCGGAACGGCCTTCTCCCTGTTCCCGGTCCGCTCCGGGACCGGGGACGGGGACTCCGCTCCCGGCGCGGCGCTGACCGACTGGCTGATCGCCGTCGAGGCCGACAGCGCCGACTGGAACGACGAACGCCTCGACCTGCTGGACCGGCTCGCGCGGCTGGTCTCGGTGGAGCGCGGCGGCCGCGACACCGATCGCACGATGCGGCGGCGCGCAGCCGAACGGCTGCTGGCGCTGGTCGGCTCGGCCGCCGCCGTCGGGGAGGGCGGGCAGGCTCTCTTCGAGGAAGAGGAGGCGGCGGCCCGGCTCACGGCGGGGGACGCCGGGGCCACCGGGGAGGCCGGGGACGCCGGCTCGGAAGGCCGACTGCTCTGGCAGGCCGTATCGGCCCGGCTGGACTCGAAGGGGGCGCACGGGTTCCCCGTAGCGGCGTCCGTGCGCGACCTGTTGGAGGAGGTCCTGCTGCATCCGCGCTGCCTGGGGCCGGACGCCGGTCCGCGGATGGCCGTCACCGCGGCCGGCGACGGAGCCGAGGCCGTCGCCTTCGTGCTCGTCGGGGCGGACGCACGGCTGACCCCCGAGGCGGTCGTCCGGGTCGCCGGCGGTTCGCTGCCGCGCGGGCTGCGGGCCGGGGAGCGGCTGGCCTTCGGCGTCAGCGACCCGGTGGGCGGGGTCGCGGAACTGCGGCACGCGCTCGCGCAGGCCCGTAACGCCCGTCAGGTCTCGGCCCCTTCGGAACAGGTCGCCGCCCGTGGGGCGGACGATCTCGCCGCGCACGTCATGGCGCTGCTGCCGCTGATCCCGGCCGAGGTCCGGCGGGAGTTCAGCCGCCGGCTGCTGGCCCCGCTGACGGACTACGACCGGCGCTACCGCTCCGACCTGGTTCCCACGCTGCGGTCCTTCCTGGAACACGACGGCTCCTGGGCGCGGTGCGGGGAGGCGCTGCACCTGCACGTGAACTCGCTGCGCTACCGGATCAGCCGCATCGAGGCGCTGACGGGGCGCAACCTGAGCCGGCTCGAGGACAAGATGGACTTCGCCGCGGCCCTGCAGATGCGCTGAGCCGCACGGGTAGCCTCTCGGCCACAGGAAGATCATCGGCACGCACCGAGGGGGATCCGCGCATGACCACGACCCGCCACATCGAGTTCGAGCGACTGCACAACTTCCGTGACCTGGGCGGCTATCGCACGCAGGACGGCTCCACCGTCGTATGGGGCGCCCTCTATCGGGCGGACTCGCTCGGCAAGCTCGCGGGCGCCGACTGGGACCGGTTCCTGGACCTCGGCGTGCGCACGGTCATCGACCTGCGCTACCCCTGGGAGATCGAGGCGAAGGGCCGGATTCCGGAGCCCGAGCGGTTCACGTACGCCAACCACAGCATCGAGCACCGGCCGTACGACCAGGCCGAGATCGACCCGGACACCGACCCCTGGCGGTTCCTCGCGGACCGGTTCGCCGAGGTCGCCGAGGACGGGGTGGCGGAGATCCGCGCCGCGATCGAGCTGCTCGCCGAGGGCCCGGGCCCCGCGGTCTTCCACTGCACCTCGGGCAAGGACCGCACCGGCCTGATCGCCGCGCTCGTCCTGACCCTCCTCGGCGTGGACGAGGAGCAGATCCTCGCGGACTTCGCCCTGACCGAGCTGGCCACCGCCCGTCTGACGGCCGACTGGCACACCGCCCACCCGGGCCGCACCATGCGCTGGCCCTCGTACGGCCGCGCACCCGCCGAGATCCTCCGCCTGACCCTGTCCGACCTCACCACCCGCCACGGCTCGGTCCACGCCTACCTGACGGACGAGGTCGGCATCACCCCGACCACAACGGCACGCCTGCGGACCCGCTTCCTGACGCCCTGAGGCCGGGCACACACCGTCAGCCCTCCCGGCCGCTCCCCCGAGAACTGACCCGCGGAGCCCCGCTCTGATCCGCTACCCTGTCCCTGGGCTGCCCTTGTGGCAGCCCAGGACCTTGCCGAGGCGAGCCCGACTCTCACGCAGAGCAGTCAGCCACGTCGCACGCAAGGCCCGCCTTCGTAGCTCAGGGGATAGAGCACCGCTCTCCTAAAGCGGGTGTCGCAGGTTCGAATCCTGCCGAGGGCACAAGGGAAAACGGCCCGGAGCGATCACGCTCCGGGCCGTTTGACTGCACCGGCTGACGGCAATCGGGTCACGTACTCAGGCGCTGGCGCCTCAGCATCCGGGCCATGGGGCTGATCGCTTCCCGCTTCGTGTCGTCCACAACGTGCGCGTACTGGGCCCACGTTGCCCGCCGCACGTCAGCGACTACATCGCCTACCCGGGCCCCGGACACCGCCCTTCCGGCGAGCAGGTCGCCGAACGAGGCTTGGCTCGCTGCGCCGCGCTTGGACGATCGCCTCAATCCCAGGTTGCAGGACCAGTTGCACAGCCGTTGAATGGGAAGAGGTGGATCCTATTTACGCGCCTAAGTCAAGGCGTGTTCGGCATGATCTTCACGGGCGATCCCATTCTTGGTGTCAGCATGTCCGCCCGGCTGAGATATCAGCCTGCCGAAGACGGGTATCGGATATGGAATTCTTCCCGATAGTGACGCTCGTCATTGCAACGTTTCTCCTGCTCATCGGAATTGTTGGGCATGGAGCAAGCATGGGGTCGTCCCAATTCCACATCACCCTGGAAGGAAGCATTGGGCGCCTCCCAAGGGTTGCCATTCTGGCGGTCAGTATCGCGACTTACGCGCTGGCCATCTTCGGGTTCATTTATGTGGCAGAGTCCAAGTCGGATTCGGGATCATCGCCAACAACCGCGACTTCGACAGAGGCGCAATATTCCACCATCGAGGTGCATGTCAGCAGCACCCTGACGGACGGAGCCACCAGCGAGCACGACGAGATCACCCTCGCCGGGGCCGGGCCCCTGACTCTCGACATGGACACCAGCAACCGAAATGCGTCCGGCAGCTTTGAATTGAGTGGACGACTTTCCGGCCTGACGGTCAGCTATTCCATTACGCTTGTTGTCACAAATCCAAACGGAGAAGAAGAGACATTTTCCGGAGACGGAGAAGTGCTGGTAGGCAGCGATTTGGCATACGTTGTCACCTTTGATGAAAACGGCGCGCTCATCCTGTCGTGAGCCTCGAGAATCTCCAGCACCTCGCGCCCGGTCATCGGGACGGGCTACGGTGTCGGCTTTTCGGTTGAGGACGGGGTCTTGGCGATCAGTCGTGCCGAGGCGGCGTCGGGTCCGAAGTCGTGCTGGAATTCCGCCTTCTGGAGGCGCAGACCGCGTCCGCCATCCGGTGAGGAGGAGGGGCAGTGCGGCCCCGGTCCTCCTGCTCGTGCGCGAAGGCCCCCGGCCTGTTGTGGCTGGGGGCCTTCGGGGTGGCTGGGGGTTAGAGCTGGTTGATCAGGCGGTGGAGGTTGGTGCTGGGGGCGTGGGGGGTGTTCGGGAGGTAGACGACCTCCACGCCCAGGGTGCCGAAGTCGCTTTCCCAGCGCCGGGCCCGGGGGGTGTTCCGCCAGTCGTCGCCCTTGAAGAGGCGGTGGAAGCCGATCTGCTGCCAGGCGTCCAGGTTCTCCAGGGTGGGGTCGACGATGGCCTCGTCCACGCAGTTCATGGAGCGGACGACCTCGAGTCGGTCGTGGAGGGGGATCGCCGGGGGGAAGCCCTTGTGGCAGGAGGCCTCGTCGGTCAGCACGCCGGCCACCAGGTAATCGCACTGGGCCCGTGCCTGCTTGAGCAGGTTGAGGTGGCCGATGTGGAAGAGGTCGAAGACGCCTGACGCGTAACCGATGAGCTGAGACACGGGGGTCCTCCCGGAGGCGCGGTAGCGGCCGGATCGTGGTGAGGGACGGGCGGGTGGGGCGGGGTGGGAGCGATCTTGCACCATCGCCGGGGGTTGGTAAAGGCCCAGTTCAAGGGCCTGGGGTGGGGCCACCGCCGCCCGGGAGGGAGGGGGTGGCCCTTCCCTCCCGGGTGGCGATGCATGGCCCCGGGGGCCTGGTCAGGCGGTGGACCAGCCGAAGGCGGTGCCGCCGGCCGGGAGGCCGTTCTGGCCCGGCTGGTGGGTGGTGACGGTGCCGGCTGCTCCGGTGCGGCCGGCGGTCGTGTTGCCCCACGGGAGGGCGTGGACCGCGCCGGACGGCGTCGCGTTCGGGACGCCGATGCGCAGGGCCGAGGTGGTGGCTCCCAGGTGCGAGCCGATGGCGTGGCCGGCCGTCGGGGTGCCGCCCAGGCCGGAGGCGTCGCCCGCCTGGATCCACTGGTCGGTGTCGCCGGGGACGCCGAGCGGGTCGAAGGTCTGCACCGCGCCCGCGTCGGCGGCGCCGCCGACGTCCTTGCCCGGGATGCCGACCGCGAGGACGAGGGTCGCCGGGGTGGCGGGTGCGTCGGGGGCGAGGTTGACCAGGGACACGCTCTGGCCGAGCTGGTCACCGGCGACGGCCGTGCCGGTCACTCCGGCGACCTCGGCGGTGATGGAGGCGACCTTGGTGACGACGCCCGCACCGGTGATGCGGAAGGTGTAGGCCTGACCTGCGTGGTCGACGGGGGCCGAGGCGACCGTCAGGCCCTCGCCGGGCACGCCCACCGCGAGGACGGTGTCCGTGGAGGCGGTCCCGCCGGACGGGGTGTAGGCGACGGCGGAGAGCGAGCCGCCGAACAGGTCGCCGGCCTCGGCGAGGCTGCCGAGGATCGGGTCGTTCTGGTTGAGGCCGATGAGGGGGGTCGGCAGGCCGCTCGCGTTCAGCTCGTGGGTGAGCAGCTGGATGTTGCCCGCGTCGGCCGCGGTGCCGATGGCTTCGTTCGGGGTGCCGATGACGATGTGGTTCGCGGAGGCGGCGATGGTCGAGCCGAACCGGTCGCCGGTCTCGGTGTCGCCGTCCATGGCGGGCTTGTTCTGGTCGGTCGCCACGTTGGTGGTCCCGCGCAGGTAGTAGACGCTGCCGGCGTCCTTGACGGCGCCGATGTCCTTGCCGGGCGCGCCGATCAGCAGGTAGGGCTGGCCCTGGGCGGTGTGCCCGGCGGCGACGGCGTGGCCGAAGCGGTCCTCGGCGACGGAGGCCGCGGCCTTGACGGCGCCTTCGCCCGTGCCCTGGACCAGGTTGAGGGCGGCCTTGCCGGTGGTCAGGCCGCCTGCGGCACCGTAGAGGACGCTGACGGCGCCGGCGTCGGCTTCCGTACCGATGTCCTCGCTCGGGATGCCCACGACGAGGTCGGAGCAGCCGTCCTCGTCGTGGTCGAAGGTGGCCAGGTTCTCACCGAAGGAGTCGCCGGCTTCGGCGTCGTCCGGGACGGTGGCGAGGTCCTGGTGGAACTCGGCCGTGCCCTTGCCGCCGCCGTAGATCACGCGGACCAGACCGGCGCCGGCGTCTCCGCCGACGGCCGCCTTGGGGTCACCGACGACGGTGTCCTCGATGGCGTCGCAGTTGAAGTCGGTGAAGCGGGGGCGCTGCGGCTGCTGCGGGAGGTTGATCTTGAGTCGGGGCGTGACCGCACCCTCGTAGGTGATGGGCGTCCCGCCGTCCTTCAGCAGGGCCTCCAGCTCGGCGAGGGTCTTGCCGGGGTAGGTCTGCCGCAGGATCGCGAGGGCGCCGGCCACGTGGGGCGCGGCCATCGAGGTGCCGTTCTTGGAGGCGAAACCGCCGCCGGGGACGGAGGACACGATGCCGGTGCCGGGGGCGAGCAGGTCCACGAGCGGGCCGCGGTTGCTGAAGGTGGAGAGCTGGTCGTCGTCCGTGGTGGAGCCGACGGTGAGGGCCGAGGGCACGCAGCCGGGGGCGTTGACCGCGTTCGTGTAGCCGTTGTTGCCGGCCGCGACGACGGTGGCGACGCCCTGGCCGAAGAGGGTGTCGATGATCGGCTTACGGGCATCCGTGGCGCAGGCGGCCGTCCAGCGGCCGCCGCCCAGGGACAGGTTCGCGGCGATGATGTTGGTACCGGCGGTCTTGAGGCCCGCGACCTTCTCCAGGGCCTTGATCTGCGAACTGGTGAAGCTGAGGACGCAGGGGCTGGCGCCCGGTCCGCAGTAGGTGTCGGAGGTGAACTTGGAGAACACCTGCATGGCGATGATGTCCGCGCCGGGGGCGACTCCGCGGGCGGGCGCCCCGCTCACACCGGTTCCGTTGCCCGCGGCGATGCCGGCGACGTGGGTGCCGTGGGAGCAGCCGGCGCCGACGGTGGTGCAGGGGCCGCTGTCGGCGTCGGCGCTGCCGGTGCCGTGCTGCTCGGCCGTGCCGTCGGGGCACAGGCTGGTGGCGCCGTAGGCGGCGTCGTTGACGGAGAAGCACGACTCGGCCTTGACCCGGCCCGCGAGGAAGGGGTGGTTGGTGGCGACGCCGGTGTCGAGGATCGCGATCGTGCTGCCGGCGCCGGTCTTCCCCGCGGCGACGGCCACGTCGCTGCCGATCTTCGCGGTGGACTCGTTCAGCGTCGGTTCGACGGGGATGTCCTCGGTGACGCTGACGACGCCCGCCATGGTGCTCAGCGAGTCCAGGCCCGACCGGTTCACGCGGAGGGTGACCATCGGCAGGGTGTCGTAGGAGACGAGGACTTCGCCCGCTTCGGAGGCGGAGGAGAGCTCCGACCGCCCGTCGAGGACGACGTTGACGCGGACGGTGCCGCCGTCCTGGGTCTCGTCGAACAGCGGCGGGTCGATCGCGCCGTTGTCCGCGGCGAACGCCGTGCCGGCGCCCGTCAGGGGGTTGATGGCGACCGGTACGGCGGTGAGTACGGCGGCTACTGCCGAGGCGGCAAGCACGACCCGCGTGGATCTCTTCACTCGTGTCTCCGTGAAAGAGGAGGGGAAGGGGGAGGGGTGGTCATCGGGCGCGCGGGCGAGGGCGAGGCACGGGCGAGGACGACGGGAGCGCAGGCACAGCCGGATCGGAGGCCAGGGGCGCGGTGCGGAACCGGAGTTCAGCGGGGTGGTGCGAAGTTCAGTGGTGCAGAACCGAAGTCCTGCGGCGTGGTGCGAAGTTCAGGGCGGAGGCGCAAGCGCGGGGGAAGGCGCAGGGCTCCGGAGGCGACGTACGAGACGCAGGAGCCGGAGGAGGCGCAGGGCCGGGCGGCCGGGGGGAATCGGGCGCCCGGCTCCTGCGATGTCCGTCGAACGGGTGCGTCAGTCAGTCCGTCGGTCAGTCCGTCAGACCGTCAGTCGATTCGCGGAGCGAACCGGCGGGACGATCAGGTGTTGCGGGCGCCGTTGTACGGGTTGCCGCCGTAGAGGACGCCGAGGTAGTAGCTGTAGGCCAGCTTGTCGCAGGCTCCGCGCACCCACCAGGAGTAGGCCGGGCAGGTGTTGTTCTTCAGCAGGCTGTAGAACGCGCCGTCCGCGGCGTAGTCCTTGCTGCGGTCCAGGTAGTAGCTGTAGCCCTTCCAGGTGTTGCCGATGGTGCCGTAGGCGTAGTCGTGCGCGTCGCACGCCGAGCGGAAGTCGAAGCCGCCGGGCCGGTCGTACGAGTCGGTGCAGTGGTCGAAGAAGACTCCGCGGACCCAGTAGCCGGTGGGCGTCTGCTTCCAGGACGGCCAGCGCCAGCCGTAGTGGGCCACGGGGGTGCTGCAGTCGCCCCACCAGCGGATCCACGCCTCCGGGGAGGAGCAGGAGCGCGGGTTGGCCTGCGGGTCGGAGATGTCACCGCCGAGGAACTTCTCGGAGGGCGGGCTGACCCCGTCGGGGTTCTCCTGGCCCGGCGCCATGGAGCCGGCGTCGGGCAGGGTACCGCTGGTCTCGCGGGCCTGCGGGGCGGCTGCGGCGCCGCTGAACGTCAGCTCCCACGCGCCGCCGGTGCCGCTCGTCAGGGTCGAGAGGCGGTCGTTGCCGTCGTAGGTGTAGGCGTTGAGCTCGCTGCCCTCGGCCGGGTTCTTGACCTCTCGGAGCAGACCGGAGGCCTCGTAGGTGTAGCGGGCCAGGGTCTGGACGGTCTGGCCGGTGGTGACCGTGATGTCCTTGACCTGGCCGGCCACGTCACCGAGGGTCGAGCCCGTCGCGGTGGTCGCGGTGGCGTAGTTCAGGGCGAGGGACTGCGCGGGGTTGTCACCGCGGGCGGGCTCGCTGACGGTGGCGACGCGGCCCTGGCCGTCGTAGGCGACGGTGGTGGACTTGTACGCCTTGTTGCCGACGCTGGTGACGCGCCAGGTGTCACCGGTGCCCGACACCTGCTTCCAGGTGTACGTGGGGTTGAGGTCGGCCGCCGGGATGGGGTTGCCGTCCGCGCCCTTGGGGCCGTTGTCGCCCTCGGCCGCGGCGCCCATGGCGATGTTCAGCGTCTCGGTGATGTTCGACTTCATCTCACCGGCGAGGTCGTCCCAGGTCACGTTCTCGACCAGGGTCGAACCGTCGGACGCCTTGTAGGTGTTGATGCTGCCGCCGCCCGGAGCCTCCAGGGAGTCGGTCAGGTCGTAGCGGGTGTACGAGGCGCTGTCCAGGTCGGTGGTGGTGATCGACCCCGAGTCCTGCGTCAGCTTGCGGTTCAGCTGGCCACCGACGAACTCGGCTTCCCAGCTGGGACCGAAGACTCCGAGGTCGGAGCGGGTCTGGGGGGCGTCCTGGGCCTGCGAGACCCCGCCCTGCGCCTGGCCGGCGACGGTGTGCGTACGGCCCATGAGGCCGGCCGCGATGTCGGTCTCGCTGATCTCGTAACTGTTGGTCGCGGACTCGTACATGCCCGGGCCGATGTTCTGGATCTCACCCGCGGCGAGGGGCGCGCTGGGCACCTCTTCGGCGGCGGAGGCCGAGAAGTTCTGGGGGAGCAGCAGGGCCATGGACATGGCCGCCACGATGGGGAGCGCTGATCTGCGCACGGTAAACCTTTCGACGGGTGTTCGGGTGGGGTGCGGAAGTCTGTTCCGGTGCGATGCCGCTGCCGCTGCTCGTGGGCAGGACGGTCAGGGGCAGGGCTCTGCCCGGGGCATGGCTGTGCCACGGGAGCGGCGGAGAGGGGTTCAGGTGAGGGGGTCAGGCGAGGGGCGGGCCTGCGGACCCTGACCGGAGGGGGCCGGGGTGAGCGGCTCGGTCAGGCAACCCGGGCCCGGGACGGGGCGCCGGCCTGCGTACTGGCCTGCGTACGGATCTGCGTACGGGCCTGCGTGCGGGTCTGGGCCTGGATGTCCGTAGGGGTCGTACGGGCCGCGAGACCGGGTCGGTCCGTGAGCTCGGTGAGGTCCGTGAGCTCGGTGAGGTCCGTGAGCTCGGTGAGGTCCGTGACGTCCGGCCTGCGGGACCGGGCCGCCTCGGCGACGCGTTCGGCCCAGTCGCGTACCGGTGCGGAGATGTGGGGCGTGGCCCGGGCGGTGGCCGCCATCCGGTTCCACAGGTCCTCCTCGCACCACTGGCCGAAGCGCCGGTGGGCGTTCTGCCAGGAGACGGGGAAGGACTTCGGTAGTGCGCGCCAGGATTCGCCGCTCACCAGGATGTACAGGACCGCTGCGAACACGGCCTCCTCGTCCGCCCTGCGGGTGCCGCCTCCTTGGGGGCGGACCGTACCGGTGGCGAGCAGGTGTCGTGCCAGTGGCCAGAGGGCCGTCGGGGACAGCCAGGCGAATCGGCCGGTGGTGCGGGAAGGCGCTCCCCGCCGGGCCGCTGCGGTCACCATCGGTGCCTCGCGGACCCTGTTCCCCCCGGACCGGAGGCCGGTGCTCAGCTGTCCGCTCCGTTCGCGATGACCGGGGCGGGGGAGTCCCAGCGCCAGTCCGCCTGGTGCGTCGCACCGTCCGAACCGGTGATCTGTGCGGCCACTCCGGTGACGGCTCCGGTGAGGAGCGCGGTGGCGGTGACTGCGACGAGCGTGGCGGACTTGAGACGGCTAAGCATGACTGGATTCCCCCGAGTTGAGCGGCGTTCCCTGCTGACGTGATCAAGGTTGCCGCAGGTGAAGGGGGCGATCTAGGGGTCTTGGCTGTCCTGGACCCGACATGTCTTACACCGGACAGGGTGGCCTCGGAAGCGCCTGTCGGGGCGGTCGTCAGCCGGTCGCCAGGCCGGTCGTCAGCCGGTCGCCAGGCCGGTTCGTCAGACCGGTTCGTCGAGGACCAGCAGCGGTACCTCGGCCTTCAGCAGGGTCCACGCGTCGGCCCCGGCCGTCCGGCGCACGGCGAGGTGCCAGGCCACCGCCGCCCGCTGCTCGGCGGTGTGCAGGTCAGGGGCCTTGAGGTAGACGCCGAGCACCGGCTCCCCGGTCGCCCGCACGTGCCGGACGGCCATTTCGACCGTCGGCTCGACCTCGGAGAGGGCGGCCTCCACACCGGTCGGCAGGTCGCCCACCCCCGGAGGGGCACTCAGGTACAAGTGGACGAGATACATAAAACCTCCTGATTCAGCTCCATTAGGTGGAATTTCCTCATCAAACGTGCTTCGCCGGCGGGAAGTCGACCGCCCCGGGCGGAGCAGGGGGAGCACCGGACAACCGGCATGGCCGCATTCGTCAGATCGGCCGGATTTCTCCGCTGGATTCCGTGCCGAGCGCCCTTCGATCGGGCGGCCGATCAAGCTAGCCTGACGCACGTAAACAGGGCATGTGAGCTGCGCCGATATGCCATGCATGGTCTTCCAGGGGGTGGGCGACAATGTTCGGTCGACTAGAACTCGATGACGTGACCGCAACGGTCTATCGAAGCAAACTGGCCAATCCCCAGGACGGTGTTCTGGAGCTGGCAGGGCGCCTCGGGCTGGCCCCGGAGGACGTACGCCGCTCACTGGCCCTGCTCAGCGAAATGGCGCTGCTGCGCGGCGGCGGGGGCGATCCCGAACAGGGCCGCGCAATCGATCCGCAGCTCGCCCTCCAGCTCCTCCAGGCCCGCCAGCAGGCCGAACTCGCCGCCCAGCAGCAGCGCATGGAGGCCACGCGGGCCGCCGTCGTCGGCCTGATGGCCGAGATCGCCGACTCCTCGTCGCAGGAGTCCTCCAGATCCGGGATCCGGTACCTGGAGGGCATCGACGCGATCCGGGACCAGATCGAGCTGCTGTCCGCCGGGACCCGCTCCGAGGTGCTGTCGTTCGCCCCCGACTCGCAGATGTCCCAGGCGAGCATCGAGGCGGCCCGGCCGCTGAACCTGCGCAACGTCGAGCAGGGCATCGTGATGCGGACCATCTACCTCGACAGCATCCGCCACGACAACCAGGCCCGGGAGTACGCGACGTGGCTGGAGAGCGTCGGCGCCCACATCCGCACCAGCCCGGTCCTGCCCAACCGCCTGACCATCGTGGACCGCCGCAGCGCCCTGGTGGCCGTCGACGAGAAGAACACCGCGGCCGCGGCGGCGCTGGTCACCAGCCCGGGCCTCATCTCCCTGCTGGTCACGCTCTTCGAGCACATCTGGGAAGCCGCGACCCCCCTCGGGCCGACGGCGGCGCCCTGCTCCCCGGAGCTCCTCACGCGTCAACAGGCCGCGGTACTGCAGCTCATGGCCGAGGGCCGGACGGACGAGGCCATCGCCCACAGCCTGGGCGTCTCCACGCGCACCGTGGGCCGCGTGATCACCGGGCTGCTGACCCACCTGGGCGTCCGCAGCCGGTTCCAGGCCGGAATGCGCGCGGTCCAGTACGGATACCTGTCGCACTCCTCCCACTGACACCAAGGCACCCCCTCCTCGTCCTGGTCACTGCCGGCCGCCGACGATAGGCCCCCGCCCCGCCCGCGGGTCAAGGAACTGTCTCGGGTGGTCGCGCGAAACCGGCGGGGTCAGGCCACCAGGTCGGCGTAGAGGATCACGTTGTTGGTGCGGTGGCCGTCCTTGATCTCGCCGCCGCAGGTCAGCAGGCGCAGCTCGGGGCGGTTGGTTTCCCCGTAGACCTTGTCGGTCGGGAAGTCCTTCTTCGCGACGTCCTCGATCTCGCGGATCGCGAACCTGGCCGTCTTCCCGTCCTCGCGCGGCACCTCGATCAGGTCACCGAGCTTGATCTTCTTGACGTTCTTCATCACCGCGGGCCCGTACTTCGTGTCGAAGTGCGCCACCAGGACGGCCGCCCCCTTCTCGCCCGGAGTCACGCCCTGGGTCCACCAGCCCGGGTTGTCCGCGTCGGTGTCCGCGTTCGGCACACCGAGCTCGCCCGTCGCCGGGTCCACCGTGAGGTCGACCATCTTCCTCGCGTCCACGCCCGCCGCGTCGATCTTCATGCCGGTCGGCTTCGACCCCGGGAGGGCGGGCGCCGCCTCGCCCGTGCGCGCGGGGGCCGCCGTGCTGCCCACCTGGGGGTCCGGCGGCAGTTTGGTCCCCCCACCGGTGCCGCACGCCGTGAGGGCCCCGCACGCGGCGAGGGTGGCGAGCGCCGCGACGGCGGCGGTACGGGCAGTGGCGCGCATGTGTGTGTCCCTCGGGTCGGCGTCGCCTGCGGTGGCGACGAACACGACGTTACGAGGGTCGGGTCAGGGTCGTCCGTCGGGAACGTAACAGCCGGCCGGACGCCACCCCGCGAAGCCGTTAAGGCAGACGAAAGCCCTTCCGGCCGGAGCCGGAAGGGCCGCATCACGACATTCTCAATTCTCAGCTGAGGCCTCTGCTGCGCTCTCCGATGCGGTCGCCCTGCGGGGTCCCGGCCCGCTTGAGTTCCGCCTTCGTGTGCGCTCCGCCCTTGACCTTGCTCCGGATCGGGCCGGAGAAGCCGTGCGCGTGCTGCACGGTGCGGGGCAGGTTGGTCGCTTCCGCGGCCTTCGCGACAGCCGCCTGGAAGTCCTGCTTCTGCTCTTTGCTCATCCCGTCGTCACTCCCTAAAAAGACTCGGGGCACCCAATCGGACTACTGGGATCGTATGCACATATAGGCCCCAACGCACCCGGACCGGACGTAAAGAATGTTCGATCAAGGCCGGTCAAGGGCGCGGCGACGACGGCCGCTGCGGCGGCCCCAGCACCTCGTAGAGCAGCTCGTCCGGACAGGGCGTGCCCCGCGGAATCTGGTACTTCGCCGCGATCCGGTACTCCCCCGGCGCCGGGACCAGCAGCTCCGTCCACTCGTCCCCGGTCCCGTCCGAGGGCGCCTTGAACAGGCATCCGGCCGTGTTCGCGTAGACCTTGGGCGGGGTGACCTCGCCCTTCGGCACCGCCTTCCCGGCGGCCTTCGAGGCCTCCGTCTCCTGCGGCGACTCCACCGGCTTGCCGGCGCCGTCCACCAGGCCCAGCCACGGGGAATGCGGGATGCGCACCAGCACCCGTCCGGCCTGCTTCACGTCGATGACCAGCTGGTCGGCACTGGCCCGCACCACCGTCGCGGGGCCGGCGACCAGGTTCGTCGGGTCCGTGACCTTGAAGAGCTGCCAGTTCGCGTCGCCCCACACCTGCTGGAGGTACGGGAGCCCCTCGCGCACCAGCTTCGCCTCGTCCCGCCCGCCCTCATCGGGTTTGTCGGCGGGGAGCACCACGTAGTGCACGGCCCAGCGGTCCAGCCACTCGCGGTAGCTGTCGGCCGTCAGGGTGTCGTCGTAGAAGACCGGGTTGCGCTCCAGGTCGGCCTGCCGGTTCCAGCCGCGCGCGAGGTTCACGTACGCGGGGAAGGCGGAGGACTCGCGGTGGCTGCTGGCCGGGACCACCTCGACGCGGCCCCGGTCGGCGCCCGCCTTCTGGAGCTGGTCCACCAGCGGGGCGAGCTCCCGGCTCCAGGAGGCCAGCGGGGTGGTGCGGACGATGTCGGTGACGCTGTTGACGGTGATCCAGGCGGTCACTCCGGTCAGCGCGAGGAGCAGCCCGTACCAGCGGCGCGTGCGCGGGGCCTCGTACGGGAGGGCGGCGAGCAGCACCACCCCGCCGAAGAGCATCGCCAGCCGGGTCACGTTCGAGCCGACCTGGGATTCGATCGACCAGGTCAGCGCCACCCCGAGGGCGTAGATCGCGGACGCGGTCCTGACCGATTTCCAGCTCTTCGGCACGAGGAACAGCGCGGCCAGCGCGCACGCGAACGGCAGCGCCGCCGAGATCAGCTTCATCGGCTGGGTCCCCGAGAAGGGGAACAGCCAGGAGGACAGCCCGACCACCGCCGCCGGGGCCAGGCCGAGGGCGTACGCGCCGGGGCGGCGGCCGTTCAGGAACAGCGCGGCCGCGATCACCCCGAGGAACAGCCCGGCGACCGGGCTGGAGGCGGTGGCGATCGCCGCGAGCGGAGCCGCCACGGCGGCCTTCGCCCAGCGCCGCTCGGCCCATTTGCGGGGCCAGCAGAAGACGGCGGCGACGGCCCCGAGCGCGAACATCGCGCCGAGCCCGAAGGTGACGCGGCCCGACACGGCGTTGCACAGCAGCCCGTACACCCCGGCCAGGGCGGGCCACAGGGGCTCGCGGACGGCTCCCCGGCAGCGGGTCAGGATCATCGCGAGCAGCCCGGCCGAGACCGTGCCGGCGATCATCATCGTGGTGCGGACGCCGAGCACGTGCATCACGTACGGCGAGACCACGCTGTACGAGACCGGGTGCATGCCGCCGTACCAGGCGAGGTTGTACGCCGAGTCGGGATGGCGGCCCACGAACTCGGCCCAGGCGTCCTGCGCGGCGAGGTCGCCGCCGCTGTTGGCGACGGCGAAGAACCAGATCACGTGCAGCAGCCCGGCCAGCGCGGTGGCCACGGCGACGGGGTGCCGGCGGGCCCAGCCGAGCGCACGGCCGACCGGCCCGGGGGCGGCCTGAGGGCCGGCCTGCGGGCTCGGGGCAGCCGGGTCAGCCGGGGCCCGGGGCGGAACCCCGTCCCGGCCCCGGGCCTGCTCCCGGCCCTGTTCCTGCCGCTCAGCGGTGGTCACGCCGACGTACTCCCCACTCCGGTCCCTCGGGTGCGCCCCTCGGGTGCGTCCCTCGGTTCGTAGACGCGGTCCGGCACCCCGGGGTTGCCCCGGGGCGCCGGACCCGCGCCGCGCTCGTCAGCCGACGCGCGTCAGCTTCTTGCCGATGCCGGGTGCGGTGAGGTCGCTCTGCAGCGCCACCGGCACCTTCACCTGGCTGGCGCCCTCGCCGACGGTCAGCATGCCGATCTCCGAGCCCGCCTTGGCGGTCTGCGGGAGCTGGGTGGCCCCGTCGGCCAGCTTGATGGCAATGGTGAGGGTCGGCCAGCCGACCGCCTCCACGTCGGCGGTGGCCACGACCGGGACCCGGGTGCCGAGGCCGTCGTCCACGTAGCCGACGACGGAACCCTTCTTGACGACGGGCGCTGCCGTGAGCATCTTCTGCGTGGCCAGCATGATGTTCTTGCTCGCCGCGATCGCGGTGCCGAGGATCGGCACGCCGTGCTGGCCGAGGACCGCTCCGACGATCAGCTGGTTGGTCTTGCCGACCTTCTTCTGGGCGGCGAAGAGCAGGTTGCCGCCGGCCTTGCTCGTGGAGCCGGTCTTGATGCCGAGCGAGTCGTTGAACGGAACCAGGTCGTTGTAGTTCCGCCACTTCTTGCCCGTGGGGTCCACCCACTCCGGCTTCTTGGTGATCGCGATCAGCTCCGGCATCTCGACGATCTTGAGGCCGAGCTTGACCTGGTCCTCGGCGGTGCTGACCGTGGTCGCGTCCAGACCCGAGGGGTCCGTGTACGTGGTGTTGGTCATGCCGAGTTCCTTGGCGGTGTCGTTCATCTTCTTGACGAACGCCTCCTGCCCGCCGTCCCAGCGCGCGAGGAGTCGCGCGACGTTGTTGGCGGACGGGATCATGATCGCGTTGAGGGCGTCCTCCTGGGAGATCTTGTCGCCCTCCTTCAGGTTGTTGACCGTGGACTCGCCCTCGGTCTCCTTCTTGCCGTCCTCGACCGCCGTCTTGTCGACGGGGATCATCTGGCCCTTCTCCCCCTTCTTCATGGGGAAGTCCTTGAGGATGACGTAGGCGGTCATGGCCTTGGCGACACTGCCGATCGCCACGGGCTTCTGCTCCCCGAAGCTCCCGACGGGGCCGAGGCCGGCCGCGGCCATGTAGGCCTGGCCCTCCTTCGGCCACGGCAGGGACGGGGCCCCGCCCTCGAAGGTGTACGAGGTGTTCGCGGTCACCTTCAGCGTGGGCTTGGGCAGCGGCCGCACGAGCTGGACGACGGCGAGCACCACCGCGAGGAGCACCAGGATGGGCGCGTAGATCTTGAACCGCCGTACGGCGGTCCGGGCGGCGCTCGGCGGCGGGGGCGGGTTGTTGGTGAGGTCCGCCAGCATGTCGAGCGGCGGCTTGGGCGGCAGCGGCTGCTGCGTGGTCCGCTCCGGGGACTCCCGCGTCACGGGGGTCCGCACGCCGGGGTCGACGGGGGGCCGCACGCCCGGGGTGACGGGGGCCCGCACACCGGGGTCGACCGGAGTCCGCAGCGGAGCCTGCGCCGCGGCCGCAGCCGGGGTACCCGTGGGCCGCGGAGCCCCGGGCGCGGGGGGCGCGCCGGGCGCGCCCGTGGCGGGCCGGACGGGTGCGTCGTCGGTCCGCAGCGGTACGAAGGTGCTCGCCCGCTCCCCACCCTGCCTGGCGGAGCCGGGAGCGGCCGGGTCCGCGGTACCGGGCTTGGCGGTGCCCTGCCCGGGGGCGGCCGGGTTGGCGGTGCCGGGCTTGAAGGCCCGGAACACAGCCGTCCGCTCGCTGTCGACGGGCTCGTCGTCGGCCGGGGCGGCCGGAGCCGGGGGCTTCACCGCCCGGAACACCGCAGTCCGCTCGCTGTCCTCCGCCGCCCCGCCTTCGCCGGCCCCGGGCTTGACCGCCCGGAACACCGCGGTCCGCTCACTGTCGACGCCCCCACCGGAGGCGGGGGCACCGGGAGCACCGGGAGCACCGGGAGCACCGGGAGCACCGGGAGCACCGGGAGCACCGGGAGCACCGGGAGCACCGGGCGGAGTCTGGGCACCCGAAGGCGCCCGAGTGCCCGAGGAAGCCGGGCCACCGAAGGCCGCCGGAGCGCCCGAGGAAGCCGGGCCACCCGAGGCCGCCTGGCCGCCCGAAGCAGCCGGAGCGCCCGGGGTCCCCGGAATGCCCGAGGCTCCCGGGGCGGGCCGAGTACCGGCCGAAGCCGGGCCACCGGAAGCCGCCGGAGTGCCCGGCGCAGCCGAGGTGCCCGCGGACGGCCGAGCGCCCGGGGCAGCCGGAGCGCCGGAAGCCGCCTGGCCGCTCGGAGCTGCCGCGGCATCCCGGGCCGCCGAAGCACCCGAGGCAGCCGCGGACGGTCGGACGGCCGAAGAACCCGGGCCGCCGGAAGCCGCCTGGCCGCTCGGAGCTGCCGCGGCATCCCGGGCCGCCGGAGTGCCCGAGGAACCCCCGGACGGCCGAGTACCCGCCGAAGCCGGAGCGCCGGAAGCCGCCTCGTTGTTCGAAGCTGCCGCGGCATCCGGGCCCGCCGAAGCACCCGAGGCAGCCGCGGACGGTCGGACGGCCGAAGAAGCCGGGCCGCCGGAAGCCGCCTGGCTACCCGGCGCAGCCGGAGCATCCGGCGCTGCCGAGGTGCCCGCGGACGGCCGGGTACCCGGTGCAGCGGAAGCCGCCTGGGCGCCCGAGGCAGTCGAAGGGGCCGTCGTGCGGAACACGGCCGTGCGCTCGCTGTCGGCGGGCTCCGCCGGGGCCGAAGCGGAATCCGTGGGGCGACCGGTGGAGGCCGGCGGTGTGACCGTACGGAACACCGCGGTGCGCTCGCTGTCGACCGAGCCGGAGCCGGCCGCGGGCTCGTCCGAGGTAGAACCGGAACCCTTGGGCAGAGCCGTACGGAACGACGCCGTGCGGTCGCTCTCCACCGGCGCGGCGCCGGCCGCAGGCTCGCCCGAGGCGCCGGAACCGGAACCCGAAGGGAGACCCGTGCGGCCGCTCTCGACCTGCGCGGCAGCAGCAGCCGACTCACCGGGAGCGGAACCCGCAGAGCGGTCCGCATCGGCCGGCGGCGTCGCAGCGCGGAAGGTGGCCGCACGGTCGCCGCCCGCGGACGCGGAAGAAGAAGCGGAACCGGGTGCGGAATCAGAAGGCGTGGGGCCGTCGGCGGCCGCGGGAGGGGTCGCGGTACGGGACCCGACCGCGGGCCGGTCGGCGTCCGCGCCACCCGCACGCACGGAAGCGGAATCACGGGAAGCCGCGGAATCGGCGGAATCCGCAGCCGGGGGCGTCACCGTAGGCTCGCTCTCGGCACGCGTGGCAGCGGCATCGCCGCCCCCGGACCCCGAAGCCGAAGCCGCCTCCGGCGGCAGCACCTCGAAGACCTCGGTCCGCGCACCCGGCGCACTCGGCGCGGCCGGCGCGTCGGACGGCTCGTCCTCCGCCGTGGCCACCCACGCGGCCACCGCTTCGCGCAGCGGATCGCGCTCCGCGGACCCGTCCTCCGAGTCCCTCGGGCGGAACAGCGATGCCCTCGGGTCACGCCCCTCGGACGACTCCGCCGTCCCCGACGTTCCTTCATCAACCGACTTGTCGGGGGACTCGCCCGCCACCAGTTCCTCCTCGTTCGCCTTCACGTCCGGCTGTCCGAATGTCTAACAGTGTCCCGTCTAGGGGGCATCGCCCCCGTGCTAGACGAGAACGACATAGCTGACGGTTCCCCCACAAAGCGGCCAGGCACTCTCGACAGATGAATGTGAGAGGCGTCACCCTGTCACTCATCCACGCGGGGAGGCATGGATGGGCAAGAGCCGCAGAACGATTCCGGAGGAGCTTTTGCTGCTCGCCTTGGACCCGGCCACGGGTACCACGGCGCAGCCGCAGTCGCTCGACCTCGGCCTGGCCGGGGCACAGCTAGTGGAGCTGGCTCTGGCAGGACGGATAGCCCCTGATGGGGATCGTATCGCCGTGGTGATGCCACGGCCGACAGGAGATCCGACTCTGGACTCCGCACTGGAACTGCTGCGCAGGCGCGGCAGCCCGGTTCGGGCGGTCCACTGGATCGGCGGACCCCGATTGGGGCTCCGTCAGATTTACCTCGCTCACCTGGAGCGTTGCGGCATGGTGCATGCCGTCGCGGGCCAGATGTGCGGGGTGCTGCCGACGACTCGCTACCAAGCGACCGACACAGCGATCAGCCGGGAGATCCGTGGCCGGCTGGACAGTGCGATCCGCACCGGCGTACCGCCGGACCCGCGGACCGCGGCGCTTGCCGCACTGGCCCACGCGGTCGGGCTCGGCAAGCACCTGTACCCCGGCAACGAGGGGCGGTCGTCCAGGTCCCGGCTCCGGGACCTGATCCGGCACGACCCGATGGGCGGACTGGTGGCTCACGCCGTCATGGACGTCCAGAACGGCGTGGCCGCACAGCCGCGCCGCGACCGGGCACCGGCCCAGCCCGCCAGGGCAACGGCGGCAGCCGTTCCGCTGCAGCCGCGCCGGACCGGTGCGATGGCCCGCGCGGCCGCGCACTGATCCACCGGCAGGACACGTAGGGCAAGCAGGACAGGCAGGACACGCACGACAGGCACGACAGGCACGGCAAGCAGGACACGCAGGGCAGCAGTCATCGCAACCGCCTACGCGCGGGGCGACGGGGCCGGTACGCCGGTTCCGTCGGCCCGCGCGTTTGCTTTTCCCGCCCGTTCCCCAGCGGGGTCGCGTGCTTCGGTGGCAGTCTGCTCACCAGCAGACACGCAGAGAGACAGCAAAGAGACAGCAACAGAAGAAGGCGGAGGTGCCGTTCACGTGGCGTCCAATGTCAATCCCACCGTCCGACGCCGCCGACTGGGCATGGAGTTGCGCAAACTGCGCGAGGACAAAGGCATGACGGCCGAGCAGGTCGCGGAACGCCTGCTCGTCTCCCAGTCGAAGATCAGCCGGCTGGAGAACGGCCGCCGTTCCATCAGTCAGCGCGACGTCCGCGATCTGTGCGACGTCTACGAGGTCGAGGACCGCCGGCTCGTCGACTCCCTCATGCAGATGGCCAAGGATTCCCGCCAGCAGGGCTGGTGGCACGCCTTCGGCGACATCCCGTACAGCGTCTACATCGGGCTGGAGACGGACGCCGCCAGCCTGCGCACCTACGAACCCCTGGTGATCCCGGGGCTGCTCCAGACCCCGGAGTACGCCCAGTCGCTGGTCCGCGGCGCGTGGCCGGAGACGGCTCCGGTCGACGTGGAGAAGCGCGTCCAGGTCCGGATGCACCGCCAGAAGCGGCTCCACGAGACCGAGAACAGCAATCCCGAGATCGGACCCCTGCGCCTGTGGGCGGTCATCGACGAGGCCGCCCTGCGGCGGCACGTGGGCGATGCGCAGCTCATGATCCGGCAGCTGGAGTTCCTGATAGAGCAGTCGGAGAAGCCGCACGTCACGGTCCAGGTGATGCCCTTCTCGGTGGGCGCCCACCCGGGCGTCAACGGCCAGTACGCCATTCTGGAATTCCCGGACGCTTCGGACTCGACGGTCGTCTACATCGAGGGCGTGACGAGCGACCTGTACCTGGAGAAAGCCAATGACGTCCAGAAATACAGCGTGATGTACGAACATCTGCGCGCACAGGCCCACAATGTGGACCAGACGCGGCAGTTCATCGCGCAGATCATCGAGGACTTCGCGGGCAAGGGGAAATGAGGGCCGGCGAAAAGGCCGGTACGGTACACCGTCACTCCCCGGGCGCAGAAGACCTGAATGGAATATGCCACTCGGTCGGGTGAACGCCCTCTTCGCGCAACGGGAGCTGCGGGTAGCGTCGATCACGTCAGCCGGAGCAATGGCCGACATGACACCGGAACCACTCGCTGAACCGGAGAGAAACATGGCTATTCGTCAAGGCGCTACGGAAAACTGGACCAAGTCCTCGTACTCCGCCAACGGTGCCTGCGTCGAGGTCAAGTCCCCCGCCGTCGAGTCCATCGCGGTCCGCGACTCGAAGGTGCAGGACGGCCCGTCCCTCACCTTCGCGCCCGGCTCCTGGACCTCCTTCGTCGCCGAGGTGACCGAGGGCCGGCTGGGACGCCTCGTCTGAACGTTGAGGCGACCCTTACGGCCAGAAGCACCAGCGCGACCCGCATTACCTGCACCACTGACTGGAGCCCTCTCGACCGGCCCGCCGTCGCCTGCCGAGGGGGCTCGGCCATGTCCGAGCCCCGGACCCCCGGCCCGGGCCCCGAGCTCCGGACGCCGGGCTACCTCAGCTGGTCCACGTACCGGTCCGTCCCCGGCACCGTCGGGATGAACGGCGCCACCAGCTCCACCCGTCCCAGCCCCGATTCCGCGACCTCCGCGTCCAGCCCCTGGAACCGGTCCCAGCAGCTGCGCGGGTCGGCCTCCAGGAACCACAGCAGGGTCAGCCGGGTGTCGACCCCCTCCACCTGCTTGACGTAGGTCATCCGGTCCCCGGGCAGCGGCGTCGGCCGGAAGACGGTGACCATCGCGGCAGGCGATCCGGCCAGCCGCTTGGGCAGGGCGCGCGAGCGCAGCCACTCCAGCAGCTCGGCCCGCTGCTCCGGGCCCTCCGCGTCGATGACCTGGACCACGAGCCCGCCGTACGGATGGTCGAGGGCGTGGAAGTCGCGGGGGCCTGCGGCTCCGTCCCGGTAGACGGTGGCCTCGTGGTCCTGGAACGCGGTGAAGACGTGGGTGCGGTCCTGGTAGACCCGGCCGTCGCGGTTGAGGCGCTTGTTGATGCCGACGGTCCACTTCATGTGCTCGTCGTAGCGGCCCTCGGTGACCCAGTAGGTGGAGATGTAGCACCCGGCGGTCACGGGCTGGGCCACGGCCGACTTCTCCGGGTAGCGCAGCTCCTGGAGCTCGCGGGTGGCGACCCAGCGCCGGCCGGCGTACATCCAGGGCATGGCCATGGCGCCGGCGTAGTAGTGATCGTCCTCGTACCAGCGGTTGTACGCGAACTCGTGGCCCGGGTGCGGTTCGACCATGGTGATCAGCGCGTGGCCGGGGTGGACTCCGTAGGGGCCGACCGAGGCGAGCTCGGCGTAGTCGTCGGCCCGGGTGTTCCGCTCGTCTGCTGTCATGAAGACGGTCTAGCTGATGCGACGTCAGATGGGGAGCCCTCGGAGGCCGTTCAGCATCCGATACATAGATGCCGTCTACACCTTCCCGCGGCTACGATGCGCGCACCCGCCTCCCGAAGGAGCTCCCGTGCCCGCCTCAGCGCCCGTCTCCGCCCTCACTCCCCCGCCGGCCTTCGCCGCCTGGATCCGTACGACCGCCCCCTCCGCCGTACGCGAGATCCTCGCCGTCACCGCCCGGCCCGGCATGATCTCCTTCGCCGGCGGCCTGCCCGCACCCGAGCTCTTCGACGCCGAAGGCCTGCGCGCCGCCTACGACTCCGCCTTCGCGCGGTCCGCCCGCCGCGCCCTCCAGTACTCGACCACCGAGGGCTCCCCCGAACTGCGCGCGGCGGTGGCGGCCCGGCTCGACGCGCAGGGTCTGGCGACCACCGGGGACGACCTGCTGATCACCACCGGATCGCAGCAGGGACTCGGCCTGATCACCACCGCGCTGATCGAGCCGGGCGACACGGTGCTCGTCGAGAACCCCACCTACCTGGCGGCGCTCCAGGGGTTCCGGCTCGCGGGCGCCCGGGTGCTCCCCGTGCCGTGCGACGACCGGGGCATCCTCCCGGACGCGCTGGCCGAGCTCGTCGCCCGCGAACGCCCCAAGCTGCTCTACACGATCCCCACCTTCCAGAACCCGACCGGCCGCACCCTGCCCGCCGACCGCCGGGCCGAGATCGCGGCGGTGGCGGCCCGGCTCGGCCTGTGGCTGCTGGAGGACGACCCGTACGGGGACCTCCGCTACGAGGGCCGCGCACTGCCGCGGCTCGCCTCCCACCCGGGGGCCGAGGACCGCACCGCGCTCCTCGGCAGCTTCTCGAAGGTCATGGCCCCCGGGCTCCGGCTCGGCTGGCTGCGCGCGCCGGCGGCGCTGCTGCGCGGGGCGGTGCTCGCGAAGCAGGCGGCGGATCTGCACACCTCGACGGTGGACCAGCTGGCGGTGGCGGAGTACCTGCGGGCGGTGGACCTCGACGCGCACGTGGCGCGGGTGCGGGACGCGTACCGGATCCGGCGGGACGCTCTCCTGTCAGGGCTGGCCGATGCCCTTCCCCCGGGGTCCACGTGGAACCGCCCCGAGGGCGGCATGTTCGTCTGGGCCCGCCTTCCTGAAGGCCACGACGCGACGGCCCTGCTCCGCGCGGCCACCTCCCGGGGGGTCGCCTTCGTCCCCGGGGCCCCCTTCTTCGCCCGGGACCCGGACCCCCGGACCCTGCGGCTGTCCTTCACGACGCACACCCCGGAGGAGATCGCGGAGGGCCTCCGCCGCCTGGCCGCGTAGCGCGGGACCGACCCTGCGGGGCGAAGTCCCCGACCCACCCTTCCACCGTTCCCCGGGCGCCGCCCGGACCCGCGCCTCAATCGCCGGCGGGGCTGGTGTGTCCCCGGGCGCTGCCCGGACCCGCGCCTCAAACGCCGGCGGGGCTGGGTGCATCCCCGGGCGCCGCCCGGACCCGGTCCTCAAACGCCCGCGGGGCTGGCTGTGTCTCCGGGCGGTGCCCGGACCCCGGTCCTCAAGCGCCGGACGGGCTGGGAAGGGGGTCCCGGGCTGCGCCCGGACCCCCTGGGGCTCCGCCCCAGACCCCGGTCCTCAAACGCCGGACGGCTGGATGTGGCTGGGGTCGGCCTGCACCTGTACGCCGGAGGGGCTGGGAAATCCAGCCTCGCCGGCGTTTGAGGCGCCGCCGGAGGCACATCCAGCCCCTCCGGCGTTTGAGGAACGGATCCGGGCGGCGCCCGGGAAGCCCCGCGCAGCGGCAATCCCACCCCGAACCCGAACCCGCACCTGCGGGCCGGCGTCGGCCAAAATCCAGCCCCTCCGGCGTTTGAGGAGCGGGGGGCCGGGGGCCGGTTCCCGGGAACGGTGGGGCGTCGGGGACTTCCCTCCCCGCGTCCCGCGCCGTAGCCTGACGCCCCGTCAGATTCATCGGGCCGTCAGGAGACCTCACCATGTCGCTGCTGCTGCAAGGCAAGACCGTCATCGTCTCCGGCGTAGGGGCCGGGCTCGGCCACCAGGTGGCCGCCACCGTCGTCCGCGACGGCGGCAACGCCGTGCTCGGGGCGCGGACCGAGGCCAACCTCGCCAAGTCCGCCGCCGAGATCGACCCCGACGGCACGCACACCGCGTTCCTGCCGACCGACATCTCCGACGAGCGCCAGTGCGAGGCCCTCGCCGCCCTCGCCCAGGAGCGGTTCGGCGGGGTCGACGCCGTCGTCCACGTCGCCGCCTGGGACTCGTACTTCGGCGGCCTAGAGGACGCGGACTTCGGCACCTGGCAGCAGATCCTCGACGTGAACCTGCTCGGCACGCTGAGGATGACCCGCGCCGCCCTGCCCGCGCTGAAGCGGACCGGCGGCAGCGTCGTCATCATCGGCACCCAGTCCGCCATCGCCGCCCCCAACGAGGTGCAGCAGGCCGCCTACGCCGCCTCCAAGGGCGCGCTGACCTCCGCCATGTACTCCATGGCCCGCGAGCTCGGCCCGCACCGCATCCGTGTGAACACCGTGCTCCCCGGCTGGATGTGGGGTCCCCCGGTGCAGGCCTTCGTCACCTTCACCGCGCACACCGAAGGCGTGCCGGAGGCCGAGGTCCACGCCCGGCTCACCGACCGGATGGCGCTGCCCGACCTGGCCACCGACGGGGACGTCGCCGACGCCGCCGCCTTCCTCGCCTCGGACCGCGCACGGGCGATAACCGGCCAGTCCCTGCTGGTCAACGCCGGGGAGCTGATGCGATGAGCCCCTCCGTGCCCGCGCGAGCGGATCGTATGCTCGGGCCATGACCACTCCGAGTGACGCTCCGACCGAGAACTCGATGCGCCGCGCGCTCCGTCGCGCCCGCGACGGCGTCGCGCTCGACGCGACCGAGGCGGCCGTGCTCCTGCAGGCGCGCGGCGAGGCCCTGAAGGACCTCGCCGCCTCCGCCGCCCGGGTCCGGGACTCCGGCCTCGAAGCCGCGGGCCGGCCCGGTGTCATCACGTACTCGCGCAAGGTGTTCATCCCCCTCACCCGGCTGTGCCGGGACAAGTGCCACTACTGCACCTTCGTCACGGTCCCCGGGAAGCTCCGCCGCGAGGGCCACGGCATGTACTTGTCCCCCGACGAGGTCCTCGACATAGCCCGCAAGGGCGCGGCCATGGGCTGCAAGGAAGCCCTGTTCACGCTCGGCGACCGGCCCGAGGACCGCTGGCCCGAGGCCCGCGAGTGGCTCGACGCGCACGGCTACGACGACACCCTCGCCTACGTGCGCGCCATGGCCATCCGCGTCCTGGAGGAGACCGGCCTCCTCCCCCACCTCAACCCGGGTGTCCTGTCCTGGTCGGATCTCCAGCGGCTCAAGCCCGTCGCCCCCTCGATGGGCATGATGCTGGAGACCACCGCCACCCGGCTGTGGTCCGAGCCCGGCGGCCCCCACCACGGCTCCCCCGACAAGGACCCGGCCGTCCGGCTGCGCGTCCTGGAGGACGCGGGCCGCTCCAACGTCCCCTTCACCACCGGGGTGCTGATCGGCATCGGCGAGTCCTACGAGGAGCGCGCGGACGCCTTCTTCGAGCTGCGCCGCATCCAGCGCAGCTACCACGGCATCCAGGAAGTCATCGTCCAGAACTTCCGGGCCAAGCCCGACACGGCGATGCGCGGCATGCCCGACGCGGAGCTGGAGGAGCTCGCGGCGGCCATCGCCGTGGCCCGCCACATCCTCGGCCCGAGCGCCCGCATCCAGGCCCCGCCGAACCTGGTGGACTCCGAGTACGCGCTGCTCATCGGCGCCGGCATCGACGACTGGGGCGGCGTCTCCCCGCTCACCCCCGACCACGTGAACCCCGAGCGCCCCTGGCCGCACATCGAGGAGCTGGCGCGGCGCACCGCGGACGCCGGCTTCACGCTCCGCGAACGCCTCACCATCTACCCGGAGTTCCTCCAGCGCGGCGAACCCTGGCTGGACCCGCGCCTGCTGCCCCACGTCCGTGCGCTGGCCGACCCGGAGAGCGGGCTCGCGGACGAGTCCGCGACCGTCGAGGGCCGGCCGTGGCAGGAGCCGGACGAGGGCTTCGCCTCGTTCGGGCGCACCGACCTGCACACCACCATCGACACGCAGGGCCGTACCACCGACCGGCGCGACGACTTCGACGAGGTCTACGGCGACTGGGAGGCCCTGCGCGAGGCGGCGGCCCCCGGCATGGTCCCCGAGCGCATCGACACGGACGTACGGGCGGCGCTCGCGCAGGCCGCCGACGACCCGACGCGGCTCACCGACGAGCAGGCGCTCGCCCTGCTGCACGCGGACGGCCCCGCGCTGGACGCCCTCTGCCGGATAGCGGACGACCTGCGCAAGTCCGTGGTGGGCGAGGACGTCACGTACATCGTGACCCGCAACATCAACTTCACCAACGTCTGTTACACCGGCTGCCGCTTCTGCGCCTTCGCGCAGCGCCGCACGGACGCGGACGCGTACACCCTCTCGCTCGACCAGGTCGCCGACCGGGCCGCCCAGGCGTGGGACGTGGGCGCGGTCGAGGTGTGCATGCAGGGCGGCATCCACCCGGACCTGCCCGGGACGGCCTACTTCGACATCGCGCGGGCGGTGAAGGAGCGCGTCCCCGGCATGCACGTGCACGCCTTCTCCCCGATGGAGGTCGTCAACGGCGCGACGCGCACGGGCATGTCGGTACGGGACTGGCTGACGGCGGCCAAGGAGGCCGGCCTCGACTCCATCCCCGGTACGGCGGCGGAGATCCTGGACGACGAGGTCCGCTGGGTCCTGACCAAGGGCAAGCTGCCGGCGGCCGACTGGATCGACGTCGTCTCGACGGCGCACGAGCTCGGCATCCGCTCCTCCTCCACGATGATGTACGGCCACGTGGACCAGCCCCGCCACTGGCTGGGCCACTTCCGCACCCTGGCGCGCATGCAGCAGGAGGCGCGGGCCAAGGGGGTGGAGGGCTTCACGGAGTTCGTGACGCTGCCCTTCATCCACACCAACGCCCCCGTCTACCTGGCGGGCATCGCCCGCCCCGGCCCGACGGTGCGCGACAACCGCGCGGTGACGGCGATGGCCCGCATCCTGCTCCACCCGCACATCACCAACATCCAGACCAGCTGGGTGAAGCTGGGCTCGGACGGTGCGGCCGAGATGCTCCGGTCGGGCGCCAACGACCTGGGCGGAACCCTGATGGAGGAGACCATCTCCCGGATGGCCGGGTCGAGCTACGGCTCGTACAAGTCCGTCCAGGACCTGATCGCCGTCGCCGAGGCGGCCGGCCGGCCCGCGAAGGCCCGTACGACCCTCTACGGCGAGGTCCCGGAGGAACGCCAGGCCGCGGCCCGCGCCTCGGACGGGCACCTGCCGGAGCTGTTGCCGGTCCTGGACTGACACGGCACGGAAGGTGGGGGTACGTCCCCGTACAACCTTCGGAGACGTTCGACGGTCTCCTCAGAGATCGTCGAACGCATCTCCGGGGGTTTCATGAACAAGCGCATCAACGGCGTGCTCTGCACGGCGACCGTCCTGGGGCTGGGGGCCGCCGCGCTGGCCGTGCCCACCACGGCCGCCCAGGCCGCCGTCTTCAAACCGCTGCAGTTCAGCGCACGCGTGGTGCACGAGCAGGTCATCCTGGACTTCGGCACCGCGGTGGTGCCCAAGGACCTCAAGGTGCACCTGCGCAAGAAGGGCACGACCGCGCGGGTGGCCACCGTCAGGAGCTTCACCGCCGCCCCCGAGGGGGTCCAGACCGCCCCGCTGAAGCTCGCCGCGCTCGGCGAGTACGCCGTCGACGTGGAGTACGACGGCCCCCAGGGCGAACCCGTCTCCCACAAGGACAAGACGAGCCTGAACTACCAGGTGCGGCCGTCCTTCACGAACCTGAAGGCCTCGAAGCCGGTGTCCCTCGCGGACCCGCAGACGGTGGTCTCGGGTGACATCAAGCTCTACGACCCGCGCAACGGCGCGCTGAAGCCCTATCCGGGCACGTTCACGGCCCGGACCGGCACCGTCACCACACCGGTGACCCCCGACGCCCAGGGACACTTCGCGTCGAAGATCACGGTCAACGGCGCCGAGTCCGGTACGAAGGCGATCGACGCCGACGCCACGTACGTCCACCTCGCGGGCGAGGCGAACGGCATCAAGGACCAGGAGTCCCTGCCGGTGCGGGTGACGCCGGGCGCTGCCGCACGCATCACCCTGGACTCCTCGACCCTGACCGGCCCCTTCGGAACGGAGGGCAAGATCGGCGGCACCGTCACCTGGAAGGCCCCCGACGGCACGTGGAAGCCGGCGCCCGCGGGCATGAGGGTCGCGGTCAACACCACCCCCGCAGCGGCGAAGTACCTGACGACGGACGGCGCGGGCCGGTTCGAGGGGTCTTTCCCCCTGCCCTTCACGGATGACGACCCGTGGCAGGTCCGCACCGCCTCGCCCTGGGTGGCCGAGACCGCACAGAACGTGACGGTGGACACCACGGGCGGGACCGCCTTCCACGACTTCACGGCCCAGTTGTACTCGTCGAAGGCCGTGTGGGTGAACGCCAAGCTCGACGTCGTCGAGAGCCCGGCGGGCACCCCCTACACGTCGAGCGTGGCCGTCCAGCACTCGGTGGACGGCAAGACCGGCTGGACCACGGTCGGTTGGAAGTGGGTCAACACCGATCCGGGCCGCAGCCGCACGGAGAGCGTCGGCGGGGAGATTCCCGACCCCGGACCGGGCTTCGTGCGACTGAACTTCGAGGGCAACCCGAACTTCCGGGGTTCGGTGACGCCCGCCGTCCGGCTGAACGAGCGGAAGGCGACGGCCATCTCGGAGTTCAACGCCGCGCCCGAGCCGGTCAAGAAGGGACAGCCGATCACGGTCACGGGCAAGCTCACCGAGACCGACGCCGCCCGCACGCCGCTGGTCGGCGCGACCGTCCACTACTACTTCAAGCCCGCCGGAAGCACGAAGTGGCAGGGCATGGGCTCCACCAGGACCCTGGCGGACGGCACCTTCTCCCGGAAGTTCCCCGCCGACGTGACCGGCACGTGGAACGCCCGGTTCCTGTACGTCACCTCGCCGCACTTCTTCTCGCTCAGCCGCTACGACGACGTCGTCGTCACTCCGTGACCCGGTCCCGGACGGGCGCGGGTGCGGGCGCGGGTGCGGGCGCGGGTGCGGGCGCGGGTGCGCCCGCGCCCGTCCGGGAAGTCCTGCCTAGCCGACCAGGAGGTCCTTCTTGAGCTGCTTCAGCTCGCGGCCGTCGATGCCGAGGCCGCTCTCGAGGTAGTTGTCGAAGCTGCCGAACTTCGACCGGACTTCCTCGTACCCGGCGTTGAGGTACTCCGGGCGCACGTCGAGCATCGGCTTGTAGACGGCGGCCTGGGCGGCCGGCAGGTGCGAGAGGATCGCGTCGTTGGCGGCCTTGCGGTAGTCGTTGCTGGCCAGGTAGTCGGCCATCACGGTCTCGCTCGGCACGCCGAGGGCGGTCAGCAGGGAGGCGTTCGCCCAGCCCGTACGGTCCTTGCCCGCGGTGCAGTGGAACAGGACGCCGCGGTCGCGGTTGCGCTCGAAGCCCTCGAAGACCTGGGTGTAGGCCTTCTTGCCGCCCTCACCGCTGACCATCGCCTTTTCTGCGTCGACCATGGCCTTGACGGCCTCGTCGGGGGTCCTGGGCATGGCCTGGAACGAGCCGGAGCCCGCGAAGACGTCGGCGACGACGTAGTTCGCGCCGGCCGGGACCTTGTCGGCGTCCTTGGTCCGCTCGCTCTCCATGCGGAGGTCGAAGATCGTCTTGACGCGGAGGCGCTGGAGCTTGGCCAGGTCGTTGTCGGTGAGCTTGTTGAGGGCGTCGGAACGATAGATCTCGCCCATCTTGACCCACTGGCCGTTGGTGGTGCGGTAGCCGCCCGCGTCACGGAAGTTGACGGTGCCTTCGAGCTTGATCAGCCGGTCGGCCAGGCGCAGACCCTCACCACGCTCGGGCTCGAAGTCGAACCACTGCCGGTCGGCGGCGGGCAGCCCGCCGACCACGGCCTCGCCCTGGGCGCCGCCCTTCGCGACGACCTTGCCGTTCGCCTTGATCTCCACGCGCTTGGTGCCCTTGGCGTTCCACTTCAGCGTGTACGCCCCGTCGGCCCCGGCGGTGACGGTGGCCTCGGTGAAGGGGATGGAGGAGTGGCCGTGGTGCCGGCCGCCCCAGGGGAGGTCCCACCCGGAGGAGGACGCCGAGGCGGCGGGAGCCGCGACGAGGGCGAGGGTGAACGTGGAGGCGACGACGGTCGCAGCGAGCAGTGCCTTCTTCATGCCCCGAGGCTCCGGGCCCGCGGCCAACGCCGCGTGAACACGGAATGGCTGGACGCAGCCATCGGAAAGACACCTGGCAAAACGTGCCGCTGAGGCACCAATCGGCTTACTAGACGGAGGTAGTCAACCATGCGCACGAACAGGAATCTCGTGACCGCGGCACTCGTGCCGACGCTGGCCCTGGGGGGCATCGGCCTCGGAACCGCCGCCACGACCGTCCTCGCGACGGCCGGGGTGGCCGCGGCGGCTCCGACGGCCGAGGTGGCCGCGGCGTCGTCCTGGAGCACGCCCACTCCGATGCCGGGACTGCCCGACGGCATGCACATCAAGGATCTGGTGACGATGTGGGACGGGAGGTCGGTGGCCGTCTGGTACTACCAGGCCCCCAACCGGACGGACGCCGCACTCATGACGTCGATCCGGCCCGCCAACAGCACCGTCTGGGGCAAGCCGATCCAGCTGGACCTGGTCCGGGCCTCGCTCGACAGCGTGAAGCTGGTGGCGGATCCGGACGGATCGACGTCCCTGGCGTGGATCAGCGGTCTGTCGGAGTCCGCGGCCGAGATCAAGACGGCGCGGCTCCCGGAGGGCTTGAGCCAGTGGACCGACCACTCCAGCTTGCCTTTCAAGGCCGGCACCACGGTCAAGGACTTCAGCTACGCCTACGACCCGGACTCGGGCCGGCGGATGGCCGTGTGGCGCGCGACGGGATCGGACGACAAGCTCTACGCCTCCCAGAGCTCGCCCAGCCAGGGCTGGTCCACTCCCGTCTCCCTCGCCTCCACCACGGTCGCGCCCCGGGTGGCAGTGGGACGGGACGGGACCTTCACCGTCGCCGCCCAGAACGGCTCCGGCGTCTTCACGCTGACCAAGGCGGCCGGTTCCACCCGGTGGAGCGGCCCCGTGGTCGTGTCCGGCGCGAGGAAGGTGAGCACGCCGCCCCTGCTGAGCGTCGGCCGCGACGGCACGACGGCCGTGTCCTGGAGCTACGCGACGGGACAGAACGAGGAGACCGGGGACGAGGGGAACAACTACGTCCTCACCTCCGTGCGCAAGGCCGGCTCCAGCACCTGGGGCGCCCCGGAGGAGCTCATGGGGTGGGGCTCCTCGGCCGTCCTGCAGGCGTCGCTGATCGGGCCGAAGGGGGAGATCACCCTCCTCTGGACGAACCACTCCTCCGAGGGGTCGTGGCTGCGCACCGCCACCCGGGCGCCCTCCGGGAGCTGGAGCGCCATCAAGGAACTCGACCTGGACGTGAGCCACACCCAGGTGGACGCCTCCATCGGCGAAGACGGCACGGTCGTGGTCGGTTGGCCGAGCGAAAGCCGCAAGGTGACGCACTTCGTCACCTCCGTCCGCCGCGACGGCGTCTGGGCCACCACGCGCACGCGGCTCAGCACCGTCCCGACGGAGGTGAAGGGCGCCGTCGCCGTGAATGGGGCCGCCGGCGAGGCGACGGCGGTCTGGCCGCAGGGCAACCAGCTGTGGGCGTCCGGCACCGGGATCTCCGCCGTGGCACCCAAGTTCCGGGACCACGCGGGCTGGAGCGGCGCCCCCGACCTGTTCGCGCAGAACGCCAAGGGCGACCTGTGGGTCTACCACGGCGCGAACCAGACGCTGTCGGACCGGACCTACGGGGGCAGCTGGCCGACCACCTCGTTCGTGGTCCCCTTCGGCGACCTGAACCGGGACGGCTGCAACGACACCCTGGTGCGTACGGCCGCGGGCGAACTGATCCGCTACACCCCGGCCTGCGGGACGGCCGTCACCCCGCAGTCCCCCGCCACCAAGATCGGCAGCGGCGGCTGGGGGCAGTTCGACGAGCTGACGTACTCCGGCGACTTCAACCGGGACGGCCTCCCGGACCTGGTCGCCCGTCAGGCCTCTACCGGCGACCTGTACCTGTACAAGGGCACGGCCGCGGGCACCCTGGCCAACGCCGGCAAGATCGCCACCGGCCGGAAGTCGATGCTCATCGTCGGTGCGGGTGACCTCAACGGCGACGGCAACGCCGACCTCCTCACCCGTACGAGCACCGGCTCCCTGTACCGCTACGACGGCACGGGCAAGGGCACCCTCGGCTCGCCCGTGAAGATCGCCTCCGGCTGGGGCGGCATGGTGAACGTCGTCGGCATCGGCGACCTGACCGGGGACGGCAAGAACGACCTCGTCGCCCGCAACGCCGCCGGCGAGCTCTTCCGCTACGCGGGTACGGGCCAGGGCACGTTCGGCGCCGCGGCGATCACCGACGAGAACTGGAAGGCCTTCGCGAACATCCGTTAGGACGGGAGGCGTTCCAGGGATTCCCGGGGGTTCCCGGGAACCTCTGCGGGGAACGGCGGAATCCAGCCGTTCCCCGTCTCCATACCGCCCCCGTGACCGACTGGTTCCGGACTCGATCGGTACTGTCCACTACAGTGCCCGCCAAAGCACGCGCGGGCAGTCCGGGGGGATCGACATGGACACGGCGACGGAAACGTCCGGGGAGCAGCAGAGCAGGCTCGGGGCGGCCCAGCCCCTCCAGCCGGCGCCGCCACCGCCGCCCGCCCCCGAGGCCACCGGCCGGGCCACCAGCCTCGGCCCCGCCACGGGCCCCGCCGCCGGCGCCACCCTCGGCGGCCGGGCCGCCGTCACCACCGGCCTGTGGGGCCGCACCGAGCAGCAGGACTTCCGTAGCCGCGTCAGGGGAACCCTCCTCGGCTCCGCCATCGGCGACGCCCTCGGCGCGCCCGTCTCCGCCCTCACCCTCCCCGAGCTCCTCGAGGCCCACGGCCCGGCGGGCCTGACCGAGCCCGCCCCCCGCACCACGGTCACCGCCGCCACGCAGCTCGGCCTCTTCACCGTGGACGGCCTGATACGGGCCCACGTACGCCGGGACACCGGCGCCTGGCACCCGCCGACCGACGTGCACCGCGCGTACCTCCGCTGGGCCCTCACCCAGAGCGACTGGGGCCCCGACGAGCGCCGCGAGGACAACGGCTGGCTCGCGCAGCAGGAGTGGCTCTACGCCCGGCGCTCCCCCGACCGCTCCTGCCTGACCGGTTTCGCCGACGGAGTCCTCGGCACGCTCGCCCAGCCGAAGAACCCGACCGCCCTGGACCCGGCCGCCGCCACCCGTTCCGCCCCCTTCGGGCTGCTGGTCGGCTGGGAGCCGGCCCTCGTCCTCCAGCTCGCCATCGAGTGCGCCGCGCAGAGCCACGGGCACCCCACCGCGTACCTGTCGGCGGGCGCCCACGCCGTCATCGTCCACGGCCTGACCCGCGGCGAGTCCCTCGACTCCGCCGTCCAGCGCGCCCTGGGCCTGCTCGGCGTCCGCCCCGGCCACCAGCCCGTCACGGACGCCCTGCAGCGCGCGCTCGGCGCCGTCACCACGGGCGTCCCGTCGCCGCAGACGGTCGAGGGCCTGTCCCCCGGCCACGGCCGCCACGCCGAGGAGGCCCTCGCCATCGCCGTGTACTGCGCCCTCGTCGCCGAGAACGTGGCCCACGGCCTGCGCCTCGCCGTGAACCACGGCGGCGACTCCGCGGCCACCGGCGTCCTGTGCGGCTCGCTGCTCGGCGCCCAGCACGGTGAAACGGCCCTCCCGGCGGCCTGGCTCGCCGACCTCGAAGGCCGCGCAACGGTCCTGGAACTCGCCGACGACTTCGCCCTGGAGATGACCCAGGGCCCCGCCCTCCACGGCCCGACCGCCACCTCCACCAGCTGGCTGAGCCGGTACCCGCGGGGCTGACACCGGGGGGACCGCCCGTGACCACCGCCACGGCCGTGGCCGACGCACGCCCCTGCCCTCCGCACGCGCGAAGCCGTACTTTGGCCCTCCCCAGACCACGGAGGTGTCAGCGCACATGCGGATCGCCACGACCGTCTTCCTGACCGACCGCACCATCGCTCCCGTCCCGCTCGCCCGAGCCTTGGAGGAACGCGGCTTCTCCGGTCTCTACCTCCCCGAGCACACCCACATCCCGGTCAGCCGCGTCACCCCCGCCCCCATGGGCGGCGAGCTCCCCGACCGCTACGGCCGCACCCTGGACCCCTTCGTGGCCCTGGGCCAGGCCTCCGCCGTCACCGAGCGGCTCCACCTCGGCACCGGCATCACCCTGGTCGCCCAGCACGACCCGATCGACCTCGCGAAGCAGGTGGCCACGCTGGACCACCTGTCCGGCGGCCGCGTCACCCTCGGCATCGGCTACGGCTGGAACGTGGAGGAGGCCGCCGACCACGGAGTCGAGTGGCGCACCCGCCGCGAACTGGTCCGCGACCGCATGGCCCTGATGCGGACCCTGTGGTCCCCGCAGCCCACGGCGTACGTGGGCCAGTTCTCCTCCGTCCAGGCCAGCTCGGCCCACCCCAAGCCGGTCCAGCCCCCGCGCGAACTCGCCCCGGGCGTCCCCCTGTACGGCCCCCGCACCCTGATCGGCGGCCAGGCCGGCCCGAAGCTCTTCGCAGCCATCGCCGACCACAGCGACGGCTGGCTCCCGATCGGCGGCGGCGGCCTGACGGAGTCCCTGCCCGCGCTGCGCCAGGTCTGGGAGGCCTCGGGCCGGGATCCCAAGTCCCTCCAGGTGGTCCCGTACGCCGTCCAGCCCACCCCCGGCAAGATGTCGCACTACGCCGACCTGGGCATCGAGGAGGTCGTCCTCCAGCTCCCCTCGGAGGACGAGCCCGCGATCCTGCGCATCCTGGACGAGTTCGCCCAGTACCTGTGAGAGCCACACGGGCACATTCATGCACATTCGGTACATTCACTGCATGAGTGAGCCTGTGATCGAGTCCATGATCGAAGTGGGCAGCCACCTGGCGGACGCCGTGGACCGCGCGCACCGCGAAGGCGTCCCCACGATCATCACGCGCGACGGCGCGCAGGAAGCCGTCGTGATCGGCATCGAGGAGTACCGCGAACTTCGCCGGCTCGTGGACGAGGCCGAGGACGCGTGGCTGAACAGACTGGCCGACGAGGCCGAGCGCGCAGGGGCCGCAGGGGCCGCCACGCTCGACGAGATGGCCGCCGTCCTCCGCCACGAAGAGTGCTGACCGATGGGACCGACCGCCTACGTCGCCCGCCTCACCCGGCACGCACAGCGTGACCTGCTCGGAGTCCCCCGCCCTGACGCCCTGCGCATCCTGGAACGGCTGGCCGAGTTCCAGACGGCCCTCACGGCGGGGGACACGAGGGCCTTCGACACCAGGGCCCTGCACGGGCACCCCGCACGCCGGTGGCTCCGCCTCCACGTCGGCGACTACCAGGCCGTCTACACGATCGAGGACGGCCGGCTCCTCATCTGGGTGCTCGCCTCCGAGCACCACCGCGAACCGCACCGGGACCACTGAGGAATCACCCCGGGGACCCAGCGCGCTTCCCGGCGCCGCGCGCTACCTGTGGCGGACGACCTGATAGACCGTCTGGGACACGGGCGCCGGGTGCGGGGTCTCGGCCTCGTTCCATCCGATCTCCTCGGCGCGCTTCTCGATGGCCTCGTGTGCAGCGCGAGCTGCGGCTTCGTCCTCGAAGAAGGCGACGGACAGTCCGTTGCCGGTAGCAGGATCGACGAGGTGGTACGCGCCGTGGACGCCGGGCACGGCTGCGGCGGCATCCAGCACCCAGCCCCGGTCGTCAGTCGGCATCGGTTCCCACACGGCCACCCTCGCGATCATCGCTGCCTCCGTCTCACTGTTCGGAGCCTCCAGAATGCAGCAGCTCCGCCCAGACCGTCTTCCCGACCAGCCGGTCCCTGACCCACCAGTCGGCGGCGACGGCCTCGACGATGCGCATCCCGTAGCCCGCCTCGTACGCGTGCGGCCGGACGGCCGGGCGGCGGTCCGGACGGCCCCTTCCGGCTCCTCGAAACCGAGGAGAACGAGTGCATGGGCTACGTCGAAGGCCAACAGACAGGCCAGGTGATCACGGACCTGAAAGACATCAGCCTCCTCCATCAACCGCCTTCGCGGGCGGGGTCACCGGGCCCTGAGCTGCGGGTACTTCGTAGAGCTGCCTCCGCACTTGTTCCCATCCCGACGCAGGCCGACCAGCCGCCGGGTGATTAAGTGGGGATCTTCAAAGTGCGAAGAATGATGGGGAGTTCAGAGTGAAGTCCGTTGTGCGGGGGACTGTGTGTGCCGTGGCGCTGGTAGCGGCGCTGACCGGCTGTGGGAGTGACGGGGACGCCGCGGATTCGCCTGTGGGCGTCGTCGGGATCGGAAGCGGCGACGGGAAGGGCAAGAAGTCCGGCACCCTCTCGGTGGACCAGGTGCGGGCGGCACTGCCGACCAACGAGGCACTGGGCAGCGTCTTCGTCGGCGACGACTTGGCGGCGATCGAGGGAGACCCGGCGCGCAAGCAATGCGAGAGCGACACCGGCACTCCGTGCACCGGCGTGGTGGCCGCCGGCCACAAGGAGGCTGCCGCGAGAGGGAATGCGGACGACGACGAGGTCGAGTTCACCCTCTTCTCGTTCGATTCGAAGGAGGCCGCGAGTGCCGCGGTGAAGGGCCTGGCAGCCAAGATCGCGAGCCGTGATCCCGCACCCCAGCCGACGAAGCTCACCACCGGCGCGGACGAAACCCAGGCCTTCACCAACGGCAGGTCCAGCACCCGTACCGTCATGCGCGTCGGCAATGTCGTGGCGTACGTCCAGGCGAGCATCTACGACACCGAGCACAGGAACCACATGTCCACGCTGCAGGTCGAGCTGATCAAGAAGGCCGGCTGACGGTCCTGACGGCCTGACGTGGGCCGCACTCCCTCACAGCCCGGTGGCCAGCCAGATGGTCACGGCCGCGGTGGTGACGAGCCCGACGTTGAGTGCGATCCGGCGGTCTTCGCCCGTCAGGTGGACGGCTATGGCCCCCGCCTGGAGGAGGACGAAGCCGCCGGCCGCTGCCGATGCCAGCGGGAGCGCGATGCCCGTCAGCGGCGGCAGGATCAGGCCGGTCGCGCCGAGGACTTCGACCGTCCCCAGCGCCCTGAGGGCGGGCAAGGGGATGCGGTCCACCCAGGACATCATGGGCCGGAGCTGATCAGGGCTGCGGATCACCTTCAGCGTGCCCGCGTAGAGGTAGAAGAGGGCGAGCAGTCCCGCGACGATCCAGTAGGCGATGTTCATGGTTTCCGTTCATCGGTGAGGGGTGCGGGGGCGAGGGGTGAGGGGTCCCGTCGGCTGCTTCAGCCGAGGCCGTCGGCAGGCTCGGTCGCGTAGCGGCTCATCGCGGCGGCATGGGCCTCGGGCGTCGGCGGCCGGCCACCGGCGAGCCCCTCCTGGAGGTCCCGGAAGTACTGCACGTACAGGTCGGGGGTGAACGTGCTGAGCATGACGGCGGGTTGGCCGGTCGGGTTGGCGAAGGTGTGCGGGGTGCCGGGCGGAACCATCACGAGCGTGCCCGCGGTGGCGTCGTGGTCCTCGTTCCCGACGGTGAACCGCACGGTGCCCGAGAGGATGTAGAAGCCCTCGTCGTGCTGGGCGTGGCGGTGCTGCGGGGGCCCCTGGGTGTGCGGGGCGAGGACGGACTCGGCGATCGCGAGACGGTGCCCCGTGTGGCTGCCGTCCTCCAGGACGCGCATGCGTGTGGTGCCCAGAACGATCGTCTCGCCGTCGTCGGGGCCCACCACCGATACGGCGGGAACGGCCTGCGGCCCGCCGGCCTCTGCTTCTTCGGTCATGCCCACAAGTGCACCGCCGGGGGCAGGCCCGCGTCCAAGACCCATCACGCGGGGCCGATACCCGGTGGGTATCGTTGCAGCGTGGAGCTAAGAACCTTGCGCTATTTCGTGGCCGTCGCCGAGGAACTCCACTTCGGCCGGGCGGCCACCCGGCTGCACATGAGCCAGCCGCCGCTGAGCCGTGCGATCAAGCGGCTGGAGGCCGAAGTCGGGGCCCTGCTGTTCGACCGCTCGGCCGGCGGCGTCACGCTCACTCCGGTGGGCGCCGTCCTGCTCGACGAGGCACGGGCCCTGCTCGACCACGCCGACCGCGTCCGTGCGCGCGTGAGCGCGGCAGCCGACGGCGCGACCCTCACCGTCGGCATCCTGGGCGACGGCACCGACCCGGGAGTGTCCAGGCTGGCCGCCGCCTACCGCCGGACCCACCCCGGCATCGACATCCGCATCCGCGAGACCGATCTGACCGACCCGACGTGCGGGCTGCGCTCCGGACTGGTCGATGTCGCCCTGACCCGGGCGCCGTTCGACGAGACCGCCTTGACGGTGCGTACGCTGCGGGCCGACCCGGTCGGTGTGGTCCTGCGCGCCGACGATCCGCTGGCCCGCTGCGACCGGCTGCGGCTGGCCGATCTGAACGAGCGCCGCTGGTTCCAGTTCCCCCGGGGCACCGACCCCGTCTGGCAGTCGTACTGGAACGGCGGCACGCCGCGTGAGGGCCCCGTGGTGCGCGCCGTCCAGGAATGCCTGCACGCCGTGCTGTGGAACGGCACGGTCGGCCTGGCCCCCCTCGGACACGACCTGCCCGCGGAGTTGGCCGTGGTGCCGCTGGTCGACATGGAGCCGAGCCGCGTGGTGGTGGTGTGCAACGAGGGCGACACCAACCCGTTGATCCGATCCTTCATCGGGATCGCGGCAGCCGCCTACCGCCACTGAGCCGGAGCGGCCTGCCTCCGGGCGCGGGCCTTCTTCGGTCGGCGGCGGTAGAGCTCCGCGAGCTCCCCCAGGGCCCGGGCCGCACGGGCGGTGAGGTCGGCAGCCGGGTCCGCGAGGCCCTGGCCGATCTGCCCGGCCTGGACCGCCTCAGACGGTGACGGCCTAGGCCTTCGGGAGCGGCTTCCAGTCCCGGGCCAGGAGGCCGTACAGGACCTCGTCCAGGAACTCGCCCATCACCCAGGCCGAGGAGCGCAGCACGCCCTCGCGGACGAAGCCGTTGCGCTCGGAAGCGCGGATCATCGGGATGTTGTCCGCCAGCGTCTCGATCTGCAGCCGGTGCATGCCGCGTACGACGAAGCCGTAGTGGCACAGGACCGCGACCACGTCGGTGCTGTAGCCCTTGCCGCGCGCGGACGGCAGCAGCCCGAGGCCGGCGTGCGCGGTCCGGTTGTGGTTGTCGATGCCCCACAGCGTCGCGGTGCCGACCAGGGCTCCGCTCTCCAGGTCCACCACGGAGAACGGCACGTGGCCCTGCTCCTTGTCGTCCACCTGGAACGGCAGGGCCTCCGAGCCGGCCATGAGCGGCCGCCACGGGTTCGCGGTGGCCCGTGAGGCGGTGACCACGTCGTCGTGAAGACCTGCATGGAGGAGGGGGATGTCGTCCTCGTGCCGGGCCCTGAGCCCCACCGTGTTGCCTTTTAGCATGCGAGCTTCCTATCCGACCGTCCGGTCGGCGACAACCCGATTGTTGCCGGAGCGCCCCTGCCCGCCGCCCGCAGCCCGCCCGTCGGTCCGCCCGCCCGTCCGAAAATCCCTTCCCCTCCCCCCACCCGTCCGGAACGATGACGTGCATGGTGTCCACTGACCGGCTGCTGGCGTTCGCCGCCATGTCGTTGCTCTTGATCCTCATCCCCGGGCCGAGCGTGCTCTTCGTCATCGGCCGTGCGCTGTCCCAGGGGTGGCGGGCCGCGCTGATCACGGTGGCCGGGAACACGCTCGGGGCGTACGTGCTCGTCGTCGCCGTGGCCTTCGGGGTGGGGTCCGTCGTGGAACGGTCCGTGCTCGTGTTCACGGCGCTCAAGCTCGCGGGGGCCGCGTACCTCGTCTACCTGGGGATCAAGGCCTTCCGGCAGCGGCATGCGCTGCGCGCCGAGTTCGGGGCGGGCGGAGCCTCGTACGGGAACTGGCGGTCGCTGTGGGAGGGGTTCGCCGTCGGAGTGGCCAACCCGAAGACGATCGTGTTCTTCGCGGCCGTCCTGCCGCAGTTCGTGGACCGCGACCAGGGGCACGTGACGGCCCAAATGCTCACGCTCGGCCTCGTGTTCAACCTCATCGCCGTAGTCTGCGACAGTGCCTGGGGCATGGTTGCCGCAACCGCCCGGAGCTGGTTCTCGCGGTCGCCGCAGCGGCTCTCCGCCATCGGCGGGGCCGGCGGGCTGGCGATGATCGGTCTGGGTGTGACCGTCGCCGTGACCGGGCGCAAGGACTGATCCGGAGCCCGACCCGAAACCTTCCCAGGGGGAAGCATGCGCGTCCGCTTACCGCTCGTGTCACTGGTCACCGTCGGCGCCGCCGGCGCCGCCCTGCTCACCGGATGTGCGGGGGAGCCCGAGGTCACCCCGCCGAAGACGAACGTGAGCTTCAAGCCCGCGCCGACCTTCACCGCCCCGACCCCCAGCGCCACGGGGCCGGTGGACCCCGGCCCGGGCGTCATCCAGTGGTACGGCACCGGCGGCGAGAAGCTGCTCCACGGGCTGATCTACCAGGCGCGGAGCGCCCAGGGCCAGCACGAGGACGGCGAGATCCTCATCGACCTGGGCCCCCTGTCGGCCCAGCTGGAGGAGGCCCGGGGGTACACCGTCGCCTACATCCCCGAGCAGAAGACCCAGGACACCTGGACCAAGGCCCGCGAGCGCCTCTCCTCCGGCATGGCAACGGTGCTGAACTCGTCGGGCCTCGCCGTGTCGCCGGCGAACAAGGAGAAGGCCGCCGAGGCCGCCGCCATCGGCTGGGCGGAGATCGGCGAGGGGATCCGGGGACTCAAGGAGACCGACGACCGGCTCCGCGCGCTGGGCTGCATGCCGACCAAGGACCCCTGGAAGTAACGGGGTTTCGGCGGGGCCGGATGATCTACTGAGCCGATGACCGGTCGGGGACTCAGTACGGGGTACGGGGGTATGGGCGTGGGCGCGGACGGAAACGCGGACGTGAGCGTGAGCGTGGACGTTGACGTGGCCGTTGAGGCGAACGCGAGCGGCGACGCGCACGCCGACCCGGACGCGCAGCGCCTCCTCGCCCTGCGCTTCGAAGAGCACCGCTCCCATCTGCGAGCCGTCGCCTACCGGATGCTCGGGTCGATCGGTGAGGCCGAGGACGCGGTCCAGGAGGCCTGGCTGCGGTTGAGCCGCACCGACGTCGGCGACGTGGAGAACCTGGGCGGCTGGCTGACGACGGTCGTGGCCCGGCTCTGCCTGAACGGGCTGCGCGCCCGCGCGACCCGCCGGGAGGACTCCCTCGACGACCGGCTGGACGGGGCCGGCCGTGCTCCGCGGATGCCCGACCCCGTCCTCGCCCGGGAGGGCGGCGTGGTCGACCCCGAGCAGGAGGTGCTGCTGGCCGATTCCGTCGGGCTGGCGCTGCTCGTGGTGCTCGAATCCCTCGCTCCGGCGGAACGGCTGGCGTTCGTGCTGCACGACATGTTCTCCGTGCCCTTCGACGAGATCGCCCTGATGATCGACAAGACACCGGCGGCCACCCGGCAGCTCGCCAGCCGTGCGCGGCGCCGCGTCCAGGGGCAGGCTCCCGCGCCGGATCCGGACCTGGCTCGGCAGCGCGAGGCGGTCAGCGCGTTCTTCGCGGCCACCCGCGACGGGGACTTCGACGCCCTGCTCTCCCTGCTGCACCCGGACGTCGTCCTGCGTTCCGACGGAGGCACGGCCGGTGCCGGCCAGTCGGTGGTGCTGACCGGCGCCCGGATCGTGGGGTCCCAGGCGGCCCTCTACAGCGCCCTCGCACCGTTCGTCCGTCCCGTGCTCGTCAACGGGGCCGCGGGCGTGCTGTGCGTGGTCGAGGGCCGGCTGATGTCGATGATGGCCTTCACGGTCACCGACGGCCGGATCACCGCCATCGACGTGCTCACCGATCCCGACCGGCTGGAGCTCGTCGACCTCGCCCCCCTCACCTGACGGGGCCGTACCCTCTCCTTCATGATCGACTCACGCGCGCACATCCGGATCGCCCGGCCCTCCCTCGACCTGGCCGCCGCCGAGCGGTTCTACGTGGGAGGGCTCGGGCTCGACGTGCAGTGGCGCACCACCGAGCGGGTCTCCGGGCACCACGACCTGCTGATGGTCGGGCCCCCCGGGGGCGGCTGGCACTTCGAGCTGACCCGCGACCCGGAGAACCCGGTGGCCCCCTCCCCCACCCCCGAGGACCTCTTCGTCATCTACCTCGGCGAGGCCCCCGACGAGGCCCTCGTGGCCCGGCTCGTGGAGCACGGAGGGACCCGTACGCCCGCCCACAACCCGTACTGGGACACCTACGGGGTCACCGTCACCGACCCCGACGGCTACCAGCTCGTCCTGTCCTCCCGTACCTGGGGCTGAGCGACGGCGGCGGGGCTGCACGCGCCGCGCGTCCGCCCCTACCGCCAGAACTGCGCCAGTGCCGCGTCCTTGTACGGCGCCGGGCTGACGCTCAGATCCCCGGCGAAGGGCCGGTCGAGGGCCATCACGAGCAGCAGGCTGAAGCCGATCAGCCCCGCCACCGCCGAGACGAACAGCAGCTGCATCTTCAGGCTCCGCAGACCGAAGAGGAAGGTCAGCGGGAGGATCACCAACGCGCCGCCGTACACGAGCACTTGGAGCAGCGGCGGCAGCGAGGTCTCGGCCATCGTCACGCGCGCCCGGCGCTGCGCGGCCACGTCGTTGAGGCGGCCGACGGCCTCCCCGTAGAAGGTCTCGCTCCGGGGGCCGGCGGGCTCGTAGGCCTGGAGGGCGGTGTACAGGGCGTGCGTCTGCTCGGCGGTGGCCTCGTAGCTGGGCCGGCCCTCGCGCATGAGGGGCCACTGGACCTCGACGACGGCGTGGACGTAGTCCCCCACCGCCCGGTCCACGCGGGCGCGTTCGGCCGGCGGGAAGACTTCGGCGCTGCGGACGACCAGGGCCAGGTCGGTGGCCTCGGTCGCGACGATGGTCTGGGTGTTCTCCAGTTGCGTCCACAGGGTGACGACGACGAAGGCGAGGATGATGCCGTAGATCGCGCCGAACATCCCGAGGGCCACCCCGACCATCTCGTTGTGGTCGCCGTCCGCGAGGTGCGGGAAGCGGCGGCGGGCGGCCAGGCTGCCGCCGATGGCGAGGGCGACGAAGCCGCCGACGAGCAGGACGCCGAGGACGGATGTGCTGAGGTGATTGAGCAACCAGAGGATCATGTCCTGCCCAACGAGCCCCCCGCCTCCTGAGCGTCGAGCAGTTCGTCCCAGTGCTCCCGCGTCCAGTCGCACGCCGCGTCCAGGGGGCCCAGCAGGCCCCGGCCGAGCGGGGTGAGGGCGTACTCGACCCGGCGCGCCGGGGTCTCGTACTCCGTGCGCACCACGAAGCCGTCGCGCTCCAGCCCGCGCAGGGACTGGGTGAGGGACTTGGCGGTGATCTCGCGCAGCGGGACCTTGAGCTCCGAGAAGCGGCGGGGGCCGTCCTGGAGGCAGCGCAGGATCAGCGTGGCCCATTTGTCGCCGATCCGGAACGGCACCAGCGGCGAGGGGCAGACGGGGTCGAACATCTCGGGATCGAGGGGTGGGGGCGGGGGTGGGGGCGGCGGCGGTGGCGGTGGCGGCACCTGCTTCTCGGTCATGATCCACACGGTAGGGCGGTATCCGATCGGTAACCACCCCTCCCCCTAGGGTCCGTGACATGACGAACCAGGGGACCACAATCAAGATCATCGTCTTCGGTGCGGGCGGCCGCGTCGGCCGGGCCGTCGTCGCCGAGGCGCGGGCCCGGGGCCACGAGGTCACCGCGGCCGGGCGGGCGGACGGGGACGTCACCTCGGCGGCGGACGTGGAGCGGCTCGCCGCCGGACACGACGCGGCGGTGGCGGCGGTGTACGACACGGGGGCCGTCCCCGGCGCGTTCTTCCCGGCGGCCGCCCGCGCGCTGGCGGCGGGGCTGGGCGGGGCCGGGGTCGGACGCCTGGTGTCCGTCGGGCTGGCGTCCGTACTCCCCACGGGGTCCGGGGAGCCGCTGATGGACACCCCGGGCTACCCGCAGGAGTGGCGGGAGTTCTACGTCGGCCACGGCGCCGGCACCGAGGCCCTGCGGGCGGCCGCACCGGCGGGCCTGGACTGGGCGGTGCTGAGCCCGTCGGGCGACTTCACCGCCGAGGGGGCGGGGACCGGGCGCGGCTACGCCTTCGCTCCCGCCGACGCCGGGGCCCGGATCCCGCACGCGGACTTCGCCCGGGCCGTCCTGGACGAGCTGCTGGCCCCGACCGTGCACCGGACCCACGCGGGGGTGACGGGGGCATGACCGGCACCCCGCCCGCGGCGCCCGCGACGCCCGCGCCGAGGGGCCCGGCCCCCACCGACAGCCCGAACCCCTGGGTGGCGGACCACATCCGCCGCTTCGAGGAGACCGGCGGGGTGCCGCGGCCCGGGATCCGCGACCTGCTGCTGACCACGCGGGGGCGCCGCTCCGGGGTGCCGCGGCGCACGGCGCTGGCCTACGTTCCCGACGGGGAGGCCGCCGACGCGGCGTACGTCCTCACGGCGTCCAACGCGGGGGCCGGGCACCACCCGGCCTGGTACCTGAACCTGTGCGCCGACCCGGCCGTCACGCTCCAGGTCGGCACTGAGACCTTCCCGGCGCTCGCCCGCCCCGCGAGCCCGGCGGAGACGGAGCGGCTGTGGCCGCTGGTGGTGGCCGCGATGCCCTCGTACGCGGCCTACCGGGACACGGCCGCCCGGACGGCCGGCCGTGACATCCCGCTGGTCCTGGTCACTCGCACGGGCGGCTGAACCTCGCGTGGCGAGCGCTCAGGCACGCACCTTCGGCGGCTTCGGCAGCCCGGACGACAGCGCGGTCCCGGCTCCGCCGAGGGAGGCGTCGGTCGCCTTCGACGCGTTGCCGGCGGCCGAGGCCGTGATCTCCACCGCCGTCTTCGCGTCCTTGACGGCGCCCCCGGGGTGGTCGACGATCTCGCCGACGCGCTGGGTGATCGGGGGCCCCTGGATGGCGGGCTCGTCGGCGGCGTGCGCGACGGCGGGACTGAGGGCGAGGGCCGCCCCTCCGGACAGGACGAGGGCGGCAAGGCTGCGCTTGATGGCGTTCATGCCCGACCCAACGACTCTCCCGACCCCGAGTCACCGCCCGGCCCCACCTCCTCACACGAGTCGAAGAACGGCCGTCTGCGACTCCCGTTCCACGACATAACACGTGCGTAATATGTCGTAAGGGTCATAGTCGACACAGCAGGAGGAGGACACTCCGTGAGTCCGACACCCGACCGCAGCGCCAAGGCAGCCCGCTGGGACGACCTCGTCGAGGAGTTCGCCTTCTCGCCCGCCGAGCAGGCGGAGATCGACCGGGGGGCGGCGGAGATGATCTCCGTCGTGCGCGCCCACCGCTTGGCGGAGGTCCGCAAGCGGCAGCACACCACTCAGGTCCAGGTCGCGGAAGCCATGGGGGTGACCCAGGCACGCGTTTCCCGGATCGAGAACGGCGAGCTGGAGCGCAGCGAGGTCGAGACCCTCGCCGCCTACGTGCGCGCCCTCGGCGGCAAGCTCAAGATCGTCGCCGAGTTCGGCGACGAGCAGTACACCCTCGGCTGACAACGCCCGCGGCCCCGGATCGGAGGATCGATCCGGGGCCGCGGGCGTGCATGACACAGCGGGGGGGGAGGGGCCGGGGGCCCCGGGGTCAGTCTTCGACCACCAGGGACGGGGTGGACTTCGTCAGGACCTCGCCGCGGAAGAAGGCGGGGCTGCGGCGTTCGGTGACGAACATGACGACCAGGCCGAGGGCCAGCAGGCCGACGCCGATGACGAAGACGTTGCCGACGTCGAGGCCGGGGAGCGTGGAGCCCGAGCCGTAGGACGGGTCCCACGCGTCGTACAGGGTCTTGAAGAAGACGGAGGCCAGCAGCACGCCGCCGAGGACCGGGAAGACGCCCTTGAAGAACAGGTCGCGGGCGGACTTGCGCAGGTCGCCGCGGAAGTACCAGACGCAGGCGAAGGCCGTCAGCGAGTAGTAGAAGCAGATCATCAGGCCGAGCGCGAAGATCGTGTCGGTCAGGACGTTCTCGCTGACCAGGGTCATCACCGTGTAGAAGACGCCGGTGGCGACGCCCGCCATGATCGTGGCGCGGCCGGGGGTCTTGAACTTCGGGTGGACCTTGGCGTAGGAGGGCGGCAGCGCCTCGTACGTGGACATGGCCAGCACCGTGCGGGCCACCGGGATGAAGGTGGTCTGCAGGGAGGCGGCCGCGGAGGCCAGGACCGCGACGAAGAGCAGGACGCCGAGCACCGGGCCCATGACCGGGCCGGCGAGGGCGGCGAAGACGTTGCCGGAGGTCTCCTCGTTGGCGAGACCGAGGCCTTCGGTGCCGGAGCCGACGACCATCTGGGCGGCGATGCCGGTGGCCAGGTACGAGCCGACCAGGACGACCATCGCGATGAGCGAGGCGCGGCCGGGGGTCTTCGCGGAGCCGGTGGTCTCCTCGTTGGTGGCCAGGCAGGCGTCCCAGCCCCAGTACATGAAGATCGACAGCGAGAGTCCGGCGGTGAAGGCCGCCATGGACTCGACCGCGAAGGGGTTCATCCAGGACCAGGAGAAGTCCAGGCCGGTGTCGAAGGTGCCTGCCGAGGCCTTCTGGAAGGCCATCGCCACGAAGATGGCGAGGACGGCGAGCTGGAGGCCGACGAGCGCGTACTGGACGCCCTTGGTGGCCGTCATGCCGCGGTAGCTGATGGCGGTCGCGGCGGCGATGAGGGTGAGGCAGGTGACGATGTGGACGAGCTTGTTGTCGTCCAGGGCGGCGATCGATTCGTTGCCCGTGACCTCCCCGGCCAGCAGCCAGAAGTAGGAGGTGGCGACGCCGGCCAGGTTGGAGAGCACGATGATCGTGGCGATCACCAGGCCCCAGCCGCACATCCAGCCGATCCGCGGGCCGAAGGCCTTCACGGTCCAGGTGAACGAGGTGCCGCAGTCCGGCATGGCCTTGTTGAGCTCGCGGTACGCGAAGGCCACCAGGAGCATCGGCAGGAAGCCCGCCAGGAAGATCGCCGGCATCTGCATGCCGACTTCACCGGCGGTGGAGCCGAGGGTGGAGGTCAGGCAGTAGACGGGGGCGACGGTGGAGATACCGATGACGGCGCTTCCCACGAGGCCGACGGAGCCCTTGCCGAGGCCCTTGCCGCGCACGTCACCATCGGAGCCACCCCGGGGGGTGGCTCCGCTTACCGTGTCTCCGGCCTGGGGCCGAACGTCCAGCTGTGTCATACGTCAGGACGTTAGACGCTGCGTTTTCCACATACGGAGGACAAAAGTCCGGTCCCTCACACGCCGAAAGCCCTTCGAATCTCGAGATCGAGACTCTTCACGAGGATGTAATGGAAGGTTCACAGGCCTGCCGATCATCGTTTCGGCAGGCCTGGACCTTTTGTTTCACCATGCGGAAACCGCAGCACTGTCCGTTTTGACCGGTTTCAAACTTTCCGGGTCAATATTTGGTCAAGCCCAGACGATCGACTGCATCTCGCTGTATGCGTGCAGTGCGTACGAGCCCACGTCCCGGCCGACCCCCGAGCGCTTGAAGCCGCCGAAGGGCGCCTCCATGTTCCGCCCGATGGTGTTCACGCCGACCCCGCCCGCCCGCAGCCGCCGCGCCACCCGGAAGGCGCGCGCCGCGTCCGCGGACCACACGTAGCTGATCAGGCCGAAGTCGCTGTCGTTGGCCAGCGCCACCGCCTCGTCCTCATCCCCGTCGAACGGCACCACCACGACCACCGGCCCGAAGATCTCCTCCCGGACCACGCGCATGTCGTTCGTGCAGTCGACGAGCAGGGTCGGGGCCACGTAGAAGCCCTTCCCCTCCGTACCGACCACCGGACGCTCGCCGCCGAAGGCGATCCGGGCGCCCTCCTTCTTGCCCAGCTCGACGTACGACTCCACGCGGTCCCGGTGCGCCGCCGAGATGACCGGGCCCACCACGGTGCCGCGCACCGACGGGTCCCCGACCTTCATGAAGGCCAGGTAGCCCTCCAGCTTCTCCACCAGCTGCTCGTACACCGACCGGTGGACGATCACCCGGGTCGGAGCCGTGCAGATCTGCCCGGAGTAGAAGGAGAAGGTGGTGCCGATCCCCATCACCGCCGCGTCCAGGTCCGCGTCCGCCAGGACGATCGCCGCACCCTTGCCGCCCAGCTCCATCAGCTGCCGCTTCATCGTGCGGCCGCAGACCTCGGCGATGCGCTGCCCCACGCCCGTGGAGCCGGTGAAGGACACCATGTCCACGTCCGGGGAGTCCACGGCCGCCTCGCCGACCTCCACCGAGGTGCCGGAGACCACGTTCACCACGCCCGCCGGGACCCCGGCCTCGTGCAGCGCCTCCGCCATCCGGAACACCGACAGCGGGTCCTGCGGGGCCGGCTTGACGACCACCGTGTTGCCCATGGCCAGCGCCGGGGCCACCTTGCCCGCCGGATTGGCCCACGGGTTGTTGTACGAGGTGATGCAGGTGACGACCCCGACCGGCTGGCGCACCTCCAGCGCCCCGAGGATGCTCGCCGCACCCATCGGGCCCGCCTCGGTGACCTGCGGCGGCAGCCCGCGCTCGACCGGTTCCAGCGCGCCCTTCGCGTACCGGCGGAAGCGGGCCACGCCCACCCCGACCTGCATGCCGCGCGCGATCCCGGTGGGGGCGCCCGTCTCGGCCTGGGCGAGCGCCGCCCAGGGCTCGTACTCGCGCTGGATGATGTCCGCGGCCCGGTCCAGGATCGCGGCCCGCTCCTCCGGCTTCGTCCGGGACCAGCCCTCGAAGGCCGCGGCCGCGGCGCGCGCCGCGTCCTCGACCTGCCCGCGCGAGGCCTCGGGGGCCAGGCCGACGACGGATTCGTCGGCCGGGTTGACCACCTCGTAGTGCCCGCCCGCCGGCTCGACCCACTCGCCGCCGATGTAGAGCTTCTGGGGGGTGTCGGAGCTCATCGGGTGCTCACCGTCCTCGTGTCCCGGCCCGAACGGAGCACGATCCCCGGGATCGCCCCCGTGACCTCGTCGTCGCGGATGGTCTCCACGCCGTTGACGCGTACGGACACCATGCCGATCGCCCGCGCGTCCAGCCGCGGGCTGTCCCCGGGCAGGTCGTGCACCAGGGTGGCCGGTCCCGCCTCGATCCGCTCCGGGTCGAAGAGCACCAGGTCCGCGTGGAACCCCTCGGCGATCCGGCCGCGCTCGCGCAGCCCGAACAGCTGGGCCGGGTCGTCGGTGAGCATCCGTACCGCCTGCTCCAGCGGCACCAGCTTGCGGCCGCGCAGGCAGTCCCCGAGGAAACGGGTCGTGTACGGGGCTCCGCACATGCGGTCCAAGTGGGCGCCGGCGTCGGAGCCGCCGAGCATGACGTCCTCGTGCTGCCAGGTCTCGGCGCGCAGCGCCCAGCTCGCCGGGTCGTTGTCGGTCGGCATGGGCCAGAGCACCGTACGCAGGTCGTCGTTGGCGCAGATCTCCACCAGGCACTGGAAGGCGTCCTGGCCGCGCTCGGCCGCGATGTCGTTGACCACGCGGCCGGACAGGCCCTCGTTCGCCTCGCTGTAGGTGTCGCCGATGACGTAGCGGCCGAAGTTGGCCAGGCGCCGGAAGACCCCGGCCTCCTTGCTGGCCGCGCGGCGCAGCATCTCGGCGCGCACCTCGGCGTCGCGCAGCTTCGCGATGCGCTCGGGGACGGGCAGGCCCAGGATCTCGCCCCAGCCGGGGATGAGGTTGAGGGCGCAGAAGGTGCCCAGCGACATGTTCATGGGGGTCAGGATCGGCATCGTCAGCGCGACGATGCGGCCGCCGGCCTTGCGGGCGCGCTCGCTGGGGATCAGCTGGCGCGGCACGCGCTCGGGGACGGAGGCGTCGATGGTCAGCACGTTCCAGTTCAGGGGCCGTCCGGCGGCCGCGCTCATCTCGACGAAGAGGTCGATCTCCTCGTCCGCGAACTGGTCCAGGCAGCCGGCGACGATCGCTTCGAGCTGGGTGCCCTCGTGTTCGGCGACCGCCCGGGAGAGCGCGAGGAGCTCTTCGGGCTTGGCGTGCCGGGAGGCGACGGGGGCGCCGGAGCCGTCGGAGTGGGTGGAGGACTGGGTGGTCGACAGGCCCCAGGCGCCGGCGTTCATGGCGTCGTGGAACAGGTCGAGCATCGCCTGCATCTGCTCGTCGGTGGGCTGGCCGCCGACGGCGTCCTCGCCCATGACGTGCCGGCGCAGCGCGCAGTGGCCGACCATGAAGCCTGCGTTGACCGCTATGCGGCCGTCGAGCGCGTCGAGGTATTCGCCGAAGGTGGACCAGGTCCAGTCGACGCCCTCTTCGAGGGCCTTGAGCGCCATGCCCTCGACCTTGCTCATCATGCGGCGGGTGTAGTCGGCGTCCTCGGGGCGGGCGGGGTTGAGGGGTGCCAGGGTGAATCCGCAGTTGCCGCCCGCGACGGTGGTCACTCCGTGGTTCATGGAGGGGGTCGCGTACGGGTCCCAGAAGAGCTGGGCGTCGTAGTGCGTGTGGGGGTCGATGAACCCGGGGGTGAGGACGAGGCCGGTCGCGTCCTCGCTGGTCGCCGCGGGTTCGCTGACCGCTCCCGGCTCGGCGATGACGGCGATGCGGCCGTCGCGTATCCCTACGTCGGCCACGCGGGCCGGGGCGCCGGTCCCGTCCACGACGGTGGCGCCCTTGATCAGGTGGTCGAGCATGACGTCCTCTCTGCCGGTGTTCGCATTGCGCGCCGTCTCCCGGGGCTCCGCCCCGGACCCCGCTCCTCAAACGCCGGAGGGGCTGGATGTTCCAGACCACCGGCGGTCACGTGCGGGCCGGATTCCCCGGACCGCCAACGGCCGCATGCGGGCCGGGTTTTGCCGACCGCCGACGGTCACGTGCGAGCCGGTGCCCGCCGAAATCCAGCCCCGCCGGCGTTTGAGGCGCCGCCGGAGGCACATGTGGCCGCGCCCACGAGCGAGACGCGGGAGGAGGCCGGCCTCAGCCGAATCCAGCCCCTCCGGCGTTTGAGGAGCGGGGGTCCGGGGGCTGGTCCCCGGCAGCGGCGCCGCACGGGTACCGCCGGGAGCCCCGGTCGGGGTCCGCCGGGCCGGCCGCAGCCACGGCGTGACTCCGGCCGGGGCCGGTTGTGGGGCGGCGGTCCGGGAAGACGCCGCCCCCGTTCCCCCGCGGGGCTATGCGCCTTCGCGGAAGCGCGTGGTGCGGTGCACCGGGTCGGTGTCGATGTGCGGGATGACGTGCTCGCCGATGAGCTTGATGGTGGTCATCGTGTCCTCGGGCGAGACGCCGGTCGGCAGACCGAAGGAGAGCTGGTCGGCGCCGGCCTCCTCCCAGCGCTTGCACTGCGCGCGGACCTCGGAGGGGTCGCCGCAGATGAGCAGCTCCTCCTCGATCAGCAGCTCGACGATCTCCGCGTTGTACTCGGGGAGGATCTCGGGCCACTCGGGGATGATCTCGGGGCGCGGGAAGGTGTCGTGGTAGCGGAAGACCAGCGACTGGAAGCGGTTCATGTTGGCGTTGACGGCGATCTCGACGGCCTTGTCGTGGGTCTCGGCGCAGATCGCGGTCGAGGTGACCATGACGTTGTCGTTGACGAAGGCGCCGATGGCCTTCGCCTCCTGGATCGCGGTCTTGTACTGCTCCAGCACCCAGGCCATGTCGGAGACCTTCTGGACGCTGAAGCCGAGGACTCCGAGGCCCTTCTTGGCGGCCATGGCGTACGAGGAGGGGGAGCCGGCGGCGTACCACATGGCCGGGTGGGCCTTGCCGTACGGCTTGGGGAAGATCTTGCGCGGCGGGAGCGACCAGTGCTTGCCCTGGAACCCCTCGTACTCCTCCTGGAGGAACATCTTGGGGAACTCGGCGATGGTCTCTTCCCAGATCTCCTTGGTGCCGTTCATGTCCTCGATGCCGGGAAGGAAGCCGAGGATCTCGTGGCTGCCGGCGCCGCGGCCGGTGCCGAACTCGAAGCGCCCCTTGGAGAGGTGGTCGAGCATGGCGACCTTCTCGGCCACCTTGACCGGGTGGTTGACCGGGGCGAGCGGGTTGAAGATGCCGGAGCCGAGGTGGATGCGCTCGGTGGCGTGAGCGAGGTACCCGAGGAACACCTCGTTCGCCGAAAGGTGCGAGTACTCCTCCAGGAAGTGGTGCTCGGAGGCCCAGGCGTACTTGAACCCGGACTTGTCCGCCTGGATGACGTACTCGGTCTCCTCGATCAGCGCCTTGTGCTCTGCCTCGGGGTCGACCTTGGACCGTGCCTCAGGCACGTATCCCTGCACAAAGAGCCCGAATTCCAAGGGGATTCACCGTCCTTCTGTTTCTGACGTTGCGTCAGATTCGATGTCACGACTGTTCCATCGCGGGGGCGGGAGCGTCAATACCTGACGCTCCATCAGATATGGTCGGGCGGAGCTAGAGGATGCTGACGCCAGCCATCCAGCCCCCGTCGATCACGAACGGCTGGCCGGTGATGTAGGAGGAGTCCTCGCTGGTCAGGAACAGCGCCAGCTTGGCTATCTCCTCCGGCCGGCCCACCCGGCCCATCGGCACCACGCGCTGGTAGAGCTCCGCCATGGCGTCCCGGGCCTCTTGGGGCAGGTCCGCCGGATTCGTGTTCCCGGGGGTGGCCATCGCAGTGTCCACGGCCCCCGGGCACATCGCGTTGACCCGGATGTTCTTCGCGGCCAGCTCCAGCGCGGCCACCCGGGTCAGGCCCAGGATCGCCGCCTTGGTCGCCGCGTACGTGCCCACGTACGCCATGCCCGTCAGGCCCGTGTACGAGGAGGTGTTGACGATCGTGCCGCCGCCGGCCGCCTCGATCTCCGGGGCCACCGACTTGATGCCGAGGAAGGCGCCGACCTGGTTGACCTGGACCACGTGCTGGAACTCCTCCAGCGGGGTGGCCGTCAGCTCGTTGAAGCGCAGGATGCCCGCGTTGTTGACCAGGCCGTTGACCTCGCCGAAGACCTCCTTCGCCGCCGCGATGGCGGCCGCCCAGTCCTCCTCCCGGCTCACGTCCATCCGTACGTACCGGGCCCGGTCCTCGCCGATCTCCTTGGCGACCGCCGCGCCCTGCTCGTCCAGCACGTCGCCCAGGAGCACCTTGGCCCCCTCCGCGGCGAAGAGCCGGGCCTCCTGCTCGCCCTGGCCGCGCGCGGCACCCGTGATGATGACGACGCGTCCGTCCAGCTTGCCCATACCCGTGGCTCCTAGTCGTTGAGGAGTGGGCCCACTTCGGACCCGAAAGCGGTGATCTGGTCGATTAGTTCGGCCCGGTCGCGGTTGCGGAAGCGGACCTGGATCTGGTCGATGCCGATCGTCTTGTACGCGCGCAGCGACTCGGCGAGCGCCTCCGCCTTGCCCGTGAGGGTGCGCCGGCCGGTGTCCCAGCCGGGCTCGCCGACGTACAGCGGCGCGGTGATCGCGCCGAACTCCACGGGTCCGGTGACCCCGGCCTCGGCGCGGAGCTCCTTGATCCGGGCGATCTGCGCCGGAAGCTTGTCGAGCGGGTCGCCCTGCGGCAGCCAGCCGTCGCCGCGCACGGCGGCCCGGCGGACGGCGGCGGGCGAGGAGCCGCCCACCCAGACCGGGATCCGGGCCTGGACGGGGCGGGGCAGCTGCCCGAGGTCCTTGAAGGAGAACAGCTCGCCCTCGAACTCCGGGTACTCCTCGGGCCCGAGGGCGGCGCGCAGCGCGTCGAGGGTCTCGTCGAGGACGGCGCCGCGGCGCGCGAAGTCCACGCCGAGCACCTCGAACTCCTCCTTCACGTGCCCGGCGCCGACGCCGAGGATCAGCCGGCCGCCGGAGAGGTGGTCGACGGTGGCGTACTGCTTGGCGCTGAGCAGCGGGTGGCGCAGGCCGAGGATCGCGACGTGGCTGAGCAGCCGCACGTTCTCGGTGATCCCGGCCAGGAAGGAGAGGGTGGCGATCGGGTCGTACCAGATGGTGCTCATGGGGCCGGCCATGTGCCGCGGGATGGCCACGTGGTCGCAGGTGGCGACGTAGCCGAAGCCGGCCCGGTCGGCCGCGCGGGCGACCGCGGCGAGATCGGCCGCGCCGGCCGTCGCCTCCCAGGGCTCGGCATAGATGGTGCTCTGCGACTGGATCGGGAGCTGCATCCCGTAGACCAGCCGACCTTCCGGAAACACGCGCGCCATGGGCCGTACCCGCCTCGTCCTCGACTGCCGATTCGTCATACCGGTGCGGGGGCCATCGTCGTAGCTGACGGGTCGTCAGGCAAGGGGTGGGTGCAATACACCCGATCGGGTGTTGCGGGGTGCCACCAAAACTGCGGCCGGGTAGCCGAGTCGGCTCGTACCGGTCCGCAGCCCGAAGGGATGTCTGAATCCCGGGTACCCCGCTAGGGTGCCGCCCGTGGATCTCTTTCTGACCCTGATCAGCGGGCTGGCCTGGACCCTCGTGTACGTCGAGGCGATCCGGGTGGGGCTGCGCGACCGGACGTACGCGATGCCCGTCGCGGCGCTCGCGCTGAACTTCGCGTGGGAAACCACCTACGCCTACTACGAGTTCCACAACTCCGGAGTCACGGCGCAAGCCGTCGTTAACGTAGTGTGGGCGGTCGCCGACATCGTCATCGTGTACACGTACCTGCGCTACGGGCGGGCCGAGTTGCCCGGCTTCGTGACCCGGCCGCTGTTCGCCGTCTGGAGCGTGCTCGTCTTCGGATGCGCCTTCGCCGTGCAGTGGCTCTTCGTCGCCCACTTCGGCACGCACGACTCGAGCCGGTACTCGGCGTTCCTGCAGAACCTGCTGATGTCCGGCCTGTTCATCGCCCTCTACGCGAGCAGGGGCGGCCGGCACGGGCAGTCGCTGGTGATCGCCGTCGCCAAATGGCTCGGCACGCTCGCGCCGACCTTCCTCTTCGGGATCATCGAGGACGCACCGTTCATCCTCGGGCTGGGGCTGCTGTGCGCCGTGTTCGACCTGGCGTACATCGCCCTGCTGGCCCGCGACCCGGCTGCGAAGCCCGCGGCGGGCGAGCCCGTCAGAAGCCCTGCGGCCCCATCACGATGACCGGCTTGGCCGCCGGGTCGAGGGTCTCCAGGACCTTCTGCATCGCGGCCTTCGGGATGCCCACGCAGCCCTGCGAGGGGCCGTCGTGGTCCACATGGAGCCAGATGTTGCCGCCCTTCTCCTCGCCCTCGGGCTTCGTCGGGTCGAGCGGACTCACCCCCGTCTTGCGGTTGAAGTCGATGGCGACGACATAGTCGAAGGAGCCGCGCAGCGACTCCCCGTTGACCCCACGGCCCGTCGCCACGAAGGAGCGGTCCTGGTCGTACGGGAACTTCGTGCCGGGCGGCTTCGCCAGCAGCCCGCCCGCGTCGGTGAGCGCGAACACGCCCTCGGGGGAGGTCAGGTCCCCGTACGTACGCTCCGTGGACCAGCCCTTGGCTCCGTTGCGTGCGGGCCAGCTGTCGCTCTTCGCCCAGTCGGCGCCGGCCGCCGGACGGGTGTACAGGGCCGCGGTGGACTCCGAGGAGTCCTTCGCCTTGCCGGTGACCAGGATGAGCTGGCGGGCGTCCGCGGGGATCTTCGCCCGGGTCTGCTCGCTGAGCGCGGGCAGGCCCTGGAGGGGGTCGCGCTCGGCCGCCCGCGCGGCCCGCTCCTGCGCCGGCGGCCGGGCGTCGGCCGCCACGCGGGCCGCGGCGTTGGCCGGCGGGTCGTGGGCCAGGTACACCCAGCCCGCGCCGAAGCCGAGCAGCCCGAGGGCGGCCGCGAAGGCGAGCGGGCGCGAGCCGCGGGCGCCCCGAGATCCCCGGGAGCCCCCGTCGGCGCGCCGCGTACCGCCGGCGCGGGAGCGTCGGGACGGGCGGGTCGTACCGGGTGTGCGGGACGGACGGGTCGCGCGGGAGCCGGCTCGGGCGTGCTTGCTCATTGACCCGACCGTACACAGCCGATCTTCATTTTTGTTGACCGGTCAAGCGCCCGGCGTTTCCCCGGCGGGTCGCGCAGCCGGTGACCCGGCCGGGAACCAGACCCGGACCATCAACCCGCCGCCCGGCGCCGGGTTGGCCCGCGCCGTCAGTTCCGCGCCGTGCGCCCGCGCGATCGACGCGACGATCGAAAGCCCCAACCCGGCGCCCTCGCCCGCCGTATGCTGCCGCTCCGCCCTCCGCCGGAAGGGCTCCAGCAGCCGCGGCACGTCCCCCGGCTCGATCACCGGACCGGTGTTGGAGACCGTCAGCACCCCCTCCCGGGAGGTCGCCACCTCCAGACGGCCGCCCGCGCGGTTGTGACGTACGGCATTGGCCAGCAGGTTCCGTACGAGGTGCCCCAGGAGGGTCCGGTCGCCCGCTACGGTCAGCGGCGCGAGGTCCCGTACCACCACCAGGTCCTGAGGGGCCGTCCCCTCGATGCCGGCCAGCTCCGCCTCCGCGAGCTCCGCCAGGTCCACCGGCTCCGTCGCCTCCAGACCCTCCTCCGAGACGGCGAGCAGGAGCAGCGACTCGACGAGGTGCTGACTGGAGTCCGCGACCTCGATCAGCTTGGAGCGGATCCGGGCCACCTTCTCCGGCGGCGGCTCCCCCGCCAGCCCGATCTCGGCGGCCGCCCGCTGCACGGCGAGCGGGGTGCGCAGCTCGTGGGCGGCGTTCGCGGCGAACCGGCGTTGCGCCCCGACCAGCTCCTCCATCCGGTCGAGCATCCCGTCGAAGGTGTCCGCCAGCCGCTTGAGTTCGCCGGGCGGGGCCCGGAGGCCGATCCGCTCGTGGAGGTTGGCGCCGGACAGCCGCCGGGCCGTCTCGGTGATCACGCCGACGGGGCGCAGGACGCGGCCGGCCATCCACCAGGCCAGCCAGATGGACAGGACGGCGAAGACCGCGAGGGCGACGAGGGAGACGACCAGCAGCTCGTGGAGGGTGGCCTGCTCGACGGCGGCGGAGAGGTTGCGGGTGGCCTGCCACTGGGCGAGCTGCTCGGGGCTCGCACTGGCTCCGGTGCCCGGAATGAGACCGGTGCCGGAGTCGAGCTTCTCCGCGGGCACGGGGACCCGCTGGCCCGGGATCACGGACGGCGGAGTGCCCTTGATGGCCGGCGCGACGGTCGTGACGGCGCCGCTGATGCGGCTGTAGAGGCCGTTGCGGAGCAGGATGTTGATCAGTGCGATGAGGCCGCCGCCCGCGAGGAGCAGCAGGGAGCCGTAGAGGACGGTGAGACGGGCGCGCTCGGAATGGAGCACTGCTCTCATCGCGGATCGCCGATCCGGTATCCGGCGCCCGGGACCGTCTCGATCAGGGGCGGCTCCCCCAGCTTGGCGCGCAGCTTGCTCAGGGTCACCCGTACCGCATTGGTGCTGTACGAGGTGTCCTCCTCCCACACCTGCTCGATCAGGTCGTCACTGCTGAGGACCGCGCCCTCCGCGCGCAGCAGCGACTCCAGGACGGCGAACTCCTTGCGCGAGAGCGCCAGCCGGCGCCCCTCCCGGGTGGCGGTGCGCCGCGCGACGTCCACGGACACCCCCGCCCGCTCCAGCACCGGCGGCAGGGCCGGCTGGGCGCGCCGGCCGAGCGCCAGGACCCGGGCGAGCAGCTCGTCGTAGGCGAACGGCTTGGTGAGGTAGTCGTCGGCGCCGAGGCCGAGGCCCTCCACCCGGTCCCGTACGGTCCCGGAGGCCGTCAGCATCAGGACGCGGGTCAGTAGCCGCTCGCGCACCACCTGGCGGCAGACCTCGTCGCCGTGCAGGCCCGGCAGGTCGCGATCCAGGACGAGGACGTCGTACGCGCCCAGGCGCAGACGGCGCAAGGCCTCCAGACCGTCGCTCGCCTCGTCGACGGCCAGCGCGTCGCCGCGCAGCCCCTCGGCGATCATCTCCCGCAGGAACTCCTCGTCCTCCACCACCAGAACTCGCATGGCGTCCTCTTTACCGGAGCGGCGCATTTCGCCGTTGTAAGCACGAGCCGTTAGAGAAGCGAAACCCGCTGTTCGCGCAGTCTCGAGCCCATGAAGCGATCAACGACCATGACCGCGGCCGCGCTCCTCACCGGCCTGACCCTCTTCGTCACCGCGTGCACGGGCGGCGCCGGCGGCTCGGACAAGAAGGAGGACGGCTCCTCGCAGTCCGGCGGATCGGGCGGCTCGGGCGGCGGCGCGGACGCCGACAACGCCCTCAAGCTGCGCAAGTGCCTGCGCGACAACGGCGTGGACGCCCCCGACCCGAAGCCCGGCGAGGACCCGCGCGGTATGACGGTGGGTGCGGGCGCGGACCAGGAGGCGCTGAAGAAGGCCATGGAGAAGTGCGGGATGTCGGCCCCCGGCGGCGGCGGTGGCGAGATATCGCAGGCCGAGAAGGACAAGGCCCTCGCCCAGGCCAAGTGCATGCGGGAGCACGGCTTCGACATGCCGGACCCGGAGTTCAACGGGAACGCGCGGACGGGGTTCTCCCTCCCCGAGGGGGCCGACAAGGACAAGTTCATGGACCAGCTCAACAAGTGCGGCGCGGACAAGTGAGCAAGCGCAGGAAATGGGTCCTGGGCTCGCTGTTCGTCGTGCTCGCCGTCACCGGCGGCGGGTACGCGGTCGTGGCCCAGCCGGCGACCGACGGCGGCGGCGCGAAGCAGGACCGCTCGGACGGGCTGCCGGGGGCCACCTCGCCGGTCACGCGCGGCGACCTGAGCTCCGGCTTCAAGGCCGACGGGACCCTCGGCTTCGCGAAGGAACGCAAGCTCAACGCGGTGGGCACGGACGCGCCCGGCGGGGCCGGAGGCGCCCCGGGCGCCGGCGGGGCCGGAGGCGCCCCGGGCGCCGGCGGGGCGGGAACGGGCTCCGGCTCCGGCTCCGGCTCCGGCTCCGGCTCCGGCTCCGGCTCCGGCTCCGCGACCCTGACCTGGGTGGCGCCCGCCGGCTCCTCCGTAGAACGCGACGGCAAGCTCTACGAGGTCAACGGCAAGCCGGTGCGCCTGATGTACGGCTCCACCCCCATGTACCGGTCCATGAAGTCCGGGGACAAGGGCGAGGACGTCAAGCAGCTCAAGCAGAACCTCCAGGCCCTCGGCTTCGGCACCGGCCTGGACACCTCCGACGGCACCTTCACCGACGGCACGGCCACCGCCGTCAAACGCTGGCAGAAGTCCCACAAGACAAAGGAGACCGGCGAGGTCGGCAAGGGCGACATCGCCTTCGCCTCCGGACCCCAGCGGATCCAGAAGAACGACATGGCGGTCGGCGACGAGGCGGCCGCCGGCAAGCCCGTCATGACCCTGACCGGCACCGAGCGGATGGTCCGCCTGCAGCTCGACGTGGCCAAGGCGGGCAAGGTCAAGACCGGCGACCCGGTGACCGTGAGCCTGCCCGGCGGCGGCACCGCCAAGGGCAAGATCAGCTCGATCGGCACCACCGCCAACGGCGACGACCCGTCCTCGGGAGGCGGCGGCGGGGGCGGCGGTGGCGACAAGAAGCCGAAGGTCGACGTCGAGATCGCCCTCGACAACCCCGCCGAGGCCACGGGCCCCGACCAGTCCCCGGTCTCGGTGGGCCTGACGGGCGAGGTCCGCAAGGGAGTGCTCTCCGTACCGGTCAACGCGCTCCTCGCCCTCGCCGAAGGCGGCTTCGGAGTCCAGGTCGTCGAGGACGGCAAGGTCCGCGAGGTCAAGGTCGAGCTCGGCATGTTCGGCCAGGGCCGGGTGGAAGTGAAGGGGGACGCCCTCAAGGAGGGCATGCTCGTAGGAGTCCCCGCGTCATGAACCAACACGCCCACGCGGTCGTCGAACTGACCGGCGTCACCAAGGAGTACCCCGGCGGCGTCGCGGCCCTGCGCGGAGTCGACCTCACCGTCCTGAACGGCGAACTCCTCGCCATCGTCGGCCCGTCCGGCTCCGGCAAGTCCACGCTCCTGCACATCGTCGGCACCCTCGACCGCCCGACCGCCGGCCGCGTCGCCATCGCCGGGTACGACATCGCGACCCTCTCCGACCGCGCGCTCTCCGCCCTGCGCTCCCGCCACGTCGGCTTCGTCTTCCAGTCCTTCCACCTGGTCCCCGGCATCAGCGCCCGCGCCAACGTCGCCGAAGGCCTCCTCTACTCCGGCCTCTCCCGCACCGAACGCGGACGCCGGGCCGAACGCGCCCTGGAGCGCGTCGGCCTCGGCGACCGCATGGACCACCGTCCCCACGAACTGTCCGGCGGGCAGAAGCAGCGCGTGGCGATCGCCCGCGCGGTGGCGGGCGAACCGGACCTGCTGCTCGCCGACGAGCCGACGGGCGCCCTGGACACGGCGTCCGGCGCGTCGGTGATGGAACTGCTGCACGAGCTCAACCAGGACGGGGCCACCATCGCCGTGATCACCCACGACAACGAGATCGCGGCGAGCCTGCCCCGGCAGGTCCGCCTCCGCGACGGCGAGATCGTGGCCGACGTGTGGAACGCGGACGCGCTGGGGGTGGGCGCGTAATGGGTGCCCGTACGAAGCCCCGCGCGGCCGGCAAACCAACACGCAAGCTGTCCCCTCCCCGGCTCGGCCCCCGCGACGTGTTCCACGTGGGATCGGCGGGGCTGCGCTCACGGCCCATGCGCGTCTTCCTGTCCGCGCTCGGGATCGCGATCGGCATCGCGACGATGATCGCGGTCGTCGGCATCTCCTCGTCCAGCCAGGCCAAGCTGCTCCGGGAACTCGACAAGCTCGGCACGAACATGCTGGTCGCGACGCCCGGCCAGTCGATGTTCTCCGGGCAGGACACCACGCTCCCCAAGGACGCCCCCGGCATGATCGCCCGGATCGACGGAGTCGAATCGGTCGGCACGACAGGAGACGTAAAGGAATCCGTCCGCCGCAGCGAGAACATCCCCAAGGAGGACACGGGCGGCATCGCCCTCAAGGCGGCGAAGGACGACCTCCTGAAGACCCTCCGCGCCCGGATGCAGAGCGGCACCTGGCTCAACGACGCCACCGGCCGCTACCCCTCCGTGGTCCTCGGACACGTCACCGCCGAGCGCCTGGGCATCACGGGGCCGGGCGGGCAGGTGTTCATCGCCGGGCAGTACTTCACGGTCATCGGCATCCTCGACCCGATCCCCCTCGCGCCGGAGATCGAACGCTCGGCACTCATCGGCTGGGACGCCGCCCAAAGCCTCCTGGGCTTCGACGGCCACCCCACCTCCATCTACGAACGCTCCGCAGACGACCGCGTCCAACAGGTCCGCAACCTCATCGCCAAAACAACGAACCCCGAGAGCCCGAGCACGGTCTCGGTCACGGACCCCTCGGCGGCCCTACAGGCGAAGGCCGCCACCGAAGGCGCCTTCAGCACCCTCCTCCTAGGCCTGGGCGGCATCGCCCTACTCGTCGGAGGGGTCGGCGTCGCGAACACCATGATCATTTCAGTCCTGGAACGCCGCCACGAGATCGGCCTGCGCCGCTCCCTGGGCGCCACCAAGGGCCAGATCCGCATCCAGTTCGTCACGGAGTCCCTGCTCCTGTCGGGCCTGGGCGGCCTGGCCGGCATCGCCCTGGGCGGCGCCGCCACGGCGGTGTACGCCCAAGCCGGCGACCTCCCCTGGGTCGTCCCCCTCTGGGCCGTCACCGGCGGCTTCGCAGCCACCCTCGCCATCGGCACGGTGGCAGGCCTCTACCCGGCGGTCCGCGCAGCAAAGCTGTCACCGACACTGGCCCTGCAGGCGGGGTAGGGAGGGCACGCGCCGGCAGCGGAGCGAGAGGATGGGGCCATGGCGAGCAAGCCGGACGAGATCGAACTGACCGAAGACGAGCTGCGTGCGATCACGGGCTACGCGGCGGATTGCGCACGGAGGGTCCTGCCGGTCTTCGAACAGGACCATCCCGGCGATGCCCGCCCTCGCGAGGCCATCGAGGCAGCAGACGCATTCGCCGCGGGCGGCCGCCGCACGGCCGCCCTGCGGCAGTGCGCGTGGGCGGCGTACAAGGCGGCGCAGGAAACCGATTCACCCGCGGCGATCGACGCGGCACGAGCGGCGAGCCACGCAGCCGGCGCCGCCTACCTCCACCCGAAGGCAAGCTCCCACCAGATCAAGCACATCCTGGGCGCAGCAGCCCACACGGCACGCGCAGAAGAACTGACCTCAGGACCAAACCCCCAGGCCGCTACCCAGACCCTCGAATGGGCAAGCCATCACGCACCCCCCGCGGTCGCCCGGGTACTCGCCCGCATGCCCGCCCCACCCACCGGAGGCGGCCGCGTAGGAGAGCTCATCCGCGCACTCGACGCCGCCCTGAGACCCACTCCCTGAGGGGTGGCTTAGGGTCTCCGCCATGACCCGAACGACGCCGCCGCGCCCCGTGCACGTTGAGGAGCTCTTCCCGGAGCTGGGGGCGTTTCGGGGTGTGACGACGCGACTGCACCCGCGGCCGGGACGTCCGGACGCGTCGGTCAGCTCGGTCGGTGGTCCGCTGCTGTGGCCGGCCGACGAGCCGTGGCCGGTCTGCACCGCGCCGCACAAGCGCAGCAGCGGGTACCGCGTCGCGGACATTCATCGTGGGCGTCAGGTCCTCGCGGATGCCTGGGCCCGTGACCGGCCCACCGACGAGGAGCAGGTCCTCCTCAAGGAGCTCGGCCACAGGCACCGCGAACGGGAGATCGCCGACACCGATCCGATCCCGCTGATCGGCCTGGTCCAGCTGTACCGGCGGGACGTGCCCGGCCTCCCGCCGGGCCCGGACGGATGCGACCTGCTCCAGGTGTTCTGGTGCCCGTTCGAGGCACACGGCCCGAGCCGCTACGGCCTGGCCCCCCATGTGCGCTGGCGCCACTCCGACCAGGTGGCCGTGCCCCTGGACGCTCCGCCGCAGCCGGCGCTGGTCGGCTTCGAGGGCGCGGTCGCCGAGCCGTGCGTGCTGCACCCCGAACAGGTCGTCACCTACCCGTACGCCGGCTCACTGCCGACGGGGCTGTGGAGGAGAATCGACGCCTGGGAGGATGCGGAGGAACGCAAGGCGGAGAAGCGCGGCCCGGACGACGAACCGGTCACGTACCACCATGACCTGTCCATTCCGCAGGGATGCCGAGTGGGCGGATTCCCCTCCTGGCACACGACCGACCCCCACCCGATGAACTGTGAAGCCTGTGCCGCACCCATGGTCCTGCTGCTGACCGTCGACAGCTGGGAGTGGAGCGGCGCCGACGGCAGCTGGATGCCCACCGAGGAACGGGACGTTCCCGAGCACCTACAGGACCGCTGCCCCACTCGACTCACGATCGGCCGAGACGGCCTGCTGAACATCTTCGCCTGCCCCACCGAACCCGGGCACCCGCACCGATGGAGCCTGCAGTAGGCGGGGCCCAACCCGCAGCCCGAGCCACCCACCCCCGGCCTCGAACACCCCCGCCCCCTCCGACCTCTCCCGCCCCCGGACCCCCCGTCGTACGCTGGTCTGATGCACACTTCACCGCGAACTCCTCGGCAGGCAGCCAGAATCGTCGTCCTCAACCCCGCCGGATCCGTGTTCCTCTTCCGCGAGAACAACGTGGAAGTCGGCATCCACTGGCTGCCGCCCGGCGGTGGCATCGATCCCGGGGAGACGCCCGAAGAGTGCGTGCGGCGGGAGTTGCGGGAAGAGACGGGGTGGACCGACCTGGAGCCCGAGCGGCTGCTCTGCACCTGGGAGCATGACTTCACCCACCAGGGCATCCCGGTACGCCAGTACGAGCACATCTACGTGACCAGCGGCCCGCACCGCGACCCGGTCCCGGAGTACCCCGAGGCCCATTGGCGGTGGCTGTCGCCGCGGAACCTCGCCACCCTCGGCGAACCGCTGTGGCCGCCGCGCCTCGCCGAGCTGCTCGACGAGGCCCCCGCCGAGCCCGTGCACCTGGGCCTGCTCGCCTGATTCAGCGCGGCATCCTCCCGGACAGCTCCCGGGCGGCCGCGCGCAGCGCTTCCTCCGCCGAGGCCTCGTAGGAGCCCGGGAGCGGCGGGACCCGGAGGCCGTCCACTCCCGCCCGCTCCGCCAGTACCAGCACGGTGGCGACGAAGCCCTCCGAGAGGGCGCGGATGACGGCGTGGCCGGCGTGGCCGTGTTGGGCAACGAGGGCTTCGGCGAAGACGCCGAGAGCGGCCGGGTCGATCTGGCACTCGTCCATCTCCATCGGGCCGATGCCCGACGGGAGGCCGAGTTCCTCCTCGAAGAGGGCCACTTGGCGGTGGAAGAGCCGGGCGGCGCCGCTCGAAGGGTTCCAGAGGGTCTCGTCCCCGACCTCGTAGTACTGGCTCACCGGCCGACGGTCCCGCCTGCCGCCCCGGTCCCCCCGGCCGTCGCGCGCGCGTACAGCTCCGCCGCGTAGCCGGTCAGGATCGTGCTCGTCGAGACGTCGTCCGTGTCCCCGCCGGTCAGGACGCCGATGATCTTCCCGTCGGCGGCGATCCACGAGCTGCCGCTCGTGCCCGTGGGGAAGTCCGCGCAGTCGAAGCGCTGTTCCGTGGCGCTGAGCCGCACCGCGCGGGACAGGCAGGTGCGCGGGACCTTGCGGTCCGACGGGTAGCCCGTCACGGTGACCTGCTCGTCCGTGCGACCCGTGGTGTCCAGGACGGCGGCGCCGGTGACGTCCTCGATGTTGCGGCCCGAGGCGTCGGGGGCGAGGCGGGCGAAGGCCAGGTCGTAGTCGTCGTTCGTCGCGTCCGACCACCGCGGGTCCTCGAAGACCTCCGCGAGCTTCCAGGTGCCGTACGGGGCCCGCCCGTCCGCGTACGCGGGTGCGAAGGAGGCTCCGCCTTCTCCGGCCCGGCCGGCGCGCAGGCAGTGGCCGGCGGTGACGATCAGGTTCCGCCCGGGGCTGTGCACGACGGTCGCCGTACAGAAGTGGTCACCCGTCACCTCGCCCTCGAAAAGCGCCCCGGCGAAGGCGGTGGGCCCGCCCGGCGCGGAGGGCGAAGCCGACGCGCCGGGCGTCCGGGCGGCGGACGACCGAGACGCGTCCGGCGCCTGCGGCCGCAAAGACGACTGCGCTTGCGATGGCAACGGAGTTGCAGTGGGCGACGCCCCTCCAGGCGCCGCCTTCACCTGCCCGGAGGCCTTGCCGTCGTCGGCCGGAACCACCTTCGTCATGGCAGCAGACGCGCCCAGCGCCGCCATCACACACAGCACCGCGGTCACCACGGTCCGCTTGTCCATCGCCGACAGCCCTCCCCAATTTGCTCCGGCGAAGCATGCCTTGCCCGCGGCGACCCCCGCAAGGGGGATCCCCGCCCGCAGCCATTGACAGCACCGCCACCACCCCCCACACTCATCCGTATCCACTGGAAACAGTTTACGGAGGACACAAAAATGATCGCCACCGCCGCCGCCATCACCGCCACCGCCGCCCTGGCCACCCCCGCGGCCGCCCTCCTCACCCACCGCGCCCTGCGCCGCGCACAGGCCGCCAAGACCCTGCGGATCGACTCCCCGCACGGCATCGACGAGCAGGGCTTCGTCCGCATCGGCGGCATCGACCAGTGGATCTCGGTCCGCGGCGAGGACCGCACCAACCCGGTCCTCGTCGAGATCCACGGCGGCCCCGGCGCCGCCAACTCCATCTACACGACCCGCACCCGCAGTTGGGAGCAGCACTTCACGATCGTCCGCTGGGACATGCGCGGCGCCGGCAAGACCTTCGGCCGCAGCGGCCCGGCCGGCCAGGGCGAGGCCACCTTCGAGCGGCTCTACGAGGACGCCCTGGAGGTCACCCGCTACGCCCAGGACCTGCTGCGCGCCGAGCGGGTGATCCTCCTGGCCAACTCCTACGGCAGCGCCTTCGGGCTGCGCCTGGCCCGCAACCACCCCGAGCTCTACTCCGCCTACGTGGGCACCGACCAGAACATCCACACCGCCGGCCGCGACACCTCCGCCTACGACGCCCTACGGGATCGGCTGCGCGCCGCCGGGAAGACGAAGCCGCTCGCGCAGGTCGAGGCGATCGGCGCCGACCAGCACGCGTGGACTCCGAAGGAGCGGGCGACGTACGCCAAGTTCTGCGCGCAGAGCGACCCGCTGACGTTCGCCACGCTCAAGAAGGTGGTCATGGGCTCGATGTGGCTGTCGCCGCTGCACTCGCTGCGCGATCTGCGGGACTTCTTCCGCGGGCAGAACTTCTCGGAGCAGATCACCGAGGGCACCGCGGACCTCGACGACCGGGCCGACGGCACCCGCTTCGAGATCCCGTTCTTCGTCTTCCACGGCGAGCACGACGTCATCACCCCCACGGCCTCGGCCAAGGCCTTCTTCGACGAGGTCGAGGCCCCGGTGAAGCGGTTCGCCCTCATCGAGGACTGCAGCCACTTCGCCTCGTTCACCCGCCCGGACCGCTTCCTGGAGCTCCTCCAGACCCACGTCCGCCCGGCGCTGACGGGCGAGCACCGCTCGGCCGTCTGACCACCCTGGCCCCGCCCTGAACCTCTCAGTCGGCCGTCCCCCGTGGCACGACCCACCGCATCGGCTGGCCGGTGACCTCGGCGATCATGTCGCAGTCGCCGTCACAGTGCAGCACGGTGGCTCCGTTCCGACGACCGGCGGCCCCGGGGGAACTCCCCCGGGGCCGCCGCGCCACCACCGTGCAACCGCCCCGCGCGCTACGCCCCCGGCCAGAGGCCTTCCGGGGTCAGGCCCAGGAGGTCGATCGCGTTGCCGCGGACGATGCGGTCCACCACGTCCGGGGCCAGGTGGCCCATCTGGGCCTCGCCGACCTCCCGCGACTTGGGCCACGTGGAGTCGGAGTGGGGGTAGTCCGTCTCATAAAGAACATTGGCGACGCCGATGGAGTCCAGGTTCTTCAGGCCGAAGGCGTCGTCGAAGAAGCAGCCGAAGACGTGCTCCGCGAAGAGCTCCGACGGCGGCCGCAGCACCTTGTCGGCGACGCCGCCCCAGCCGCGGTTCTCCTCCCAGACCACGTTCGCGCGCTCCAGGATGTACGGGATCCAGCCGATCTGGCCCTCCGCATACATGATCTTGAGGTTCGGGAAGCGCTCGAACTTGCCGCTCATCAGCCAGTCCACCATCGAGAAGCAGCAGTTGGCGAAGGTGATGGTGGAGCCGACGGCCGGCGGGGCGTCCGCCGAGGTGGAGGGCATGCGCGAGGAGGAGCCGATGTGCATGGCGATGACCGTGCCGGTCTCGTTGCACGCCTCGAGGAAGGGGTCCCACTCGTCCGTGTGGATGGAGGGGAGCCCGAGGTGGGGCGGGATCTCCGAGAAGGCGACCGCACGGACCCCGCGCGCAGCATTGCGGCGGACCTCGGCGGCGGCCAGCCGGGCGTCCCAGAGCGGGATGAGGGTGAGCGGGATGAGGCGGCCGTTCGCCTCCGGGCCGCACCACTCCTCCACCATCCAGTCGTTGTACGCGCGCACGCCGAGCAGGCCGAGTTCGCGGTCCTTGGCCTCGGTGAAGGTCTGGCCGCAGAAGCGCGGGAAGGTCGGGAAGCAGAGGGCCGACTGGACGTGGTTGACGTCCATGTCGGCGAGCCGGTCGGGAACCGAGAAGGAGCCCGGGCGCATCTGCTCGTACGTGATGACTTCGAGCTTGATCTCGTCGCGGTCGTAGCCGACGGCCGTGTCGAGTCGGGTGAGGGGTCGGTGCAGGTCCTCGTACACCCACCAGTCGCCTATCGGTCCGTCGTCGCCCTTGGCCCCCATCACGGGGGCGAACTTGCCTCCGAGGAAGGTCATTTCCTTCAGGGGGGCGCGGACGACGCGGGGGCCGACGTCGTGGTACTTGGACGGGAGCCGGTCCCGCCAGACGTTGGGGGGCTCAACCGTGTGGTCGTCCACCGAGATGATCTTCGGGAAGGTCTCCATGCCCTCACGGTAGCGCCAATCTGACGAACCGTCAGCTAGTTGAGCGCTGCCGGATGGCAGATCCACGGTGATCGGGTGCCGGATCCGCGCGGACCGGGCATCGGATCCGTAAGGACTGGGTCCGTTACGGACTGACGTGTACGCGCAACACAGGGCAGACTGGCCCTTACACCTAGGGAAGGCAGGGGGGAGACCAGATGGACGGCACACCGGCCATCCCGCACCAGCGGAACCACCCCGAGTCCGGTGACACCGCCATTGCCGCAGCCGCCGGACCCGGAGTCGACGCAGGGCCCGCCGCGGAAGCCAGAGCCGACGAAGCCGTCAACGGGACCCCGACCCCCTCCGCCGACGGAGGCAACCGGTTCGCCGTGCTCGGCCCCATCCGGGCCTGGCGCGGCGGCGAAGCCCTGAGCTCCGGGACCCCGCAGCAGCGGGCGCTGCTCGCCGTGCTCCTGCTCCGCGAGGGCCGCACCGCCACCGCGCCCGAGCTCATCGACGCCATCTGGGGCGAGGACCCGCCGCAGCAGGCCCTCGCGACCATCCGCACGTACGCCTCCCGCCTGCGCAAGATCCTCGAACCCGGGCTCCTCGTCAGCGAGTCCGGCGGCTACGCGATCCGCCTGCCCCACCCCGCGGCCCTCGACCTGGGCATCGCCCGGGCCCTCGCCGCCGACGCCGAGGCCGCGCGCGCCGGGAAGCCGCAGGGCGACACCCCCGGAAGGGGTGCCCGCAGCACCCCCGGCACCCCCGGCACCCCCGCCGACAAGGGCGACCGCGAGCTCGCCCGTACGCTGCTGACCCGCGCCCTGGACGTCTGGGACGGCGAACCGCTGGCCGGCGTACCCGGGCCGCACGCCGACACCGAGCGCACCCGGCTCGCCGAATGGCGCCTCCAGCTCCTGGAGACCCGCCTCGACCTGGACCTGGAGCTGGGCCACCACGCCGAGGCCGTCTCCGAGCTCACCGCCCTCACCGCCGCCCACCCGCTGCGGGAGCGGCTGCGCGAGCTGCTGATGCTCGCCCTCTACCGCAGCGGCCGCCAGGCCGAGGCCCTCGCCGTCTACGCCGACACCCGCCGGCTCCTCGCCGACGAACTCGGCGTCGACCCGCGCCCCGAACTCTCCGAGCTCCAACAGCGCATCCTGCGGGCCGACTCCGAGCTCGCCCGCGCCGAGGACCCGGCACCGGCCGCCGCGCCCGTCCACGTGAGGCCCGCCCAATTGCCCGCCACCGTCTCCGACTTCACCGGCCGCTCCAGCTTCGTCCGGGACCTCGGCGACATCCTCGCCGGCGCCGAGGGGCAGGTGATGGCGGTCTCCGCCCTCGCCGGCATCGGCGGTGTCGGCAAGACCACGCTCGCCGTGCACGTCGCGCACGCCGCCCGCCCGCACTTCCCCGACGGGCAGCTCTACGTGGACCTCCAGGGCACCGAGGCCCGCCCCGCCGAGCCCGAAGCCGTCCTCGGCTCCTTCCTGCGCGCCCTCGGCACCCCCGACTCCTCCATCCCCGACTCCCCCGCCGAACGGGCCGCGCTCTACCGCTCCACCCTCGACGGGCGCCGCGTCCTGGTCCTCCTCGACAACGCCCGCGACGCGGCCCAGGTCCGCCCGCTGCTGCCGGGCACCGCGGGCTGCGCCGCCCTCGTCACCAGCCGGGTCCGGATGGCGGGCCTGGCCGGCGCGCACCTCGTCGACCTCGACGTGATGAGCCCCGACGAGGCGCTCCAGCTGTTCACCCGGATCGTCGGGGACGAGCGGGTCGGCGCCGAGCGCCAGGCCGCCCTCGACGTGGTCGGCGCCTGCGGGTTCCTGCCGCTCGCCATCCGCATCGCCGCCTCCCGGCTCGCCGCCCGCCGCACCTGGACCGTCTCCGTGCTCGCCGCGAAGCTCGCCGACGAGCGCCGCCGCCTGGACGAGCTCCAGGCCGGCGACCTCGCCGTCAAGGCCACCTTCGAGCTGGGGTACGGGCAGTTGGAGCCCGCGCAGCAGCGGGCGTTCCGGCTCCTGGGGCTCGCCGACGGGCCGGACATCTCCCTCGCGGCGGCAGCCGCCGTACTCGACCGGGCGGAGCACGACACCGAGGACCTGCTCGAAGCCTTAGTCGACTGCTCCCTCCTCGAATCGGCCGCGCCCGGCCGCTACCGCTTCCACGACCTCGTACGCCTCTACGCGCGTGCCTGCGCCGAGCGCGACGAGCAGCCGCCGAGCGCGCGCGACGCCGCCCTCGACCGGGTGCTGGACTTCTACCTGGCCACCGCCGCCGGGGTGTACGGCCTGGAGCGGCCGGGCGACCGGCTCGTGGCCCACCTGTCGGCCACCCGCCACCCGGGGCTGGTCTTCACCGAATCGCGCACCGCGCAGGACTGGCTCTACGCGGAGGCCGACCCCCTGCTCGCGTGCGTCCGGCAGGCCGCCGTACGCAGCCCCGGCCGGGAGGACCTGCTGCGCCGGGCCGTCGACCTGCTGCTCGCCGCCAAGGACCTCGCGGAGTCGGGGGCCAACTCCAAGCAGTACGAGTCGGCCGCCACCGCCGTGCGGGACGCCGCGCACGCCGCACAGGACCTGTACTCCGAGGGCCGGGCCCGCACCACGCTGACCAACACCCACCTGGTCGCCGGCCGGTTCGCCGAGGCCGATGACGAGGCCCGCCAGGCCACCGTGCTGGCCCGCGCCGCGGGAGACCTGCTGTCCAGCTGCTGGGCACCGAACGACCGTGGCATCGCCGCCATTTACGAGGGACGCTACGAGGACGGCGAACGGTACCTCCTCGAGGCCATCGCCAACTTCCGGGCCGACTCCAACCACGTGGGCGAGGCGAGCGCCCTGTGCAACCTGTCCCGCATCCACGTGGAGCAGGGCCGGCTGGGCAGTGCCATAGAGCTCGCGCAGCAGGGCATCGACATCTACGACCGGATGGGACTCACCCTGCGCCTGGCCAACGGCCGTTACGCGCTGGGCATCGCCCTCACCCAGGCCGACCGGCTCTCCGAGGCGCACTCCCAGCTCAGCAAGGCGCTCTCGTTGTTCCACGAGAACCGACAGCCGCTGTGGGAGGGCGTGACGCACTTCCGGCTCGCCAAGGTCCACTTGGCCGCGCGCCGCCCGACGCTGGCCGCCTCGCACGCCGAACAGGCCATCGCGCTGCGCGGCATCGGCGGCGAGTGGCGCCGCGCCACCGTGCTGACCGTACTGGGCCGGGCGCTGCGCCAGTTGGGGCAGCGGGACCGGGCGCGGGTGTGCTGGCGGGACGCCGAGGTGGTGTTCACTCAGCTGGGCTCGCCGGAGCTGGACGAGGTACGGGCGCTGCTGGCGGCGGAGATCGCCGCATAGGGCTCCTCATCAGCTGAACGGCACGTTCATCGTTCGTTTATCGCCACCGGCCAGGATGGTGTTCATCGACTCGGCGTGTCGGGGGGCAGCCCGGGTCGGCTGGAGACACCCGTTCGGCGGTCCGCGGGGGAATCGCCGAACGGGCCCGACCCACCCATCAGGAGATCCGATGACGACGAACGACAACACCCTGCCGACCGCCGCCGACCTCGCGTCGCTCGACGACCCGGCCGTCCCGGCCACGGCGCCGAAGCCGGCCGACAACCTCACCTCGGGCACGCCGGCCAAGCCGCTCGACAACCACGTCTCCGACGAGGACATCGTGACGCTGGACAACCACGTGTCCGGGCCGCCGCGCCCGTAAGCCGGGCCACTGAGACGCGTACGACCCGGACCGGGGGGGCCGGGGGGCCAGGGGCCCGGGTCGTACGGCACGACGTACCACGGGGGGACCGGGGGTCGCGGGGGGACCACCGGAGGTGCACGCACGCATACGGCGGCCGCGGTGGCCAGGAGGGGGACCACCGCGGCCGCCGTATGCGTGCGTGCAGGCGGGCGGGGGGCCGGGCGCCTCACCCGCCGAGCTGGAGCCGCCGCTGTACGCCCCGCGCGGCTTCCAGCAGCGCCGGGGCGAACCGCTCCAGCTCCGCCCGCGTGCTCAGGAGGGCGGAGGCGGTCAGACCGACCCCGCCCACCGGCACGCCCGCCCGGTCGAAGACGGGCACGCCCAGGCAGCGGACCGAAGGCTCGTGCTCCTCGTCGTCGACGGCGTAGCCGCGCTCCCGGACGGTGCGCAGTTCGTCCGCGAGGTCGTCCCGACCGGTGACGGTCCGCCGGGTCAGGGCCGGCATCCCGGTGGCGCGCAGGATGCCCTCGGTCTCCTCGGGCGGCAGGTGCGCGAGGACGGCCTTGCCGATCGCGGTGGCGTGCAGGGGGACGCGCATGCCGACGCGCGAGGAGGTCGGGTGGGACCGGACGGTGCTCTCGATCTTGCGGATGTACGTGAGCGCGGTGCCGCTGCGCAGGGCCAGGTGGACGGCCTGACCGGTGCACTTCTGGAGGAATTCGAGCAGCTCGACGATGCCCTCGGGCCGGTCGGCGGCGATTTCGGCGGCCAGGGTGCGCAGCCGCAGGCCGACGCCGTAGCTGCCCTGCCCGTCGGTGACGGCGTAGCCCTGCTCGACGAGGGAGACCAGGATCCGGTAGGTGCTGGACTTGGGGACCCCGGCGGCGGCCGACAGTTCCGCGAGCCGGTGCGGGCCGCCGAACGCGGTCAGCGCCTCCGTGATCCGCAGGGTCTTCTCCAGGGCGCTGCCGCTCGTGGAGCTCCGGCCCACGCTCTGACCCGGCACCTCACTTCGTATGGCATTGACCACGGAATCCCCAAGGGTTGGCAAAACGTATCGATTCACCCTACGTCACGTGATGCCCGTTTTGCCCGGGGCCGAAGGGCCCGAAATGCCGGGCGCCCGCGCCCGCGCTGACTAGGCTGACCGTGTGTTCACCTCCCAGGGCCCGACCCTCCGCGAACTGGCCGTACAGGCCATGTCCTCCATCGAGCGGGGCTACGACCTGCTGGCCCCGAAGTTCGACCAAACCCCCTTCCGCACCCCCGACCGGATGCTCGACGCGGTCGAGGAGACGCTCGCCCGGCACGAGGCCCCCTTCGACGCCGGGCTCGACGTGTGCTGCGGTACGGGCGCGGGCCTCGGCATGCTGCGGCGGCTGTGTCGGGGGCGGGTGACCGGGGTCGACCTGAGCTCGGGCATGCTCGCCGAGGCGGGACTCGCCCACCCCGACGCGGACCTGCTGCGGGCCGACGCACGGCACCTGCCCGCCGCGCTCGGGGACTCGTACGACCTGGCGGTCAGCTTCGGCGCCTTCGGCCACTTCCTCCCGGAGGAGCGACCCTCGGTCTTCTCCGGGGTCCACGCGGCCCTGCGCCCCGGCGGGGTCTTCGCCTTCCCGATCGGCGCTCCGATCCCGCCGAGCCGCCCGGCGTGGTGGGCCCTGTCCGGCTTCGACGCGGCGATGCGCGTGCGCAATGCCGTCTGGCGCCCGCCGTTCGTCATGTACTACCGCACCTTCCCGCTGGGCGGAGTCCGTACGGACCTGCGCGCGGCCGGCTTCACGGTGGAGACGCTCCCCCTGGACCACTTCGGCCGCCGCCCGGACGGGACACCGAGGTGGCGACTGGTGCTGGCGCGCAAGGCGGCCTGACCCTGCCGCCCGCGCCTTGCCCGCCGTACGCGCGCCGAGCTCAGGTGGTTGATCCCGAGCCGCGCCACCGACGTAGTCCGGTACGCCTTCGGCGCCGCTATCTCGGTCTCTGCCCCATTTATCACGAAACGCGCCCGTGACCCAGGTCACATTTGCCATTTGCCACAGGGCGCGGGGGCGCCGTGTCGTTAGAGGGAGAACAACGAGCACCACACACCGAACGCCGCACCACAGCAAAGGAATCCGCCATGGCCGCTCGCCTGAACCTCTTCGCCGACCCGGTCGCCGTCAATGCGTGGAAGCACATCATCGCCGCGAGCAAGGCGCTGGGGGACTCGACCCTGCCGGCCTCGACCCGCGAACTGGTGATGCTCCGCGCCAGCCAGATCAACGGCTGCGCCGGCTGCATCGACATGCACACCAAGGACGCGGCGGCGGCCGGAGAGACCGCGGTGCGCCTCAACCTGGTCGCGGCCTGGCGCGAGGCCACCGTGTACACCGACGCCGAGCGCGCGGCCCTGCTCCTGACCGAGGAGGCCACCCGCATCGCGGATGCGGCCGGCGGGGTCAGCGACGAGGTCTGGGCGAACGCCGCCAAGCACTTCGACGACGAGCAGCTCGCCGCCCTGGTCACCCAGATCGCACTGATCAACGCCTTCAACCGCGGCAACGTCATGGTCCAGACCCCGGCGGGCGACTACCAGCCCGGCCAGCTCCAGCACTGACCCACACGCAACACGGCTCCGACCCCCACGCCGGAGCCGGCGCCCGGCCCACTCCCCTCCCCCTCCCCCTCCAAGGACCGAGGAGTCGCCCCATGAACATCGCGCTGTGGATCGTCACCGGACTGCTCGCCGTCGCCTACCTGCTGGGCGGCGCCTTCAAGGTGTTCACGCCGAAGGAGAAGATCGCCGCCAGCGGCGCCAGCGCGAAGTGGGTCGAGGACTTCACCCCCGGCGCGGTGAAGGCGATCGGCGCCGTGGAGATGCTGGCCGCGGCAGGCCTGATCCTCCCGGCCGTCCTGCACATCGCCCCGATCCTGGTCCCCCTGGCCGCAGTCGGCCTGGTCCTCCTCATGCTGGGCGCCGCCCTCACCCGCTACCGCCGCCACGAGCCCACGTACATGGCAGTAGACCTGGCCTACGTCCTCCTGGCCGCCTTCGTAGCCTGGGGCCGCTTCGGCCCGGAGTCCTTCACGGGCTGACACCGATTCCGGCTCACCAAGTTCCGGGCGCGGGCCCGTCGTTCGGTGAGTCCGGCGAGTCCGGCGAGGTGGCTCAGCGGACCCGGGGCAGGCTGCACGGAGTGCGATCGTGCCTTCCGCAGTCCGACGCCCGGCAAGTGCAAGGGTTGTAGAGGCGGCGGCAGCGGCAGTTGAGATACTCCGGCCATGGATGCCAGGGGGATGAGCGGTGCGCGGGTGGACACGGCCGGCTGGGTGCTGCGTTCTGCGGTGACGGCGGACGTCGAGACGATCGCGGAGTTGCGGGCCACGGTCATGCGGGGGGATCTGGAACGCCTCGGGCGGTATGACGAGCACCATGTGCGTCAGCGGCTTCGGGATTCCTTCTCCCCGCAGCACACGTCGGTCATCGAGATCGACGGCGCAACGGCAGGGTGCGTCACGGTCCGGCCCGCCGAGGACCGGCAGTGGCTCGAGCACTTCTACCTGGCTCCGCACTGTCAGGGCCGGGGGCTCGGCTCCGCCGTATTGCGCACGGTGCTGGAGCGGACGGACGCGCAGGGCCTGACCGTGGGCTTGAACGTCCTGCAGGGCAGTGCCGCCCGTCGGCTCTACGAGCGTCACGGATTCGTCGTGGAGGCCCAGGACCCGATCGACGTCTTCATGGTGCGCCCGCCGGGGGCGAGCACTGCCACTGCCCGGGTCTGACCTGCGGCGATGCAGGCGGATCGGCCCGGTTCGCGAGGTACTGGACCACGAACCGGGCCGTCTCAGGGCGCCTGCGTCAGCGCTCCAGGTCGATCGTGAAGCGCCGCTCGCCCGGAGCGATCGTCTCGGCGTGGATCGAGCCGCGGGCACGGTCGTACTTCCCGGTGCCGCCGGTGATCGCGTTGTCGAACGCGGGGGGCGGGCCCGGGACGAGGTGGCCGAAGACCATGCCCTGTGCGGTGATCTGGCCGCCCGGGAGGGTGTAGGTCACGGCGCAGGTCTCCGCTCCGCCGTTGTCGACCCGGGTGGTCGTGCAGGTGCCGCCGGTCTCGCCGACCTGCTGGCCGTCCTTGTCGAAGAGGATCGAGCGGAAGACGGTCCGGTCGCCCTGGGCCGCGGCGCCGCCCGGGTTGACGGGGAAGCGCGACTGCTCCGCGAGCCGGCCGGTCAGGGTGATGACCTGGCCCTTGCCCTTGTCCCGGGCGGAATCGGCGTCCGTCCCGACGGCGGACGCGACGGGGGCGCAGGCGAGAAGGGCGACCAGTGCGGTGGTGGCCGTGCCGAGACAGGCTGCCCTGACGGGGCGCATGGGGCGCAAGGTGCGCATGGGGAGGCTCCTGAGGTGGGGCTCATGGATGGTTGGACCACCCATGCATAGCCCCGGCCCCGCCACCGCCGGGAGCGTCCCGGTGCGACCCACCGGCAGATCCGACCGATCGGACCAGCCCGGGGGCGATCCCCCGGGCAGTCGACCCCCGGGACGGTCCGCCCCGGGCCGGGTGGCGGTGTCAGCGGGCCCCGGCAGCGGTGTCAGCGGGTGCGGAGTTCTCGCTTGAGGACCTTGCCGCTCGCGTTGCGCGGGAGTTCGGAGACGAACTCCACCTCCCGCGGGACCTTGTAGTTGGCCATCTCACGGCGGGACCAGGCGATCAGGTCGTCGGCCGTGAGGACCGCGCCGGGGCGGCGGACCGCGTACGCCTTGCCGACCTCGCCCAGGCGGGGATCCGGGATGCCGACGACCGCGACGTCCGCGATGTCGGGGTGCAGGCCGAGGAGTTGCTCGATCTCGGCGGGGTAGGCGTTGAAGCCGCCGACGATGAACATGTCCTTGATCCGGTCGGTGATGCGCAGGTTCCCGGCGGCGTCGAGGACGCCGACGTCCCCGGTGCGGAGCCAGCCCTCGGGGGTGATGGCCTCGGCGGTTTCGACCGGGTCCTCGAAGTAGCCGCGCATGACGTTGTGGCCGCGCACCCACACCTCCCCGGCCCGGCCCGCGGGCTGGGCCGCGCCCTCCGGGTCCACGATCCTGACCTCCGTCCCGGGGATGGCCCGGCCCGAGGTCGACGCGATGATCTCCGCCGGGTCGCCGCGGCGGCACATGGTGACGATGCCGCTCGCCTCGGAGAGCCCGTACGCGGTGAGGACGGTGCCGATGTGCAGCTCGCCGCGGAGCCGCTCCACGAGCTGGAGGGGGACGACCGCGGCGCCCGTGACGACCAGGCGCAGGGCGGAGAGGTCGTGGTGGTCGCGCTGGGGGTGGTCCAGGAGGGACTGGTGCAGGGTGGGCGGGCCGGGGAGTACGGAGATCCGCTCGGCGGCGATGTTGGCGAGGACGGTGTCCACGTTGAACACGGGCTGGGGGACCATCGTGGCCCCGCGCATCAGGCAGGCGATGACCCCGGCCTTGTAGCCGAAGGTGTGGAAAAAGGGGTTCACGATCAGGTAGCGGTCGCCCTCGCGCAGTCCGGCGAGCTCGCTCCAGACCTCGTAGCAGCGCAGGGACTGGGCGTGCGAGATGACGGCGCCCTTGGGGCTGCCCGTGGTGCCGGAGGTGAAGATGATGTCCGAGGGGGCCGAGGCGGGGATCGCGTCCGTACGGGCCCGGACGGCCTCGGCGGTGACGGAGTCGCCGCCGGTCAGGAACTCCTTCCAGGTGCGGAAGGAGTTCGGGGCGTCCTCGGACAGGACGACCACCTGTTCCAGGTGGGGCAGGCCGGGCAGCGGCCCGGAGCCCTCGCCCTCGGCGGCGGCGCGGCGCAGGGAGGCGACGTAGGAGGTGCCGAGGAAGGTGCCGGTGACGAAGAGGAGCCGGGCGCGGCTGCGCTGGAGGACGTAGGCGGCCTCGGAGCCCTTGAAACGGGTGTTGAGGGGGACGAGGACGGCCCCGGCGGAGACGGCTCCGAGGGCGGAGACGATCCATTCGAGGGTGTTGGGCGCCCAGACGGCGACCCGGTCCCCCGGCTCCACACCGGCGGCCATGCAAGCGGCGGCGGCGCGCTCGACGCGCTCGCCGAGCTGCGCGTAGTCGATCCGGACCCGCCCGTCGACGACGGCCTCGCGGCCGGCGTAGCGCTCGGCGGCGTGCCGGACGAGTCCGCCGATGCTGGTCCAGGCGAGATCGGCCCGTCCGTCTTCCGTCGTGTCCACGGCCCCGGCCCCGCGCGCGCGCTCGTCCTCGGTCATGGTCCGCCCTTCCCTGCAACCCAGTAGCTGACTATCCGTCAGATTAGCTGTAGCCTTCGCGGCTGTCAGTACTGGTGCACCCCGGAGGTGGCGATGGCGGCAACGCTCAAGGACGCTACGGCGATAGTCGGCATCGGGCAGACCGCCTTTGCCAAACAACTGCCGCAGTCCGAAAAGGAACTGGCCTGCCGGGCCATTCTCGCGGCGCTCGACGACGCGGGCATAGACCCGTCCGAGGTCGACGCCTTCTCCTCCTACACCATGGAGGAGACCGACGAGGTCGAGGTCGCCAAGGCCATCGGCGCCGGCGACGTCACCTTCTTCTCCAAGATCGGCTACGGCGGCGGCGGTTCCTGCGCCACCGTCGGCCACCTGGCCGCCGCCGTCGCCACCGGCCAGGCGAGCGTCGGCGTGGCCTGGCGTTCGCGCAAGCGCGGCTCGGGGCCGCGGCCGTGGAAGAACACGGCCGTCCAGCTCCCCACCCCCGGCCAGTGGACGCGCCCCTTCGGCCTGCTGCGCCCCGCCGACGAGATCGGCATGCTGGCCCGCCGCTACATGCACGAGTACGGCGCCACCCGCGACCACCTCTTCAACGTCGCGATGGCCTGCCGCAACCGGGCCAACGAGAACCCGGCCGCGATGATGTACGAACGCCCGCTGACCCGCGAGATGTACATGACCGCCCGCATGATCAGCGACCCGCTCTGCCTCTTCGACAACTGCCTGGAGACCGACGGCGCCCTGGCCTGCGTCATCGTGAGCGCCGAGCGCGCCCGCGACTGCCGCCAGAAGCCCGTCTACGTCCACTCCGTCGCCCAGGGCCTGCCCTCCCAGCACCACGGCATGGTCAACTACTGGAACGACGACCCGCTGTCCGGCCCCGCCTGGACCGCCGCCCGACACCTGTGGAAGCAGGCCGACTTCGGCCCCCAGGACGTGGACGTCGCGCAGATCTACGACGCCTTCACCCCCCTGATCCCGCTCTCCCTGGAGGGCTACGGATTCTGCGGACGCGGCGAGGGTGCCGCCTTCACCGAGGGCGGCGCCCTGGAGATGGGCGGCCGGCTCCCCATCAACACCGGCGGCGGCGGCCTCAGCGAGGCCTACGTGCACGGCTTCAACCTGATCAACGAGGGCGTCAAGCAGCTCCGCGGCATCTCCACCGCCCAGGTGCCCGACGCCGCGACCTGCCTGGTGACCGCCGGCGAGGGTGTCCCGACGTCCGCCATCCTGCTGCGTGCCTGAGGAGCTGCCGACCATGACGACGACCACCACACCCACCACGACCGCCACGACCGCCGACGAGCTCCTCGTCCCCGTCCCCGACGGGGACGGGGCCCCCTTCTGGGAGTACGCGGCCCAGGGCGAACTCCGCGTCCAGGCCTGCGCGGCACCCACCTGCGGGAAGCTGCGCTTCCCGCCCCGCCCCTGCTGCCCGCACTGCAGATCCTTCGACTCCGAATGGCGCCTGATGAGCGGGCGCGGCCGGATCTGGTCGTACGTACAGCCGCACCCGCCGCTGCTGCCCGCGTACGCCGCGCAGGCCCCGTACAACGTGATCCTCGTGGAGCTGGCCGACGCCCCGCAGATCCGCCTCGTCGGCAACCTCGTCACCGCCGCCGACGCCCCGCTGGACTCGATGGACCCGGCACGGCTGCGCATCGGCGCGCGCGTCCAGGTGGTGTTCACCGAGACGGGCGGGATGGCGGTGCCGCGCTGGGTGCTGGAGAAGTCATGACCGTGCGCGTCGAGCGGGACAAGGCCACCGGGGTCGCGGTCGTCACCCTGGACCGGGAGCGCAAGCACAACGCGATCGATCTCGGGACGGCAGCCGAACTCGCTCGGGTGTGGCGGGAGTTCCGCTACGAGGACGAGGTACGGGCGATCGTCCTGACAGGCGCCGGGCGGGCGGCCTTCTGCACGGGCATCGACCGGGGCGTGGAGGTGCCGCAGCCGTCCTCGCCGTACTCGGTGGACGACCCACTCGTCGCCATCGGGCCGAAGGCGAACGACCTGTGGAAGCCGGTGATCGCCGCCGTCAACGGCATGGCCTGCGGTGGGGCGTTCTACCTGCTGGGCGAGTCGGAGTTCATCATCTCCTCCGCGTCCGCGACGTACTTCGACCCGCACACCAGCTACGGGATGGTCAGCGCCTACGAGGCCATCTACATGGCGCAGCGCATGCCCTTCGGTGAAGCCGCCCGGATGTCCCTGATGGGCACGGCGGAACGGCTCTCCGCGCAGCGGGCGTACGAGATCGGCCTGGTCTCCGAGCTGGCGGAGCCCGAGGCGCTGCTCCCGGCGGCCCTGCGGGCGGCCGAGACGCTGGCCGGCTTCCCGACGGAGGGCGTGCAGGGCACCGTACGGTCCCTGTGGGCGGCGAAGCAGGCCGCGCTCCAGCAGGCGCTGGCGCAGGCTCCGGGGCTGATCGCCCTGGGGAACCTGCCGCCCGAGCGGCAGGCGGAGCTGTTCGCCGGGCGGCGGAGCGGGGCGGGACCGGAGCCGCGGGTGCGGTGACGGCGACGGTGTGCGGGGGAGCCCGGCCGGTTCCCCGTACAACCATCGGACAGGGTGCGCAGTCTCCTAGGCGGTCAGAACGAAGGATTGCTGGGGGACACATGAAGAAGCGAGTCAGTGCAGTTCTCACCGCGGCGATGGCCGTGGGTACCGTCTGGGCGGTGCCCACGGTCGCCCGGGCCGCGGACCCCTACCCGGAGGTCCATGCGGGCTCGTGGGAGGAACGGGTCGTCGTGCACACCGAGGACTGGGACGCGAAGGTGCCCCGAGGCCTCAAGGCGCACGTGCGCAAGAAGGGGTCGCCCACCCGGCTCGCCACGCTCACCAGCTTCACGCGCCGGCCGGACGGCCCCTGCGCGTGGGACTGCGGGAGCGAACCCCCGCAGAACTCGTCGTTCCAGAGCGACCCGGTGAAGCTCCCCGAGCTCGGGACCTACACCATCGACCTCGAGTACACCGGCACCGAGGGCGAGCCCGTCGTCCACGAGGACAGCGGGGTCCTGACCTACGCGGAGCGTCCGGTCATCTCGAACCTGAAGTCGAGCCCGGTCTCCGTGGAGCACCTCGACACGGTGCTCTCCGGCGACCTCTCGCTCTACAACCCGCTCGACGGCTCGTCCAAGCCGTACGCGGGGGGCGCCTTCACCGCCAAGAGGGGCTCCGAGACCACCCGGTGGACCGCCGACGCCAAGGGGCACTTCGAAGCGAAGTTCGGGATCGCCCACACCGACTTCCTCAAGGGCCCGGACGACTCCCAAGTGAAGTTCGACCTCCTCGCCGAGCTGAACGGCCACAAGGACCGCGCAGCCGTGACCGTCCCGGTGACGCCCGTCGACACCGTCATCGAGCTGAACTCCTCCACCGTGACCGGAGCCTACGGCACGGGTGCGAAGGTCAGCGGGGCCTCCAAGTGGAAGTCCGCCAACGGCACGTGGAAGCTCCTTCCGACCACGATGCCGATCTCCGCAGGAAACTGGAAGTCCGGCCGCACCGACGCGGCGGGCCGATTCACCATCGTCAGGCGGCTCACCGAGGACGGCGTGATGAACGTCAGGCCCGCCTCTGTTTGGTTCGACTCCAAGACGCCCCTGAAGGTGGACGTCACGCCCGGGACGTTCTTCCAGGACTTCAAGGCCTCCGCAGAGCCGGGCAGGTACGTCTACATGTCGAGCTGGTTCTTTCACGGCGAGTTTCCCGAGGAGACCACCACTTCCTTCAAGGTAGACGCCGAGTACTCGGCGGACGGCAAGACCGGCTGGACCAGCCGCAAGAGCTTCACCGTCACCATCGAGCCGGGGTCGTTCCCCAACTACAAGATCGAGGCGACCCTGCCCTACACGGGCCCCGGCTACGTACGGCTCCGGTACGCCGGTACGCCCACCATCCACGGCTCCGTGACGCCAGCCGTCCGGATCGAGGCCACCAACACGGCCATCCCGGAGTTCAACGCCACGCCCGAACCCGCCAAGAAGGGCAAGCCGATCACGATGACCGGCAAGCTCAACCACGCCGACCCCACCTGGAAGCCCTTCGCCGGCCAGAGCCTCGTCTACTACTTCCGGCCCGCCGGAAGCACCAGCTGGAGCTGGATGGGCACGTCCAAGACGGCCGCCGACGGCACCTTCAAGCAGAGCTTCACCGCGACCCGGACCGGCTCCTGGCAGGTCCGCTACCCGGCGACGTCCGGGCACCTCAACGCCGTCAGCCGCGTGGACGAGGTCATCGTCACCCCGTAGCGGGTGTGGCCCGGAGGGTCAGCGGGTCTTCCGGGTCGACTTGGGCTTCGGCTTGCCCGTGGTCCCCGGCGTCTTGCCGCCCGTGCTGCCGCCGGTGGTGACCGAGCCGCTGCTCCCGGAGCCGGACGTCGGGGTGGGTGACGCGGTCGAGACGGTCTGGATCGTGCCCAGCGTGCAGCGCTGCACCTCGCCCGCCTTGGCCGCGTTCGTCATCGGCAGGTCGACCGTCCGGCTCTCGCCCGCCTTGAGCGCGAGCTCCACGGAGCCGGAGTCGACCCGGCCGGAGGCGCCTTCGAAGACCAGCGGGACGCGGAAGGTGTGCCCGGCCGCCGCGTCGGAGGTGACCTTGACGGTCGCCTTCGCCGCGGACGGGCCGGCGCAGGTGACGACCTCCGCGTGCGCGAGCGGCCGGGTCTCGGTGGGCGTCGCCGTCGGCGTGGCCGTGGAGCCGCCGCCGCTGCCGCCCGTACCGCTGTAGCTCTTCTTCTTCGACTTGCTCTTGGAGCTGGAGCACCCGCCCCCGCTGCTCTTGCTCTTGCCCTTGCTCTTCCCGCCGCTGCCGCCCGTCGACGAGAACCCCGTCAACGCGAGCACCACGCCCACCAGCACCGCCGTGAGCCTGACCCGCCGCCCCGTGACCACCATGGTCCGAACCCCTCCCCGTTGAACAACGGGCGGCACGCTACCAGGGGGTGAGAAGCGCACAGCGGTACGGTGGCCGCCATCCGTTACGACAGCTTCCCGGGGGGACACACCATGACCGACGAGACCACGGCCACCACTGCCGACACCGCCGACGCCACGGGCGCCGGCGTCATCACGGCGATCGCCCGCCTCCAGGCCCGGCCGGGTCTGGAGGAAGAGGTCCGCGCACAGGCCCTGTCCCTGGTCGCGCCGACCCGGGCCGAAGCGGGCAACATCTCCTACCGCGCCTACGAGGACCCGAGCGCTCCGGGCGCCTGGGTCATCCTGGAGGAGTGGGCGGACGGCGCGTCCTGGGAAGCCCACCTGGCCTCCCCGCACCTGGCGGAGGCCCTGTCGCGCACGGCGGCCCTGCTGGCCGGGGCGCCGGTGCTGCGGGTGTTCCCCCCGGCGCTCCCCTCTTAGGCCTGGACCTCCGCAGGTAGGCCCGGACCTCCGCGTGCGGGACTCCGGGGGCGGGCGTAGCGTCGGGATCGAGATCCAGACCCACTCCCCCCGGAGGGCCGGGCATGATCCGCAACGTACTCGGCTCGTTCCTGGGTCTGATCGGAGCGACGGCCGCCGTCTGGAGCCCCTTCCGTGCCTGGTACGACGGCCGTCACGGACGCGACTACCGCATCGAGGAGCTCTTCTCCGCCGCCGGGATCACCGACGACAAGGCCGCCCTGCTGGGCTCGCTGCTGCTGCCGTTCCTCTTCGCCGCCCTGCTCGCGCTCGTCGCGATCGTGCTGCGCTCCCGGCTGCTCATGGCCTTCTCCGGGATCGTCGTCCTCGGCTTCGCCGTGCTGTGGATGGTCCGGCAGGGGCAGGCCGCGGGGAGCCTCTCGGTCGGCGGCTCCGGCACGGGGCTCGGCGACGGGGTCGGTGGGGCCTTCGGTGCCGGCGCGCTGCTCATCCTTGCGGCGGCCGTGATGAGCGGACGGCCCCGGCGGCGCGACCGGGTCGCCGGGGAGCCGGTCCCGGAGCCTTATCAGGCTCCGTACCAGGAGTCGTACCGGGATCCGTATCAGGAGCCGGTCGAGGACCCCGCCCGTCCCCCGTCGCCTTCGGCGTGGCCTCCGCCGCCGCAGGACCACTCGTAGCGCCTCGGGTGCCCTGCGGGGCTGTCCCCTACCCGCCCTTCCACCGTTCCCCGGGCGCTGCCCGGACCCGGTCCTCAAGCGCCGGACGGGCTGAAAGCAGGGGTACCGGGCTGCGCCCGGACCCCCTGGGGCTCCGTACCCAGCCCGCTGAACATGACGGCGGCCCCGTCCCCCTGAGGGGGCGGGGCCGGCCAGCCGTTGCGGGCGGGGTGGGGATCAGGCCTCGACGACGCCGGACGCCGCGATCTCGATCTTGCCGCGCGTCGAGCCCGAGGGGGTGCCGAGCTTCTCGATCTGGTCGACGAGCTCCTGGCCCGTGACGACCTCGCCGAAGACGACGTGCTTGCCGTCGAGCCACGGGGTGAGGACGGTGGTGATGAAGAACTGCGAGCCGTTGGTGTTGCGGCCGGCGTTCGCCATCGAGAGCAGGTACTTGCGGTCGTGCTTCAGGTTGAAGTTCTCGTCGGCGAACTTCTCGCCGTAGATGCTCTTGCCGCCCGTGCCGTTGTGGTTGGTGAAGTCACCGCCCTGCAGCATGAACTGCGGGATGACGCGGTGGAAGCCGGAGCCGGCGTAGCCGAAGCCGTTCTGGCCGGTGCACAGCTCGCGGAAGTTCTGGGCGGTCTTCGGGACGACCTCGTCGAAGAGGTTGAAGACGATGCGGCCGGCGGGCTGGCCGTCGATGTTGATGTCGAAGAATACGTTGCTCATGGGGTCCATCCTGTCACTCCTGGTGCGGTGCGCGACCCCGAGGGGGCCGCGACCGGGCCCCCGGACGGCTCAGCCCCAGCTCAGACGGCGGCCGGGCCGGGTCACCCGCCCGTACGGGTCCCCGTGCCCTTGGCGGCGTCCAGGGCGTAGACGCAGCGGTCCTTGCTGCACGCGTAGACCACCCCCGCCTCGGCCACCGGTGCGCCGGTGATCTCCCCGCCGGTGGCCAGCTTCCAGCGCAGCTGCCCGCCCGCCGCGTCGAGGGTGTACAGGCAGTGGTCGGCCGATCCGAAGTGGACGCGGCCGTCCGCGACCGCCGGGGAACCGGTGATCTCGCCGCCCGCCGCGAACCGCCACTTCGGGGTGCCGGTGACCGCGTCGAGCGTGTACACGGCGCTGCCCGCGGCCAGGTGGACGTTGCCGGCGGCGACGAGGACCGGGTCGGCGGACTGCCGGGGCTCGGTGGCGATGCGCCAGCGGTCCTTGCCGGTGGCCGCGTCCAGGGCGTAGACGGTGCCCAGGTAGTCCGCGAGGTAGACCCCGCCGCCCGTGACGGCCGCGCCCGGGGCAAAGGCCGGGGGCGCGAGGAACACGGCGGGGGCCTCGAAGTGCCAGCGGACCCGGCCCGAGGCCCGGTCGATGGAGATCACCCGGGTGCCGGCGGCGACGTAGACGTTGCCGTCGGGGGCGGGCGTGACCCGTACGGGCACGTTACCGCAGGAGCCGGCGTCGCCGACCGGATACGACCAGGACTCGCGGCCGGAGCGGGCGTCCAGGGCGCGCAGCCGGGCGTCCTGCCACACGTAGACCGTGCCGTCGTGCAGGACGGGGGCCGCCTCGGTGGTCTCGAACTCGCTCTGCGCGCCGGACAGCTCCCACAGCTTGTGCCCGCTGGACGACTCCCAGGCCTGTACGCCGCCTCCGCGCGTGGCGGTGACGACGGTGCCCCGGTCCGCGCGCAGGGCGTACACCCAGGCATCGGCGGACAGCCGCCACCGCTCGGAGCCGTCGCCGGCGTCCAGGGCGTAGAGGGAGGGGCCGTCGGAGGCGTGGATGCGCCCGTCGGAGACGGCCATGGACCAGGCGACGTCCCGGGTCTTGAACTGGCGGCGGCCGCTGGCCACGTCCAGGGCGTGCACCTCGAAGGAGGTGACGTAGAGCAGGTCGCCGGCGACGGTCGGGGTGCCCCAGACCTCGTTCGACATCCGGAACCGCCAGGGCCGCCAGCGGCCGCTGTCGGGGGCCGGGCCCGGGTTCGGTACGAGGACCGAGGGCGCGGGGCCCGACACCGGGGTGCCGGCGGGCGGCCGGATCCAGCCGGTCGCGGAGTCCGAGGCGGAGGCGTGGGCGGCCGGAGCCGAGGCGGAGGCCTGCGGGCCGGGGCCGATCGGCACCGGGGAACCGCCGAGCCGCACGGGCTCGCCCGAGGGTGCCATCGGGGGGTGCTCGGGCCGCTGCGGGACGGCCTGGCCGGTCCGCGGGTCGGTCCAGGGGTCGGCTCCGCCGCGCTGGCGGCGGTGCGTGGCGGGACCGGAGGCGTGTCCGGCCCCGGGTCCGGCCCCGGGGCCGACGCTCTCGATGGGCGCGGAGACCCCGGCCCGGGGGAGCGAGGGCTTCGCCGCGGCGGCCGCAGCCGCGGCGGCGTTGCGGTGGCCGGCCCGCCGGGCCTCGATCATCGCGACGGCCCGCTCGGGCAGCCACGCCGAAGCGGTACCGCTCTCGTCGCCGCCCTCGAAGAGGTGCGGGGCGAGCTGCGCCTGCAGGTCGGCCGGGGTGGGCCGCTGCGTGGCGTCCATCTGCATGCAGGAGTCGATCAGCGGGCGGAGCTCGTCGGGGAGCCCCTCCAGGTTCGGGCCCTCGCGCAGCAGCATGAAGACCGTCTCCACCGGGTTCGCCCCGTGGTACGGCGGGTGCCCGGTGGCGGCGAAGACCAGCGTGGAGCCCAGCGAGAACACGTCGCTGGCGCCCTTGACGCTGCGCGAGTCCTTCGCCTGCTCCGGCGACATGTACGCGGGGGTGCCGACGGCGACGTTCGTCATGGTCAGGCGGGTGTTGGAGACCCCGCTGGCGATGCCGAAGTCGATCACGCGCGGGCCGTCCTCGACGACGAGCACGTTGGAGGGCTTCAGGTCGCGGTGGACCAGGCCCGCCCCGTGGATCGACTGGAGCGCCTCGGCGATGCCCGCGGCGAGCCACCGTACGGCCTGGGCGGGCATGGGCCCGCACTCGTGGACGATCTCCTCCAGGGAGGGCGCCGGTACGTACGCGGTCGCCAGCCACGGCACGGCCGCGCGCGGATCGGCGTCGACGACGGCCGCGGTGTAGAAGCCGGAGACGGCGCGGGCCGCCTCCACCTCACGGGTGAAGCGGACGCGGAACAGCTGGTCCTCGGCGAGCTCGGTGCGCACCGTCTTGATCGCCACCCGGCGTCCGGACGCCGACCGGGCGAGATAGACCAGCCCCATGCCGCCGGCGCCGAGCCGTCCCAGCACCTCGAAGGGGCCGATCCGTCTCGGGTCGTGCTGCGTCAGCTGCTCCACCACTCGCCTCCACACCCATCCCCGTACGGGGACCTCCACGGACCCCGCTCTTCCAGCCATCGCCGGTGGCATCGCCGTCATCGCCGATCACGTCACCGGATGCGCACGAGCCGCCGCAGGTCCCTGCCCCGTGCAGCGTCTCACTCCGGGGGTCGGCCCGGGTCGCGCACCCCCGATTCTGTCAGGCCCGCGCCCGGTCCGGCCCCGGCACGGCGGGTGGTCGCGCACGGGGTGCGGGCAAAGCCGTACAACCCTGCGGAGAGTTCGTGGGTCTAGCTCCCGTTCATCCGATCAAGATCCGGGGGGATCCGTGCATCACCGTTTGACTTCGGCCATCATCATCACCGCAGCGGCACTCGGAGGGACGGCCTTGCCCGGGGTGGCGCACGCCGCCGGTGCGGACTGTCTCCAGGGGATGGAGACCACCCGTGAGGGGGCCATTCTCGTCAAGGGCGTATGGGACATGCCCAAGCCCGCCGCCGTCCACGTGCGGGACAAGAAGACCGGGCAGCGCATCGCGTCGGTCAGCGAGTTCCGCATGGAGCACCACCCGGACGGTGCGCCCGAGTGGGACCTGATATCCGCGCCCCTGAAGCTGTCCGCCCTCGGGATCTACACGCTCGAGGTCGGCGACGCGTCCTCCCCCGTCGTCTGCGGGGACTTCGACTACCGGCTCCGCTCGGAGATGACCACGCCCACGGCGGGCGAGGTGTCCCTGGACAACCTGAAGACCACCGTGTCCGCGAATCTCACCACCTTCGACCCGCGGACCCAGACGGCCGCACCCTTCAAGAACGCCCGGGTCAGCCTCACGGGCGAGGGCGTCTCCCTGGCGGCCACCACGGACGCACAGGGCCGGCTGGCCGCCCCTGTCACCTTCCGCGGCACGGAGAAGTCGACCCTGCTGCACGTCAAGGTCGAGGCCACCCCGGAGATGGACCCGGAGGACCGCTTCCTGTCCGTGGCCACGGACCGCCGGAATGCGGAGATCGTCCTCGACCCCGCGTCGCAGAAGATCAAGGCCGTCTACGGATCGACGGCGAAGCTCACGGGCCGGGCCTCGCTGGTCGCCGCGGACGGCACGCGCAAGCCCGTACCCGAGGGCACGCCCCTCAACGGCGACCTGGACGGCAAGCCCGGGACGGGAACGGACGGCCGGTTCGAGCGGCAGGTACGGGTCGCCACCACGGACGGCCAGCGGATCAAGACCACCTGGGCGAACAACAGGGCATATCCATGGCTGTCGTTCGCGTCGGACTCCACGGAAGTCGAGCTCTACGACACCACGTCCTTCACGAAGTTCACGGCCACGATCGACGCAGCGCGGCGGGTGACGTTCACCGGGTCCCTCGTCCGGCAGACCGGCTTCGGAACCCTCGGCGTCGAGGCGCAGTACTCGGCCGACGGCAAGACGGGCTGGACCACGCGCAAGACGTTCACCGTGTACGCGAACAGCGACTCCGCGTTCAAGCTGACACTGCCGGGCGAGGCCGACGGCTACTGGCGCCTCCACTACCCCGGCACGACGCACACCCAGGGGGCCACCACCCAGCCCGTCCGCCTGACCCGCACGGCGACGGCCTTCTCCTACTTCAACGCCGCCCCGGAACCGGTCCGCAAGGGCCAGACCTTCACCATCAAGGGCACCCTCCAGCACGGCACCCCGGCCAAGCCCTACGCCGGCCAGACGGTCCTCTTCTACTTCCGCCCCACCGGCAGCCAGGACTACACCTACCAGGGCCACTCCAAGACCGCCGCCGACGGCACCTTCACCCACCCCTTCAAGGCCGACCGCACCGGCACCTGGATCGCCCGCTACCGCGACGCCGACGGCAAGCACTACAACGCCGAAAGCCGCCAGGACGACCTCACCGTCAACCCGTAGAGCCCGTAAGGCCGTAACGAACCAGCCCGTAGCCCCTACCCCCCAGTCCGCTCCGCGGACAGGCGTACAACCCCCGAGGCCTGCCATGGGTCTAGCCCCCGTTCATCTCACCAAGATCCGGGGGGATCCATGCACCACCGCTTGACCTCAGCCATCGTCATCGCCGCGGCGGCCCTCGGAGGGCTGGCCGCGGGGGGGGGGGGGGAGGGCCCCCCCCCCCCCCCCCCCCCAGAAAACTCCGCCCACCCAAAAGGAGGCCCCCCCAGCCCTCTCTTT
>NZ_JBHUBS010000012.1:68641-133920 GCF_042788835.1 Streptomyces sp. NPDC056883 | reverse complement strand
GCGGGGGGGGGGGGGGGGGGGGGGGGGGGGGGGGGGGGGGGGGGGGGGGGGGGGGGGCGGGGTGGGGGGGGGGGGGGGGGGGGGGGGGGGGGGGGGGTGGGGGGGGGGGGGGGGGGGGGGGGGCCCCCCCCCCCCCCCCCCGGCCCCTGCCCGCGGGAAATGTACGCCACCCCGGAGGGGGCCCTCGAGATCCTGTTCTGGGCGTCTTCCCCCAAGCCCGTCGTCCACCTGCGGGACAAGAAGACGGGTCAGCGCGTCGCCACCGTCTCCGAGTTCCGCTCCGAGGGCGGTGGCGAGGTACCGCCGTCGCTCGTCTCGGAGCCGCTCAAGCTGCCGGCCCTCGGGATCTACGGCCTCGAAGTCGGCTCCGAGGCCGACCACGTCGGCTGCGGCGACTTCGACTACCGGCTGCGCTCCCACGTGGGCAGCTTCGCCGCACGGAACACGGTGTCCGTGGACACCCCCAAGACCGCGGTGTCGGCGCACGTCACCGTCTTCGACCCGCGGACCCAGACGGGCTCCCCGCTCAGGAACACCAAGGTCACCCTCTCCGGCGTGGGCATCTCGCAGCAACTCACCACGGACGCGCAGGGCCGGGTGAACACCCCCGTCAACTTCCGCGGGACGGAGACGTCGACCCTGCTGAAGCTCACCGTCCAAGGCACCCCGGAGATGGCCGACGACACCGGACACCTGGATGTCCCCACCGTCCGCCGGAAGGCTGAGATCGTCCTCGACCCCGCGTCCGAGAAGATCAGGGGCGTCTACGGATCGACCGCCACGCTCACCGGCCGGGCCTCGGTGATCGCCGCCGACGGCACGCGCAGGCCGGTCCCGCAGGGCACGCCACTCAACGGCGACCTGGACGGCGTCCCCGGGACGGGGGCGGACGGCCGCTTCGAGCGGCAGATCCGGGTCGCTCCCAAGGACGGCCGGTGGGTGACGACCACGTGGGCGAACAACAAGCTCTATCCGTGGCTTTCCTTCGCGTGGGACTCGACGGAAGTCGACGTCGTCGACGCCACCTCCTTCACGGACTTCAAGGCCACGATCGACGCGGCCCGGACCATCACCGTCACCGGGAAGATCGACCGGGAGCCCGGCTACGGTCCCGCCGACGTCCAGGTGCAGTACTCGGCCGACGGCAAGACCGGCTGGACGACGCGCAAGACGGTCACCACACGGTTCACCTGGGAGACCTTCAAGCAGACGCTTCCGGGCGAGGCGGACGGCTACTGGCGCCTCCACTACCCCGGCGCGCCGAACATCCAGCCCGCCACCACCCAGCCCGTCCGCCTGACCCGCACGGCGACGGCCTTCTCCTACTTCAACGCGGCCCCGGAGCCGGTCCGCAAGGGCCAGACCTTCACCATCAAGGGCACCCTCCAGCACGGCACCCCGGCGAAGGCCTACGGCGGCCAGACGGTCCTGTTCTACTTCCGGCCCACGGGCGGCCAGGGCTACGTCTACCAGGGCCACTCCAAGACCGCCGCGGACGGCACCTTCGTGCACCCCTTCAAGGCCGACCGCACCGGCACCTGGATCGCCCGCTACCGCGACGCCGACGGCAAGCACTACAACGCCGAAAGCCGCCAGGACGACCTCGTCGTCAATCCGTAACCCGTAACCCGTAGTCCGCACGGAAAGGCGTACAACCCCTCGGGCATGTCGCGGGTCTAACAGCCGTTCAGCTCGTCAAAATCCGGGGGGATCCGTGCGTCACCGTTTGACCTCAGCCGTCGTCGTCGCCACAGCGCTGCTCGCGGGGCTGGCCGTGCCGGGGTCGGTGCACGCCGCATCCGATGCATCCCTCGCAACGGAAGCCGCCGGCACGGCCGGTGCCTCCGGCGCGGCGACCGCCTGCCCGCCGGACATGTCCGCCACCCAGGACGGGTCCCTCAGCGTCTACAGCGCGCAGGACGGGACGGGCGTGCCCGAGGGCCTCGTCGTCCACCTGCGGGACAAGAAGACGGGTCTGCGGGTCGCCCGTGTCGACACGTTCCGCAAGGTGACCGACCCGGAGGGCATCCTCCCCGAATTCCAGCTGGTCTCGGAGCCGCTCAAGCTGGCCGCCCTCGGCATCTACGGGCTCGAAGTCGGCTCCGAAGCCGACCCCGTCTCCTGCGGGGACTTCGACTACCGCCTGCGTTCGGTGGTCGGCAAGGTCGATGCGGCGGACGGGGTGTCCCTCGACAACCTCAAGACCACCGTGTCGGCGGACCTCACCACCCTCGACCCGCGCACCGGGGCGAGCGCCCCGCTCAAGAACGCCAAGGTCCGCCTCACCGCCGACCGCACCTCGCAGGACGCGACCACGGACGCGCAGGGCCACCTGTCCTCCCCGTTCACCTTCCGCGGCACGGAGAACCACACCGACGTGCGCGTCGACGTCCTGGACACCCCGGACATCAGGCCCGGCGGGCGCAGCGAAACCGCACGCGCGGTCCGCCAGAAGGCCGAGATCGTCCTCGACCCCGAGTCCCGGAAGATCAAGGCCCGCTACGGATCGACGGTCAAGATCACGGGCCAGGCCCTCAGGATCGCCGCGGACGGCACGCGCAAGCCCGTCCCCCAGGGCACTCCGATGCTCGCGGACCTCACCGGCGAGCCCAAGACGACGGCGGACGGCCGGTTCGAGCGGCAGCTGCTGATGTCCCGCGGCGGCCCGGTGAAGACCACGTGGGCGGGCGGCAAGTCCCCGTGGCTGCACTACGTGATCGCCAATACGGAGGCGGAGGTCGTCGAGGTCAGCTACTTCAGGGACTTCAAGGCCACCGTCGACGCCGCCGGCGTGAAGTTCACCGGACGCCTCGCCCACAAGCCCCTCAGCCAGACCCCCACCCTCATCGAGGTGCAGCGCTCGGAGGACGGCAAGACGGACTGGAAGACGCGCAAGGTGTTCACCGTGGACTTCGCCACCGCCCGGTTCGACCAGACGCTCCCGGGCGAGGGCGACGGCCACTGGCGACTGCGGTACGCCGCCGCGCCGAGCATGCAGGGCTCCGTCACCGAGCCGGTCCAGCTGACCCGGACGGCGACGGCCTTCACCTACTTCAACGCCGCGCCCGAGCCGGTCCGCACGGGCCAGACCTTCACCATCAAGGGCGTCCTCCGGCACGAGAACCCGGCGAAGCCGTACGGCGGCCAGACGGTGCGGTACTACCTCCAGCCCGTCGGCAGCCAGGACTACGTCTTCAAGGGCGAGGCCAAGACCGAGGCGGACGGCACCTTCGTCCAGACGTTCACCGGCGAGGAGAGCGGCGCCTGGATCGTCCGCTACGGCGACTCCGACGGCAAGCACCTCAACGCCGAGAGCCGCCGGGACGACCTCACCGTGAACCCGTGAACAACCAGTCCCAGGGGGACCCTGTGAAGCACCTGCGCTACACCACCGCACTCGCGGTCACCGCCGCAGCCGTCGGCGGCATGCTCCTCGCTCCGGGCACGGCGCACGCCGCCGACCAGGACTTCTACCTCACGATCAACACGGAGGGCGTACGGATCGACGTGGTCCGCGCCCAGAACCTGAGCCCCGTGGTCCACCTGCGGGCGAAGGGCTCCGAGACCCGCGTCCTGACCATCAAGGACTTCTCGTACGAGGCGAGCGATTCGTCGTCGACGGAGGGGTCCTTCACCTCCACCTCCGGCCCGGTGAAGCTCGACAAGCTCGGGGTCTACTCCGTCGACCTCGAGTACCGGGGCACCGAGGGCGAGCCGCTCGTGCGCAAGGACGCGGCCACCCTCAACTACACGCCCGAGCCCGTCTTCGACGAGGTCACCACGTCCAAGGCGGTCTCCCTGGACAGCCTGGGCACCACCGTCGAAACGGTCCTCAGGGGCCTCGACCCGCGCGACGGGAAGCTGACCCCGCTGGGCGGCGCAAAGGTTTCGATCAGCGCGGGAGGCAAGTCCACCACCGCCTCCACCGACAGCGCGGGCCGTCTGAAGGCACCTGTCGCCTTCACCGGCACCGAGCCCAGCGCGCGGATCCACATGGAGCACACGAACGCCAGCGGCCTCACCGGCGGGTCCGACACCGACGCCCCGATCGACAGGCAGCCGGTGCGGATCGACCTGGACGCCGCTTCCCGCAAGGTGTCCGCGCCGTACGGCAACGCCGTCCGCATCAACGGCTCGCTGAAGCGGGTCGCGGCGGACGGCACGCTCAAGCCCGTGGCCACGGCCATGAAGCTGACCCGTACGGAGAGCAAGCCGGTGCTGTTCAACAGCAGCCCCGAGGGCCGCTTCTCCGTCAGTGCCAAGGCTCCGGGCGACACCACCTTCAAGGTCTCCACCGGCATTCAGAGCTGGCTCGACCAGAAGGCTTTCGCACCCGTCGAGGTGGACATCACCTCGGGTGTGAGCTACTACGGCCAGTCCGGCGAGTACCTCGGCAGCGGAAACACCCCGGTCGTCTACTTCAACTTGACGCCGAGCACCCGGGAGGATCCGGGCACGACGCCCCCGGCCCGCGGACCCTTCGAGATCCAGTTCTCCAAGACCGGCTCCACCTGGACCACCCGCAAGACCTTCACGGCCGAGTTCGGCAAGGGATTCAATCAGACGATTACCGGAGAGAACGGCTACTGGCGCGTCCGGTACGTGGGGAAGGACCTGGGGCAGAGCACGTCGGCGCCCGTCCACGTGGCGCGGACCAAGACGGAGATCCCCGAGTTCAACGCCCACCCCGAGCCGGTCAAGAGCGGTGGGCAGCTGACCGTGGTCGGCAAGGTGCGGGAACTCGGCACCACCTCGACGCCGGCCCACGGCAACGTGGACTTCTACTTCCGCGCGAAGGGCACCACCACGTGGGTCCATGTGGGCTACACGGGCACCGCGGACGACGGCACCTTCACCCGCAAGTTCACCGTTCGGCGCAGTGGTGACTGGAAGGCGGTGTTCTCGGGAGACCTCTACAACACCCGCTACCTCATCTCGGAGAGCCGCGTGGACACGGTCGAGGTCACCGGCTGACCCGGCGGACGGCGGGGCTTTGCGGGCGCCCCCTAGGGGGTGCCCGTCCTCGTCCGCGGCTCCGAGAGGAGGCCGAAGACGGCGCCCTGGTTGTCCGCGACCACCGCGATGCGCCCGTACGGGGTGTCGAAGGGGTCGGCGGTGACCCGGCCGCCGAGGCGCTGCACCATCGCCACGGACTGGTCGCAGTCCGGGACGGAGAAGTACGCGAGGAAGTGCGCGGGCATGATCTCCGGGAAGGCGTCGGTGATCAGGCTGCGCCCCAGGACGGCGGTCTCCGAGCCGGGCGCCTTGCCGGGCGGGGACCAGACGCGGTACTCGATGCCCGACTCGTCGTCGTTCTGGTCCTCGGGGACGTAGCCGAAGACCTTGGCGTAGAAGACGTCCACGGCGTCGCGGGCCCGGGTGTACACCTCGGACCAGCAGTACGTGTAGGGCTCGTTCTGGGCGTCGAAGCCGTGGTGGGTGCCGGGCTGCCACAGGCCGAAGACGGCCCCGCCGGGGTCGGCGGCCATCGCGGCGGTCCCGTAGGGGCCGACCGGCATCGGGTCCATCACCATCTGGCCGCCGGCGGCGCGGATGCGCTGCGCGCAGGCGTACGCGTCGGTGGTGTAGAGGTAGATCCCCCAGACGGTCGGCATCCGGCCGTCGGGCTTGGGGGCGAGGGCGGCGACGTTGCGGCCGCGGCTGTAGGCCTGGGTGTAGTGGCCGTACTCCGGTCCCGCGCCCTCGGAGAAGGTCCACCCGAAGAGCTCACCGTAGAAGCGCTTGCCCGCTTCCACGTCCGGCAGGGAGGCGTCGACCCAGCAGGGCGACCCTTCTGCGAATGCGGCCATGAGCCCGGTTCCTTCCGTTGTGCGGGGGTGTGCAAGGGTGTGCACCCTCCGCGCACGTTCCGCCTCGCTCGCCCAGCCATGTCCTCCGGATCATGATGTGCCCGAAAACTTGTCCACAGCCTGTTGATAAGACTATTCGGGGGATAGGCTCCGAAGCCGGACGGCGCGCCCGGGGGGCGCACCCGGCCGGAATCGGTCCCGGTGACGGGCCGGGACCGGTGTACGCCCAGGCCAGGCATCCCGTCACCCCATTTGCAGGCGGCCGAATCGCGCGCCGATCACCCCTCGGTAAGCTGACGGCATGACAGGACAAGTACGCACCGTCGACGGCCGCGTTGCCGGCCGGCGCGGTCAGGCGACGAGGCAGAAGCTGCTCGACTGCCTCAGCGAGATGCTCAGCTCCTCGCCGTACCGCGACGTCAAAGTGATCGACGTCGCCCGCAAGGCCGGTACCTCCCCCGCGACCTTCTACCAGTACTTCCCGGACGTCGAAGGTGCCGTCCTGGAGATCGCGGAGCGCATGGCCAACGAGGGCGCACAGCTGACCTCGCTGGTCGAGGGGCGCGCATGGGTCGGCAAGGCGGGCTGGGCTGCGGCCGAGGAACTCGTCGACGGATTCCTGGAGTTCTGGCGGCGCAACGACGCCATCCTGCGGGTCGTCGACCTCGGTGCGGCCGAGGGCGACAAGCGGTTCTACAAGATCCGCATGAAGATCCTCAACTCCGTCACCAACTCCCTCACGGAGTCGATGAAGGAGCTCCAGGCCAAGGGCAAGGTCGACAAGGACGTGAGCCCGGCGGCGATGGCCGGTTCGCTGGTCGCCATGCTCGCGGCGGTCGCCTCGCACCAGAAGGGGTTCCAGACCTGGGGCGTGAAGCAGGCGGAACTGAAGCCGAACCTGGCGCTCCTGGTCCACCTGGGCATCACGGGCAAGAAGCCGACGAAGTGAGCGGCGGACCCGCACCGGGTCCGCCGCCACCCTTACGGGACTTCCGCCGCGATCAGCGACGCTCCAGGCGGAACAACCGGATCTCGCGCTCGATGCGCGCCTGGTACGTCGCGTACGGCGGCCAGAACTTCAGCACCGCCTGCCACGCCGCCGCGCGTTCCTCACCCGCCAGCAGGCGGGCGCGTACGGCGATGTCCTGACCCTTCCAACTCACTTCCGCGTCAGGGTTCTTGAGCAGGTTCCCGGTCCACGCCGGGTGTCCGGGGCGGCCGAAGTTCGAGCCGATCAGCAGCCAGCTCACCCCGTCCTGCTCCGGCATGCACGCGAGCGGGGTGGTGCGCGGTTCGCCGGTCTTGGCTCCCTTGGCGGTGAGGATCACACCGGGGAGCATCTGGGCGCTGAGGATGACCTTGCCGCGGGTCAGCTTGTGCACCGCCTTGTCCATGGCGGGGATGAAGTGCGGTGCGATCTTGGCGAACAGCATGGTCGAGGAGACCTTCTGCATCAGCTTGACTCCGGGCGCCATCAGACGGCCACCTTCTCGTTCCGTGGGGCGGGGGCAGGGGCTGGTGCGGGTACGGATGCGGATCCGGCGGCCGCGGGGGCGAACAGCCCGGCGGCTTCCGCGGCGTGGGCGCGCAGCCGGTGGACGGGGCCGAAGAGCAGTTCGTCGGCGGCCGCCCGCTTGAAGTAGAGGTGCGCGTCGTGCTCCCAGGTGAAGCCGATGCCGCCGTGCAGCTGGATGGCCTCGCCGGCGGTGATCCGCAGCGCCTCCAGGGCCTGGGCCAGGGCGAGTCCGCCCTGCTCCGGGTCCCAGGCGGCGTAGTAGGCGGCGGAGCGGGCCGCCTGGACCTGGACGTAGAGGTCGGCGAGGCGGTGCTTGACCGCCTGGAACGAGCCGATGGCCCGGCCGAACTGCTCGCGCTGCTGTACGTACTCCACGGTGCGGGCGAGCGCCTGCCCGGCCGCACCGACCGCCTCGGCGGCCAAGACGGCCGCTGCGCCGCGCCCGGTGGCGGCGAGGGCTCCGGCCACGTCCGCGTCCTCGGCCCCCAGCAACTCGGCCTCGACATCGCGGAGCTGGATGCGGCCCTGCGGGCGGGTCTCGTCGAGGGTGGTCTGCCGCGCCCGCACCAGGCCGGGCGCGTCCTCCCGTACGAGGAACAGCAGCGTGCGACTGCGGGCGAACCCTCCCGTGTGCGCGGCGACCAGCAGCAGCGAGGCGCTGTGCCCGTCGAGCACCTGGGCGACCTCCCCGTACAGCCGCCAGCCGCCGTCCACGGCGCGGGCCTGTACCCCGCCGGCCCGGCCGCCGCCGGCCCAGTCGCCCGGGGCGTTGTCCCCGGTCAGCGCGAGGGCGGTGGCCAGGGCGGGGCCGGGCACGGCGAGCGCGGCCGTGAGCCCGCCCGCCGCGAGCGGCGGAAGCAGGGCGGAGCGCTGCTCGCCGGTCCCCAGAGCAGTGATCAGCGGCACGGCGAGCACGGCGGTGGCCAGCAGCGGCGACGGCAGCAGCACCCGCCCGGTCTCCTCGCAGGCCAGGACCAGGTCGGCGGCGGTGCAGCCGACGCCCCCGTACTCCTCGGCCACGGCGATGCCCGGCAGCCCGAGCTGCCGGGCGAGCTGCTGCCACAGCTCGTGGTCGTGTCCGGCGGCGGTGCGGACGGCGGCCTTGACCTCGTCCGGGCCGCAGCGTTTGCCCAGGACCTCGCGCAGGGTACGGCGCATCTCGTCCTGCTCCGCGGTGAAGGCGGCATCCATCGTCGGGCTCCTCCCCGTATCTGACGGGCCGTCATGTTAGGGCGGGCGGCGCCAGAAGCACAGGGGGGCGGCGGGGGCGATAGCGAGGCGACGACCCCGGACCGGCAAGCACCCGAGGGCACCTGAGGGCAGCTGAGGGCAGCTGAGGGCAGCTGAGGGCAGCACCTCTAGCATCTGACGGTACGTCAGTTGTACCGTCAGTTCCATGCCTGGACCCCTCTCCGTCTCAGCCACCGCCTCCGCCGACTCCGCCACCTCCGTCGCCGCCGGACGTCAGGCCCGGCCCCGCCGGGTCGCCGTCGTCGGCGTCGCCCTCTCGGACTGCGGACGGGTGGACGGCCCCACCCCGTACGCCCTGCACGCGCAGGCCGCCCGCCGGGCCCTGGCCGACTCCGGCCTGGACCGGTCGGTGATCGACGGCTTCGCCTCGGCCGGGCTCGGCATCCTGGCGCCCGTGGAGGTCGCCGAGTACCTGGGCCTGCGCCCCACCTGGGTCGACTCCACCTCGGTCGGCGGCTCCACCTGGGAGGTCATGGCCGCCCACGCCGCCGACGCCATCGCGGCCGGCCACGCCAACGCGGTCCTCCTCGTCTACGGATCCACCGCGCGCGCCGACATCAAGGCCCGCCGCCGCACCTCGAACCTCTCCTTCGGCGCCCGCGGCCCGCTCCAGTTCGAGGCCCCGTACGGGCACACGCTGGTCTCCAAGTACGCGATGGCCGCGCGCCGCCACATGCACGAGTACGGCACGACGCTGGAGCAGCTCGCCGAGGTGGCGGTGCAGGCGCGGGCGAACGCCGCCACCAACCCGGACGCGATGTTCCGCGACCCGATCACGGTCGACGACGTCCTGTCCTCCGGGATGATCGCGGACCCCTTCACGAAGCTGAACTGCTGCATCCGCTCGGACGGCGGCTGCGCGGTCCTGCTGGCCGCGGAGGACTACGTACCGGACACGGCCAAGGAGCCCGTCTGGATCCTCGGCTCCGGCACCGCCGTCTCGCACACCACGATGTCGGAGTGGGAGGACTTCACCGTCTCCCCCGCGGCGGTCTCGGGCCGCCAGGCCTTCGCCCGCGCCGGGCTCACCCCGGCGGACGTGGACCTCGCCGAAATCTACGACGCCTTCACCTATATGACACTGGTCACCCTCGAGGACCTCGGCTTCTGCGCCAAGGGCGAGGGCGGCGCCTTCGTGGAGAAGGGCCGCCTCCTGCGGGACGGCGAATTCCCGGTCAATACGGACGGCGGCGGACTCTCCGCCTGCCATCCCGGCATGCGCGGCCTGTTCCTGTTGGTCGAGGCGGTACGCCAACTGCGCGGCGAGGCGGGGGCGGGCCAGGTGCGCAAACCAGGTGGAACCCTCCCACAGGTGGCCATCGCCTCCGGTACGGGCGGGTGGTTCTGCTCCTCGGGCACCATCATTCTCGGACGGGACTGATCTCCTTGTCGGTCAGGCTGCGTAAGCTCCCGGAGGGGCCGGCACCTCGGTGCCGACGGCCCCTTCGGGGAATCTCCAGCCATCACGGGAACTGACTTGATATCGAACCTGCTGCGGCGCTCGCGCGCCGCTCTCGCCATCACCGTCGCCACCGGCGCCCTCATCGCGGTCGCCTCGCCCGCCCAGGCAGTCACCGGACCGCCGACCCTCGCCAAGTCGCTCTTCCTCATGGACGGCACCACGGGCGCCACCCTCGCCAGCAAGGCCGGCGACACCAAGCTCCAGGGCGCCAGCACCACGAAGATCATGACGGCCTACGTCGTCCTCACCTCGCCGGGCATCGACCTCAACAAGAAGGTCACCGTCCAGCAGGAGTACCTGGACTACGTCGTCCGCGAGGGCGCGAGCACGGCCGGCCTGAAGGCCGGCGCCACCCCCACGGTCCGCCAGCTCCTCTTCGGGATGATGCTGCCCTCGGGCTGCGACGCCGCCTACGCCCTCGCCGACACCTTCGGCTCGGGCACGTCCCGGCAGGCCCGCATCAACGACTTCATCGCGAAGATGAACGCCAAGGCGAAGACCCTCGGCATGACCAACACGTACTACGACGCCTTCGACGGCATCTCGCAGCACGGCAACAACAAGATCACCGCGCGCGACCTGGCGAAGCTCACCCGCGCCGCGATGAAGGGCTCGACCTTCAAGTCGATCGTCAAGACCACCTCGTACAGCAGCGGCGGCACCTCCACCATCGCCACGTGGGCGAACACCAACCTGCTGATCAAGCCCGGCCACGCGTACCAGACCCAGGGCGCCATCGGCGTCAAGACCGGCAGCGGCTCGATCGCCGGCCAGTGCCTCGTCTTCTCGGTGACCCGCAACGGCAAGACCATCATCGGCGTCCTGCTGAACTCCACGGACCGCTACCCGGACGCCATCAAGCTCACCGACTGGGCCCTCGGCGCACCCACCGGCGCACCGGCGCTCCAGCGCAGCACCACCGAGCCGATCCCGGACGTCCTCGACTGATGCAGTGACGTACCAACGTCCTGACGCACCGAACTCCTGGCGCATCCGGACATCCACGGGGGCGTCCCGCCCGACCGAACAGGTCGGCGGGGCGCCCCCGTTCCGCGTTGCCGCTCGCGCTGCCAGTACGGCTAGTACTGCCAGCGGGCCTGCGCGCCGTCCATCCGGCAGTAGATCATCCGCCGGTTCGCGGCGTGGGTGGAGCGTCCGAGGTCGGCCTTGCGGCAGAACTGGCCGGCGTTGTAGCAGTTCCCGGCGTTGGAGACGATCTCGCAGACCCCGCTCGGGGGCTCCTGCGGCGCCTTGGTGGCGACCGGGGGCTTGGCCGTGCTCCGGCTGGGAGTGGGGGCCGGCTTCGGGTCCGCGGGCGTCGGCGTCCGGGTCTGCGGCGGAGCCTTCGTGGGCGTGGGGGTCGCCGTGGGCGTGGGAGTCGGCGTGGGAGTCGGCGTCGGCGCTGCGGAGGTGGCGGTCGCGGTAGGGGTGGTCGTTGCCGACACGGAGACGGACGGCACGGCGGGGGCCCCGCCACCCCCCGGAGCGGGCCCGCAGGCCACCGCGACACCGGCAACGACCAAGGCCACCAGGGCTCTTCGTATACCGCCGGCTCTGACGCCGCCGCTGTTATCCATTCCTACGTCTCCCCACGCTCACGAGTCACGTAAAGCACGTAAAACCCGCACATCCTAGTGACACCCAAGCCGCGTGGTGTTCGATTGAGAAATGACGAGCGACTTCGGCGACTTGAGCGACTTCCACACCACCCTGCACTCCCTGCGCGTCTGGGACGGCCCGCTGCCCTCCTTCGACACGGCCACCGCACCGGCCGAGCCCCTCGCCCTGTTCCGGGAGTGGTTCACGCACGCCGCCAAGGCGGGACAGCCCGAGCCTCACACGATGAGCCTGGCGACGGTGGACGCGGACGGGCACCCGGACGTACGCACGGTCATGCTGCACGACGCCGACGAGCGCGGCCTGCACTTCGCCTCGCACTCCACCAGCACGAAGGGCCGCCAGCTGGCGGGGCAGCCGGCGGCGGCGCTGGGCTTCTACTGGCCGTCGGTGGCCCGCCAGATCCGCATCCGGGGCCGGGTCACCGCGTGCGATGCGGTGGAGAGCCGCGCCGACCTGGCGGCCCGCACGCGCGGAGCGCTGGCGGCGGCGCTGACGGGGCGCCAGAGCGAGGTACTGGCCTCCCGGGAGGAACTGGCCGCCGCCGCGGCGGTGTCCTGGGAGCGGGCCGGAGCGGAGCCGGACGCCCCGGCGCCCACGTGGACCCGGTACGTCCTGTCCCCCACGGAGATCGAGTTCTTCCAGGGCGACGCGGCCCGCCTCCACACCCGCCTCCACTACACCCGCACCCCCACCACCCCGTGGACCCACCACCTCCTGTGGCCGTGACCTCACCTCCAGCCGTCCGGCACGTGAGGCGGCCGGGGCCACTAGAGCCGTCCGGCGTTTGAGGACCGGGGTCCGGGGCGGAGCCCCAGGGGGGTCCGGGCGCAGCCCGGTACCCCCCTCCAGCCCGTCCGGCGCTTGAGGACCGGGTCAGGGCAGAGCCCTGGGAACGGTGGAAGGGCGGGTAGGGGACAGCCCCGCAGGGCCGAGCCACCCGCACCCGGGGTCAGGCCGCGCGCGGAGCGAACACCGCCACCCAGACACCCTCCGCCGCCTCCCGGAAGGTCACCTCCAGCTCCATGCCCACCCGCAGCTCCACCCCCGGCCCCGGCCCCGCCCCCTCCCCACCCACGACCTCGGTCATCATCCGCAGCCCCTCCGCGAGATCCACCACCGCAGCCACGTACGGCACCCGCTCCCCGAAGGGCGGCAGGTCGTTCCGGTGGATCACCGACCAGGTGTACAGCGTGGCCCGCCCGCTCGCCGTTTCCCACGTGACCCGGTCCTCCCCCGCCCAGCAGGCCGGGCAGAACTCCCGCGGATAGTGGTGCGCCTTGCCGCACTCCCCGCAGCGCCGCAGCAACAGCCGCCCCTCCGCGGCCGCGTCCCAGTAGGGCCGCGTGAAGTCGTCGATCTCCGGCAGGTCGAACCGCGCAGCCGTACCGGCTCCAGTACTCACGACACCACTCCTCCGGGGCGAAACCCACCTGAACTCATCTGACGTACCGTCAGTTCACCGGATCCCACCCCCATCCCACAAGCCCCCACCCCCCGCGCAGCCCACCGCGCCCACCCGGCGACCCACCCCTCACCCCCTCCCCCACCACTCCCCGTAATCGATCCGCAACCGATTCCCTCCTCGTCCGAGACCCACCGCCCCCGTACGGCGATACGCTCACACCTCATGCCCGGAGTCCCCGCAGCACCCGACCTGTCCACCCAGCCCCGCCCGGTCTACGTGATCGGCGCCGGCCCCGGCGGCCTCGCCGTAGCCGCCGCGCTGCGCGGCCGCGGGATCCGCGCGGTGGTCGTGGAGAAGTCGGACTCGGTCGGCACTTCCTGGCGGCGGCACTACGACCGCCTCCACCTGCACACCACGCGCCGCCTCTCCGCCCTCCCGGGCCTGGCCATGCCGCGCCGCTTCGGGCGCTGGGTGGCGCGCGAGAACGTGGTGCGCTACCTGGAGAAGTACGCCGAGTTCCACGAGCTGGAGATCGCCACCGGCATCGAGGTGACCCGCATCGAGCTCGCCACGGACTCCCACCCCGACGGCCCGGACGCTCCCGCCGCCCCCGGCTGGACCCTGCACGCCACCGGCGGCCGCGTCATGGCGGCCCGGGCGGTCGTGGTCGCGACGGGCTTCAACCACACCCCCTTCGTCCCCGACTGGCCCGGCCGGGACACCTTCCCGGGCCCCCTCGCGCACGCCGCCGAGTACCGCAACCCCGCCCCCTACGCCGGCCGGGACGTCCTGGTCGTCGGCGTCGGCAACACGGGCGCCGAGATAGCCGTCGACCTCGCCGAAGGCGGCGCCGCCCGGGTCCGGCTCGCGGTGCGCACCGCCCCGCACATCCTGCGCCGCTCCACCGCCGGCTGGCCCTCCCAGCGGACCGGGATCCTGGTCCGGCGCCTCCCGGTCCGGCTCGTCGACCGGCTCGGCGCGATCGTCGGCAAGGCCTCCGTCCCGGACCTGTCCGCGTACGGACTCCCGCGCCCCACCACCGGCCTGTACAGCAGGGTCAAGCAGGGGGCGATCCCGATCCAGGACGTCGGCCTGATCGACGCGGTCCGCACGGGCCGGGTGGAGCCCGTGGCCGCGGTCGCCTCCTTCGACGGAGCCGAGGTGGTCCTCGCGGACGGTTCGCGGATCACCCCGGACGCCGTGATCGCGGCCACCGGCTACCGCCGCGCCCTGGAGGGCCTGGTCGGCGGGCTCGACGTACTGGACGACCGCGGCCGCCCCCGTACGCACGGCGCCAAGACCCCGCCGGACGCCCCGGGCCTCTATTTCACCGGGTTCACCAACCCCATCAGCGGCAACCTCCGCGAACTGGCCCTGGACGCCGAGAAGATCGCCAAGGGCATCGCCCGCACGGTAGGCGCGTAACCGTCCTCCCAGCGGTCCCCCACAGCACCGGGCCCGTTGTCAGTGGCCCGGTGCAGCATCGGCGTATCAGACCTCGACGGACCAACGGGGGATCACCATGTCGATCACGAACCACCACGCATCAACCCACGCCTTCCTGAAGCCGCTCTACGAAGACGCGTACTACCCCGATCACGTCCTCGACAAGGGCCGGGACATCCTGCTCCGCCTCTGCGCGCGCATCGAGGCCGAGCGGCCCGCGGACCTGGCCGGGCTGTACGTGCTGACGGGGGCGGCGACCGAAGAGTTCAACCTGCTGGAGGCGGAGTTCGAGGCCGCGGGGAGCGAGATCGAGACCGTGGCGCGCGAGGAGATAGCCGAGGACTTCGCGTTCGTGGCCTCCGCGTACGGATTCCCGGACGCGGACGTCGAGCAGCTCATCGCCCCCCGGGAGTGGTGAGCGCCCGGGGAGCGGCCCAACTGCCTGCCCGGCCGAGCGACCGCCCCCGCACGGCCGTCCCGACCCCCTGACCTCGGCCGAATACTGGTCTGGACCGGACCCCCGCGATCTGAGACCGTTCCCTGAACGGCCCCGCGAACCGGCCCGCACCCCACCCCGGGAGCCGGTCCGGGCACACCCTTGGACCGGCCCGCGAGCGTTCCACACATCACCTCCACCAGCTTTCCTGTGCATCCCTGTTCCTGACGGCACGTCAGTTCAGTAATCTGACTACGCGTCAGTTATTGAGATTCGTCGAGGTTCATCGAGCAGGAGCGGGCGGAACGATGCTTGGATCTACTCACGGCACCCTCACCACCGACTTCCGCGCACGTGTCGAGGCCTGCGGGGAGACCCCCAGGACGGCCGTCCACTCCACAGCGGCTCCGTCCGCCGAGGACACGGTCGCGCTGGACGTCAGCGGTCGGCCCCTGCACGCCGACGCTCCCGACCTGGACCGGTTCTTCCGGCCCGAGTCCGTGGCGGTCATCGGCGCCTCGGACGCCGAGGGCAGACCGAACACCGGCATCACCCGCCAGCTCATCGCCTGGGCGGAACGCGTCGGTGCCCGGCTGCACCCCGTACACCCCACCCGGGCCACGGTCTTCGGGCTGCCGTGCCACGCCTCGGTGGCCGATCTGCCCGAGCAGGTGGACCTGGCCGTCCTCCTCGTGGCCGATCCGCTCCCGGTCGTGGAGCAACTGGCGGAGGCCAAAGTGAAGTTCGCGGTCGCCTTCGCCTCGGGCTTCGCCGAGACCGGCGACGAGGGCGCCGCCGCACAGGCCCGCCTGGGCGCCGCCGTACAGCGCTCGGGCCTGCGCCTCCTCGGACCCAACACGAACCTCAACGCCTTCGAGAAGTTCCGCGAGGACCTCGACGGCCCGGCCATCGCCCTCATCACCCAGTCCGGCCACCAGGGCCGGCCGGTCTACACCCTCCAGGAGCTGGGCATCCGCCTCTCCCACTGGGCGCCCACCGGCAACGAGGCCGACCTCGAAACCTCCGACTTCATCTCCTACTTCGCCGAGCAGCCCGAGGTCGGGGCCATCGCCTGCTACGTGGAGGGCCTCAAGGACGGCCGGCAGTTCCTCCTCGCCGCCGACCGGGCCGCCCGCAACGGCGTCCCCGTCGTCGCCGTCAAGGTCGGCCGCACCGAGACCGGCGCCCGCATGGCCGCCTCGCACACCGGGAAGCTGACCGGCGCGGACACCGTCGTGGACGCCGCCATGCGGCAGTTCGGCGTCATCCGCGTCGACGGCCTGGACGAACTCCAGGACACCGCCGCCCTCCTCGCCCGGGCCCGCAAGCCGCTCGCCGAGGGCGTCGTCGTGTACTCCATCTCCGGCGGCACCGGTGCCCACTTCTCCGACCTGGCCACCGAGGCGGGACTCACCCTCCCCACCCTCTCCCAGGCCAAGCAGGACGAACTGCACCAGTGGATCCCCCCCTACCTGGGCGTCTCCAACCCCGTGGACAACGGCGGCCACCCCGTGGGCGACTGGCGCGGCCGCAAGATCATCGACGCGATCCTCGCGGACCCCTCGGTCGGCGTCCTGATCTGCCCGATCACGGGCCCCTTCCCCCCGATGAGCGACAAACTCGCGCAGGACCTGGTCGACGCGGCCGAACAGACAGACAAGCTGATCTGCGTGATCTGGGGCTCCCCGGTCGGCACGGAGGAGGCCTACCGCACCACGCTCCTCGGCTCCTCCCGGGTCGCCACCTTCCGCACCTTCGGCAATTGCATCACCGCCGTCCGCGCCTACCTCGGCCACCACCGCTTCACCGCCGCCTACCGCTCCCCCTTCGAGGACGCCCCGCGCACCACCTCGCCCTCCTTCCGCAAGGCCCAGGCCCTCATGCGTCCGGGCCAGCAGCTCAGCGAGCACGCGGCGAAGCAGCTCCTGCGCGCCTACGGGATACGGGTGCCCCGGGAGCAGCTGGTGACCAGCGCGGCAGCGGCCGTACGGGCGGCCGGGCTGGTCGGCTACCCGGTGGTCATGAAGGCCTCGGGCCCCCAGCTCGCCCACAAGACCGAGCTCGGCCTCGTGAAGATCGGACTGACCTCGGCGAGCCAGATCCGCGACGCCTACCGCGAACTGACGGACATCGCCCGCTACGAGAACGTCCCGCTGGACGGGATCCTCGTCTGCCAGATGGTGGAGCGCGGCGTCGAGATGGTCGTCGGAGTCACCCAGGACGAGCTCTTCGGCCCCACCGTGACCGTCGGTCTGGGCGGGGTCCTGGTGGAGGTACTGCACGACGTGGCGGTCCGCGTGCCCCCCTTCGGGGAGGACCAGGCGCGGGCGATGCTCGGGGAACTCCGGGGGCACGCGTTGCTGGAGGGTGTCCGTGGAGCGCCTCCCGCCGACGTCGACGCGCTGGTGGAGGTCATCCTCCGGGTCCAGCGGATGGCGCTGGAACTGGGCGACGAGCTGTCGGAGCTGGACATCAACCCGCTGATGGTCCTCCCCCGAGGCCAGGGCGCGGTCGCCCTGGACGCCCTGGCCATCTGCCGCTGACCCCCGGCGGGGGCCCTGCGGGGCAAAGTCCCCTACCCGCCCTTCCACCGTTCCCCGGGCCAGCCCGGACCCCGGTCCTCAAACGCCGGACGGGCTAAAAGAAGAGGGCCCGGGCTGCGCCCGGACCCCCTGGGGCTCCGCCCCAGACCCCGCGCCTCAAACGCCGGCGAGGCTGAGATTGTCCGGCTGGAAAGCTCGCGGGGTCGGATCGTCGCCCGGCCGGGGGCGGAGGGCTGCGGCCGGGTCGGGGACGGGGACGGGGTGGGGTGTTGGCCTGGACGTAGAGCGTGATTTGTGGCGCTAGACCACGCCGCGCCCTGTCGAAGCTCGGGGCAGGGCGCCTAAATCATGCAGTCCAGGCCAACACCCCACCCCGGCCCCGGCCCCGACCCACCACCCGCAGCCCACCCATCCACCCACCCACCCACGAACAGGAGTCCCACATGGCCGGCACGCCCGAGGACGAAGTCCTCCACCGTTTCGAGAGCGGTGTCTGCTGGATCACCCTCAACCGGCCGGAGGCCATGAACGCGGTCACCTGGGACCAGCGCGAGCGCGTCATCGGGCTGCTCGCCGAGGCCTCCGCCGACCCGGACGTGCGGGCCGTCGTCATCACCGCCACCGGCAAGGGCTTCTGCGCGGGCGCCGACCTGCGCGGGGCTCCGGCCGCCCCGGCGGAGCGGGTCGTCGGCGACGTGGCCCGCATGATCCGGCTCGGCGCGCAGCGGCTGATCACGGCCGTGCTCGACTGCGAGAAGCCGGTCATCGCCGCCGTGAACGGCACCGCGGCGGGCATCGGCGCCCACCTCGCGCTCGCCTGCGACCTGGTCATCGCCGCCGAACCGGCCCGTTTCATCGAGGTGTTCGTCCGCCGCGGCCTGGTCCCCGACGGCGGTGGCGCGTACCTCCTCCCCCGCCTCGTGGGACCGCAGAAGGCGAAGGAGCTGATGTTCTTCGGGGACGCCGTCCCGGCGGCCGAGGCCGAGCGGCTCGGGCTGGTGAACAAGGTGGTTCCCGCCGAGGCACTGGAGGAGACCGCCCGGGAGTGGGCGGAGCGCCTCGCGCAGGGCCCCACCCGCGCCCTGGCCCTGACGAAGCAGCTCGTCAACGCCTCCCTGGACGGTGACCGGGCGACGGCGCTCGCCGCCGAGGCCACCGCCCAGGAGCTGAACATGACCACGGCCGACGCGAACGAGGGGGTCGCCAGCTTCGTGGAGCGCCGCACCCCGAAGTACCTTGGCCGGTAGCTACATCCGCGGGTCCGGCGTGAGCAGCGCGAACACCGCTCCCGCCGGGTCCGCCGTCCACGCCATCCGCCCGACCTCCGGAACGTCGGCGGCGGGCATCAGCACCGAGCCGCCGCCGCCCCGGATCGCGGCCACGGTCGCGTCCACATCGGCGACGTTGAAGTACGGCACCCAGCGCGGGACTTCATCCCCCGCGCCGTCACCCTGGGGTGCGACGCCGCCGAAGGAGCCGTCCTCCTGGTCCCCGTCGGCGATGCTCAGTACCCGGTACGTCATCCCGGGGGCCTCCATCTCGGCGGAGCGCCACCCGAAGAGGCCGGCGTAGAACTCGACGGCCGCAACCGGGTCGGGTACGTGCAGTTCCGCCCAGATCAGGGTGTTCACCTCGGAGGCCCGCCCCAGCCCGGCGGTCTTCCCCGGCTGCCAGCACGCGAACTCCGCACCCTGCGGGTCGGTGAACTGTGCCAGCCAGCCCTCCCCCATCACGTCCCCGGGCTCCATGCGCACCACTCCGCCACCCGCCCTGACGGCCGCCGTCGTCTCCTGGATGTCGGGGGTGTCGAAGTGCAGCATCCACGCCGGGGTGGCGCCCTCCTCGGTGAGCGGCCCGAGGGCGGCGACGGTCTTGCCGTCGACCTGGAAGAAGCCGTAGCCGCCCGCCTCCGGGCCGAGGGAGACGTACTCCCACCCGAAGACGCCGGTGTAGAACGAGACGGCCCCGTCGGTGTCGGGGCTCCCGAGGTCGAGCCAGTTGGGCGATCCCTTGCGGAATTCGGTGCCGAGCATGAGGGTCCTCCTGTGCGTGCGCGCTGCTGCGGGGCCGGGTCCGGGGCCTGCCTCCGGGCCCCGACCCCCGCCACGATGCCGAGCCCGTACGGGGCACGCGCCCCGGGGAGCCCCGCACGTCGGTGGAATCACCCGTACGGCCGCGCCCCCGCCCATGTCCGTATCTGTGGGATGTATGGCCCGACGGCCATGGCGCGAGGACGTGCGGGCCCCGAAGACTGGTGGGGACCCGCAGGGAGCCCACGAAGGGACGACCGGACATGACGACGACACCGACGAGCAACGCGTACACCCACACGCCACCAGTACCCGTACCGGACTCACGGCTCGCGAAGGAGGCGACCGAGCTGGTCCGGGACGGTGTGAGCGAGCTGCTCTACGACCATTCCCGCCGCGTGTACTTCTTCGGCAGCCTCCAGGGCCGGCGCCTGGGCATCGAGGCGGATCCCGAACTGCTCTACGTGGCCGCGATGTTCCACGACCTCGGCCTCACCGAGCCCTTCCGTGCCAGCGGCCGCCGCTTCGAGGTGGACGGCGCCGACGAGGCCCGCCGGTTCCTGCGGACCCACGGGGTCCCCGAAGACGCGGTGCGCCGGGTGTGGACGGCGATCGCCCTGCACACCACCCCGGGCATCCCGGAGTACATGGAACCCGAGGTGGCGCTGGTGACGGCGGGCGTGGAGTACGACGTGCTCGGCATCGGCTACCACGACCTCTCCGAGGCGGACCGTGCGGCGGTCGTCGCCCTGCACCCGCGCCCGCGGTTCAAGGAGCGCATCCTGCGCGCCTTCGCCGACGGCGTGGCGCCCAAGCCCGGCACCACCTTCGGCAACATCAAGGCCGACGTGCTCGCGCACCACGTGCCCGGTTTCGAGCGCGGGGACTTCGTCCGCGTGGTCCTGGACTCCCCGTGGGACGAGTAGCCGCGCGGCCCGCCCCGCACGGCGTCGTCATCGTCGCCTTCGACGGCGTGCAGCTGCTCGATGTCACGGGGCCCGCCGAGGTGTTCGGCACCGCCAATGTCCACGGCGCCCGCTACGAGGTCCGGATCATCTCCCCGGACGGGGCCGAGGTCCGCACCTCCTCGGGCGTGCGCATCGGCGCGGACGGCGGCCCGGACGGCCTGCCGGCCCGGCCCGGCACGCTCGTCGTCCCCGGCCGCAGCGACTGGCGGCGGGCCGTCTCCGATCCGGCCCTGACGGGCCTGGTCGCCGAGCTCGTGCGCCGCTCGCGCCGGGTCGCCTCGGTGTGTGCCGGGGCCTTCGTGCTGGCGGAGACCGGGGTGCTGGACGGGCGGCGGGCGGTCACGCACTGGCGGCTGGCGGCGCAGCTCGCGGCCGCGTACCCGCGGGTGCGGGTGGAGGCGGATCCGCTGTTCGTCCGGGACGGGCACGTCGTCACCTCCGCCGGGGTGACCTCGGGCATCGACCTCGCGCTGTCCCTGGTCGAGGAGGACCACGGGGCGGCGATCGCCCGGGAGGTCGCGCGGGAGCTGGTCGTCTTCATGGCCAGGCCCGGCGGGCAGTCCCAGTACAGCGCCCGCCTGACCCCGCGCGAGGCCGGGCATCCGGTCCTGCGCGGGGTCATGGACGCCATCGGGGCCGATCCGCGGCTCGCGCTCGACGAGGTCTCCCGGGACGCCGGGGTCAGCGCCCGCCACCTCGCCCGGCTGTTCCGCGCGGAGACCGGGATGACGCCGGGGCAGTACCTGGAGTCCGTCCGTCTCGAAGCCGCCCAGGCGCTCCTGGAGGCCGGTGACGATCCGGTGGACGCGGTGGCCGCGCAGTCGGGCTTCGGTTCCGCGGAGACGATGCGGCGGGTGTTCCAGCAGAGCCTGGGCCTCGCCCCGACCTCCTACCGCAGCCGCTTCCGCAGCACGCGCACGTCCCAGCTGTCCGGGTCGCCGATCAGCACGAACAGCTGAGGCTCCTCCTCCGTGCCCGCCACCTGCCAGTTCAGCACGGCGTTCGCGCACCCCGGGACGGCGAGGGTCACGCCCGCCCCGTAGCTGCCGGCCGCCCCGGCGTCCTCCCAGGTCCCCTCCCCCGAACAGCGGCCCGCGTCGTCGAATCCGTGGTCCACCGGGAGGCCCTCCGCCTTGACCGCGCCCTGGTCGTCGAGTTCCAGGTCGGTTCCGTCGCCGCTCCACACGCCGACGTAGTCGGCGCGCTCCAGGACCGGCGGCTCGTACGGAGGCATGAGGAAGCCCGCGACGAGGGCGGTGGGTACCGCGATCACGGACGCCGCCAGCGCCCACAGCCGCACCCGGCCCTTCGTCCGCTGCCGCATCCGCGCGAACACCGCGACCCCTACGGGGATCACCCCGGCGGCCGCGATCCAGCCCCAGGTGGCGGCGTACGAGGTGCGCATGATCAGGGCCACCGGTGCGGCGTACGCACCGGCGAGCAGGACCACCGCCGGCAGGGCCCACCGGGGCGCCGGGATCCGGGTGCGCACGCCCGCGGCGTTCGAGAGCAGCATCACCGGGGTGGTGAAGAGCGTGCCGTGCACCAAGCCCGCCCCGAGGGCCAGCGGCGGGAGGACGATGCATCCGAAGACCACCGCGAAGACCAGGCCGATGGCGAAGGTGCCGTAGCCCCCGCCGTAGGCGTCGCTCTCGCCCGGAGCGGCCCACCAGAACAGCGTCCCGGCGAGGAACTGCACCCCGGCGACGGCTCCCGCGCCGGGTGCGATACCGCCCCAGGAGCCTCTGCTCCGCGGCGCGACGGCCACCTGGTTCACCATGCGATCCCCCACGTCCACACTCTGCGGAACCTCTATTGAACACGTTCAATTGATGCGGACCCTACACCCCTCTTCCCATCTGACGAACCGTCAGGTTCAATCGGTGATGTGATGGGACACGCAGGGATGGCGGCCACCGTCGTCCGATACCTCAGATCAGTCGGCTCCCTCCCCTCCGCCGCCGCGGAGCCCGGGACCGAACCCGTCGAAGCACTGCCCCGCCCCGATCTGCGGGCCGTCGGCGAAGACGAGCGCGCGCCCGTCAGCCCCGCCGAATTCCGCGTCGTACTGGGGAACTTCGCCACCGGGGTCACGATCATCACGTCCCCGCCCGGCGAGGACGAGGACGGCCCGGCAGGCTTCGCCTGCCAGTCCTTCACCGCGCTCTCCCTCGACCCGCCGCTGGTCACCTTCATGGTGGCCCGTACGTCGACCACCTGGCCCCGCATCGCGCGCACCGGGGTGTTCTGCGTGAACATCCTCGGCGCCGAACAGGGCGACCTGTGCCGGGCCTTCGCCGTCAGCGGCGCCGACAAGTTCGCCGGCGTCACCCACACCCCGGCCCCGGTCACGGGCTCGCCGCAGCTCGACGCGGTGCCCGCCTGGATCGACTGCCGGATCCACGCCGTGCACACCGGCGGCGACCACCTCATCGTCGTGGGCAAGGTCGAGGCCATGGGCGCGGCCGGCGAGGGCGCACCCCTCCTCTTCCACAAGGGCCGCTTCGGCCGCCTCGCAGAGTGACACCCCTCGCCGGGTCCCGCCGGCGCCGCGACTCCCCGCGACGGACGCTCAGCGCCTCGTCTCGTACCTGGTCAGGATCACGCCGCAGGGGAGCGTCCGCGTCTCCACCAGGTTCAGGTTCACCCAGTTGTCCAGCGCGGTGAAGAACGGCGTGCCGCCGCCCACCAGGACCGGTGCGGTGGCCAGCAGGTACTCGTCGACCAGACCGGCCCGCACGGCCGCCCCGGCGAGCGTCGCACCGCCGATGTGCATCGGGCCGCCGTCCTCGGCCTTGAGCCGGGTGATCTCGGCGACCGCGTCGCCGGTGACCAGGCGGGTGTTCCAGTCGACCTCGTCGATCGTCGAGGAGAACACCACCTTCGACAGGTCCCGCCAGCGGCGCGCGAACTCGATCTCCGCCGGAGAGGCCCCGGGCTGCAGGTCGCCGGTCGGCCAGTAGGAGCTCATCGCCTGCCACAGCTTGCGCCCGTACAGCTCCAGGTCGATCGCCACCAACTGGTCGGACCAGAAGCCGAACAGCTCGTCGCTCGGCACGCTCCACCCGATGTCGTCGCCGGGCGCGGCGATGTAGCCGTCCAGGGACAGGTTCATGCCGTAGATCAGTTTCCGCATGGCGCCAGCCTTCCGTGAGCCGGTCCCGGGCGTACGGACCGGCGCGCCGCCGGAGCCCGTCGGCGGTGGGCGTAGCCCACGGCCTCGGCGAAATCCTCCCCCGCTATCCTGCGGATCTCGAACAGGCGGGGGGCCATGGGAGACACGTACGAGCCGGGGCGCAGCCGGTGGACCGGCATCACCGGCTGGCTGATGGTGGGGACCGCCCTCGGCGCGCTCCTGTGCGCGCTGACCCCGGTCTCGCCGTACCCGCCGCTGACCGCCGAGCTGTGCTTCGCCGGCGCCTCCACCGTCTTCGCCTGCTGCTGGGTCGTGGCCTCGTACCGGGCCCGGATCGGGCCGCTGGACAAGCCGCAGACGCTGCCCCGACGCCGCCGCGGGGAGGACTCGCTGCCCTGGATCTTCGCCTTCGGGATGCCGTTCGCGGTGGCCGCCGCCCTCATGGTGCTGTTCACCGGCTCCAGCAAGACGGGCAAGGAGATCGAGCGGCTCGACCGGACCGGCTACGCCCAGCACCGGGTCACGATCGTCCGGCTGGCCGGCGACCCGGTGCACACACCGCCCTCCGAGGACAGCGACGGCTGGTACAACACCGACCTCGTGGTCCGCGTCCCCTTCGACGCCGGGCCCCGGGAGATCGCCCTGAAGGCGTACCACACCAGCCGTTCCCCCGAGCCGGGCATGCGGGTGCACGCCTACTTCGCCCCGGCCCACCCCGAGGAAGGCGTGACCGGGGAGTCCTTCCGGAGCAGTGCCCTGCTGCTCGAAGGCTTCGTCCTGGTCTTCGCCGTACCGATCCTCATCGGCGCGGGCGCCCTCACCAAGGCGTTCATGGCGCCCTACCACCTGGAGGGGCTGCGCCGCTTCCGCCCCGGCGTCCATCTGCCGGCCCTGGCGATCCTGCTGTGCGGCCTCGTCCTGCTGCTGCCCGTGGCCCTCGAATTCCAGGTCCACGGCTACAACCGGCTGCCCGCCTTCCTCGCGAGCTTCACCCCGGCCCTGGCCCTGGCCTGGGTGTTCGTGGCCCGGAGGCGGTGGTGACGGGGCACAGCCGGTGGACCGGCATCACCGGCTGGCTGACGGTGGGCTGCGCGCTCGCCGCGATCCTCTGCGCCCTGTTCTCCGTCTCGCCCTACCCGCCGCTGACGGCCGAGCTGTGCCTCGCCGGAGCCTCCGCCGTCTTCGCCTGCTGCTGGATCGTGGCCTCGTACCGGGCCCGGATCGGTCCGCTGGACAAGCTGCGGCCACTGCCCGACAACCGCCCCTCGGACCGGGTGCTGAGCTGGCTGTTCGCCTTCGGGGTGCCGTTCGCGGTGGCCGCCGCCTGGATGGTGGGTGTCACCGGTTCCAGCGAGACGGGGATGGAGCGCGAGCGCCTGGAGCGGATCGGCTACGAGCAGCGCGAAGTGGAGATCGTCCGGCCGGTCGGCGATCCCGCGTACACCCCGCCCGGGAACGACACCGCGGGTTTCTGGACCGCCGACCTCCTCGTGCGCGTCCCCTTCACCACCGGCCCCCACGAGCTGGTCCTGGAGGGGTACACCACCGCCCACCGGCCCGCACAGGGGATGAGCGTGGACGCCTATTACGCCCCCGGCCACCCCGAGGAGGGCGCCTCGAAGTACTGGGACCTGGATTTCGGCCGGGCCTTCGCCTACTTCATGGCGGCGCTCTTCGTCCTGCCGATCCTCATCGGAGCGGGCGCCTGGATCAAGTCGGAGATGTACGACTCCCAGGTGGAGGACCTGCGCCGGTTCCACCCCCGCCTGCACCTGCCGGTCCTCGGCATCCTGCTGTGCGGGCTGCTCCTGCTGCTGCCCGTGGCCCTGGAGTTCGAGGTCGGCGGCTTCCACCGGCTGCCCGCCTTCCTCGCGAGCCTGACCCCGCTGCTGGCGCTGGCCTGGGTGGCCCGGGAGAGCTGACCCGGTACCCGCCCGCGCGCAGCAGCGGTCGCGAGACCCACGAGATCCGGCGGGCTCAGAACGTGAGGACCCCGCGGGCCACCCGCCCGTGGTGGGCGTCGTCCACGGCCTTGGCGAAGTCCTCCACCGGGTAGACCTCCGTGACCAGCTCGTCCAGCAGCAGCTTGCCCTGCCGGTAGAGCTCCGCGTACAGCGCGATGTCCCGCTGCGGGCGCGAGGACCCGTACCGGCAGCCCATGATCGTCTTGTCCAGGTACATGGACGAGACCTGGAAGGCCGCCTCCTCCTTGAAGCCGGGCACGCCGAGCAGGATCGCCTGCCCGTGCCGGTCCAGCAGGTCGATCGCCTGCCGGATCAGCTTGACGTGGCCCACGCACTCGAAGGCGTGGTCCGCGCCCGTGGGCAGGATCTCCTTCACCGCCGCGGAGGAGTCCGCCACCGCCGAGGCGTCGATGAAGTGCGTGGCGCCGAACTGCCGGGCCACCGCCTCCTTCGCCGGGTTCGCGTCGATCGCCACGATCGTCGTGGCGCCCGCGATCCGCGCGCCCTGGAGCACGTTGAGCCCGATGCCGCCGGTACCGATGACGACCACGCTCTCGCCCCGGTCCACCTTCGCCCGGTTCAGCACGGCGCCCACGCCCGTCAGGACCCCGCAGCCGATCAGCGCGGCCGAGGTCAGCGGGATGTCCTTCGGGATCTTCACGGCCTGCACGGCCTTGACGATCGTCCGCTCCGCGAAGGCCGAGTTGGACGCGAACTGGAAGAGCGGCTTGCCGCCCCGCGAGAACGGCTGCCCCGGCATCCCGATCGCCTTGCGGCACATGGTGGGCCGGCCGCGGTCGCAGTCGGCGCACGCCCCGCAGTTGGCGAGCGTGGACAGCGAGACGTGGTCGCCGGGCGCCACGTGCGTCACCCCGGAACCGACCGCCTCCACCACGCCCGCGCCCTCGTGCCCCAGCACCACCGGCGGCGGGAACGGGATCGTCCCGTCGATCACCGACAGATCGCTGTGGCACAGTCCGGCCGCCGCTATCGCGACCAGCACCTCCCCCGGCCCCGGGTCCCGGATCTCCAGATCGTCGACCACCTGGGCCTGCTTGCCGTCGAATACGACGCCTCTCACCTGGACTCCTTAGGCAGGCCGAGCACGCGCTCGGCGATGATGTTGCGCTGGATCTCGTCCGAGCCGCCGTAGATGGTGTCGGCGCGGGTGAACAGGAACAGCCGCTGCTCCTCGTCGAGTCCGAGTTCGTACGGGGTCCCCGGCGACCAGTGCCCCGGCCCGGCCGTGGCCACCGCTCCCCGGACCTCCACCGCCAGCTCCCCGAGCCGCCGGTGCCAGCCGCCCCACAGCAGTTTGGCCACGCTGGGCGCACCTGGGTCCGCGTCCGCGGCGCCCAGCGTCCGCAAGGCGTTCCACCGCATCGTGCGCAGCTCGGCCCACTGCCGTACGAGGCGTTCGCGCAGGACCGGGTCGCCCGCGCCTACATCCACGTACGCCCGGACCACCCGCTCCAGTTCGGCCGCGAAGCCGATCTGCTGGACGAGCGTGGAGACCCCTCGCTCCAGCGCGAGCAGTCCCATGGCCACGGACCAGCCGTTGCCCTCCCCGCCGACCACCTCGGCGGCGACGGCCCCGTCGAAGAACACCTCGTTGAACTCGGAGGTCCCCGACATCTGCCGGATCGGCCGCACGTCGACCCGGCCCGGCTGGTCCATGCGGACCAGGAGGAAGGACAGCCCGCGGTGCCGCGCGGACCCGGCTTCGGTACGGGCCAGGACGAAGCACCAGTCGGCGTCCTGGGCGAGCGAGGTCCAGATCTTCTGCCCGGTGACGCGGTACAGCCCGTCTGCCGCGTCCGCCACCGCCGTCGTACGGATTCCCGCGAGGTCGGAGCCGGCGCCCGGTTCGGAGTACCCCTGGCACCACAGCTCCTCGCCGCGGGCGATGCCGGGGAGGAAGCGGGCCCGCTGCTCCGGGGAGCCGTAGGCGATCAGGGTCGGCGCGAGGAGGTTCTCGCCGATGTGGCCGACCCGGGCCGGAGCGCGCGCAGCCGCGTACTCCTCGGCCCACACGACCTGCCCGGTGAGGGAGAGCCGCCGGTTGCCGTAGGGGCCCGCCTCCGCACGACCGGCGCCGACCGTACCGCCTTCGGGGTTCTGCCAGCCCTGGCCGATCCACCCGCCCCGGCCCAGCTCGCGCTCCCACGCACGCCGGATCTCGACCCCCTCGTGCTCGCTGCCGGGCCCGCCGAGGCCGCGCGCCGCCTCGTACGGGCCGGTGAGGTGCTCGGCGAGCCACGCCCGCGCGCGGCCGCGCAGCTCCTCGTCCTCCTCATCGAAGCCGAAGTCCATGGTCAGTGCCCCCTCGGGTGCTGTCCGGCCGCAGGGCCGTCTCTTTCGGGTCTTGCCGGTCCGGCCCGCGTGCCCCGTCGCCGGGCGGTACGGGCCCGGCACGGTCCGGGCGGGACGGCCGGGGCCGGTCCGTGGCGCCGTGGCACGCATGCACGCCGATCCACCCTGAACGCCCGGCCAGGGCTTACGCGTTGGGGCGGTCCTTGGCGGCCGCCGCCTTGGCCATGGCTTCGAGCTGGGCGAGCATCGGCATCGGGTCGGTGCCCACGGTCCCCGGCAGGAAGTCGGCGATCTTCTCGGGGGTCCAGGACCCCTCGGCGTAGCCGGCGCGCAGTTCGCGGGGCTGGGCCCAGACGGCGATCTTCGGGCCGGCGATCGTGTAGACCTGCCCGGTGATCTTCTCCCCTCCGACGGCCACGGCCCGGTCGGAGAGCAGGTAGGTCACGAGCGCCGCCACGTCCTCGGGCTCGCCGATCTCCTTGAGCTCCATCGGCACGTTGGCCGACATCCGGGTGCGCGCGACGGGTGCGACGGCGTTGGCGGTGACCCCGTACTTGGCCAGGCCCAGCGCGGCGGAGCGGACGAGCGAGATGATCCCGCCCTTGGCGGCGCTGTAGTTGGCCTGGGCCACGGAGCCCTGGTGGTTTCCGCTGGTGAAGCCGATCAGCGTGCCGGTGCCCTGGCGGCGCATGACGGCGGAGGCCGCGCGGAAGACGGTGAACGTGCCCTTGAGGTGGGTGGCGACCACCGGGTCCCACTCCTCCTCGGACATGTTGAACAGCATCCGCTCGCGCAGGATGCCGGCGACGCACACGACTCCGTCGATGCGTCCGTATTGGGCGAGCGCGGTGTCGACGATGCGCTGGCCGCCCGCCATGGTCGAGATGTCGTCGGCGACGGCAACAGCCTCCCCACCGGCGGCGATGATCTCCTTCACCACCGCTTCGGCGATCTCGCTGGTGGGCTCGTTGCCCTCCATCCCCACGCCGTAGTCGTTGACGACGACCCTGGCACCCTCGGCGGCCGCGGCGAGTGCCACGGCCCGTCCGATGCCCCGGCCGGCGCCTGTGACGGCGACGACTTTGCCTGCCAAGAAGTTCCCCACGTCCGGCCCCTTCCCGCGTTTTCTGACGGTCCGTTAGATTCTATGGGCAGTCAGATGCGCGAGCACAAGCCCCAGTTCGCCTCAGCCGTTCATTTCCCCTCCGAGGAGCTGATGAGATCGATGTCCATGCCCGCCGAGTTCCACGACATCGCCAAGCGCGTCAACAACTGGGGCCGGTGGGGCGCCGAAGACGAGATCGGCACCCTCAACCTCATCACCGACGAGGTGGTCCGCGCCGCGGCGGCCGAGATCCGCACCGGGCGCCGCATCCCCCTGGCCCTCCCCCTCAAGGAGGACGGGGTGCAGTCCGGCATGATCCCCGGCCGGATCAACCCGCTGCACACGATGGTGCAGATCAACCAGGAACTCTTCGGCCCGGGCACGGTGGCCTGCAGCGACGACGCGGTGACCTTCGGCCTCCAGGCCGGCACCCACTGGGACGCGCTCACGCACGTCTCGCACTCGGGGAAGATCTACAACGGCCGCCCGGCCGGCACCATCACGGCGCACGGGCGGGCCGAGTTCAGCGGCATCGACAAGGCCGGGCACATCGTCTCGCGCGGCGTCCTGCTCGACGTGGCCCGCGCCAAGGGCCTGGACCGGCTCCCCGGCGGCCACCCGGTCACCCCGGAGGACCTGGAGCAGGCGGAGGAGTTCGGCGGGGTCACCGTCCGCGCGGGCGACATCGTCCTGGTCCGCACCGGCCAGGTGCAGGTCTACCTGGCGGGCGACAAGCACGGCTACGGCTACCCGTCCCCCGGCCTGTCCGTCCGCACGCCCGAGTGGTTCCACGCCCGGGACGTGGCGGCCGTCGCGAACGACACCCTCACCTTCGAGATCTTCCCGCCGGAGATAGACAACCTGTGGCTGCCGGTGCACGCGCTGGACCTGGTCGAGATGGGCATGCACCAGGGCCAGAACTGGAACCTCGAAAAGTTGTCCACAGCCTGTGCGGAAGAATCCCGCTACTCCTTCCTCCTCTCGGCCATGCCGGAACCCTTCGTCGGCGCGGTGGGCACCCCGGTGGCCCCGGTCGCGATCCTCTGAGCGCACAAAGCGGTGGCCCCGGATCCGTCGCGGATCCGGGACCACCGCCCTGCACGCCTGAGGTCAGCCCTTGGCGCAGATCACGTCGTACGGGCGGCCCACCGCCATGGTCAGCTGCATCGGCTCGGTGGTGCCGGAAGGGCACTCGGCCTTCGTCTTGACCAGGCCGAGCACCTTGTACGCGCCCTGTCCGCCCGAGGCGCACGGGACTTCCTGCGCCTGGTCGGTCACGCAGTCGCCCTGGACCAGCTGGCCGCCGCCGGCGCCCGCGTCACCGGGGTGCTCACCGGTCAGGTTCCGGCCGCAGACGGTGTTGGTGGGGATGCCGCCGCCCGACTTGCTCGAACCGTAGGAGATGCTCACCTGGATCATCAGGTCGGTGCCGGGCGGGCACTGGATGGCGCCCGGCAGGATGCTGGCGTCCTTGATGTCGATCGCCTTGAAGGTGGCACCGGACGCCGAGCACTTCTGCGGCCGGTAGCCGTCCGGCTTGTTGTCCGGGTCGGGGCCGCCGCAGTCGCCCACCGCCCACGTGCTCGACGTGTCGGAGGAGGACTCCGGGTTCCCGGGGTCCTTGGACGCCGCGGCGGAAGGCGAGGTCGAGGGCTTGGCGTCGTCCTTGCCGCCGTCCTTGCCGAGCCACTGGGACGCTCCGTAGATGGCTGCGGCGACCAGGACGAGGACGAGGAAGACCGGGAGCTTGCTCCCGGTCCGCCTCGGGGCGGGCGGAGGCGTCACCTCGTACGGGTTTGCCATGTGCTCCTCCTGCAATGAGGGTGGACCTTCGGGGTGGGACGACGCGACAGGGACAGAGACACGTCATGTACACCTCATAGTTCCACGGGAGCCGCGGGCACCCGACCACCGGCCACCCGGGGTCGCACGCCAACGCTCAGTCGCAGGGCGGCGGTTCGTCCGCCAGGGGGCGGAAGGTGACCGCGAGGTCCGGGGCGTGGCGGACGAAGCGCGCCTCGACCGCCGAGACGAGCACCATCGTGCCCGCCGTGTACGCGTCCGTCCTGACGGCCGGGTCGAGAGCGCCCTCCGGCACCTCCGGCTCGGCGCGCCACCAGCGGCCGCCGAACTTCGTGTACCGGATCCCGCAGTGCACGTACAGTTCGTGCGGGTACGGGACCCCGAGCGCCGGGCCGGCCGGACCGGACGGCGCCGCCGTCGCGGCGGGCGGAGCCGGAGCCGACGTCCGGGAGCCGTCGGCCGACGGCCACGGCGGGGCGAGGACGGCCAGCACCGCGACGGCCGCCGCCAGCCCGGCACCGGCCGCCCGGCGGCGCCTGCGGATCAGGGCCGCCGCCCGGACGGCGGCGTGCGGCGTCGGCGCCGCGACGAACTCCGCAAACGATTCTTCGGATGGCTCCACCCGGCCACACCCCCTCACCCTCAACACGACGTGGCGGGGCCATCGCATTGCACGGCGGCGGGTCCGACTTCACCGCTTCGGCACCGACGGCCGGAGGCCGGCGCAGCGGCGCGAAGCCGGGGAGGCCCGCCAGGGCCGATCCGTGCGAGCGGCGCGTCAAAAGCAGAGGTTCTGCGGGTGGCGGCGGCGCGCATGCACGCCCCGAGCGCGGCACGGCGGCCGCCACCCCACGACCCGCACTCGTCAAGGCAGGACCTGACCCTTGGCGTCCCCTCGCGACGAATCGTTCAACACAAGAGTGATCACCAGTTGACGAACCGTCAACACCTCGTTAGAGGTACACGCGCGGTTCCCGGATCGAGCCCCGGATTTTCGCCCCGCCCAGGGACTCCTCCGCGGGCCTTTCCGCAGGCCGTTCCGCGGACTCCTCCCCGATCCCCTCCGCGGTCTTCTCCTCGCGGTCGATCTCGCACCAGATCCGCTTGCCGGCGCCCTCGCGCTGCCAGCCCCAGCGGTCCGCCAGCCCGTCCACGAGTTCCAGCCCGCGACCGCCCGTGTCGTCGCCGGCGGCCTGTCGCGGGGACGGGGCCCGGTCGCTCGCGTCCGCGACCTCCACCCGCACCCCCGGCTCCCCGAAGAGCATGCGCAGCACGGCCGGACAGCCGGTGTGCACGACGGCGTTGGTGACCAGCTCGGAGATCAGCAGGATCAGGGTCTCGGCGAGCGGCTCGTCATCCCCTATGCCGCAGCCCGCGAGCCGGGAGCGGGCCCATCGGCGGGCCCGGCCGACCTCGGCGGGGTCCGGTCCTACCTCCAGCTGAACCTGAAGCACCTGCACCGCTCACACCATCCGAACCGGCGGACACTTCGCCTCGCGACAGGGCGGGGTCACCGAGTGTGACCCCCTTGCCGAGCAGCATGGTTGACATACAGTCACCACAACAAGCGCTTCGGGCATATTCCAGCGTGAAGGAGTAGGCGTGGTGCATACTGTGCGGCGCTCGCGCCGCTCAACCGCTCGCATTCCCGGGAGCGTACCGGAGCGGCCCCCCGCCTCCGGGCCGCAATGAGTCGGGCGAAGGACACAAACCGATATCAACTCTCTGTAATCGGACATGCATCCCGCGCCGTCCCTCCCGTACCCCTCCGTCACAGCGAGCGAGCACACGGCCCGCAGCCCTGACCACTCAGACCGCGCCGCCTACTCCACCGCCGCCAGCAGCTCCGCCGCCAGCGCCTCCTCCGCCTGCGCCGCCGTCCGCCACTGCTCCGCCCGCACCCACGCCCGCTTCAGGTGCAGGTGCACGTCCGCCTCCCAGGTGAAGCCCATCCCGCCGTGCACCTGCAGACAGTCCCGGGCATTGCGTACGGCCGCCTCGTCGGCCAGCAGCTTCGCTCCGGCCACCTCCGCCGGATCGGCCGTCACGGCGGCCGCGTAGACCGCCGTACGGGCCACCTCCGCCCGCACCAGCATCTGCGCGCACAGGTGCTTGACCGCCTGGAACGCCCCGATCGGCTGCCCGAACTGCTCGCGCTCCTTGGCGTACCGCACCGCCAGCTCCACCGTGCGCAGCGCGCTGCCGAGCTGCAGGGCCGCCGTCAGCAGCGCCCCCGCGTCCCGGTAGGCACCGGCCGCCACCGGCTGCCCCGGCAGGGAGACCCGGGCCAGCGGGGTCAGCGGGTCCGCGGAGCGCACCGGCTCCCCGGCGTGGTTCCAGCCGGCCGGATCGACCGGTTCCCCGTCCGCGCCGAGGACCGCGTCGGCCTCGCCGAGGTGGGCCACCAGCGGGCCGTCCATGTCGAAGGCCGTCACCACCGCCTCCCCCTCCGCGGCACCCGCCACCAGCCCGGCCGCCAGGTGCGTGGCGACCAGCGGGCCGGGCAGCAGTGCCCGCCCGGCCTCCTCGAAGACCAGGACGGCCTCCGGGAGTCCGAGCCCGACCCCGCCCTCGTCCTCCGGGAGCCGCAGCGCGAAGAACCCGGCCGCGCCGAGCTCCCGCCACAGGGCCCGGTCCACGGACCGGCCCGTGGCGGCCGCCCCGTCCACCGAGGCGCGCAGCGCCTCGCGGTCGTAGCGGCCCGCCAGGAGGTCCCGTACGCCTGCCCGCAGGTCCCGCTGGTCCTGCGTCGGCTGGAAGTCCACGGAACGCTCACCTGCCCTTCGGAAGGCCGAGGATCCGCTCGGCCACGATGTTCTGCTGGATCTGCGAGGTGCCCGCCGCGATCGTGTACGAGAGCGAGGAGAGCCGGTCCAGGGTCCACTCCTCCTCCAGCGAGAGGGCCTCGGCCCCCAGCACCTCGGCGGCCGTGTCGTACAGCTCCTGGCGCGCGTGCGAGTACGCCAGCTTGAAGACGCTGCCGCCGATGCCCGGGACCCCGCCCGAGCGCTCGGACTCGCTGACGTTCCACTGGGTGAGCCGCCACAGCGCACCGAACTCCCCGTACAGCCGCCCCAGCCGGCGCCGCAGCACCGGGTCGTCCCAGCGGCCGTTCGCCTTCGCGGTGCGCGCCAGCTCGCCCAGGGTGCGCCGGCAGGCGACGACCTCGCCGACGAAGGCGGTGCCGCGCTCGAAGGACAGGGTCACCATCGTGACCCGCCAGCCGTCGTTCTCCGCGCCGACCCGGTTGGTGACCGGGACCCGGACCTCGTCGAGGAACATCTCCGCGAACTCCGTGGACCCGGCCAGGGTGCGCAGCGGCCGGATCGTCACCCCGGGCGCGTCCATCGGCATGGCCAGCCAGGAGATCCCCCGGTGCTTGGGGGTCGTCTCGCTGATCGGATCCGTCCTGACCAGCAGCTCGCACCAGTCGGACACCTCCGCGTGCGAGGTCCATATCTTCGAGCCGCTGATCACGTACTCGTCGCCGTCGCGGACCGCGCGGGTGCGCAGCGAGGCCAGGTCGGAGCCCGCGTCCGGCTCGCTGAAGCCCTGGCACCACATCTCGTCGCCGCGCAGGACGGGCGGCAGCCAGCGTGCCCGCTGCTCCGCGGTGCCCTCGGCGGCGATGGTCGGCCCGGCGTGCAGCAGCCCGACGAAGTTCGCGCCGACGTACGGGGCTCCCGCGCGCTCGGTCTCCTCCAGGTAGATCAGGTGCTGCGTGGGCGTGGCCCCGCGGCCGCCGGCGTCCACCGGCCAGTGCAGTCCGGCGTACCCGGCGTCGTACAGCCGGCGCTGCCAGCCCGCGTCGTAGGCGCGGCGGCCCGGCCAGTCGTCGGGCGAGGGCCTGGGCGGCAGCCCGGGGAGCACGTGTGCGAGCCAGGCGCGCAGCCGGGCACGGAACTCGCGCTCCTCCTCGGTATAGGTGAGGTCCACTGCGCCTACCGCCCCGTCCGCCGGTCCTTGTCGAAGTCAAGTCCGAGCATGCGAATGGCATTTCCGCGCATGAGCTTGTACACGGTTTCTTCATCGAGACCCTTGACGTGGTCGAGGGCGACCTCCTTGGTGTGCGGGAAGGTCGAGTCCACGTGCGGGTAGTCGGTCTCGAAGGTGGCGTTGTCGCGGCCGACGACGTCCAGCGAGGCGATGCCGTGCTTGTCACGGAAGAAGCAGCAGAACATCTGCCGGTAGTAGTACGTGGACGGCGGCTCGGGGATCAGGTCCTTGACCCCGCCCCAGGCGCGGTGCTCCTGCCACACGTCGTCGGCGCGCTCCAGGGCGTACGGGATCCAGCCCATCTGCCCTTCGCTGTACGCCAGTTTCAGCGTGGGGAACTTGACGAGCACCCCGCTGAACAGGAAGTCCATCATCGAGGCCATCGCGTTGTTGAAGCTGAGCGCGGCCTGCACGGCGGGCGGGGCGTCGGGGGAGGCGGCGGGCATCTGGGAGCTGGACCCGATGTGCATGTTGACGACGGTGCCGGTCTCCTGGCAGACGGCGAAGAAGGGGTCCCAGTAGCCGGAGTGGATGGACGGCAGGCCGAGGTAGGTGGGGATCTCGGAGAAGGTCACGGCCCGCACCCCGCGCGCGGCGTTGCGGCGGATCTCGGCGACGGCCAGGTCGATGTCCCAGAGCGGGATGATGCAGAGCGGGATGAGCCGGCCGCCGCTGTCCCCGCACCACTCCTCGACCATCCAGTCGTTGTACGCGCGCACGCAGGCCAGCGCGACCTCCTTGTCCTTCGCCTCGGCGAAGGTCTGCCCGCAGAAGCGCGGGAAGGTCGGGAAGCACAGGGAGGCCTCGACGTGGTTGAGGTCCATGTCGAGGAGGCGGGCCTTGGGGTCCCAGCAGCCGCGCCGCATCTCCTCGCGGGTGATGCCCTCCAGGGTCATCTCGTCCCGGTCGAAGCCGACGGCGGCGATGTTGCGCTTGTACGGGAACTTCAGGTCCTCGTAGATCCACCAGTCGGTCGGCGGGCCGTCGGGGTCCATGGTGATCACGTACTTGCCGCCGGTGTAGGCGAGCTCGCCGATGCCGGCGGTGAGCGCCTTGGGTCCGCGGTCGCGGTACTTGGCCGGCAGCCACACGTCGAAGAGGTGGGCCGGTTCGATGACGTGGTCGTCGACGCTGATGATCCGAGGCAGTTCCATGGTGTCCCCTCGCTGAATCCCGTTGGACCTGATCCGACATCCCGAATCTGATGGGGCGTCAGAAATCTGGAACCAAGCTAGCTCCCCACCCCTGGACCGACAAGCGTCCGCGCTCTACGCTCTGCGCTGGATCTGACTATCCGTCAGGTCATCTGGCGGCCAAGGGGAGGCGGGTCCGGGATGGCGGACAACAGCACCGCAGTCGAACTCAGCCGGTCCCGCACGCTCTGGGACCTGATCACCCGCCGGGCCGCCATGACCCCCGACGCCCCCGTCCTCATCGAGGCCGCCGACGACCCGGCCGACGACCGCCGGCTGACCTTCGCGGAGCTGCGCGACCGCTCGGAGCAGGTCGCGGCCGGCCTGTACGGCATGGGCGTGCGCCCCGGCACGGTGGTCGCCTGGCAGCTCCCCACCCGCATCGAGACCGTGCTGCTCTCGGTCGCCCTCGCCCGCATCGGTGCGATCCAGACCCCCGTCATCCCCTTCTACCGGGACCGCGAGGTCGGCTTCGCCCTGCGCGAGTCGAAGGCGGAGTTCTTCGCCGTCCCCGGCACCTGGCGCGGCTTCGACCACACCGCGATGGCGCACCGCCTCGGCGCGCACGGCGTCTTCGAGGCCTACGCCTCCCTCCCGGCCGGAGACCCCGCGGTGCTCCCCCCGCCCCCCGAGGAGGGCGTCTCGGTCCGGTGGATCTACTGGACCTCGGGCACCACCTCGGACCCCAAGGGGGTCCTGCACACGGACCGCTCCCTCATCGCGGGCGGCTCCTGCCTGGCCCACGCCCTGCACCTGTCACCGGACGACGTCGGCTCGATGGCCTTCCCGTTCGCCCACATCGCCGGCCCCGACTACACGGTGATGCTCCTGCTCTACGGGTTCCCGGCCGTCCTCTTCGAGAAGTTCGCGATGCCCGACGCCCTGGACGGCTACCGCCGCCACGGGGTCACGGTCGCCGGCGGCTCCACGGCCTTCTACTCCATGTTCCTCACCGAGCAGCGCAAGGACCCGTCCGCCAAGCTCATCCCCACCCTGCGGCTCCTCGCGGGCGGCGGCGCCCCCAAGCCCCCGGAGATCTACCACGCGGTCGTCCGCGAACTGGGCTGCCAGCTCACCCACGGCTACGGCATGACCGAGGTCCCCATGATCACGATGGGCGCCCCGGACGACACCGCGGAGAACCTCGCCACCACCGAGGGCAGGCCCCCGCAGGGCATGTCGATCCGCATCACGACCCCCGAAGGCGCGCTCCTCCCCCCGGACACCGACGGGGAGGTCCGCCTGCGCGGGGAGGCGGTCTGCCAGGGCTACCTCAACCGCGACCAGAACACCGGCGTCTTCGACGCCGACGGCTACCTGATCACCGGCGACCTCGGCCACCTCACGAAGGACGGCTACCTGGTCCTGACCGGCCGCAGCAAGGACGTCATCATCCGCAAGGGCGAGAACATCTCGGCGAAGGAGATCGAGGACCTGCTCCACAAGCTCCCCGCCGTGGCCGACGTGGCCGTCATCGGCCTGCCGGACCCGGAACGCGGCGAACGCGTCTGCGCCGTCGTCGAACAGCCCCCGGGCTCGGCCGCGCTGACCCTGGCCGAGGTGACCTCGTACCTCCGCGCGGAGGGCCTCTCCACGCACAAGCTCCCGGAGCAACTGGAACTGGTCGAGGCCCTGCCCCGCAACGACGCCCTGCGCAAGGTCCTCAAGTACAAACTCCGCGAACGCTTCGCCTAGCAGCCGACGGGGTGCTCACGGGCTCGGCGGGGCTGCGGGACTCCCGCCCCGCCGCCCCGCTCCCGTCCCGCCGGCGCCTACGCGTCCGGCGCGGCCACCCCGCAGTAGCCGGCGAAGGCCGCCAGGATCTCGTCCTCGGTGATGCGCCCGTCGCCGTCCGCGTCCAGCGCCGTCGCGACCGGGCCCGCCAGTTCCTCCGGCGTGCCCAGCACGCGCAGGACGCGCGCCGTCGCCACCGGGGTCGCACCGAGGCCGTCCGCATCCGCCGCCGCGATCACCGCCCGCAGGAACGGCCGCGCGATCTCCGCGAACCGGTGCGGGTTGTCCCGCAGCCGCTTCGCCGCGCCCGTGACGAACTCCTCGCGGGACACCCGCTGGTCCCCGTCCACGTCCGCGATGCCGGCCATGCCCTGCCAGAAGGCCTCCGCGCCGGCGAAGACGGCCTGGCCCTTGTCGGACCGGGCCGCCACGGCGAATTCGGCCAGGACCGCCTTGGCCGCCGTACTGAAGTCCTCCCGGTCGATGTACCCGGAGCCGTCCTGATCGAAGGTGGCGAAGCGGGCGGCGATCTTGCGCTCGTATTCTGCGCTGTCCATATTCGGCGTTCCGCCTTCACGTGTGCGGTGGGGTGCAGTTCAAGACAGGACAGGAGCGTAAGGCCTACGTGGCCTGCGCGTTAAGCGAAGCGGTCAAGGAGGTGGCCGCATCGAACCAGCGCACGAGGAGCGCGGTGGGGCGCGTACGCCTGTACCCATGTACTGGGCACTACATTCGCGTTCACGCCGCGCGACGTCCCTATCACGCAGGGCGCACGTCCGGGACGGGGTTCTGGCAAAACGGGCACACAAGGCTGGATGCCCACTACATTCGAGTGGTCGACACACGGCTGCGAAACCGGGAATCCCGGCTGGGGGCACGATGCCGAAGGACGCACCACCGCGCTGGGACCGCCGCATGCAACAACGCCTGTCCCGCGGCGAGGCCGCCGCGCTCGGCGAGCTGTACGACCGCTTCGCCTCGCTCGTGCACAGCCTCGCCCACCGGGTCCTCGGCGACGAGAAGGCCGCCGACCGGGTCACCCGCGAGGTCTTCGGCTACATCTGGGAGAACCCGGACGCCTACGACCCCAAACAGGGCTCCATGCGCTCCTGGGTCGCCCGCATCACCCAGGGGCAGGCCGTCGCCCGCCTGCGCCAGGCCGAACTGGGCAACGGCTCCCGCGAGGAACTGGAACAGAAGGTGCGCACCGCCACCGCGGCGGCCCGCGCCGACTTCATCGTCACCTCGATGCCCGCACCCCTGCGGGCCGCGCTCGAACTCGCCTACTTCAAACGCCGCGACTACCGCCAGGCCGCCGCCGACCTCCAGATCAGCGAGGACGAGGCCCGGCGCCGGCTGCGCCTGGGCCTGCAACTGCTGTCCACGGCCAACGCCGTCCCGCTCGACGACCCGGTCCCGCCGGGATACGGCCCCTCCGGATATGGAACCGCCCGATGACGATGCCTCCGAGCCCCTTCGGCGAAGAAGACGGCGAAGAGTACGAGCGGCACGAGCAGCCCCCGCACTCCGGCGGCCCGGCGCGCATACCGGGCCCGCGCGGGGCGGCCGACGACCTCGACCTCGAGGGGCCGGGGTACGCACCGTCAGCGGAAGGGCCCCTGGACCCCGACGACCTCGACGACCTGGATGCCCTCGACGACTCGGAGTACATGAAGTACCCCGAGATCTCCGCCCACCCCGCAGCACCGGCACCCGCCGACCCGGAGCCCGAGCCCGCCCCCGTCCCGGCCGCGCCCCCGCCCACCCACGCCGTACTGAAGTCCCTGCTCGGCGCATGGGCCCTGGCGGCGTGCTCCGCGGAGGAGACCCAGGCCGTCGAGGACCACCTCACCGAATGCGCGCGCTGCGCCGAGGAGGCCCTGCGGCTGCGCGACGCCGTGGGACTGCTGCACCCGGAGGAGAGCCTCGACCTCAAGCCGCTGCTGCGCTCGCGCGTGCTCGAGGACTGCCTCGGCAAACGTCCGGCCCGCATCCCGGTCCCGGTGTGGGCGAGCCCGTACGACACCGAGACGGCCCGGCTCGACGCGCTGCTGCGGGAGTTCGGGGACTCGGAGTGGCACACCCCGGTCCGGCTGAAGTGGTTCGAGGAGGAACGCCGCCAGTCGCGCCGGACCACGGTGGCCGGGGTCATCGGGCACCTGCTGGCGGTGGACGGCCTCGTGGCGGCCGCGTTGGGCCTGGACGACCCCCTGGGCCGCGACGCGTCCGCGGACACCCCGGCCGAGCGCACGGAACGGTTCTGGGAGGACTCCCCGTACCCGACCACCCGCCGGGTCCGCGAGCCGTGGCGGGAGCAGGGCCACACCCTGGTCCGCACGGTGTCCTTCGCGGGCCGCGGCGTGGCCGAGCTGGACGTGGACTACGGCGCCTTCGCGCTGCCCCTCGGGGACGCCTTCCTGGAGCGGGCCTTCGAGTGCTGGGTCCACGCCGTGGACATCGCGGAGGCGGTGGACTACCCGTACGGGCCGCCGTCCGCACCCCACCTGAACCGGATGATCGACCTGGCCGCCCGGCTCCTGCCGGCGGCCCTGGCCTGGCGCCGGCGGGCGGGACTGGCGGCGCCGCCGCGCGGGCTGGTCGCGGCGGGAGCGCCGGGCCGGACCCTGCACCTGGAGATCGAGGGGGCGGGAGGCGGCGGCTGGGACATCGCCCTGGACTCCCCCGCGGCGAAGCCCTCGCCGGACCACACGGTGGCCCGGATCGCCCTGGACGGCACCGAATTCTGCCAGCTCGCCGCGGGCCACATCTCCCCGGAGGACGCCGCGGTCGGCCAGGACGGCGACCGCGAAGCCATCCGCGACGTCCTCTTCGCGGCAGCGTCCCTGAGCCGGATGTAGGGCCCGGGCCCTGGCGGAGGGGCCCCGGCCGGGCCCCCTCCGGGATTACGTGAAGACGACCGTCCGGGTCCCGTTCAGCAGCACCCGGTGCTCGCTGTGCCACTTCACGGCCCGCGCCAGCGCCTGGCACTCCACGTCGCGCCCGATCGCCACCAGCTGGTCGGGGGTGACCTCGTGCCCCACCCGCTCGACCTCCTGCTCGATGATCGGGCCCTCGTCCAGGTCCGCCGTCACGTAGTGCGCGGTCGCACCGATCAGCTTCACGCCCCGGGCGTGCGCCTGGTGGTAGGGCTTCGCACCCTTGAAGCTCGGCAGGAACGAGTGGTGGATGTTGATGATCCGCCCGCTCAGCTCCTTGCACAGGGTGTCCGACAGCACCTGCATGTACCGGGCGAGGACCACGAGGTCGACGTCCTCGGCCCGCACCAGCTCCAGCAGCTGCGCCTCCGCCGCCGCCTTCGTGTCCTTCGTCACCGGGATGTGCACGAACGGGACCCCGTAGGAGCCGACCAGTTCCTCGAAGTCGGTGTGGTTCGACACCACCGCCGCGATGTCCACCGGCAGGGCGCCGATGCGGTGGCGGAAGAGCAGGTCGTTGAGGCAGTGCCCGAACTTCGACACCATCAGCACGATCCGCATGCGCTCGTCGGAGCGGTGGATCTGCCAGTCCATCCGGAAGGTGTCGCCGATCGCGGCGAAGCTGGCCCGCAGCTTCTCCACGGTCACCGGAGCGTCGGCGGCGAAGTGGACCCGCATGAAGAAGAGGCCGGTGTCGCGGTCGCCGAACTGCTGGCTGTCCTCGATGTTGCACCCGGTCATGAACAGATAGCTGGACACGGCGTGCACGATGCCCTGCTTGTCCGGGCATGAGAGGGTCAGTACGTACTGCTGCGTGGCCTGGGGCTGCGGGTCGTCGCTCATGACCCCACAGCCTTCCACATCACACCGCGCGCGTGAGGATCCTCAGGACGTCCAGTGAGCGCGGACGCGCGTCCGGGTCGTCCCCGTCCGCCGTCGCCAGCCGTACGTGGGCTTCGCGCGCGGCCCGTACCGCCTCCGGCCAGGCGTGGTGCTCCAGGTAGCCGGAGACCGGGGCGTCGGGGCCTATCTGGTGCATGATCCGCAGCACCCGCAGCACGGCGAGGTCGACCAGGGCCGCTTCCTGCGAGTCGCGGAAGATCGTGCCGACGTACTTCTCCGCGGACCAGCTGTCGAGCCAGGTGTCCTCGACGAGCCGGTACACGGCGTCGGTGACGTCCCCGTACCCCTCGGCGCCGGCCAGCCAGGTGTCCTCTTGGAACGCGGGGTCGGAGAGCATGTGCAGCGCCGAGCGCACGTTGCTGCGCCAGCGCCACCACGGCATGTCGTTGAGGGGCATGCCGCCCATGGTGGAGGAGCGGCCGCCGCGGCGGGAAGAGTTCTTCGAACCTTGGGCGAATGTCACGCTTTCGATCGTACGTTCCCGTTCGACGTGATCTTCAGGCGCCTGCGGCCGGGGGCCCGGACCCACCCGGCGCTCACTCAGCGTGTGGGCGCCACCCGTAATTCACCTGGGTGTCACCTGATGTTGTGTACACCTCACACTTCAGTTACCCGGGGCGCGGAATGGTGCATGCACATGACCACCCGGCGATGCGCAGCAGCACTGTCCCGCACCTTTCTGGCCCGGACCACGGCCATGGCGATGGGCGCGTGTCTCGTCGCCGGCTGCGGGGCGCTCCCCGGAGGCTCGGGGGGCTCCGGGGGCGCCGACACCCTCACGGTCATGACCTTCGCCCCGGTGGCGTCCAAGGCGACCAACATGCCCGGCATGCCGGGCATGGCCAAGGCCTACGAGCGCTGGGTCAACTCCAAGGGCGGCATCAACGGCCGCAAGCTCCGCGTCCTGACCTGCGACGAGCGCAACACACCCACCGGCGCCGCCGACTGCGCCCGCAAGGCGGTCGCCGAGAAGGCCGTCGCCGTCATCGGCTCCTACAGCCAGCACGGACGCGCCTTCCTGGCCCCGCTGGAAGCCGAGGGCATCCCGTTCATCGGCGGGTACGGAGTCTCCGCGGAGGAGTTCCAGTCCCCGCTCTCCTACCCCGTCAACGGCGGCCAGCCCGTCCTGGTGGCCGGCGCCGGCCACCAGCTGGGGCGCGCCTGCGCCAAGGTCGCCCTGGTCCGCCCCGACACCCTCGCCGGCGATTCCCTGCCCCTCCAGCTCAACTCCGGCCTGAAGGCCAACCAGATGGGCCCGGCCAGCGACATCCGGGCCGCCGAGGACTCCGCGGACCTCTCCGCCCAGGCCAACGAGGCACTGGCCGCCTCCTCCGCCGCCGCGCCGGCCGCGCCGGCCGCGCCGTCGAAGGGGGGCGCCAGTTCCGTGAAGGACGGCAAGGACGGCAAGGAGAGGGGCTGCGTGGCCGCCGTGCTCGGCGCCCGCACCGAGACCTTCTTCGACGCATTCCGCCGCGCCGACTCCCAGAACCGCAAACCGCAGGTCTCCTCCGTGCTCGGCTCCGTCAGCCAGGCCCTGGTCGACCGCACCGGCGGCAAGGAGAGCCCCTTCGAGGGCGCGTACGTCACGAGCTGGTACCCGGTCTCCACCGACCCGCTGTGGACGCAGATGCGCAACGTGATCTCGGACCACGCCTTCGGCGACAACGCCGTGGACCCCGACGACAGCGGTGCCCAGACCACCTGGATCGCGTACACGGTGTTCAGCGAGATGGTGAAGCGGTTCAAGGAGGACGAGGACCTCACCGGGCGCACCCTCACGCGCAAGCTCAACCAGTCCGACCCCGTCAAGACCGGCGGCCTGACCCCCGACCTCAGCTGGCGCTACCAGGACATGCGCGCCGTCTCCGGCTTCCCCCGCATGGTCAACGGCCGGGTCACCTTCCAGGTCGTCCAGCAGGGCCGGCTGGTCGCCCAGCCGGGCGGCGAACAGTCCATGGACATGACCAAGACCCTGGAGCAGGCCCCCCGTTCGAGCTAGGCCGTCTCCGGGGGGCCTCGGACGCGCCCCTACAGCTGGCTCTTGTCCCGCTTGGTGAGGCCGTACTTGCCCGCGATGGTGTTCCACATCCCGGCCGCGTTCTCCTTCGCCTTGGTGGCGTCGCCGCTCGCCTTGTTCCCGTCCGAGGCGTTGCCGGTCGACTTGGCCTTGCCGTCCTTGCACTTGTCGCCGTCGGACTTGAGGTCGTCCGCCCAGGACGCGTAGCTGTTGTCGGCCTCGGCGGAGGACTTCCACGCCTTGGTGAGGGCCGCGGTCAGCTTCGCGTTGTCCGGGAGCTGGTCCACCTTGAGCTCCTGGAGGCGGGTCACCAGCTCCTCGCGCTGCCGGGCCGCGTCGCGCAGGTCGGTGGCCGCCTGGTCCAGGTTGCTGCAGCCCTTGATGTCCTCGACGGCCTTGATCACCGCGGCCCGGCTGTCGTTGCTGTCCGCGAGGAGCTTGTCGAGCTGGACCGCCTGCGGCTGCGCGGGGTCCAGCGGAGCCTCCCCGCTGTCCGCGGCGGAGCTGCCGGGCTTGGGGGTGGGCGCCGCGGCGGCCGGGTCGTTGTTCTGCGCCTTGCCGTCACTGAGCAGCGCACCGACCCCGAGCCCGACGACGGCCAGGCCGATGACGACGGCGGCGATGATCGCGGGCGAGACCCTGCGGGGCGCGGGTGCGGCGTCCTGCGGCTGCTGGAAGTGGGGCTGCTGCTGGAACTGCTGCGGCGGGTACTGCTGTTGCTGCGGGTGCTGCTGCATGTGCTGCTGGTACTGCGGCGGTTGCTGCGGATGCGGCCGCCGCTGCGGTTGCGGCTGCGGGCTGAGCACCGGCTCCTGGATCGGGGGCAGTTGCTGCGTGTGCTGCACGTCCCCCCGGAACAGCCCGTCGAACCCGGCTGCGGGATCGGCGGGCGCGGCCGGGACCGGCGGAATGTACTGGGTCGCGGCCTCGTGGTGCCCGGGGGCGGCGGGGACCGGCGGAATGTACTGGGTGGCGGCCTCGCCGTGCGCGGGGGCCGCGGGGACCGGCGGTATGTACTGCGTGGCCGCCTCGCCGTGCGCGGGGGCGGCCGGGATCGGCGCGATGTACTGCGTCGCCGCCTCACCGTGCGCGGGGGCCGCGGGGACCGGCGCAATGTACTGGGTGGCCGCCTCCGGCAGCGGCGGGTAGCCGTAGCCGTGGGGGTCGCCGGGGCCCTCGTAGCCGGGGCCGGCGACGTGACCCTGCGGGTAGCCGTAGGCGGGGCCACCGGGCGCGGGGTAGCCGTAGGAGGGCTGGCCGTACAGGTACTCCGGCTCCACGCCGGGCTGCACGGGCGGCTGCGTCGGCGGCTGTGCGGGCACCGGCGGGCCCCACGGCTCGCCTCCCTGCGGGCTGCCGCCCTGTCCGCTCTCCGTCACCGGAACTCCCTCTCCGACCTGTCCGCGTCCGCGGAACCGTCGGCTCACGCTACCGTCCCCCGGCGAGTTTGCCAGTGTCGGCCTCGTCGCCGGGGCCCGTACCGGCCATCGGGTGTCCGGTATCGGCGGGATAGGTGCCGCGGCCCGTACAACCCTTGGGGCGGGCCGTCCGTCCAACCCCGCAGCAGTCACATGGACGCATGGGGGAGAACCGGTGAACAGCTTCAGAAGGACCATGACGGCCGTCGGTACGGCGGTCGTCATCGCAGCCGTGGGGGCCCTGGCGGCTCCCGCCGCGAGTGCGGCCGTACCGGCGGCACGGCAGGCGGCCCTGGCGGCCGACCCGGAGGCGAAGTCCGCGGCGATCGCGCTGCCGGCCGCCAGCGTCCGGCAGAACCAGAACAACCAGTTCATCGTCTTCGTCGACGGCAACGCGAGCGCTCCGAGCCGGGTGGAGGTGCGCCGGGCCGGCACCGACAAGGTCGTCGCCGTCGTCGACCAGCTCACGTACAACGACCCGGGTCCCGACGAATCGGGCGGTCCCTTCGTCCAGTGGTACGAGGGCGACAAGCAGCCTCTCGTCCTCGACGACATGACGGACTACGAACTGGACGTGTACGCCAAGGACGGCACCACCGAAGTGAGCCGCCGCAACGCCGGACGGTTCACCTACGCATTCGATGCCCGGGTCGAGGCGAAGTCCAGTCAGCAGGAGTTCTCGCTCGACGACCTCGACACGCAGGTCACCGGCTCGGTCACCGCCGTCCACCCGCGCACCGGGGAGCGGCTGCCGCTGAAGGGCGCCGCCGTCCGTGCCCGCCTGGGTGAGGGCCGGGCCGACGGGGTGTCCGACGCGCAGGGCAAGTTCACCACCACCGTCGCCGCCCTCGGCACCGAGAAGACCCTGGCCCAGACCGTGGCCCTCGCGAGCGGGGGCACCGAGGTGCCCGTGACGACCCCGGCGAAGATCCGGGCCCAGAAGTCCACGCTGACGCTGAACCCGACGGCGCCCCTGACCGCGCGGTACGGGACCGCCGTGCCCGTGCGCGGCAAGCTCACCCGCCTCGCGGACGACGGCACGGTCAAGCCCGCCACCGGCCGGAACGTCGCCGCCTCGGGAGCCGGGAAGGCAACGGCCTCCACCGGACCCGACGGGAGCTACACCCTGCTGCCCCCGCTCCTCAGGACCGGTTCCCTGGGCGTGTCCGTCCAGGACGCCTGGCTGCTGGGTGACGGCACGCGCACCGCGACCGTCGCGAAGGTCACCCACACGACCAAGGTCGTCGAGGAGAAGCTGGTCTCCACCGACAAGTACGGCGGGCTCACCTTCAGCGGCAAGGTCACCGTCGACGGCATCACCAGCCAGCAGGCGCCGATCCAGATCCAGTTCCAGCTGCGCCCGGGCACGTGGGTCACCCGCCAGTCCTTCACCGTGCCCTACAACAAGACGTTCACCGTGAAGGTGACCCAACCGAGCAGCCAATACCCGTCCGACGGCTGGCGGGTGTACACGCCGGGCACCTCCAACATCGGCCCCAGCACGGGTACCCAGGTGCTCCGCCAGACCCGCGCCGAAACCCAGATCACCGATGAGCACGCCGGACCGGACTACGTCGACAAGGGGAAGCAGCTGTCCGTCTCCGGAGTCCTGAAGACCTCCACCCCCGACGGGTTCGTGCCGTACCCCGGGCAGAAGGTCCGCTACTACTTCCGGCCCAACGGCTCCACCACATGGAAGGAGATGGGCACCTCCGTCTCCGGGGCCAACGGAGCCGTGAGCAAGAAGTTCACCGCGCAGACCAGCGGCTACTGGCGCATCCGCTTCGTGGACGCCGACGCCACCCACCTCGTCTCCACCGGCCACGAGGACCGCGTCAGAGTCACGGGCTGACCGCGTACAACCTCCAGGGCCCCTCGGTCGTCCAACCCGTGCAGTCGATCACACGTGACGCACGGGGGATTCCGGTGAACAGTTTCAAGAGGACCATGACGGCCGTCGGTACGGCGGTCGCGCTGGCGGCGGTGGGAGTACTGACGGCTCCCGCCGCCCACGCCGCACCCGGGGCGGCGCCGGCCGCGCGGCAGGCGGCCCTGACGTCCGACCCGGATGTGAAGTCCGTTCCGGTCGAGGTGGGGAGCGCCGGATTCGAGGTGGACGGGACCACGTTCAGCCTCTACGTCGGTGGCGGCTACAACGCGCGTCCGTACCGGGTCGAGGTGCGCCGAGCGGGCGCCGACAAGGTCGTCGCCGTGGTCGACAACCTCACGCGCCACGAGGACGGGATCGGCGAGTCGGGTACGACCGGCAAGGTGTGGTACACGAGCGGGCCCCTCGTCCTCGACGACATGGCGGACTACGAACTGGACGTGTACGCCAGGGACTACAAGGGCAATGAAGTGACCCGCCGCAACGCCGGCCGGTCCACCTACGCGCTCGCCGCCCGCTTCGAGGCGAAGTCCAGCCGGCAGGAGTTCTCCCTGGACGCCCTCGACACCCAGGTCACCGGCTCGGTCACCGCCGTCCACCCGCGCACCGGAGAGCGCCTGCCGCTGGCGGGCGCCCGCGTCAGTGCCCGGCTCGGTGAAGGCTGGGCCGACGTGGTGTCCGACGCGCAGGGCAAGTTCACCACCACCGTCGCCGCCCTCGGCACCGAGAAGACCCTGACCCACACCGTGGCCCTGGCGAGCGGGGACACCGAGGTCTCCGCGACGGCCCCGTCGACGATCCGGGCCCAGAAGTCCGTCCTCACGCTGACCTCCACGGCCCCCCTCACCGCCCGCTACGGAACCGCCGTACCCGTGCGCGGCAAGCTCAGCCGCCGGGCGGACGACGGCACGGTCAAGCCCGCCGCCGGCCAGAGCGTCACCGCCACGGGAGTCGGCACGGGGGAGGCCACCGCCGCCCCCGACGGCAGCTACACCCTGCTGCCCCCGATCTTCAGGACCGGCGCCGTGAACGTGGCCGTCGCCACCAGCAGCTGGCTGATCGGCGACGGCACGCGCGCCGCGACCGTCGCGAAGCTCACCCACACGACCAAGGTCGTCGAGGACAAGCTGGTCTCCACCGACAAGTACGGCAGGCTCACCCTCGGCGCCAAGATCACCGTCGACGGCATCACCGGCCAGCAGGCTCCGGTCGAGATCCAGTTCCGGACCAGCTCGGGCCAGTGGATCACCAAGACGACCCTCGCCGTGCCCTACAACAAGCCGTTCACCGCGACGGTCGCCCCGTCGCGCTGGTACGACGCCACCGGCTGGCGGGTGCACACGCCGGGCACCAAGAACATCGGCCCCAGCACGGGCGCCCGGGTGCTCACCCAGAACCGCGCCGAAACCCGGATCTCGGGCGAGCGCTTCGCACCGCTCAAGGCGGTCAAGGGGAAGCAGCTGTCCGTCTCCGGGGTCCTGCGGACCTCCACCCCCGAGGGGTTGGTGCCGTACGCCGGCAAGAAGGTCCGTTACTACTTCCGGCCCGACGGCTCCACCGTGTGGAAGGAGATGGGCACCTCCGTCTCCGGGGCATACGGAGCCGTGAACATGAAGTTCACCGCACAGACCAGCGGCTCCTGGCTCATCCGCTTCGTCGACGCCGACGCCAACCACCTCATCAGCAATGGCCGCGAGGGCCGCATCGAGGTCATCGGCTGAGCCGGCGGGACACCGGCCGGCCCCGCCGACCCCGCCAGCCCCGGTTCACGGGGCCGGGCGGCGGGGTCAGTGGACCGGCTCCAGGCGGGCCGTGAACTCCCGGGCCGCCGGTTCCTCCCGGTAGGGGTCCAGGCGGGTGCGGAAGTCCTCCAGGTACACCGCCCCGCGGTGCGAGCGGATGCCCGACAGGGCCTCCGCCGCCTGCGTCGCCGTCTGGCAGGCGGCTTCCACCTCGCGCTGCTGCACCCGCGCCGCCGCCAGCAGGAGCAGACCGATCGCCCGGCGCCTCGCCTTGCCCGCCGGAAGGTCCCGTAGGGCCTCCTCCGCGCGCTTCGCCGCCGCGTCGGCCTGCCCCAGGTCCCGGTGGCAGTGCGCCAGTTCGTCCGCGAGGTACGCCTGGTCGAAGTGCCGGATCCACTCCGGGTCGTCCCCCGACTCCGGCTCCGCCCGCTCCAGCGCCGTCAGCGCCCGCGAGGACAGCACCGCCGTCGACCGCGCGTCACCGAGCAGCGCGTGGCCCCGCGCCTCCGCCGCGTAGAACATCGCCTCCACCCGGGGGGTGACCTGGCCCCGCGTCCCCTCCTGTGCGGCTCTCGCCAGCTGCGCGATCTCCCTCGGGTTGCCCAGCTCGGCCGCGAGGTGGCTCATCGACGCCGCCAGCACGTAGCCCCCGTACGCCCGGTCGCCCGCCGCCTGCGCGAGCCGGAGCGCCTGGATGTAGTAGCGCTGCGCCAGGCCCGGCTGGCCGGTGTCCACCGCCATGTAGCCCGCCAGCTCCGTGAGCCGGGCGACCGCCGCGAACAGCGCCCGTCCGACCGGTTCCCGGTAGGCGCCGCCGATCAGGCCGGAGACCACCGAGTTGAGGTAGTGCACGACCACCGGGCGCACGTGCCCGCTGCCGAAGCGGTGGTCGAGGTCCTTCAGCGCCTGCGTGGTGGCCCGTACCGCCTCCACGTCCGACATCCCCACCCGTGAACCGCCGCTGCGCGCGACCTGCGCGTCGGCCCCGGTGATGAGCCAGTCGCGGCTCGGCTCGACCAGCGCCGAGGAGGCCACGCTCGACCCCGACAGGAAGTCGCGCCGCCCCACGTCGCTCCGCCACAACTCGCTGACCTGCTCGATCGCGCCGACGACGGTCGGGGAGAACTGCAGGCCGACACCGGAGGCGAGGTTCTTGCCGTTGGCCATGCCGATCTCGTCGATGGTGACGGTCCGGCCGAGTTTGCGGCCCAGCGACTCGGCGATGATCCCGGGGGCCCGGCCGCGCGGCTGCTGGCCCCGCAGCCAGCGGGCCACGGAGGTCTTGTCGTAGCGGAGGTCGAGGCCGTGCTCGGCCCCGCACATGTTGACGCGCCGGGCGAGCCCGGCATTGGAGCACCCGGCTTCCTGGATGAGCGCCTGCAGCCGTTCGTTCGGCTGGCGGGCGACGAGAGGCCTGGCTGCCATGAAAACCCCCAGAGACGCGGGTGATCGTTCGAAAGATCACTTCCCGCCTGATGTGCGGGGAATCTTCCCCATTGCGTCCTGTCGCTACCCACCTACGGCGCCCCGGCCTCCTACGCGCCCCCCGCGATGCACCGATGCGCCCCGCGTGCAGGATCGATGCTCCCGAGCCCGGCGGGTTTACGCCCGTAACCCCCGGTGACCGCAAGAGTTGTGTTGCACGTGGAAGAGACCATCGGAGTCACGGAGACCGCGCCCATCCCCCTGCAGCGCAGTGAGCCGCTGCTGGACCATGCCGTGCGGTACACGGAAGAACGGCACTGGGATGTCTTCGCCGGCACCTGGCTGGAGTCCGGCGACGGGCGCGAACAGTGCTCGTGCGGGGCCGCGGAGTGCCCGGCGCCCGGCGCGCACGCGGCGGGGAAGGACTGGGCCTCCCAGGCCTCGGGCAGCGCGGTCCAGGTCAGGCGGCTCTGGGGCAAGAACCCGAAGGCCGCCATCCTGCTGCCCACCGGCCGGACCTTCGACGCGCTCGACGTCCCGGACGCGGCCGGTTTCCTCGCACTGGCCCGGCTCCAGCGCATGCAGCGCGCCCTCGGACCGGTGATCGCCAACCCGGCGGGCCGGATGCTGTTCTTCGTCCTGCCCGGCGCCGGGGCGAAGGTGCCCGACCTGCTGCGCAAGATCGGCTGGCAGCCGGCCCAACTCGACCTGGTCGCGCGCGGCGAGGGCGAGTACGTGGCCGCGCCGCCGACCCGGATCGGCGGGCGCGGCTCGGTGCAGTGGGCACAGCCGCCGACGGCGGCGAACCGGTGGCTGCCCGACGTGGAGGAGCTGATCGACGCACTGGCCTACGCGTGCGGGCGCGAGGCGGCGGCGGAACGGGCCCGGCGCACGACCTGACCCACGGGCACCGGCACCGGTGCCAGCACCGGCACACAGGCTCTGACCAGCGGACATGTACGTGGGGAAACTCATGACATAAGTAACTGCTGCGCCTCTCCCCCGCCTCCTATGGTGAGAAAAGCAGGACACGGGGAACGAAATCGAGAGGCAGGCGCATGCCGGACCAGGGCGTTGCGACGGGCGGAGCGGACGGAACGGGCGGCGGTGTGCGACCCGCACCGTCCGCCGCACCCGCCGTGCGGGTAGAGGGTTTGTGGAAGCGGTTCGGCGAGCAGGTGGCCGTGTCCGGGATCGATCTGGAGCTGCCCGCCGGGCAGTTCGTCGGCCTGGTCGGGCCGAACGGCGCGGGCAAGACCACGACGCTGTCCATGGTGACCGGGCTGCTGCGCCCGGACATGGGCCGGGTCTTCGTCGCCGGGCACGACGTCTGGGCGGACCCGGTCGAGGTCAAGTCCCGCCTCGGCGTGCTGCCGGAGGGCCTGCGGCTCTTCGAGCGGCTCTCCGGGCGGGAACTGCTCGGCTACATGGGCCGGTTGCGGGGGCTGCCGGGCCGCGAGACGGACAGCCGGGCCACGCAGCTGCTGGAGATCCTGGACCTGGCCGGTTCGCAGAACAAGTTGATCATCGACTACTCGACGGGCATGCGGAAGAAGATCGGCCTGGCGGCCGCGCTGCTCCACAACCCCGAAGTGCTGTTCCTGGACGAGCCGTTCGAGGGCGTGGACCCGGTGTCCGCGCAGACCATCCGCGGAGTGCTGGAACGTTACACCTCCTCCGGAGCCACGGTCGTCTTCTCCTCCCACGTCATGGAGCTCGTCGAGTCGCTGTGCGACTGGGTGGCCGTCATGGCCGCCGGCCGGATCCGGGCCGCGGGCACGCTGGCCGACGTACGGGGCGACGCGCCCTCGCTGCAGGCCGCGTTCCTGGAACTGGTCGGGGCGCAGGGCCGGGCCACCGGCGAGTCCCTGGACTGGCTCGGCGGCGGCGCAGCGGCCAACGGCGGGAGCAACGGGGCGGGCGTCCGATGAGCACGCAGGCCCAGGCGACCGCCTTCGGGTCCGCCGCCTCCACCGGCGCCCCCGCCTCCACGGCCGCGGCCGTGAACATCACGCCGATCTTCGTCCGCCTCAAGCTGTCGCTCCTGCGCAACGGCCTCAAGGGCTCCTCGAAGCGCAAGGCCGCCTTCATCAGCGCCCTCGTCTTCGCCCTCGTCGTCGCCTTCTTCACCGTGCTCGGCCTCGCCCTGTTGCGCGGCAACGAGCACGCCGGCACGGTCGCCGTCCTGCTCGCGGCGATCATGGCCCTCTGCTGGGCCTTCGTCCCGCTGTTCTTCGCCAGCGGCGACGAGACGCTCGATCCGACCCGGCTGGTCATGCTGCCGCTGCGCCCGCGTCCGCTGGTACGGGCCCTGCTGGCCTCCTCGCTCGTCGGCATCGGGCCGCTGTTCACGCTGTGCCTGACCGTCGGCTCGGTGATCGCCGTGGCCCGGGGCGCGGCGGGCGCGGTGGCCGCGGTCCTGGCCGTACCGCTGCTGCTGGTCGGCTGCGTCACCCTGGCCCGCGCGGTGGCCACCGCCAACGTCCGGCTGCTGACCAGCCGCAAGGGGCGCGACCTCGCGCTGCTCAGCGGCCTGATCATCGCGGTCGGCGCGCAGGTGGCGAACCTGGCCCTCGGGCGGCTGCTCGAAGTCGGCGGCATGGAGCGGCTGGAGCCGGCCGCGGCGGTCGTCCGCTGGCTGCCGCCCGCGACGGCCCTCGGGATGGTCGACTCCGCGAGCGAGGGCGCGTACGGCATCGCGGCCGCCCAGCTCCTCATCACGGTCCTGGCCCTCGGCCTGCTGCTGTGGTTCTGGGAACGCACCCTGACCAAGCTGATGGTGAGCCCGGACGGTTCGACGATCGTGGCCGCCAAGGAGAAGGAGAAGCCTGCGGGAGGCGAAACCCGCGGCATCTGGTCGCTCCTGCCCGACGACCGTACGGGCGCGGCCATCCGGCGCTCGATGCTCTACATGGTGCGTGACCCGAAGACCAAGGCGGCCTGGGTGTCGTCCCTGACGATCGGCCTGCTCATCCCGGTCGCCAACGCCCTCCAGGGCGGCGGGTCGGTGTACCTCGCCTGCTTCGCCTCGGGCATGCTCGGCATGCAGATGTACAACCAGTTCGGACAGGACACCTCGGCGTTCTGGATGGTCGCGCAGACCCTGTCGACCACCCGTGACGCGTACGTGGAACTGCGCGCCCGCGCCCTGGCCCTCGCGCTGATCACCGTGCCCTTCACGGCGCTGGTCACGACGGTCACGGCTGCCCTGATCGGCGACTGGACCACCCTCCCCGGTGCCCTGGGGCTGGCCCTGGCCCTGCTCGGGTCGATGCTGTGCACCGGAGCCGTGGCCTCGGCCCGTTTCCCGTACTCGATCCCCGCGGACGGCGCCTTCAAGAACGCCGCTCCGGGGCAGGGCGCCCTGGCGTGGGGCGGCGCCTTCGCCGGGATGTTCGCCTCGGCGGTGATCTGCTCCCCGGTGATCGTGCTGGCCGTCTACTTCAGCACCACCGACCAGCAGTCCATGGCCTGGATCCTGCTCCCGCTGGGCCTGCTCTGGGGCACGGTCGCCGCCTGGACCGGCCTGCGGATCGCGGCCCCGAAGGTCCTGCGGGGTCTCCCCGAGATCCTGCTGGCGGTCAGCAAGGGCTGACGGTCGGCCGTACCTCCCCCTGCGGCCGGGAAATTGGCCGCCCCCAGCACCCCGTGCAAAGGTACGTTCGATTGATCGTATGGGGGGTTCCCGGGTGGGATTCGACGAGGAGTGGGCTCAACTGCGGGCGGAGGCGGCCGGACGGGCAGCCTCCGCACCGGCGGTGGTTCCCGTGGCGGGGTCCGATCCGGTGACGGATGCACGGGATACGGCGCTCGAGCGGCTGGCGGACTTCCGAGGCCGGCTGGTGCTGGTGCCCTTCGACGAACGCGGCGGGTTGTGGACAGCCGCACTCGGGGGCCTGGACTGGATCTGCGCGTTCACCGGCGAGGAGACGCTGGCCCGGTTCGCCGAGGCGCGCGGCGAGGCCGGGCGGGAGTGGCCGTACCGGATCGTGGTCGGCGCGCGGTTGCTGGACGAAGTGGTGCCGGCGCTGGACTTCCCGTGCGGGGTCGCGCTGGACGCGGCCGGTCCCGACGGCATGGTCTTCCCGCCCGTGCGCGGGATCGTGCCGGATGCGGCGGCGCTCGACGGGAAGGCAGCGGCATGAGCGGGGACGGTGCGGATCTCGACGCCTCGAAGGAGGCTCTGGGCCAGATCGCGCAGGGGATCACGCAGACGCTCGCCGAGCTGAAGGAGCTCGGGCTGGTCGGTGCGGCGAGCATGGGCCGCGGTTTCTCCAAGCTCGCGCTCTCGGGGATGGAGACCGGGCACGAAGGCCTCACCTCCACCCTGGACACCTTCTGCGGGCGCTGGGAGTGGGGGGTCCGTTCCCTCGTCCAGGAGGGCAACGCCTTCGCGGCGAAGGTCGGACTGTCGGCGGGGGCACTGCACGAGCAGGACCAGTACATCCAGGGCAGCTTCAAGGTGGTGGCCAACGCCGGGCTGGGCAATCCGTACGCATCCGAGGCGGACGTCGTCGGCAAGGACTGGGGCGAGGTCCTCTCCGAGAATCCGTACACGCAGATCCGGGACGCGGACTACAGCGGGGAGTCCTATGACCGAGCCTCCGAGAACAGCACGGAAGCCTGGAAGGGCACCCTCCGGGACCTGAACAGCTCCGGCCTGCTCCTGTCCAGCCAGATCATCGACTCCGCCGGGCTCCGGGACGAGGCCGACAGGGCGGTCGACGAAATCGCCGGCCCGGCCCCCGAAACACGGCCGGGCGGCGAGCACTGATGCCTGACTGGGGTGAACTCCTCGACAGGGGCATCGGGCAACTCGACCGCGGCGTGGACTCCGCCAAGCAGGCCATCGGCCACGGCATTGACGCGGCCACCGATGTGGTCGGGGCGGACCTCGACCACATCGGCGCGCACGACTGGGCGGACAAGGTCGAGGGCTTCGGCGACGAGGTGGCCTCCGGCCTCGGGGTTTCGATACGCGAGAAGCAACTCGGGCAGAGCGAGCAGCCCCACGAACTCATCCACGGCAAGCCGGCGACGATCCGCGAGTCGGCGGCGCATCTCATGGACTTCCGCACGGCCTTCGGCCGGGTCGGCCAGGGCATGAAGGCCCTGAACTCCGACCAGTGGAAGGGCGCTGCTGCCGATGCGTTCCGCGAGGAGTTCGCGATGCACCCGACGGACTGGTTCCATGCCGCCGATGCGTGCGAGGCCGCGGGCAGCGCGCTCCACGCGTACGCGGAAACGGTCGCGTGGGCACAGGAACAAGCCCAGGGCGCCATCGAGCTCCACCGGGCGGCCGTCAAGGCCCGCAAGGACGCCGCGGACACGTACGCGAAGCAGGCCGAAGCCTTCGAGGCGGCCGTACGGAACGGAGCGGCCGACCCCGGCCCCCCGCCCGTCTAGTCCACCGTGGGCACGGAGGAGATCAAGCGGGCCCAAGAGGTCCTCGCCGAGGCCCGCCGCCAGCGCGACGACGCGGCCGCCACCGCCGAACGGGCCGTCGCGGCCGCCACGCAACTCGCCCCGGCCGAGCCTCCGCCGATGCAGCGGGCGATGGGCGAGCTCCTCGATCAGGGAGGTGCCGTGGCCGTCGAGCTCAACCACGTGGTGGGCGGCGCGGCCAAGGGAACCGCGGGGATGCTGAACTTCGCCCGCGGCCTCAACCCGATGGACTTCTACAACCTCACGCACCCGGCGGAGTACGCGCAGAGCGTCAGCACGACCCTGGCCGGCCTCGTCTCCACCGCCGCCCACCCGGAGCGCATTCCCGGCGCCTTCATCGACAGCTTCAAGGACGACCCGAGCGAAGGCCTCGGCCGCCTGATCCCCGAACTCATCGGCACCAAGGGCCTGGGCGGAGCCCGGGTGGGGGCTCGGGTGGGGGCACGGATCGGGAAGGAAGCGCTGGAGGCGGGTACGGAGGGCGCGGCAAAGCACACGCCGCACCCGGGAAGCACTCCTCACGAGATACCCGACTGGAAAGACCTCGCCAAGCCAACGGATCAGGTATCAGAAAGAGCGATCCACGCGGATTCCGTAACACCGGATGAAGCGCAGGGATTTCTGGACGATCAATACCCTTGGCTCAAAGACATCAACAATACAAATGAGTACGGGTACACCGACAACTGCTCACACAATGTAGTGACAGTGGACCGGAGATTGGATGGGGTGGAGGTCTCGACCTCGCCGAAGATCGACCCGGACCACATCCCGCCGAAGGAACTCGGGCTAAAAGACCGCGAGCCCGGCGACTACGACTGGGTACACGGCTACGACGACATCATCCGCGACCTGGAATCGGCCGGAGAGGGCGCCCGAAGTGTGGTCTACATCGAGCGGGCGGACGGCACCGCTCACGTCTTCAACGCGGTCAATACCGACCATGGGGTAGTGTTCCTAGACGGCCAGAGCGGGACCCTGGCGAAACTGGAAGACGCTGCATATATCGGCCACATTCCCTACAAGAGGCAATAGATGACGCTCTCGTCAGCTGACGCGTTCGCCGCCGCAGAGGCATTCTTGACGCGCGCTTTTGAGCACAGCCAGCGCCGCTACACCATCGTCCTCCAGCCGGACCTTTCCGAAGAGTACGACATCGCCTGGGCCGTGCGCTTCGACTCTCGGGAACACCTCGATACCGGCGATCGTAAATTCGCTCCGCTCACACGCCTGGCCCTTGTCCCCACCGATGGAACAGCGCCGCATTTCCCGCCGTCGCACATCCCTGTGGCGGAATATCTGGCCTATGCGCGGCAAGGGGGCTGGGCAGGTGCGGGCAAGGGCGGCACCGTGAAGGCCGAGCCGTGGCAGCGGGCGCTGAAGTGGCTGCTCGACACCTACCACGGGCTCGTCGAGCTGGCGGGAACCGATCCCGTCGCCGAGGACGCGGGGACCTGGCTGTTCGCCTGCCGGGCCATCGAGCAGCCGGGGTACCCGCGGACGCCGATGCTGGCCGCGTCGGTCGTGGTGCCCAAGGACGCCGGACGGCCCTTCCATCCGGCGGCGGACGATCCGTGGGGGGACGCGGCGGCGTACACACGGGCTCCGGCGCCGCGAGACCCGCAGACGCAGGCACGGCGGCTGAACTCGCGCGGGTGCGTGGTGACCATGGCCGCCGCACTCGCCGGGGCTCCGTCATCCCCCTTGCCGTGGCAGCCGACGCATGAGGCGCCGGGCTGGTGGGAGTTGCTGCTGCGGCGCTACTTCCCCGACGCCGAACGGCTGCTGTGCGGGAGCTGGGACGAAGTGATCCGACGGGCCCGGGAGACCGGGCCCGACACCCAGGGTGTGGTGTGGGTCCGGAGGACCGTGGGCGGGGCCGAGGCCAGCGGACACCTCGTGTACGCGCACAACAACAACGGCAACGTGGTGTTCCTGGACGGGATGACCGGCGGCTTGGCACGGCTGGACGGCGCCGGAGTGCTGGAGCTCGCCTTCGCCCGGTTCCGGCCGGGGGCACCGCAGGCGGCGAAGGACGTGGACTCCGCCCGGCGCAAGGCCGAGCAGTGGCTGCGCAGCACCTACGAGGAGGCCGTCGAGCTGGTGGCCCCGGACGCGCGGGACGAGACCGCGCGCGGGTGGCTGTTCGCCTGCGAGACCACCCGCGCGCTACGGGACGGGGACTGGCGGCACGCCATGGTCGACGCCGCCGTGGTGGTGCCGAAGGGCTCCGAGGCGCCCTTCCTGCTGCCCAACTCCGACCCCTGGGGCTTCCTCGCGGCCTGGGACCGCGGCGACGCGGTGGGGCCCACGCCGCGGCCGTCCAGGGCCGACTGGTTCGCTTTCACGATCCGCGACCTGGGCGACGTACTCGACGTGTCCGAGCATTCGACGTTGACCGGGGCCGTGGAGGCCCTGTCGGCGCTTCCGGCCGGCGGGCGGGCACTCGTGTGGGTGCGGCGCGTCGACGGCCGGGGACGGCCGTCGACCGGGCTGCTGCTCACCGGGTTCCGTACGGCGACGGGCCCGGTGGCGCTGGTCGACGGGGCGGCGGAAGAGTTCACCGGCCTCGACGGGCTGCACGAGTGCGGGGTGAAGGTCATCCGGTACCGGTGACCAGGGCCGCGTCGGCCTCGGCGAGGGCCGAGGCGCCCGCGCTCAGGGAGTCGTAGACGAAGTGGACGGTGGCCCCCTCGATGCCGCAGTACTCCGAGATCCCGACGCGGAGCAGGCGGTCCACCGGCCCGTCCCAGCCCAGTTCCTTGAACTTCGCCTCCGGGTAGCTCACCAGCGGGATCCAGACCATCCGCTTGCCCTTCAGGAGCGGGGTGCGGAGCCCGTAGGCGAAGCCGTTGTTCCAGACCCGGTCGATCCAGCCCTTCAGGATGGCCGGCAGACCGAACCACCAGAGCGGGAAGACGACCACGAGGATCTCGGCGGCGGCGATCCGGTCCATGTGGGCCCGGGTCTCGGCGGAGTACTCCTTGCCGGGATCCGACCAGTCCGGCTCGTCCTCCGTGCCCATCCGGGGGTCGAAGCCCTCGGCGTGCAGATCGAGCACGTCGACCGTGTGGCCGTCTGCCTCCAGCCGGGCCACGGCACGGAGGGCGAGCTGGGCGGTGAGGGAATCGCCGCGGGGGTGGGCCAGGACGACCAGGGCGGCGCTCATCGGGCATCGGTGGTGGTGATGGTGGCGGCGGTGGCCTCCGGGGCGAGGCGGACCAGCATCTTGCCGGTGTTCGCGCCGCCCATCATGCCGAGGAAGGCCTCCGGGGCCCGTTCGATGCCGTCGACGACGGTCTCCTCCGTGCGCAGGCTGCCGTCCGCCAGCCATCCCGCCGCCCGGCCGATCCACTCCGGGAACAGGTCGAAGTGGCTGGAGACGAGCATCCCGCGCAGGGTCACCTCGCGGGCCGCGGCCTGGAAGAGGTTGTCCGGACCCACCGCGGGAGTGGTGGAGTTGTAGCCGCTGATCGCACCCACCAGGGCGATCCGCCCGCCCTGGCGCATCGCGCCGATGGCCGCCCGGAGGTGGTCGCCGCCGACCGCGTCGAGGTAGACGTCGATGCCCTCGGGAGCCGCCTCGGCGAGCTGGCCGGCCAGGTCGCCCTGGCGGTAGTCGACGGCCGCGTCGTAGCCGAAGCGGTCCAGGAGCGTGCGCGTCTTCAGCGGGCCGCCCGCCGAGCCGATCACCCGGGAGGCGCCCAGGCGCCGCGCCAGCTGCCCGGCGACGCTGCCGACCGCTCCGGCGGCGGCGGAGACGAAGACCACGTCGCCCTCCTTGACCGGGGCGGTGCGGGTCAGCGCCGCGTACGCCGTCAGTCCGGTGGTGCCGAGCGGACCGAGGTACGCGGACTGCGAGGCGACCGAGGGATCCACGACGGTGGCGGCGGCCGCGTCGAGGACCGCGTACTCCCGCCAGCCGAGGAAGTGCGAGACGGTCGCCCCGACCGGCACCGCCGCGGAGCGGGAGGCGACGACCTCGCCGATCGCGCTGCCTTCGAGGGCCGTGCCGAGGGCGAAGGGCGGGATGTAGGACGGGGCGTCGTCCATCCGGCCCCGCATGTACGGGTCCACGGACATCCAGGTGTTGCGGACGAGGATCTGGCCTTCGGCGGGCTCCGGGACCTCGGCGGCGACCAGCTCGAAGTGCTGCGGGCCCGGCTCGCCGACGGGGCGGGCGGCGAGGCGGACCTCGCGGGAGAGGGTGCTCTTGGCGGGGGCGGGGGCGGGGGCGGTGACGGTGACGGTCATCGGACTCTTCCTTCAGGTGTGTTCGGCGGCGGCCGCTCGGTCGCGGTCACAGGAGCACCATGTCCGGGGCCGCGCACGGGCCGCGCACGCGTCACGCACGGGCCGCGCACGGGGTCGTGCAGGCCCAGCCCGCATGCGGGCTGACGGTCGAGAAGTAACGTTGCGGCATGCGTTTCGAGGTGCTGGGGCCACTGACCGTCCGCACGGACGACGGGACTCCCGTGCCCGTCCGCGAGGCGAAGGTACGGGCCCTGCTCGCGGCCCTCCTCGTACGCGACGGCCGCCCCGTGCCGGTGGACCGGCTGATCGACGACCTGTGGGGCGAGCCCGGCGGCGCCGCCCCCGGCAACCCGGGCAACACCCTCCAGACCAAGGTCTCCCAGCTCCGCCGGACCCTCGCCGGGGCCGAGGACGGCGCACGCGCCCTGGTCGCGTACGGACCGGCGGGCTACGCCCTGCGCGCTCCCGCCCGGGCCGTGGACGCGGACCTCTTCGCGGAGCTGGCGGCGGCCGCGCGCAAGGAGGCGGAGCCGCGGCCCCGGGCGGAGCTGCTGGCCCGGGCGCTCGGGCTGTGGCAGGGGGACGCGTACGCCGACTTCCGGGACGCGGAGTTCACGCAGGCGGCGATCGCCCGGCTGGAGGAGCAGCGGATCACGGCGTACGAGGACCTGGCGGAGGCCCGCCTCGCCCTCGGCGAACACCACGAGCTCGCCGATGAGTTGACCGGCCCCGCAGCCGCCCACCCGTTGCGCCAGCGGCTGCGCGGCAGCCAGATGCGGGCGCTGTACCGCGCCGGCCGCCAGAGCGAGGCCCTCGCCGTCTACGCACACCTGCGCACCCTCTTCGCCGAGGAACTCGGCATCGACCCCGGCGCGGAGCTCAGGTCCCTGTACGAAGCCATCCTCCGCCAGGACCCCACGCTGGCGGGGCCGGGGGTGGGGGGCGCGACGCCGGTCCCGGGCGAGCCCGGCGGGGCCGGAGCGGCCGTCGCGGGCCCAGTCGGCGCGGGCCCGGCCGTCGCAGGCCGAGCCGTCGCAGGCCCGACCGGCGCGGGCCCAGTCGGCGCGGGCCCGGCCGTCGCAGGCCGAGCCGTCGCAGGCCCGACCGGCGCGGTCCCGGGCAGTCCGGGCCCGGGCAGCGGGGTGCCAGCCGTCACGGTCTCGGGCGGCGTAGGCCCGGGCGGCGCGGGCCCGGGTGACATGGGCCCGATCATCTCCAGCCCAACGGTCCCAGGGCTGGGCGTCGCAGGCCAGGCCGTCTCCGGCCTAGGCGGAGCTGGCCGGGGCGGCGTGAACCCGGCCGTCGCGGTCCCGGACATCGCCGCCCCTGGCAGCGCGGTCCCGGCCGTCGCGGGCCCGGCCTTCACGGCACCGACCGTCGCCGTTCCGGGCGGCGCGGGCACGGCCATCGCGGTGCCGGCCAGCCCGGTGGCGGGGCCCGGCCTGGTGGCCGGAGTCGGCCCGGTGGCAGGCGTCGGCCCGGCCGCAGGGCCCGGGGCCGCGGACGTAGACGGGTATCGGGGGCGAGAGTTCAGGGGTGGTAGGGGGAATTTGCCCGCCCCTGTCAGCTCCCTCGTGGGGCGCGAGGAGGCCATCGGCCGGGTGTGCGCGGCGCTCGGGGACGGCAGGCTGGTGACGCTGTGCGGGCCCGGCGGCGTCGGTAAGACCCGGCTCGCGCTCGCCGCGGCGGCCCGGCTGGAGGAGGCGCACCCCGACGGGGTGTGGTTCGTGGAACTCGCCGGCGCCCAACCCACGTTGGTTGCCGAGGCCGTGGCCGCCGCGATCGGGATGCGCGAGGACGACGCGGGCGGCGGCTCCGTGGAGGAGCGGCTCGCCGAGGCGTTGCGGCGGCGAGCGGCCCTGCTCGTACTCGACAACTGCGAACACCTGCTCCCCGCCGCCGCGGCCCTCGCCGACCGGCTCCTGCGCCACGCCCCCGGGCTCCGCGTCCTCGCCACCAGCCAGGAACCGCTCGCGCTCTCGGGCGAGGTGATCGAGGCCGTCGCCCCGCTCCCGGAGGCCCTGGCCATGGAGCTGTTCGCGGCCCGGGCGGCCGCCGCCGCGCCCGGCTTCGCCCTCGGCCCCCGCACCGCCGAGGCCGTAGCCCTGATCTGCCGCCGGCTGGACGGGATCCCGCTCGCGCTGGAACTCGCCGCGACGCGGGTACGGGTCCTGGGCGTGGAGGCCCTGGCGGAGCGACTGCACGACCGGTTCCGCCTGCTCAACCAGGTGCGCCGCGACGCCCCGGCCCGCCAGCGCACGCTGCGCGCGATGATCGACTGGAGCTGGGAGCTCCTCTCGCCGGCGGAGGCGACGGTGCTGCGCCGGCTGTCGGTGTTCGCGGGCGGATTCACCCTGGAGGCGGCCGAGGCGGTGTGCGCCGACGCGGGCGCGGGCGGGGGCGGGGGCGGGGCCGAAGCCGTGGGCGGAGGCGCCGCGGGCCACGGCATCCCCGGTCAGGACGTCCTCGATCTCGTCACACGGCTCGTGGACTGCTCGCTCGTGGTCACCGCCTACGGGGACTCCGCGTACGGGGACACGCGCCTGCGGCTGCTGGAGTCGGTGGCGGCGTACGGGCTGGAGCGGCTCGATGCCGCCGGGGAGACGACCGCGACCCGGCAGCGGCACGCGGAGTACTACACGGGGTTCGCCGAACGCGCGGCCGAGCGACTGCACGGGCCCGAGCAGGGCGAGTGGCTGCGGCGGCTCGACCGGGAGAGCCTCAACGCCCGGGCCGCCCTGGAGCACACGGGGGCCGGGGAGTTGGGGCTGCGGCTGGTCGGCGCGCAGTCCTGGTACTGGTTCCTGCGCGGCCGGATCCGGGAGGCCGCCGACGCCACCCGAGCGGCGGGCTCCACCGCCCTGCACGCCGCCTTCGCGCTGCTCGGCGGCGACGACAGCCACCTGGGCGGCGACTTCTCCGGCGCCGACCTCCGCGGGCAGTGGCTGCTGGCCTACGCCCGGTGCGGTTTCGGCTCCGGCGTACGGGAAGAGGAAGTCGCCCTCCTGCCCGCCCAGTTCCGCGAAACCGGCGATCGCTGGGGCGAAGTGGTCGCGCTCCTCACCCTCTCGACCTGGGCCCTCTACGACGGCGACCTCGCGGAACTGCGCCGCACCGCGGAGGCGGCCGCCGCGGCGTTCACCGAACTGGGCGACCGCTGGGGCCAGTTGCAGACCTCGGAGCAGCTCGGCATCCTCGCCGAGGTCACGGGGGACTACGCGACCGCGGCACGGCTCCACGAGGACGGCGTACGGGACGCGCAGGAACTGGAGCTGTGGACGCACGCCTCCTTCCGGCTGGCCCGGCAGGGCCGCATCGCGCTGCTGACGGGCGACCTCGCGCACGCGGCCGCCCTGCACGAGCAGGCCCTGCGGCTGGCGGAGGAGCAATGCCACCGCCCGGCCGAGCAGTTCGCGGCGATCGGGCTCGCCCTGGGCGCGCGGCGCAGCGGAGACCTGGACGCCGCCGAGGCCCGGCTGCGGCCGTGGCTCGACTGGAACCGGCGGCTCGGGGTGGACTCCGGGGCGGCGCTGATCCTGGCGGAGCTGGGGTACGTCGCGGAGCTGCGGGCCGACCCGGCCGCGGCGGAATCCCTGCACCGGGAAGGCCTCGCGGCGGCCCGCCGGACCGGGGACCCCCGCGCGCTCGCCCTGGCCCTCGAAGGCCTGGCCGGGACACTCCCGCCTGCCCGGGCGGCCTCCTTGCTGGGCACGGCGACTGCGCTGCGCGCCTCGGCGGGCACCCCGCGCCCCCGGGCGGAACGCACCGACACCGACCGGGCAACGGCCCGAGCCCGCGCGGCCCTGGGCCCGGAGGCCTTCGCGACCGCCTTCGCCACGGGCGAAGCCCTCCCCCTGCCGGACCAGCTCACGCTCCTGGACGGCGGCCCGTGACCGGCCCCGCACCCACGGGCGGCGCGGCACCGGGGCTGCCCTCCGATGTCAGCGCCGCGCTGGACGTCCTGCTCGGGACGGAGGACGCGATCCACCGCGCGCTGCACCTGCAAGTGCCGCACCTCCGGGCGGCCGGACGCTGCGCGTGCGGCTGCGGTACGACGTACTTCGACCTGGACGCGGAGCGGGCCTCACCCAACAGCCGCCCTCCAGCCGCCAACCGACCCTCCGCAGGGTTGCGGCCGGAAGGTCCCGCGCAAGGCCCCGTAGGGCCTCCACAGGGCCCGCAGGAGCGGGCGGCGGCGACGGGGGAGCCGGGGCCCCGCCCGGCAGCCACAGCCGCCCTCACCGGCCTGCCGGGGACCTGGTGGGCCCGGCCGACCCCCGCCGGCCCCTCACGCCGACGCCTTGATGCCCTCCAGGAACGGTTCCACCGCCGCGCGCCACGCCGTCGGGTGGTCGTAGTGGAGGTAGTGGCCGGCGTCCGGGATCTCGGCGTACTGGCCGGCCGGCAGGACGCGGACCATCTCCTGGGCCTCCGCCCGGCCCAGTTCGCCGTCCAGGCCGCGGACGACCAGCGTCGGGCAGCGGACCTGGGCGAGCTCCTCCCAGTGCGCGTCGTGCACCCACGTCTCCCGCGCGGTCAGCATCTGGCGGCGCGAGAACAGCGGGCGCCAGCCGTCGTCCGCCTGGTGCATGACCTCCGCGAAGAACTCGCCCCGGCCGGGATCCGGGCGCTCCACCCGCGGGTCGTCCTCGCCGAACCAGCGCCGCGCGGCGTCCTGCGTGGGGAACGGCAGCGGCCAGTGGCGGAACCATTCCTCCCACTCCTGCTGCGAGGCCTCGCCGAGGGCGGACGCCCGCATGTCGCAGATGACCAGGGCCGCCACGAGGTCGGGACGGCGCGCCGCGAGCTGCCAGGCCGTGAGGGCGCCCATGGAATGGCCGATCAGCGTCACCGGCGCGAGGCCGAGCTGCTCGACGGCCGCTTCGGCGTCGGCCACGAAGGCCTCGCGTCCGTAGGCGACGGAGCTGCCGGGGCCGGAGGTCGGGGGGCGCTCGCTCTGGCCGTGGCCGCGCTGGTCGAGGGCCACGACGCGGCGGCTCGCGCCGAGCCAGCGGGCGGTGCCCGCCCAGTGGAAGGCGCGGCCCATCAGGCCGTGCAGTAAGAGGGCCGCGGGCTCACCCGACGGCGACTGTGACGGCGACGGATCCGGCTCGCGCTCCGCGGCCGCTTCGCAGAACTCCCAGGCCGCCAGGCGTACGCCGTCGGCCCCCGTCACATCGAGGCGTCGTACCACCGCAGATGCACCCCCTTCGCTCCCGGCCACAGTATCGAACCCGTATTCGAAAACGGGGTTCTCGCCGCCAACACCGCTCTTTCGAGTGACCTTGCTCAAGGATTGACCGCCGCTGCCGATGGAGATCCTTTCAACAGGGAGGCGGGCCGCTCGGGGAAGACGGTCCGAAGGGATGACCTTGAGAGCTCGGGGCTCCAGGTCAAGCAGGGGAGGACCGGTCCCGGGGGGGGAGAGAAAAGGGAGAAGCCACCCCGCCACCCCCCCTTTCCCACCCGGCGTGCACCCCCCGTTTTCCCTTTCCCCTCTCTCCCCCCTCACACCCTTCC
>NZ_JBHUBS010000012.1:25514-68631 GCF_042788835.1 Streptomyces sp. NPDC056883 | reverse complement strand
TTCCCTCTCTCCCTCTTTCGCCCCCCCGCTCCCACCTCGTCCCCCCCCCCCCCCCCCCACACCCCCCCCGGGACCATCCATACAGATCCGCACCGGTCCACATGGGCCGACACCAGCCGGATTCGCTCGCACTGGCGACCCGATCGAACGTCCGTGCGTCAGCTTGCCGAACCCTCGCCTGTCGGACCCGTCGTTTGTCGAACCGCCCCCTGCCCGTCCGTCAGCGCTTCGCCACGAACACGTGGGAAGCGATGTCCGAGTCCAGCTCCGCGGCCTCGCCCCCACTGCCGACCAGCACACCGCCGGGCGACTCGGTCACGCTGACCACCGAACCGGGCTGTACGCCCGCCCGGCGCAGCGTGTACATCAGCTGCGCGTCCGTCTGGATCGGCTCGCCGATCCGGCGGATCACGACGGTCTTGCCCTCCGCGCCCGGGTCGAGCTCGGAGAGGCTGACCATGCCCTCCTCCAGGAACGGATCGGCCTCGGCCTTCTCGCCCAGCTCCTCCAGTCCCGGGATCGGGTTGCCGTACGGCGATTCGGTCGGGTGACGCAGCAGCTCCAGCACCCGCCGCTCCACCGCCTCGCTCATCACGTGCTCCCAGCGACAGGCCTCGGCGTGCACCTGCTCCCACTCCAGACCGATGACGTCGACGAGCAGGCACTCCGCGAGCCGGTGCTTGCGCATCACGCGCGTCGCCAGCTTGCGCCCTTCGTCGGTCAGCTCCAGGTGTCGGTCGCTGGCGACGGCCACCAGGCCGTCGCGCTCCATCCGCGCCACCGTCTGGCTCACCGTCGGGCCGCTCTGGTCGAGCCGCTCGGCGATGCGGGCGCGCATGGGGACCACACCTTCCTCTTCCAGTTCGAGGATGGTGCGGAGGTACATCTCCGTGGTGTCGATCAGTCCGGACATTCGTGCCCCTCGGATTGCGTGCGCTGGCCCTGCCCCCAATTCTGACCCATCGCGCCGACAACCGTCCCGTGTAGGACGTCAAGGGCCGTTCCGGACTGCCTCGAAACGCCCCTCGCGCCCCCATGGCCACCTCTCATTACGTCGCCCACCGGGCCTTTCGCCCCGTGGATGGAAGTTCGTATTGACACACCCTTGGTCCAGACCGCACGGTGAGCGGCGGACACGGACGACAACCTCACCCACTCCACCCGGAAGGCCATCGGCGTATGAGCGAGAGCAAGCTGGCCGGTCAGTTCTTCGACGCCGCGATCGGCCTGCTGGAGCGGGTACGGGACGAGGAGTCCGCACGCATCAACGAGGCCGGCACCGTCATCGCCGACGCCGTGGCCGCCGGGAACAAGCTCTTCGCCTTCGGCGCCGGGCACTCCTCGCTCCCCGCCCAGGACGTGGTCTACCGGGCCGGCGGACTCGCCCTGATGAACTTCCTCGCCGTCCCCGGCACCGCCGGCATCGACGTCATGCCCGCCACCCTCGGCAGCGCCCTGGAGCGCGTCGACGGCCTCGCCGGGGCGGTCCTGGACAGCAGCCCGGCCAGTGACGGCGACGTCCTCGTGATCATCTCCCTCTCCGGGCGCAACGCGCTGCCCGTCGAGATGGCCATGAACGCCCGCGCGATCGGACTCAAGGTCATCGGCGTCACCTCGGTGGCCTACGCGACCGACACCAAGTCCCGCCACGTCTCCGGCACCTTCCTCAAGGACCACTGCGACATCGTCCTCGACAGCAAGATCGCGGTCGGCGACGCCGAGCTCACCCACGAAGGCATCGAAGCCCCCTTCGCCCCCGCCTCCACCGTCGTGACCAGCGCGATCATGCAGGCCGTCATGGCCGCGGCGGCCGGCGAGCTCGTCGGCCGCGGGGTCGAACCGCCGCTCCTGCGCTCGGGCAACGTCGACGGCGGCCACGAGTGGAACGGCCGCGTCATGCAGGAGTACGGCGACCGCATCTTCTTCCGCCACTAGGCACCTCACCTCCCCGCCAGCCCCAGACCCAGACCCAGATCCAGATCCGCCGCGACGCGGGCCGCCACCTCCTCCGCGTACGCCGCGTCCGCACGCTCGAAGGCGGCCCTGGACGGCCCGCGCAGGAACGTCAGCGTCCCCAGGCTCCGGCCCCTGCTGCGCAGGACCGTGCACAGGGCGTGCGCCGCCCCCTCGGGCCAGCGGCGGCTGCCCGCCCACGCCCCGTCGGCCTGCCCGTGCGGGGCGCTGGCCCGCACCGACCCGACCCGGTCCAGCGCCTGCAGCGCCGGGTGCCCGGCCGGGTAGCGCACCGGGATCGCCCCGGGCTCGGGCAGCCCCGGCAGGCCGGGCGGGGACGCCGCCCAGCGCAGCAGCCGCGCGGGCTCCGGTTCCCGCAGCGGCTCCAGTACGTCCACCAGCGCGTGCTCGGCGAAGCCCGCCAGCGCGAATTCCAGCCGCACCGCCGCCGCCTCGGCCGGGTCCTCGCACTCGGCGGCGGCCCGCCCGGCCCGGTACAGCTGGTGGGACCGGAACCGCAGCTGCGCCGTGTCCAGCTGCGCCTGGCGGGCCTCGGTGACGTCCTGGAACAGCAGCGCGACCCCGAGCGGTACGGGTTCCTCCGCGAGCGGCGACGCCAGGCGCAGGAACCCGCACCGCCAGCACCGCCGCCGCACGCCCTCGGGGCCCCGTACGGACACCCACAGCTCCACGGGCGCCGGGGGCGCGCCCTCGGCCAGCACGTGCTGCAGGGCCCCCTCCAGCTCCTCCACCCCCTGCGCCAGCAGCTCCCCCAGCGGCCGCCCGAGCAGCATGGTGCGGCCGGACCCGAAGGCGCGGGCGGCATGGACGTTGACCACGGCCGGGCGCAGGTCCACATCCACGAGCACGACGCCCCAGGAGGCGTCCTCCATCAGCGCCTCGCTCAGGGCGATGGAACGCTCCAGGTCGATCTGCGCGTGCACCTCGCTGAAGGCGCAGTACACCCCGGCCGGCTTCCCGTCGGCGCCCGGCACCCCGGCGGACTGGGTCCGCACGAGCACCCGCCCGCCGTCCTTGGTCAGCAGCGCGAACTCGTGCACCTGCCGCCCCGGCACGTCCTGGGCGGCCATGAGTCTGTCCTGCACGTCCTGCGCGTCGGCGGCCCGAACGGCCCACCCCGCAAACCCCTTGCGCCCCACGGCCTCCCCCGCCGACCACCCGAGGATCCGCTCGGCCTCACGGTTCCAGTGGGTGATCACGCCATCGGCATCGAACGCGCACAAGGCCGCGTCCATCCCGTCCAGCAGCGCTGCGAGCAGATCGTCGGCGGTGTCACTACGTCCGGATGCTGTCACCTGGGCCCCCTGCAGGTGTTCGCGTGTGCGGCACGTCACAGCATTGAACTCGAACGTGACGCAGCCCACACCCACTTCCCGGAATCATCCCGGTATGTCCGGTGGCGAGGGCCGCCCGGTCAGCCGAGGAGCACCACGAGGAGCGCCACACCGGCCAGCGCGGCCGTACCGATCGCCACCTTCGCCCCGGCCGACCGCACCCACCACTCCCGCCGCGCGACAGCCCGGGCCATGCGCGGCTCGGGCCCGGCCCCGGATCCCGCCGTCGTCCGGTACTCGCGCGGCAGCGTCCCCTGACCCATGTGGCCCCCAGCCCTCGGCGGCCAGAATAGGCGGCCCGGAGATGCCTGGAAATCGATCCCGTAATTCGGTTGAGCGCGATCCGCGGGGGTGTTTACAGTGACGGCACACGAGAAGGGAGGTGGTTGCCGCAATGTACGGAAACCGGACGCGTGAGGTGGCTGCGGGCTAAAGCGCCCGCTGTCGCACGCACCCAGTGCGGTGCCAGGCGGAGTCGCCGGCGCCAATCCCAAGCAGTCACCCGACCCGCGAGCTCGCCGGTACGTCCGGCCGGCTTCCCCCACTGCAGGGGGGAAACCCGAGCTCGCGGGTCGTCTGCATGTACAGGCCCGATGTTCAGGCCTTACGGGCAGAGGCGTTCCACGCGCCAGGTGCCGGCCTCCAGGACGTAGCGGAGGCGGTCGTGGAGGCGGTTCTCGTGGCCCTGCCAGAATTCCACCGCGTCGGGGATCACCCGGATGCCGCCCCACTGCGGGGGAACGGGAACCTGTTCGCCTTCCGGGTAGCGGGCCTCCAGTTCGGCGTAGCGGCGGTCCAGCTCCTCGCGGGAGGCGATCACCGTGGACTGTTCGCTGGCCCAGGCGCCCAGCTGGGAGCCGTGCGGGCGGGAGCGGAAGTACGCCGCCGTCTCGTCCCGGCCGATGCGCGAGGCCGTACCGGTGACGATGACCTGGCGGGCGATCGGGTGCCAGGGGAAGAGCAGGGACACGAAGGGGTTGGCGGCCACTTCGCGGCCCTTGCGGGAGTCGTAGTTCGTGAAGAAGACGAAGCCGCGGTCGTCGAACTGCTTCAACAGGACCGTGCGCGAGCTGGGCCGGCCCTCGGGGGTTGCGGTCGCGACGACCATCGCGTTGGGTTCGAAGACGTTCGCATCCGCCGCGTCCCGGAACCAGCGCGCGAACTGGCCCATCGGCTCATCGGCGAGGCTCTCCTCGACGACGAGCTGGGAGCGGTACTGCTTGCGCATGTCGGCAGGGTCAAGGTGCTGATCGGTCACGCGGCCATCCTGCCGCAGCGTGGCGTCCGCGACTGTGCCGTATGTCACGCTTCCCCGCGCCAAGCGGAACGGACAAAATCTTGGGGCCGGTCCGACGGTCCCGAACGGATGACCATCGGCCGTGCCGGGCATCAACGGGGATGACCGCGCCGGACCGCGAATCACGCCGGGAGCCGCGCGTGTTCGCACTATTTGAGGAGCCGCCTGATGTCCGACTTCGTACCCGGTCTCGAGGGAGTCGTCGCGTTCGAAACGGAGATCGCCGAACCCGACAAAGAGGGTGGGTCGCTGCGGTACCGGGGCGTCGACATCGAAGACCTCGTGGGCCACGTCTCCTTCGGGAACGTCTGGGGCCTGCTGGTCGACGGTGCCTTCAACCCCGGCCTGCCGGCCGCCGAGCCCTTCCCGATCCCGGTCCACTCCGGTGACATCAGGGTCGACGTGCAGTCCGCGCTCGCCATGCTCGCCCCCGTCTGGGGTCTGAAACCGCTGCTTGACATCGATGAGCAGACCGCCCGTGACGACCTGGCGCGGGCGGCCGTGATGGCGCTGTCGTACGTGGCCCAGTCCGCGCGCGGCCAGGGCCGGCCGATGGTCCCGCAGAGCGAGATCGACAAGGCCGAGTCCGTCGTCGAGCGGTTCATGATCCGCTGGCGGGGCGAGCCCGACCCCAAGCACGTCAAGGCCGTCGACGCGTACTGGACCTCGGCCGCCGAGCACGGGATGAACGCGTCCACGTTCACCGCGCGCGTCATCGCCTCGACGGGTGCCGACGTCGCGGCCGCGCTGTCCGGCGCGGTCGGCGCGATGTCCGGACCGCTGCACGGCGGGGCGCCCTCGCGCGTCCTCGGCATGATCGAGGAGATCGAGCGCACCGGCGACGCCGTGGCGTACGTGAAGAAGGCCCTGGACAAGGGCGAGCGGCTGATGGGCTTCGGGCACCGCGTCTACCGCGCCGAGGACCCGCGCGCCCGCGTGCTGCGGCGTACGGCCAAGGAACTGGACGCCCCGCGCTACGAGGTGGCCGCCGCGCTGGAGAAGGCCGCCCTGGAGGAGCTGCACGCGCGCCGTCCCGACCGGGTGCTCGCGACGAACGTGGAGTTCTGGGCCGCGATCATGCTGGACTTCGCGGAGGTTCCGGCGCACATGTTCACCTCGATGTTCACGTGTGCCCGTACCGCCGGCTGGTCCGCGCACATCCTGGAGCAGAAGCGCACGGGCCGCCTGGTCCGCCCCTCGGCCCGCTACACCGGGCCGGGCGTGCGCAACCCGCGCGACATCGCCGGATACGACGACATCGCCTCCACCGCCTGAGCGAACGACCGCGCCGGCTGCCCCCGCACAGGGCCGCCGCCGTGACGAAGGGCGCCGCATCCCCTCGGGGGTGCGGCGCCCTTCGCGTTGCGGGGGGGCGGAGGGGTCTCAGCCCAGTTCCGAGTCCAGGATCCGGGCCCATTGGGCGACCACCCGCGCCCGGCGGGCGGTGTCGTCGGTGAGGACGTTGGCCAGGCCCAGGCCGCGGGCCATGTCGAGCAGGCCCTGCACGGTCTCCCGTACGCCCGGGACGGACTCGTCCGCGCCCAGCAGCTCCACGGCCATGCGGTGGGTCTCGCGGCCCACGCGGGCCTCCAGCTCGGCCACACGGGGGCGCAGCTGCTCCTCGTGGGAGGCCGCGACCCAGAGCTGGAGGGCGGCGCGGAACATCGGGCCGGTGTACAGGTCGATGAGCGCCCCGACCACGTCGGCGCGGGCCGCCGCGGCGCCGCCCTGCGGGAACAGGTCCAGCAGGGCCGTCGAGCGCACCTCGGCCATGTACTCGACGGCCGCCGTGAACAGCTCCTCGCGGGTGCGGAAGTGGTGCTGGGCCGCCCCGCGCGAGACACCTGCGCGCTCCGCGACCACGGCGACGGTGGATCCGGCCCAGCCCTGCTCGGCGAGGCAGGAGACGGCCGCTTCGAGGAGGTGGCGGCGGGTGACGCGGCTGCGGGCCTGCTTGGGGGCGGTCGGGCCGGGCTGATCCGTCGGGCCGGGCTGGTCCGTCGGGTCGGTCGCGCCGGCCTTCGTGGTCACCGCAGCCATGACGGGTCCCGTCGCTCGAAGCGGGCGCTGATGCCCTCGCGGGCCTCGGCGGAGGCGAAGTGCCGGGCGGACAGCTCGGTGAGGGCCGCTCCGTCCCGCTCCAGGGCGGCCCGTACCGGGGCCGTGACCAGGTGTTTCGTCGCGGCCAGGGCCTCGGGGCCGGCCTTGAGGAGGCCGTCCAGGACGGGGGCGAGCACCTTGTCGACGTCCGCGTCCGGGGTGTGGAGGGTGAGCAGGCCGATGCGGGTGGCCTCGGCGGCGTCGAAGACCTCGGCGGTCAGGAAGTAGCGGGCCGCGGCGCGGGGGTCCAGGCGCGGGAGCAGCGGCGCGGAGATCACGGCCGGGACGACGCCGAGGTGCGTCTCGGTGAAGGCGTACGTGGACGCCTGCCCGGCGGCGGCGATGTCGCAGACGCCGAGCAGGCCGAGGCCGCCCGCGCGGACGTGGCCGGTGACCCGGGCGACGACGGGCTTGGCCAGTTCGGCGATCTCGCGGAGCAGGGCCAGGAAGTCCGCGGGGTCGCAGGGGGACTTGAGGTCGGCGCCGGCGCAGAAGGTGGTGCCGGTGTGGGTGAGGACCACCGCCCGGGTGGACGGGTCCGCTGCGGCGGTGGCCAGGGCCGTACGGAGTTCCTCGACCAGGGTGGCGGATAGGGCGTTGCGGTTGGCCGGGGAGTCGAGGGTGAGGGTGGTGAGGCCGGGCGTTCGCGCGGCGTGGACCAGTGGGGGCATGTCTCCTCCGGAGGGGGTGGTCGGTCGGTCGGGAACCCCTCCGGGGAGGGTATGCGGGTCGCCTGCGGCGGGCTCCGGCGGGCTCCGGTGGGTACCCCTGCGGGGCAAAGTCCCCGCGGCGCCCCCTGCCGCTGCGCGGGGCGGAGTCCCCTACCCGCCCTTCCACCGTTCCCCGGGAGCTGCCCGGACCCGCGCCTCAAACGCCGGCGAGGCTGATTTCGGCTGACGCCGACGGATATCCAGCCAGCCCCTCCGGCGTTTGAGGAGCGGGCTCCGGGGCGGAGCCCCGGGGAACGGGCGAAGGGCGGGTAGGGGAACTCGCCCCGCAGGGCCCACCCAGCCGCACCCGCCCACCGGACCCCAAGCCGGGACAGCAGGGGCAGGCACGCCGACCGGCGCGTCAAAGAGGGGCTAGTACGACTTGGGGAGGCCCAGGGTTTGGTGGGAGATGAAGTTGAGGATCATCTCGCGGCTGACCGGGGCGATCCTCGCCACCCGGGAGGCGACGATCAGGGCGGCCAGGCCGTATTCCTGCGTGAGGCCGTTGCCGCCCAGGGTGTGGACGGACTGGTCCACCGCGCGGACGCACGCCTCCCCCGCGGCGTACTTCGCCATGTTCGCGGCCTCGCCCGCACCCATGTCGTCGCCGGCGTCGTAGAGGCGGGCCGCCTTCTGCATCATCAGGCGGGCCAGTTCGAGGTCGATGTGCGCGGCCGCCAGGGGGTGGGCGATGGCCTGGTGGGCGCCGATGGGGGCCTTCCAGACCTGGCGGGTCTTCGCGTAGTCCACGGCCCGGGACAGGGCGTAGCGGCCCATGCCGATGGCGAAGGCGGCGGTCATGACGCGCTCGGGGTTGAGGCCCGCGAAGAGCTGGAGCAGACCCGCGTCCTCGTCGCCGACCAGCGCGGAGGAGGGCAGGCGTACGTCGTCCAGGACCAGCTCGAACTGCTTCTCCGCCGCCTGGAGTTCCATGGAGATCGGGGTGTACGCGAAGCCCTCGGCCTCGCGGGGGACGATGAACAGGCAGGGCTTGAGGCTGCCCGTCCGGGCGTCTTCCGTGCGGCCGACGATGAGGGTGGCGTCGGCGATGTCCACGCCGGAGATGAAGACCTTGCGGCCGGTGAGGACCCAGTCGTCGCCGTCGCGGCGGGCGGTGGTGGTGATGCGGTGGGAGTTGGAGCCGGCGTCGGGTTCGGTGATGCCGAAGGCCATGGTGCGGGTGCCGTCGGCGAGCCCGGGGAGCCAGGCCCGCTTCTGGTCCTCGGTGCCGAAGCGGGCGATGACCGTGCCGCAGATGGCCGGCGAGACGACCATCATCAGGAGCGGACAGCCCGCGGCGCCGAGTTCCTCGAGGACGATGGAGAGTTCGGCGATGCCGCCGCCTCCGCCGCCGTACTCCTCGGGGAGGTTGACCCCGAGGTAGCCCAGTTTCGCGGCGTCCGCCCACAGTTCGTCGGGGTGGCCGCCCTCCCGGGCGATGCGGGCGAGGTACTCGCGCCCGTACTTGCGGCCGAGGGCGGCGACCGCCGCGCGCAGGGCCTGGTGCTCCTCTGTTTCGAGAAGCGTGGGGCCGACGGTCGTGGTGCCGGGGGTGGAGCTCATGCTTCCTCCTGGACTACGGCGAGCAGGGCGCCGAATTCGACCTGTTGGCCGGTGACGGCGTGGAGCGCGGCGAGCGTGCCGGAGGCGGGCGCGAGGATGCGGTGTTCCATCTTCATGGCCTCCAGCCAGAGCAGGGGCTGCCCGGCGGTGACGGGGCTGCCGGGGGCGAGGCCCTCGGCGACCCGGACGACGGTGCCGGGCATGGGGGCGAGCAGGGAGCCCGGTTCGGTGCGGTCCTGGGGGTCCTCGAACCGGGGGACGGGGGTCAGGGCGTGGGCGCCGAGCACGGAGTCCACGTACGCCGTGTTCGAATTTCGTTTCACGTGGAACAGCCGTCGTACGCCGTCCACTTCGAGGGTGACCAGGTGGCGCGCGGCGGACAGGACCCGGACACCGGGGTGGTCGAGGAGTTCCGGGGGGCCGCTGCGGGCCGGGTGGTAGCGGACCTCGTACGCGGTCCCGGCAGCCGTGTAGTGGCGGCTCTGCGGCTGGGAGCGGAGGTTGCGCCAGCCGCCGAGGCGGGTGGCGAGGGGGGCGTCCGGCTCGGGGGCGGCCTCGGCGAGGGCTGCGGCGAGCGCGCAGAGCCCGGGAGCCGGGTCGTCCGGGGCCGTCTCGGTGAGGGCGGGCAGGTGGCGCTCGTAGAACCCGGTGTCGAGCCGGGCCGCGGCGAACTCCGGGTGCCGCAGGGAGCGTACGAGGAGCTCGCGGTTGGTGGTCAGCCCGTGGATCCGGGCTCCGGCGAGGGCCTGCGCCAGGGCGCGGACCGCCTCGGCGCGGGTCGGGGCATGGGCGACGACCTTGGCCAGCATGGCGTCGTAGTGGACGGAGACGGTGTCCCCGTCGGTGAAACCGGTGTCCACGCGGACCGGGGAGGGGACGTCGAGGGTGTGCAGGACGCCGGTCTGCGGACGCCAGTCGAGGGCCGGGTCCTCCGCGTAGAGGCGGGCCTCGACGGCGTGTCCGGCGGGGGTCGGCGGCTGCAGGGGCAGGGCGGCGCCCTCGGCGATCCGCAGTTGCAGGGCGACGAGGTCGATGCCGAAGACCGCTTCGGTGACGGGGTGTTCCACCTGGAGGCGGGTGTTCATCTCCAGGAAGTACGGGCGGCCCTCGGCGGTGACGAGGAACTCCACCGTGCCCGCGCCCTCGTACGAGACCGCGCGGGCGGCGGCCACGGCGGCCTCGTGGAGGGCGCTGCGCAGGGCCTCCGGGAGGCCGGGCGCGGGGGCTTCCTCGATGACCTTCTGGTGGCGCCGCTGGAGGGAGCAGTCGCGGGTGCCGAGCGCCCAGACGGTGCCGTGGGAGTCGGCGAGGATCTGCACCTCGACGTGGCGGCCGCGCTCCACGTAGGGCTCGGCGAACACCTCTCCGTCGCCGAAGGCGGACAGGGCCTCGGCGGAGGCGGCTTCGAGGGACTCCTTGAGGGAGTCGAGGTCCCGGACCACCCGCATCCCGCGGCCGCCGCCGCCCGCCGCGGCCTTGAGGAGCAGCGGGAGGTCGGCGGCGGTGGCCGCGTGCGGGTCGACGGGTTCGAGCAGCGGGACCCCGGCGGCGCGCATCAGCTCCTTGGCCCGGGTCTTGGAGGCCATGGCCTCCATGGCCCCGGGCGGCGGGCCGACCCAGGTGAGCCCGGCGGCGCGGACGGCGCGGGCGAAGTCGGCGTTCTCGGAGAGGAACCCGTAGCCGGGGTGGACGGCATCGGCGCCCGCCGCGAGGGCGGCCGCGATGACCAGGTCGCCGCGCAGGTAGGTGTCGGCGGGAGCCGCGCCGGGCAGCCGTACGGCCGCGTCGGCCGTACGGACGTGCAGGGCGTCGGCGTCGGGGTCGGAGTGGACGGCGACGGTGGCCAGGCCCAGCGCGCGGGCCGTGCGGAAGACGCGGACGGCGATCTCGCCGCGGTTGGCGACCAGGAGGGAGGTGAGGGGGACGGTCTGGGACGTGGTCTGGGGGGTGTTCAGAGTCATGTGCGGGCTCACATCCGGAAGACGCCGAAGCCGCCACGGGCGCCCTCGACGGGGGCGTTGTGGACGGCCGACAGGCACAGGCCGAGGACGGTCCGGGTGTCGCGCGGGTCGATGACCCCGTCGTCGTACAGCCGTCCCGACAGGAACATGGGCAGGGACTCGGACTCGATCTGCGCCTCGACGAAGGCGCGCATGCCGGCGTCGGCCTCCTCGTCGTAGGGCTGTCCCTTCGCCGCGGCGGACTGGCGGGAGACGATCGAGAGCACGCCGGCGAGCTGGGCGGGGCCCATGACGGCGGACTTGGCGCTGGGCCAGGCGAAGAGGAAGCGGGGCTCGTAGGCGCGGCCGCACATGCCGTAGTGGCCGGCGCCGTAGCTGGCGCCGATCAGGACGGAGAGGTGGGGGACCTTCGAGTTCGAGACCGCGTTGATCATCATCGAGCCGTGCTTGATGATGCCGCCCTGCTCGTACTCCTTGCCGACCATGTAGCCGGTGGTGTTGTGGAGGAAGAGGAGCGGGATGTCGCGCTGGTTGGCGAGCTGGATGAACTGGGCCGCCTTCTGCGATTCCGCGCTGAACAGCACCCCTTGGGCGTTGGCGAGGATGCCGACCGGGTAGCCGTGCAGGCTCGCCCAGCCGGTGACCAGGCTGGTGCCGTAGAGGGGCTTGAACTCGTCGAAGTCGGAGGCGTCGACGATCCGGGCGATGACCTCGCGGGGGTCGAAGGGGGTCTTGAGGTCGGCGGGGACGATCCCGAGGAGTTCCTCCGGGTCGTGGAGGGGTTCCTCGGCGCGCGGAGGATCGGTCCGGGCCTTGCGGTGGTTGAGGCGGGCGACGACGCGGCGGGCCTGGCGGATGGCGTCGTGCTCGTCGAGGGCGTAGTAGTCGGCGAGGCCGGAGGTCCGGGCGTGCATGTCGGCTCCGCCGAGGGACTCGTCGTCGCTCTCCTCGCCGGTGGCCATCTTGACGAGCGGCGGGCCCCCCAGGAACACCTTCGAGCGGTCCTTGATCATGATGGTGTGGTCGGACATGCCGGGGATGTACGCGCCTCCGGCGGTGGAGTTGCCGAACACGACGGCGATGGTGGGGATGCCGTCGGCCGAGAGCCGGGTGAGGTCGCGGAAGATGGCGCCGCCCGGGATGAAGATCTCCTTCTGGGAGGGGAGGTCGGCGCCGCCGGACTCGACGAGGCTGATGCAGGGCAGTCGGTTCTGGCGGGCGATCTCGTTGGCGCGCAGGGCCTTCTTGAGCGTCCAGGGGTTGGAGGCGCCGCCGCGGACGGTGGGGTCGTTGGCGGTGACCAGGCATTCGACGCCCTCGACGGTGCCGATGCCGGTGACCATCGAGGCGCCGACCGGGTAGTCGCTGCCCCAGGCGGCGAGCGGGGACAGCTCCAGGAAGGGGGTGTCCGGGTCGAGGAGCAGCTCGACCCGCTCGCGGGCGAGGAGCTTGCCGCGGGTCTTGTGGCGGGCGGTGTACTTCTCGCCGCCGCCGGCGAGGGCCGCGGCGTGCGCGGCATCGAGCTCGGCGAGGCGTTCCAGGGCGGCTGTACGGGCCTGCGCGTGCTCGGGGGCGAGCGGGTCGACGGCGCTCTTGAGGCGGGTCACGGGGTCCCCTCCGGGGCGGTGGTGGGTACGGGGGGCTCCGCCGGTTGCGCGGGGGGCTCTGTCGGCGGCGCCGGGTCTGCCCGGTGTGCCGCGGGCGGCGCCGAGACTGGCGGGTGTGCCTCAGGCGGCGGGGCTACCGGGGGTGCCGCGGGCGGCGTCAGCAGGGATACCGGGATGTCCACGTGGCGGGAGCGGAGCCATTCGCCGAGGGCCTTGGCCTGGGGGTCGAAGCGGTGGCCGGAGGCCACGCCGTCGCCGAGGATCCGGGTGATGGTGAAGTTGAGGGAGCGGAGGTTGGGGAGCTCGTGGCGGGTCACCTCCAGGGGGGCGGTCTCCGGGAGCAGCGTCTTGAAGGCTTCGACGGTGAGGGTGGTGTGGAGCCACTCCCAGGCGGGGTCGGTCTCGGCCCATACGCCGACGTTGGCGTCGCCGCCCTTGTCGCCGCTGCGGGCCCCCACCAGCAGGCCCAGCGGCACCCGGCGGGTGGGTGTGGCCCCTTCCGGAGCCGGTGGCTCGGGGGTGGTGGGCCCTGCGGGGCTTTCCCCCACCCCGCCCCTTCCCGAAACCGGGGGCTGCGCCCCCGGACCCCCGGGGCGGGGCTCCGACCCGGCCCCTTCGGGGGCTCCGCCCCCGGACCCCCGCTCCTCAAACGCCGGAGGGGCTGGATTTTCCTGCCCCGCAGGGACGGCGTCCGCGTCCGCAGCAACCCGGAGCCTCGTGCCGTCCGCGAGGACCGCCGTGTGGGGGACCTCCGCGGCCGGGACGGTGGTCGACTCGAAGACCCCGTAGGGCTGGGCCGGGGACGGTGGGGCCGTGACGTGGAAGCCCGGGTAGCTCGCGAGCGCGAGCTCGATCGCCGCCGAGGTCAAGGCGCGGCCCACCCGGTCGGGGGACGGGTCCCGGACGACCAGGCGGAGCAGCGCGCTCGCGGTCTCCTCCGTCTCCGCGTCCTCGTGGTCCGTACGGGACAGCGTCCAGGAGACCGACCCAACCGGCTCGAGCAGCCCGGCCAGCTGCTCCCGCACCAGCGCCGCCTTCGCGTCCACGTCCAGACCCGTCAGGACGAAGACGACCTCGTTGCGCCAGCCCCCGATGCGGGTCACTCCCGCCTTGAGGGTCGCGGGCGGGGCTTCCCCGCGGGTGCCCGAGACCTCCACCCGGTCCGGGCCGGCCTGCGTCAGCCGGACCGCGTCCAGGCGGGCCGTCACGTCGGGGCCGAGGTAGCGGACGCCCTGGGTTTCGTAGAGGAGTTGCGCCGTGACCGTACCGACGGAGACGACTCCGCCCGTGCCCGGGTGCTTCGTGATCACCGACGAGCCGTCCGAAGAGATCTCCGCCAGCGGGAAGCCCGGGCGGGACACGTCGTGGCGGGTGAAGAAGGCGTAGTTGCCGCCCGTGGCCTGGGTCCCGCACTCCAGTACGTGGCCCGCCACCACCGCCCCGGCCAGCCGGTCGAGGTCGTCCGGCCCCCAGTCGAACCACCATGCCGCGGGCCCGCTCACCAGCGCCGCGTCCGTGACCCGGCCGGTCACCACCACGTCCGCGCCCGCCCGCAGGCAGGCCGTGATCCCGGCGCCGCCGAGGTAGGCGTTCGCGGTGAGGGCACCCTCCCCGTACGGCATCGGGGACGACGTCGGGGACGACATCAGGTCGTCGCCCTCCACGTGCGCGACCGCGACGGGGACGGACAGCTTCGCGGCCAGCGCGCGGACCGCTCCGGCGAGTCCCGCCGGGTTCAGGCCGCCCGCGTTCACGACGAGCCGTACGCCCCGCTCGTGGGCGAGGCCCAGGGACTCCTCCAGCTGGCGCAGGAAGGTTTTGGCGTAGCCGAGTTCCGGGTTCTTCAGGCGGTCGCGGCCGAGGATCAGCATGGTCAGTTCGGCCAGGTAGTCCCCGGTGAGCACGTCGAGGGGGCCGTCCGTCAGCATCTCGCGCAGGGCGTCGAAGCGGTCCCCGTAGAAGCCCGACGCGTTCCCGATCAGCAGGGGGCGCCGGGTCACCGGGAGGCCCCCGGCGTGCGGCCCGGGCCCGCCGGGCCCGCGAAGGCCTGGGCGATGTCGAGCCAGCGGTCGGCGTCGGGGCCGGATGCCGTCAGGGCCAGGTCGGCGCGGTGGGCGCGCTGGGTCACCAGCAGGCAGAAGTCGAGCGCCGGGCCGGTGATCCGCTGCGGCGCGTCCTCGGGGCCGTACGTCCACACCTCGGCGGGGGCTCCCGGAACCGTCAGCTCCACCCGGAACTCCTCCGCCGGCGCGGGCAGTCCCCGTACCGCGTACGCGTAGTCGCGCGCCCGCACCCCGATCCGCGCCACGTGCCGCAGCCGGGCCGTCGGCACGCGGCGCACGCCGAGCGCGTCGGCGACGTCCTGGCCGTGCGCCCAGGTCTCCATCAGGCGGGCGCTCGCCATCGACGCGGCCTTCATCGGCGGCCCGTACCAGGGGAACTTGGCGTCGGGCGAGGCCGCGGCCAGGGCCCCGTCGAGCGCGGTGCGACCCTCGCGCCAGCGGGCGAGCAACTCGGCGGGAGCCAGCGCGGCGCCCTCCGCGGCGCCCGCGTCGACGAAGGAGTCGGGGGCCTTCAGGGCCTCCTCGACCAGTCCCGCGAAGGCGGTGGCGTCGGTGAGGGCGAGCAGCGAGGCCCGGTCGGTCCAGTGCAGGTGGGCGATCTGGTGGGCGAGGCTCCAGCCGGGTGCGGGCGTGGGCTTCGCCCAGTCGGGAGCAGGCAACTCCCCGACCAGGGAGTCGAGTTCCCGGCCCTCCTCGCGGAGATCGGCGAAGACGGCGAAGGCGTTCTCGACAGCGGACGGATCGGGCACGGGTGCGCTCCCCTTCTCGGCGTGAGGGGAAGCGTGGCAGCCGCCGGGAAAACAATCAAGCGTGCTTGCATTTATTTTTTCGAAGGTAATGGGGGTGAGTGGCAAGGGATTTGGGCGCCGGCGTGGTCGGCCCCACCGTCACGACGGTCCCGGCGTGCCCTGCGCGCCCTGCGGGAGCCGTCCCCTACCCGCCCTTCCACCGTTCCCCGGGCTCCGCCCGGACCCCTTGTCGCGCGCGGCGCCGTTCCCGGGGGCCAGCCCCCGGGCCCCCGCTCCTCAAACGCCGGAGGGGCTGGATTTCCGCCGGCGTTTGCGCGTCGGCTGTCTCCGCGGCGAGGATCTCCGTCACGGCCGAGCGCAAGGACGAGGACGGGGCGGGGACATGGACGTGTACGGGGACGAAGGCCTGGTCGCGGGCGCCGTCAAAGGCGTGATGTTCGACTTCTCCGGCACCCTCTTCCGCGTCGAGCCCACCGAGGACTGGCTGCGCGCGGTCGTGGCGGACGCCGGTATCGACCTGGCCGAGGCCGAACTCACCTCCCTGGCCACCCGGCTCGAAGAGGCGGGCGCCCTGCCGGGCGGCGCCTCGCCGCGGCGGCTGCCGGCGCGGCTGGAGCCGCTGTGGCGGGAGCGGGACCTGAGCCCCGAGCAGCACCGGGCCGCCTACACCGCCCTCACCCGCGAGGTGCCGCTGCCCTCCGCGGAGCTGGCCGACGCCCTGTACGAGCGGCACTGGACCCCTGCGGCCTGGCGGCCCTACCCCGATACCGCGGCCACGCTCGCCGCCTTGCACGAACGGGGCGTCCCCGTCGCCGTCGTCAGCAACATCGGCTGGGACCTGCGCCCCGTCTTCCGCGCGCACGGGGTCGACCGGTTCGTCGACGCGTTCGTGCTCTCCTTCGAGCACGGAGTCCAGAAGCCCGACCCCCGCCTGTTCCGGATCGCCTGCGAGGCGCTCGGGGCGGAGCCCGCGGACGTGCTCATGGTCGGGGACGACGCCGTCGCGGACGCGGGGGCCACGGCGCTGGGGTGCCCGGTCCGGCTGGTCGAACACCTGCCGGTCGAGCAGCGGCCGGACGCACTGAGCGCGGCGCTCGGGCGGACCGGGCTCCTCTGACGCGCAGCCGGGCGGAAGGGACCAGCCGAGCGGAAGGGACCAGCCGGGCGGAAGGGATCAAGCGGCGGTACCGGCCGCCCGGCGCGTGAAGTCCATCGTCCAGTTGTGGACCCAGCTCGCGCCCTCGTCGGCCGAGAAGAACTGCTCCCAGCGCGGGGAGCCCGTCTCCGTCCCCGACCACACGAACCGCACGAGGACGGCCTTGCCCTCGTAGGTGTCCTCGCCCTCGAAGACGCCCGTACCCGAGGCCGCGTCGAAGCGTCCGATGACGGGCGGGAAGAGCGTTCCGGTCCGGCGGCTGGCCCAGTTCAGGGTCCACTGCTCGCGCTCGGGGTCGTAGAGCCGCAGGGTCATCCCCGCGAACCCCTTCGTCGGAAACTCGATCTCGTCGAAGCTCGCGGCGCCGTCGAAGTGGCGGGTGGCCCGGGACACCGCCGGGAACTCCTCCCACCCGCTGTCCGCGTCCAGGAAGTCGGCGAGCCACCGGTTGGTGACGTCCCAGGTGCCGGCGAAGAAGTCGAAGTCGTTCATGTGCGGTCTCCCCAACAACGGTGCTCTGCAGCTCTGATGCTCTTTGCGCTGATGGGGGAACCGTAGGAGCAGTTCACTGACATCCTGCGTCAGTGAAGCGCACGTGAAGTCCAGCCGACTGCTCTCGATCCTGCTCCTGCTCCAGACCCGGGGCCGGATGACCGCCGCCGAGCTCGCCGGGGAGCTGGAGGTGTCGGTCCGTACGGTCTACCGCGACGCGGAGTCGCTGGCCGCCGCCGGCGTCCCGCTGTACGGCGACGCCGGACACAGCGGCGGCTACCAGCTCCTCGACGGCTACCGCACCCGCCTGACCGGCCTGGCCGCGGGCGAGGCCGAGGCCCTCTTCCTCACCTCCATGCCCGGCCCGGCCGCCGAGCTCGGCCTCGGCCGGGCCCTGTCCACCGCCCAGCTGAAGCTGCGCGCCGCCCTGCCCGCGGAGCTGCGTGCGCAGGCCGACCGGATGCGGCTGCGGTTCCACCTGGACGCGCCCGGCTGGTACGCGGAGCACGAGGAGACCCCGCACCTGGCGCGGGTCGCCGACGCGGTGTGGCGGGGGCGGGTCGTCGAGGTCCGCTACCGGCGCTGGAAGGCACCCCACGAGGTGAACCGGCGGCTGGCCCCGTACGGGCTGGTCCTGAAGGCGGGTCGCTGGTACCTGGTCGCGGCCACGGCGGCCGGCCCCGACACCGCACCCGGCCCCGGCACGGCCGCCGGCCCCCCGTTCACCTACCGGGTGGACCAGATCCTCGCGGTGCGCGAGACCGACGAGGAGTGCGTGCTCCCGGACGGCTTCGAGCTGGCCTCCCACTGGCGGCGCACCCAGGCGGAGTTCCACGAGCGGCTGTACCCGGAGGAGGCGGAGGTACGGGTCTCCGCGCGGGCCGCCGCCCGGCTGACCGGCGCCCAGGCCAGGGCCCTGGCCGCCACCGGGACCCCGGACCCCGAACTTCCCGGCTGGACCAGGGCGGTAATGCCGATCGAGTCCCAGGACCACGCGGAGGCGCAGTTCCTGCAGCTCGGCGCGGAGGCCGAGGTACTGGCCCCACCGGCCCTGCGCCGACGCATCCGAGCAGCGGCCGCCGCGACGGCGGCGCGCTACGGGACTGCGTGCCAGGGAACTCCGGGGGCCGGGGACGCGGACAGGAACGGCTGAGGCCTTCCCTCCGGCGCGGGCGACTGGAATGCTCCGCGCATGACGACTCGTCGGATGTACTTCGCGACCGCCGCCCTGAGCGCCCTCGCGCTGGGCGTGGCCGTGGCCAGTGGCTGGGGCCAGGACTTCCCGGACGGGGATTCCCCCGGCCCGGCGTCCGGCCCGGTGTCCGGAACGACGACGCACGTCGAGGCGAACGTCCAGCACGCCGACGCGACGCCCCGGCCGGCCGGCGACATCATCTGGAACTGACCGGATCGCTGGAACCAACCGGACCAGTGGAACCGACGGGACCGGCGTGGCCTGATCTCGCCTCCCCTCTCCCCACACCACACCTCAAAACCCCCTGAAACAAAGGGAGTCGGTATACCGTCGTGGCCGACCACGACGGACACGAGGTACGGGGCACGGGGGCTGGAGCAACATGAGTGTCGACGTTCGCTATCGGGTGGAACGGATCGCGCTGGCCCTGATGTCCACATCGGGCGTCGTGGTACTGATCGCAGACCTCCTCGGGTGGCTCGACGCACTCGCTCCCGGGGGCGCGCTCCCCAAGGTGACCCTGCTCATCCTGAGCACGGTCACCGTGTTCCTCCTGCTGGAGATCGACCGCCTGCGCAAGCTCGACGTGGTCGAGGCCCAGGTCATCCGGCTCGACGAGACCCTCCGGACGCAGGTCGCCCGGCTCGACACCAGCTTCCAGGCGCAACTCGCCAAGCTGGACATCGACACCGTCGCGCAGCAGCTCAAGCAGGAGAACTACCTCGGCGTGATCCGGGTGCACGCGGAGTTCCCCGACGTGCAGTTCAACGCGTTCGTGGAGGCCGCCATCCAGGAGGTGGCCATCCTGCAGACCTTCATCCCCAACCTGGAACACCTCCAGCCCGCCCTGGAGAAGGCGCTGGTGGACCACGGCGTCCCGGTGCGCATCATGCTCCTGTACCCGTCCTCCCCCGTGGCGGGCCTGCGCGACGAGGCACTGCGTTCCGTACGGGACCCCGCCCTCGCGCTGGACGTGAAGGCCCGGGTGGAGATGTGCCTGGCCGGCCTCGCGGAACTGCACAGGGCGGTCGGTCCGGCGGGCCGGGAGCTGCTCAGCGTGCGGGTGTACAACTCCCTGCCGTCCATCGCCGTGCACAAGGCCGACGAGCACTTTCTGGTCAGTTCGTTCCTGCACCGCCAGCTCGCGATCAACTCGGCCCAGACCGAGATCGACGGCTCCGACACCACGATGGGCCAACAGGTCCAGAGGGAGCTGGACACGCTGTGGTCGATCGGCCGCGACGTGGCCCTGTCCGACTGGCGCGAGTCCCTCAGGAACATCAGTTGGTGATCAAGCTCCAGATCAAGATCAAGATCCACGGAAAGGTACGGCCATGTACGACTTGGACGCTCCGGGCCAGGGCCGGCACGACAGGCCGGCCGGGCCGGACGGACTGCACGAGCTGGACCGGTACGAGAACGGGCTGATCGAGCGCTTCGAGGAGCATCCGGTCCTCGCGAACATCACCCGGCTGCCCGACGAGGACTTCACCGCGCTCCTGCTCCAGCGGCGCTTCGTCTCGCTCGCCTTCACCCCCTCCTACGACCTGGCCATCGACCTGCTGCGCGACGAGGAGGGGCTGCGGATCGCCCGGATCATCCTGCGCGAGGAGTACCCGGGCGCCCAGGGGCACGCGCCCTCGCACCGCGAGGACATGACCGAGGACATGCGCCGGCTCGGCGTGTCCAGGGAGGCGCTGGTGGCGTCGAGGCCCACGGCCGCGACGCGGCGGGCCATCACCGACACCCTCGAACTGATCGCGGACGCGGGCGGCCACGCCGACGCCGACCTGCGGCTGCTGACCTTCCTCCGCTTCTGGGGCGAGGTGCTGGTCTCCGTCGAGTACGGGCGGCTGTGGGAACGGATGGGGCCGCTGTTCACGGCCGAGGGCGGCGGCCGCAACCGTTCGCGCTTCTACCACCCGCACCTGGTCCACGACGCGAAGACGCATTCGCTCGCGACGGTGTCCCTGCTGTCCGACACCCACTCCGACCGGCTGGCCGCGCGGGTGACCGAGCTCCTCGCCCGGGCTGAGGGGGCGGCCGGGGCCGCCGCCTTCCAGGAGACCGAGGAGCGGGCGCTACGGCTCAAGGCCGGCTTCTACGATCAGTTCCTGCCCGCGCTGGACTCCTCGACACCGGCCTGAGCACCGGACGGCCGCGTACGGCTCTCCGGGCGGACCTCCGTACGGCTCTCCGGGCGGGCCTGCGCACGGCTCTCCGTACGGCTCGCCGGGCGGGTCTGCGAGCGGACCGCGCCCATGCTCGCCACGATGACCAGGGCGATCGCCGCCGCGTCCAGCGCCGACAGCGCCTGGTTCAGGATCATGAACCCGGCCGTCGCGGCGATCGCGGGCTCCAGGCTCATCAGGATCGCGAAGGTCGGCGCCGGGAGCCTGCGCAGGGCGAGCAGCTCCAGGGTGTAGGGCAGGACCGAGGACATCAGTGCCACGCCGAGGCCCAGGAGCAGGGTGGTCGGGTGCAGCAGGGCCGAGCCGGCCTCGATCACGCCGAGCGGCAGGGACAGTACGGCGGCCACGGCCATCGCCAGGGCCAGCCCGTCCGCCTGCGGGAACCGGCGGCCGGTCCGCGCGCTGAACACGATGTACGCCGCCCACATGCCGCCCGCCGCGAGGGCGAAGGCCACGCCCAGCGGGTCGAGACCGCCGAGGCCGCCGCCGCCGTGGGTGGACAGCAGGACGACTCCGGCGAGCGCCAGCCCGGCCCACAGCAGGTTCAGCAGGCGGCGGGAGACCACGACGGAGAGCACCAGCGGGCCCAGCACCTCCAGGGTGACGGCCGGGCCGAGGGGGATCCGGTCGATGGACTGGTAGAAGAACCCGTTCATGCCGGCCATGGTCACGCCGAACCACACCACGGTCGACCAGTCGGAGCGGGAGTACCCGCGCACCTTGGGCCGGCAGACGAGCAGCAGCACCAGCGCGGCCGCGGCGAGGCGCAGCGTGACCACGCCGGCCGCGCCCGCCTTCGGCATGAGCAGCACCGCGAGGGCGGCACCGAACTGCACCGAGACGCCCGCCGTGACCACCAGGGCGACGGGGCCGAAGCGGTCCCGGAAGGAGCCGTCCGCGGGGATGGCGGTGGCTGTGGCGGTGCTCGTGGGTGCGGAGGGTGCGGAGGGTGCGGGCATTTATCCAGATTAGGCGGTGCGTAAGGACCGTGCGTCCGTGTTTTGCCTTACATCCCGTCTACGTCCGGTTCCGGCAAGCCCTCCGGCAAGCCCTCCGCCAGGACCTCAGCCAGGTGGCGGGCCCGGCCGCCGGACAGCTGCGCGATCTGCGTCCGGCAGGAGAACCCGTCCGCCAGCACCTCCGTACCCGGCGCGGCCGCCCGCAGCGACGGCAGGAGCTGTTCCTCGGCGCAGGCCACGGAGACCTCGTGGTGTCCGGGCTCGAAGCCGAAGTTGCCCGCGAGGCCGCAGCAGCCGCCGCTGAGCCCTCCCGTCAGCCCGGCACGCTCGCGCAGCCGGCGGTCGGCGGCGTCACCGAGGACGGCGTGCTGGTGGCAGTGCGTCTGGCCGGCGACCGGCCGGTCCAGGCGGGGCGGCTGCCAGTGGGGGGCGTACTCCTCCAGGGTCTCGGCGAAGGTTCGGACGGCCGCTGCGAGACGGGGTGCGCGGGGGTCCTCCGGGAGGAGGGCGGGCAGATCGGTGCGGAGCGCCGCCGCGCAGCTCGGTTCGAGGACGGTGACGGGTCCCTGTGGGTCGCCCACGGCGTCCAGGGTGCGGCGCAGGACCCTGCGGGCGGTGTCGAGGCGGCCGGTGGAGAGGTAGGTCAGCCCGCAGCAGACGCGGCCCGTCTGCACCACGGGCTCCAGGCCGGCGGCCCTCAGCACCCGCACGGCGGCGTGCCCGACCTCGGGGGCGAGGTACTCCGCAAACGTGTCCGGCCACACCGTCACGACGGCCCCGGGCCCGGGCGTGCCCTGCGGGCGGCTGTCCCCGACCCGCCCTTCCACCGTTCCCCGGGCTCCGCCCGGACCCTTCGCCGGGTGCGGCGCCGTACCCGGGGGCCAGCCCCCGGACCCCCGCTCCTCAAACGCCGGAGGGGCTGGGTTTTCGCCGGAGGCGGCCATGTCCAGCGGCGCAGGGAAATCCAGCCCCTCCGGCGTTCGAGGAGCGGGGTCTGGGGCGGAGCCCCAGGGGGTCCGGGGCGCAGCCCCGGGGAACGGGCGAAGGGCGGGTAGGGGACCTCCCCCCGCGGAGCGGGACTCGGCGCGCCACCCGCGGGTGAACGGGGTCCGGGCCAGCCGGGGCAGGGGCCGGGAGCGTTCCAGGCCGGGGATGCGGAGGAAGCGGGACACCAGGTTCAGCGGCCCGCCCAGGCGGAGCGCGGCGATCAGCCGGAGCCAGCCCGGCAGCCCGCCCAGGGCGTAGTGGGAGAGCGGCCGCAGCCGGCCCGCCCAGTGGTGGTGGAGGAACTCCGCCTTGTAGGCGGCCATGTCGACCCCCACCGGGCAGTCGCTGCGGCAGCCCTTGCAGCCCAGGCACAGATCGAGCGCCTCGGCGACCTCCGCCGAACGCCAGCCGTCAGTCACGACCTCCCCGGCCAGCATCTCGTGCAGCAGCCGCGCCCGCCCCCGCGTGGAGTGCCGTTCCTCGCCCGTGGCCCGGTACGAGGGGCACATCACCCCCGGCCCCCCGACCTCCGTCGACCGGCACTTGGCGACGCCGACGCACCGGGCCACCTCCCCCGCGAAGGGCAGGGACGCCGGGAGGGAGGCGAAGCGGAGGTTCTCGTCGAGGCGGGCCGGGCGGACCAGGATCCCGGGGTTCATGCCGCCCGCCGGGTCCCAGACCCGCTTGTAGGACTCGAAGAGCCCGATCACCGAAGGCCCGTACATGCGGGGCAGCAGCTCCGCCCGCGCCTGCCCGTCCCCGTGCTCCCCGGACAGGGAGCCGCCGTGCGCGACCACCAGGTCGGCGAGGTCCGAGGAGAAGGCCCGGAAGCGGGCCACGCCGGGCGCCGTCACCAGGTCGAAGTCGATCCGCACGTGCACGCAGCCCTCGCCGAAGTGGCCGTACGGGGATCCGCGCAGCCCGTGCTCCACCAGCAGGGCCCGGAATTCCCGCAGGTAGGCGCCGAGCCGGGCGGGCGGGACCGCGCAGTCCTCCCAGCCCGGCCAGGCCATGGTGCCGTCGGGCATCCGGGTGGCCGTGCCCGCCGCGTCCTCGCGGATCCGCCACAGGGCCCGCTGCGCCGCCGGGTCGGTGAGCAGCAGTCCGTCCACCGCGTCGGAGGCGCGGAGCAGGGCCCGGGCCGCGCCCTCGTCGCGCATCTCCACGAACAGCCAGGCCCCGCCCCGCGGAAGCCCGGCGGCGGCCGCCGTACCGCCGACCAGGTCGGCCGCCATCCCTTCCACGGTCAGCGGCCCGTACCCGAGCAGCCCCGCCGCGGCCTGCGCGGCCGCGCTCTCGTCGGCGTACCCGAGGACGGCCAGCGCCGGGGCGGCCGGCAGCTCCACGAGCCGTACGACGGCCTCGGTGACCACGCCGAGCGTGCCCTCGCTCCCGCAGAACGCCCGGGCCACCTCGGTGCCCCGTTCGGGGAGCAGCGCGTCCAGGTCCCCGTAGCCGGAGATCCGCCGCGCGAAGCCGTCGGCCGCACCGCCCGCCATGCCGGTGCGCAGGACCGCCAGGTTCTCCGACACCAGCTCCCGCAGCCCGTCCGGCGCGCCCTGCCAGCCGGTGCCGAGCCGGTGCGAGGAGCCGCCGTACGCCGTCACCGCCAGTGCGGCGACGTTGTCGGCGGTGGTCCCCCAGGCCACCGAGTGGGCCCCGCAGGCGTTGTTGCCGATCATCCCGCCGAGGGTGCACCGGGAGTGCGTGGAGGGGTCCGGCCCGAAGGTCAGCCCGTGCGGGCGGGCCGCGTCCCGCAGCCGGTCGAGGACCAGGCCGGGCTGGACGACGGCGGTGCGGGCGGCCGGGTCCAGGGAGACGAGGGCGTTCATGTGGCGGGTGAGGTCGAGGACGACGCCGACGCCCGTGGCCTGGCCCGCGATGGACGTGCCGCCGCCGCGCGGGACGACCGGGACCCCGGCCGCGGCGCACAGCGCGAGCGCGGCGGCCACGTCCTCGGCGTCGCGCGGGGCGACCACGCCGACGGGGACGCGGCGGTAGTTCGAGGCGTCCATCGTCGTCAGGGCCCGGGCGGCGGCGCCGAAGTCGACCTCTCCGCGCAGGTTCTTCCGCAAGGTCCGTTCGAGTTCACCGGGTGACGTCACGGCGGACAGCCTCCCACCGGCTCCCGGCCGCTCCGAGCAGCTTCCGCCTCTACGCGCGTCATCTCATCGGGTGGACTCGGTTCCGAGGCGTGGACCCGGACCGGATACGCTCGGCTTGTGGCCGAGATCCAGATTCCCGCTGACATCAAGCCCGCCGACGGACGCTTCGGCGCGGGCCCCTCCAAGGTGCGGACCGAGGCGCTGGACGCCCTCGCCGCCACCGGTACCTCCCTGCTCGGAACCTCCCACCGCCAGGCTCCGGTCAAGAACCTGGTCGGCTCCGTGCGCCAGGGCCTCCGGGACCTCTTCTCCCTCCCCGAGGGCTACGAGGTGATCCTGGGCAACGGCGGCTCCACCGCCTTCTGGGACATCGCGACCGCCGGTCTCATCGAGCGGAAGTCGCAGCACCTCACCTTCGGTGAGTTCTCCTCCAAGTTCGCCAGCGCCGCGAAGCTCGCGCCGTGGCTGGACGCGCCGTCCGTGATCTCCTCCGACCCGGGCACCCACCCGGACCCGGTGGCCGAGGCGGGCGTGGACGTGTACGCGTACACCCACAACGAGACCTCGACGGGTGTCGCGGCGCCGATCAAGCGCGTCGCGGGCGCCGACGAGGGTTCCCTCGTCCTGGTGGACGCGACCTCGGGTGCCGGCGGTCTGCCGGTGGACATCACCGAGACCGACGTCTACTACTTCGCCCCGCAGAAGTCCTTCGCCTCCGACGGCGGCCTGTGGCTGGCGGCGTTCTCCCCGGCCGCCCTGGAGCGCGCGGCCCGCGTGCACGCCTCCGGCCGGCACATTCCGGAGTTCTTCTCGCTGCCGACGGCGATCGACAACTCGCTGAAGAACCAGACGTACAACACCCCGGCGCTCTCCACCCTCTTCCTGCTGGACCAGCAGCTGGAGTGGATGAACAGCCAGGGCGGTCTGGAGTTCACGACCGGCCGTACGGCGGCCAGCGCGGCCCACCTGTACGGCTGGGCCGAGGCGTCGAAGTACGCGAGCCCGTTCGTCGCGGACTCCGCGAAGCGCTCGGCCGTCATCGGCACGATCGACTTCTCGGACGACATCGACGCGGCCGCGGTCGCCAAGGTGCTGCGCGCCAACGGCATCGTGGACACCGAGCCGTACCGCAAGCTGGGCCGCAACCAGCTCCGCATCGCGATGTTCCCGGCGATCGACCCGGCGGACGTCCAGGCGCTCACCGCGTGCGTGGACTTCGTGATCGAAGCCCTCTGACCGATACAGCCCCACCCGGCCCCGCACGGCGACCCCGTCCGACACGCTCCGGAGCCCCCGGTGACTTCTCGTCACCGGGGGCTCCCGCGTTGCCGGCAGCGGCCTGAGTCGGTCCTGAGCCGGTCCTGAGTCGGTCCTGAACGAGCCCTGAAGAACGAAGTCCCGCGCGCGGCCCGGAACCCCGGGACCTTGGTCCCAAAAATCGGCGCAAAGAGCCCGCCAAGGGAAGATCCACGCCCCCGTCGCCGCCTGCGGTTTTATGCCGCGGGACCTTCGGCAGGGGCCTCCTGGGGCCCTGCCGGGGGGCGCAACCAACCACCCCAGGATGTCCCTCATGTCTGGTGTGCCGGGAACGAACCCCGGCCCGTTCAGGAGGAACCCCATGCGCAAGGCACTTACCTTCTCGGCGATCGCCCTCGCCTCGTCGATGGCCCTGGCAGCCCCCGCCGTCGCGTTCGCCGCCGATGCCACCCCGACCGCGCACAGCAGCGCGAGCGCCGACGCCAAGACCGCCCCGGTGGCCCTGAAGCTGTCGCCCTCCTCCGGCAAGCCGGGCGACTCCGTCCAGATGTCGATGGAGGTCCCGGACGGCTCGACGAACCTGTCGATCTCCTCCAAGGCCCTGAACGACGTCAAGATGACCGACGGGCGCGGCGCCACCGCCACGATCGCCAAGGTCGCGGACGGCAACTACGGCGTCTCCCTCACCGGTACGGGCCCCAAGGGCGAGAAGCTCCAGGCCACCGCCGAGATCACGGTCAAGGACGGCAAGCCCACCCCGACGCCGACTCCGACCCCGACCGACTCCACGCTGAGCCTGTCCGCGGACCACGGCAAGCCGGGCGACAAGATCCAGGTCACCATCAAGACGGCGGCGAACGAGAAGAGCGCGTTCGTCAAGTCCGATGCCTTCGGCGGCCAGGTCAACCTGAAGAACGACGGCAAGGGCGTCTGGACCGGCACCGCGGTCGTCGCCAAGGACGTCAAGACCGGCTACTACGGCGTCGACGCCTTCGCGGGCGGCAAGAAGTTCGACACCGTCAAGTTCTCCACCGACGCCACCGGCAACGTCACCCCCAAGCCGAAGCCGGCCCCGCTCGACCCGAGCCACCACAAGACCCCCAAGGGGTCCGTGAACACCGGCCAGGCCCCGCTCGGCTGGGTCCCCTCGGACGCGGCAGACAATGGCTGAGCGGTCCACCCCCGAACGCGCCCCCCGCCGGAGCGGCCGCGCCCTGCGCGTGGCCGCCCTGGCGGGCGCCGCGGGCCTCACGGCCTTCCTGATCACTTCCTGCGGGTCCGGCGGTGACGCCGGCAGTGCGGCCAAGAACGACCCGGCCGGCGCCAAGAACGCCTCGGTGCTGAACGCTTCCGTCCCGGACCGCATCGTGATCCCGGACATCAAGGTCGACGCCCCGCTCGACACGGTCGGACTGGACGCCCAGGGCACCATGCAGGAGCCGGACTTCGCCAAGCCCAAGGACGCGGCCTGGTACAAGGAGGGCCCGACCCCCGGGGAGAAGGGCGCGGCCGCCATCGTCGGGCACATGGACACGCCCCAGGCCCCCGAGGCCGTCTTCTACAACCTCAAGAAGCTGAAGAAGGACGAGAAGATCGAGGTCCACCGCGACGACGGCTCCACCGCCGTCTTCGCCGTCGACGAGGTCGACACGTTCAAGAAGGACCGGTTCCCGACCGACAAGGTCTACGGGGACACCCACGGCAAGGCCGAGCTCCGCGTCATCACCTGCGGCGGCAACCTCACCAAGGACCGCCACTGGGACGCCAACGTCGTGGTGTTCGCACACCTCGTCGGTCAGGAATAGCCCGCCCCTTCTCCCGACGGTGGCGCCTACTTGGCCACGGCGAAGCGCATCAGGGCCTGCTCGTCGCCCGGCTTGATCTTGCCGGTCTCGTTGATGACCTGGAGCTTCCAGCCGGCCCCGTCCCGGATCGCCTTGGCCACGGCGCAGCCGTTGTCCGTGCCGAGCAGGCTCGGCCAGATGTCGGCGACCTGCTGGGTGCTGCCGCCCGTGCCGTCGTACACCTTGAAGCTGATGTTGCGGGCGCTCTGGAAGGAACTGCCCTTCTTGTACGCGGCGGCGACGAAGACGATGGACGTGACGTTGCCCGGTATCCGGGCGAACTCGACGGTCACCGTCTCGTCGTCGCCCTCACCGTGGCCGGTCTGGTTGTCCCCGCTGTGGAGCAGCGAGCCGTTGCCCATGGGGTCGAGGGAGTCGAGACCCGCGAGGCGGACGGGGTCCGCGCCCTGCATCGCGATCGCGATGAGGTCCAGGTCGGTCCCGACCTTCCGCTTGAGCTTGCCCAACAGGCCGCCGCTGCTGCCCACGGTGGGGTCCCACGAGACCCCGATGGACAGGTGGGTTACGCCGCCCAGGTCCGCGGGGCCGTCTTCCTTGGTGAGCGTGATCATGCGCAATCCTCACAAATAGCAGTGCGATACCGACTCCTTGAGTCTGCCTGAAGCCGGTTCGTTTGCGGAGGCGCTCGACGCACGCGATACCTTCAGGCCCACGGCATCCGGCGTTCCGTGGATGCCGTACGGCGCAGTACAGCGCAGTACAGCTTGGAGGCAGCAGCGTGAGCGTGCGAGTGACGGCGGCCCAGGACGGCGTGGACCCCTTCGGCACGGCCCGGCTGCGACGCGGGGTGCTCGACGCCTGGGGCGCGGGCCCGGCCCGCTTCCGCGAGGACGCCAACGCCGAGGAGGACCTGGCCCTCGGCGGCTACCGCGACCGGCTCGTCGTCGAGCTCGCGCAGAACGCCGCCGACGCGGCCGCCCGCGCCGGAGTTCCCGGCCGGCTGCGGCTCACCCTGCACGCGGGCACCGACCAGCCCGACGGGCACGCGCTGCTCGCCGTCTCCAACACCGGCTCCCCGCTGGACGCCACCGGCGTGGAGTCGCTGTCCACGCTGCGCGCCTCCGCCAAGCGCGACGACTCCTCCGGGAGCGTCGGCCGCTTCGGCGTCGGCTTCGCCGCCGTCCTGGCCGTCTCCGACGAGCCCGCCGTCCTCGGCCGGCACGGCGGCGTGCGCTGGTCCCTGGCCGAGGCCCGCGAGCTGGCCCGGGGAGCGTCCGTCGGCAGCTCCGGGCTCGGCGAGGAACTGCGCCGCCGCGACGGCCACGTCCCGCTGCTGCGTCTCCCGTTGCCCGCCGAGGGCACCGCGCCCGAGGGCTACGACACCGTGGTGGTCCTCCCGCTGCGCGACGCCGCCGCCGAGGAGCTGGCCGGGCGGCTGCTGGCCGCCGTCGACGACGCCCTGCTGCTGACCCTGCCGGGGCTCGCCGAGGTCGTCATCGACACACCGGTCGGGGGCGTGCGGACGCTGACCCGCCGCACCGAGGGCCCGTACACCGTCATCAGCGACTCCGCCTCGGACACCAAGCACTGGCGTACCGTGCGCCACTCCGGCCCCATCGAGAAGGCGCTGCTCGCCGACCGGCCCGTCGAGGAACGGCTGCGGCCCGTCTGGGCGGTGTCCTGGTCCGTGCCCGTCGACGCCGAAGGCGCCCCGGTCCGCCCCTCGACCGCGGCCGTGGTGCACGCGCCGACCCCGACCGACGAACCGCTCGGCATCCCCGCGCTGCTCATCGCGACCCTGCCGCTGGACACCACCCGCCGGCACCCCGCGCCCGGTCCGCTGACCGACTTCCTCGTGGAGCGCGCGGCCGACGCCTACACCGAACTGCTGGGCTCCTGGGACCCGGTGAGCACCGCGCTCGTGGACCTCGTACCCGGCCCGCTCGGCAAGGGGGAGCTCGACGGGGCCCTGCGCGCCGCCGTCATCGCGCGGCTGCCCCGTACGGCCTTCCTCGCACCGGCCGCACCGCCCGAGGAGCCGGCGGAGGGGGAGCCGCTGGAGCGGGCCGCCCTGCGCCCCTTCGAGGCCGAGGTCGTGGAGGGCGCGGGCGCCGAGACCGTACGGGTCCTCGCGGAGGTGCTGCCGACCCTGCTCCCCGCCGGGCTGGAGCGCCGCCCCGAGCTGCGCACCCTGGGCGTGGGCCGGCTGCCGCTGGGCGAGGCCATCGAGCGGATCGCGGGCATCGAGCGGACCCCCGAGTGGTGGTACCGGCTCTACGACAGCCTCGCCGGGGTCGACCCGGACCGGCTCTCCGGCCTCCCCGTGCCGCTGGCCGACGGGCGCACCGCGATCGGCCCCCGGCACCTGCTGCTGCCCGGCGCGGACGCCCCGCGGTCGGGCAGCCCCGAAAGCCTGGCCCGGCTCGGCCTGAAGGTGGCCCACCCCGACGCGGTGCACCCGCTGCTGGAGAAGCTCGGCGCGCTCCCGGCGAGCCCGCGCGCCGTCCTGACGACCCCGCAGGTGCGGGCGGCCGTCGCGGCCTCCCTGGACGCCGGGGAGATCTGGGACGAGGACGCCCTCGACCCCGAGGAACTGGCGGACATCGTCCTCGGCCTGGTCCGCGACGCCGAGCTCTCCCCCGGCGACGAACCGTGGCTGGGCGCGCTCGCCCTGCCCGACGAGGACGGCGAACCGACCCCGGCCGGCGAACTCCTGCTGCCCGGCTCCCCGCTGGCCTCGGTGATCCGCGAGGACGAGATCCCGTACGTGGACGCCGAGCTGGTGGAGCGCTGGGACGAGCGGACCCTCACCGCCGTCGGCGTACTCGCCGCCTTCCAGCTGGTCCGCGCCACCGACGTGGTCCTGGACCCCGACGAACTGGAGCCCCGCGACGGGGAGTTCGCCGAGCCCGACGACGCCGGTCTGCTCGACGCCGTCGACGTGTGGTGCGAGGACCTCCTGGACCAGCTGCCCGACACCCCCGTGCCGCCGGTCGCCACCGAGCTGGTCGCCGTACGGGACCTCGACCTGGTCGACGACGACTGCTGGCCCCGGGCCCTGGCCATGCTGGCCCAGCCCCCCTTCCGGGACGCCCTGACCCAGCCCGTGCGGGTCCTGCTCCCGGACGGCACCACCCGCTCCGTGCGCTCGTACACCGCCTGGTGGCTGCGCGACCACCCCGTCCTGGACGGCCGCCGCCCGGCCGGACTCCGCGCGGCGGGCGGCGACCCTCTCCTGTCGGGCCTCTACACCCCGGCGGACGCCACCGGCTTCGAGGACGAGCAGGTCCTGCGGGCGCTGGGCGTACGCACCACCGTGCCCGCCCTCCTGGAGGAGCCGGGCGGCGCCGCCGAGCTGCTCGGCCGCCTCGCCGACCCGGACCGCGAGGTCACCGGCCGCCAACTGCACGGCCTGTACGGCGCCTTGGCGGACCTGGACCCCGAACAGGTCACCCTGCCCGACGAGCTGCGCGCGGTCGTCGACGGCGAGGTGGTCGTGGTGGACGCCTCCGAGGCCCTGGTCGCGGACGCCCCGGACCTCCTCCCCCTGACGACGGGCCTCCCGCTCCTCCCGGTCGCCCCGTCCCGGGCGGCCGACCTGGCGGAGCTGTTCCAGGTCCGGCGCCTCTCGGAGACGGTCCCCGCGGAGGTGACCACCGAGGGCGAGGAGCACGAGGTCCCCGAGTCGGTGCACCAACTCCTGGGCCCGGCCACCCCGAAGAGCTACGTGGAGCACGAGGAACTCCTGGCGGGCGGCACCGAACTCGACTGGCGCCGCACCCCGGACGGCACCCTGCACGCCTCCACCCTGGAAGGCGTGGCAGCAGCCCTCGCCTGGGCGGCGGGCCAGTGGCCCCGCCGCTTCGAGGTCGCAGCCCTCCTGGAGGACCCGTCCCGCACGGCGGAACTGGCCCGCGACCGCTGGTTCGACTGAGGAAACGCCTCCGGCGCCCCACTGAGGGGCGCCGGAGACCGTACGGGGTGGTGGCTTGCTCAGCGCGCCGCGCCGAAGCCCGTCACCGTCGGGTAGGGCTTCGCCGTGCCCTTGCCCGGGAAGACCGTGACCTTGCCGGAGGCGTCGGCGGACCAGAGGTCCGGGATGCGGTCACCCGTGAGGTCGCCGTCGGAGCCGATGCGCGGGTGCGCGGCCGGGGCCAGGGTGGTCAGGACCGGCCCGGCGGCCGGGTTGGCGAAGGCGGAGAAGTCGGGGGCGGCCGGGGTGCCCTTGATGGTGAAGGCCCGGACCGTGCCGTCCTTCTGCGAGCGGGCCCACAGGGTCGGGAAGTCCGTGCCCTGGGCGCGGCCCGGGGTGAGCAGGTCGTAGCCGGCCCAGCGGGTGGTGTTGCCCGAGACGAGGGTCGCCTCGCTGCTCAGCCGGCCGGCGAAGGTCGATTCCACCAGCCACAGGCGTCCGTTCTCGACGAACAGCAGCGAAGTACGGGGCAGACGACGCCCGTCGGTCGGGGTGTCTCCTCGGGGCGAACCGTAGGCCGCGATCCCGGTGACCTTGGACCAGTCTCCGCCGAGGCCGTTCTTCGCGCACTCGATGGCCTTGCCTGCCGCGTCCTTGCACGTGCTGGGCTTGTCCACGAGCACCGAACCCTGGTCGGTGAAATCCCCCAGGCCGGCGTTGTGGAAGAGCTCCAGATTGGCTGCCCCTGGGGCGTGTGCCACCAGGTCGTCGACCGCGTACCCGTACAGCGAGCCGCGGTGGCTGTACTGCACGCGGGCCCAGCTTCGGAGGTCTCCCGGGGCCGCGGCGGCGTGGGCGCTGGGGGTGGCCCGCGGGTCCGCGCCGGGGACGCGCAGGTGCCCGGCCGCATCGGGGACGAGGACGTCGGGCTTGCCGTCCGCGTCGATGTCACCGAAGGCGACGGGGCCGGTGCTCTCCTGCGCGTAGTAGCTCAGGTCGGCGCGCTGGGACACGTTGCCCGCGTTGTCCATCGTCTCCAGGTAGACGCCCTGGGACCCCCAGGTCTCGGGCTTGACCTTGATGTCGGCCTTGCCGTCGACCAGCCGTACGACGTGGAGGTCGGTGGCCTCGTCCGAGCACTTCCAGCCGACGCCGAAGGTCTGCCGCGTCTGCCAGCGGGCGCAGGCGACCTCCGAACCGATGTCGGTTGCGTGCAGGGTGAAGGAGGCCTCCTGGCCGACCCTCTTGGGCTTCGAGTCGGTGGTGACCTTGGCGGTCGGCGGCGTCTTGTCCACCCGGAAGTAGCACCAAGGCGTGTAGGGGCTGGTCAGCTTCCCGTCCGTGGCGCGGGCCCGCCAGCCGTACTGGCCGCCGTCCACGAAGTTCCCGGCGGTGAACCGCGTACTGGACTGCGGGACCCTGCTCGACGCCGTCGCCTGCTCGGTGCGCTTGCCGCCGTACGCGGTGTCCCAGAGCTGGAACGTCGTCGCGACAGCTGCGCCCGAGGGGGATACGGCCTTGGCGCTGACGGTGACGTCACCGTTGCCTATCCAGCCCGCACCCGACCCGGAGTACGGGTTGGTGTAGCAGGACGAGTAGCGGTCCTCGCCGTGGAAGCCGGGTGCCGGGCTGCTGCGTGGCGCGCTGACCGCGGGCGCCGCCGGATCCCCGGCGGCGGTGGCCGGAGCCGCGGCGGCCAGTCCGACCGCCAGTGACAGGGCCGCTATGGATAGTGCGCGTGCTCGTTTCACGTGGTGGTTCCCCCCAGGGAATGCGGTGTCGACCGGCCGTAATCTTCCACACGGGCCACCGGCCCGCACCGGCATTGAACGGCATCAGGGGGTCCCAGCCCCCACCGGGGTCAGCAGTGCGTCCGCGATGGCCGTGCGGGCGTACAGGACCGAGCGGCCCGCGCGGTGGGCGGTGACCAGGCCCGCGTCGCGCAGGGCCGTGAGGTGTTGGGAGACCGCGGCGGTGGACAGGCCGCTGTGGCGGGCCAGTTGGGTGGTGGAGGACGGGGTGTCCAGTTCGGCGAGCAGGAGGGTCCGGGAGCGGCCCAGTACGGCGGCCACCGCGTCGGTGGACTTGGTGGCGCGGGGCTCCCACAGGGTGCCGATCCCGCGGGCGGGGTAGGCGAGCTGGGGCGGCTCCGGGGCCACCGAGCGGGTCAGCACGCGGGGCCAGGCGAAGGCGGAGGGGACGAGGAGCAGGCCGGCTCCCGTGTCCGCCCGGTTCATCGAGCACTGCCGGCGGACCATGCGCAGGGTGCCGGCGTCCCAACTGACCGTTTCGTGGAGTTCGTTGAGGACGTGCGCCGAGCCGTGCTCGGCGACCTGCCGGGCGCGGTGGAACACGTCCGCCTCCAGCAGCTGGCGGATGCGCGGCCAGTACGGGCCCAGCGCGAGGTCCCAGTACGTCTCGATCTCGGCGGTGACCTTCTCCAGCGCCGCCTCGGGCTCCTCGCGCAGCAGCCGCAGCCGCGGCGCCGGGCAGGGCGTCTTCGCCGCCAGGACGTCGAGGTCGGCGTGCACCTGTGCCGCGGGGCTGCGGCGGATGGCCGCCAGTTCCGCGGGGAGTTCGCCGAAGGGGCCGGCCGGGGTCGGGTTGAGGAAGTCCGCGAGGTAGCCGGTGCCCGGGATCAGGGCGGCGAGCCAGCCCCGGTCCAGTCCGGCGGCGAGCAGCCGGGGCCGCACCTGCCGGGCCCAGCGGCGGTGGAGCGGGGGGTCGGTCTCCTCGCGCAGCAGCCGGAAACTGGTGACGACCTCCCACATCGGGGACACCGCGAACCGGGTCTGCGCCAGGTCCGTGGCGGAAAAGCTCAGTTCGTATTCCATGCGCCCGCTGCCCCCGCCGTGTCGTGCCCCGCCGTACCGTGCCGTGCCATTGGATTCGGTCCCACCTTAATCAATGGGACCCCGGCCGCCCAGGGCGCAGGCTCCTCGCATGCCCTCCTCCTTCCGCGGTCTCCCGCCCCTCGTCTGGACCCTGTTCGCCGGTTCCATCGTCAACCGGATCGGCTACCTGGTCACCCCCTTCCTGGTCTTCCTCCTCGCCGACCGGGGCATCACCGGATCCGACATCTCCTTCGTGCTCGGCGCGCTCGGCGCCGGCCACCTGCTCGGCCCGGCCGTCGGCGGTCTGCTCGCCGACCGGATCGGCCGCCGCCCGACCATGCTGATCGGGCTCATCGGCTCCGCCGTCGCCCAGGGCGCCCTGTTCATGGCCCCCGGGGTCTGGACCATGGCCGCCTCCGCGCTGCTCCTCAGCACCGCCGGGGCCACGGTCCCGCCCGCCGCGTTCGCCCTGCTGGCCGACTCGGTGGACACGGGCTGGCGGCAGAGGGCGTACGCCCTGTTCAACTGGGGCGTCAACATCGGCACGGCCGTCGCCGGCGTGCTCGGCGGCTTCCTCGCCGCGCACGGGTACTGGCTGCTCTTCGCCGTCGACGCCGGTTCCGCCCTCGTCTACGCCACCGTGGTCGCCACCCGGCTGCGCGAACCGGCCCGCACCGCTCCGACCAAGGCCTCCGGCGGCCTGGGCTACGGGGTCGTCCTGCGCGACCGGCTGATGCTCCTGCTGCTCCCCCTGCTCGGGATCCAGCTGTTCGTGTACTCGCTGACCGAGGTGGCGCTGCCGCTGGCCGTCCGCGACAGCGGGCTCTCGCCGGCCGTGTACGGAGCCCTGGCGGCGGTCAACGCCGTCCTGGTGGTGGCCCTGCAGCCGTTCGTGACGGCCAAGCTGTCGGGACTGCCGCAGCTCCCGGTGCAGGCTGCGGGCGGCGCCCTGATCGCCACCGGGGTGGCCCTGACCGGGCTCGCGGACTCCGTCACCGGGTACGTGGTCTCGGTGGTCGTCTGGTCGCTCGGCGAGGTGGCCGTGGCCGGCATCGCGGCCTCACTGGTGGCCGACCTGGCGCCTGCCGACGCCCGGGGCCGCTACCAGGGCGCCTTCAGCTGGACCTGGGGCCTGGCCCGCTTCTCCGCCCTCACCCTGGGCGTCGCCCTCTACACCGGGGTCGGGCCGGCCGCCCTGTGGTGGGGCGCCCTGGCCGCCGGACTGCTCGCCGCGGTGGCCACCCTGGGCCTGCGCACGCGGATCGCCGCCCGGCGGGAGCAGGACCTCGACCTGGCGGCGTGAGGGTCAAATGGGCTCGACCCACACCGGGTGATTACCGAGCAGCCGCCGCAAGTCGTCGGCATCCGAAGTCAGCACGACGACGCGGTCTCCCCGGCCTGCGGCCTCAAGCGCGACAGAGCCGAGAACGGCGTCGATCGCGTACTTGTGACCATGCAGTTTCGCCTCCTTCAGGAGGGAACGCGCGGTGGCGATCATGGCGTCATTCGTGTGGACGACCTCCATCCGGGACAAGGTCCGGTCCCAGGTCTTGGGCAGCACACCCGCCTTCGGATCCCAGGCCTCCAGGGTCGTGAGTCCGGAGGTCACCACCCGGACATCACTGTGCGCCGCAGCCTTCACATAGGCGGACAAGACCTCGTCGCCGCGCACCGCTCGGGAGAGCGCCTCGCAGTCGAAGACGAACGTACGCGGCGCGGGCACGACCCGCCGGTTCACCCGGGGGGTCACGCGGCAGCCTGCCGACCTGGTTCGGGCTGCTGGGCAGGCACCCCGGTCCGGCGTTCTTCGTACCAGGCGTCGATGGCCTCGATCCGGTCGAGTACCGCGTCGTACGCCTCGTCACTTACCGGCCCGTACTCCTGCTCCAGATGGTCCGACAGTTCGTGCAGCTTGTCCTGCGCAACCCTGCGCTCGACGGCGGCGGCCACGTAGGCGGACACCCCTCGGGCGGACACCCGTTCCTTGATGCTCTCGAACACCTCTGCCGGCAAGGTGACAGTGACCTTCTTCATTGCCATAGTCCAACTATGAAACCGGTACGGCCCACCTGTCGATCCCTCGTGGGAGTGAGCCGCGAGGGTGAACCTACGCCGGGAACCTGCGGTTCACCCACCGGAAGGTGAACTCGATGAGGGCGGCCGCCACGGCGGCGATGCCCACGGCGGTCCACGGCATCACGGCGCCCTCCAGCTTGAGCTGGAAGAACTCCTGGAGCCAGGGCACGACGAGCACGATCAGGAACGCCCCGCCCATCGCGCCGACCAGACCGACCCGCCACCAGGTGTAGGGGCGGGCGATGATCGCCAGCACCCACATCGAGGTCAGGAACAGCGCGAGCGTCGCGGCGCTGGTCTCGGCCTTGAGGGCGTCGGGGCCGGAGTAGTGGTGGCGGGCGATCACGTAGGTGACGAAGCAGGCGACGGCGGCGATGATCCCGCCCGGGATCGCGTACCGCATCACGCGTTTCACGAAGTGCGGCTTGGCCCGCTCCTTGTTGGGGGCGAGGGCCAGGAAGAAGGCCGGGATGCCGATCGTGAGGGTGGAGAGCAGCGTCAGGTGGCGCGGCAGGAACGGGTACTCGACCTGGGAGCAGACCACCAGGACGGCCAGCAGCACCGAGTAGACCGTCTTCGTGAGGAAGAGGGTGGCGACGCGGGTGATGTTGCCGATGACCCTGCGGCCCTCGGCGACCACCGAGGGCAGGGTGGAGAAGCTGTTGTTGAGGAGGACGATCTGCGCGACGGCCCGGGTGGCCTCCGAGCCGGAGCCCATGCTGACGCCGATGTCGGCGTCCTTGAGCGCGAGCACGTCGTTGACCCCGTCGCCGGTCATCGCGACCGTGTGGCCCCGGGACTGGAGGGCGGCGACCATGTCGCGCTTCTGCTGCGGGGTGACCCGCCCGAAGACGGCGTTCCCGTCGAGGACCTCGGCCATCTCCCCCTGGTCGGTGGGGAGCGTGCGCGCGTCGACGGTGTTCTCGGCGCCGGGCAGGCCGAGCTTGCCGGCGACCGCGCCGACCGAGACGGCGTTGTCCCCGGAGATGACCTTGGCCTTGACGCCCTGGTCCTCGAAGTAGCGCAGGGTGTCGGCGGCGTCGGGGCGCAGCCGCTGCTCCAGGACGACGAGGGCGGTCGGCTTGACCCCGGAGGCCACGGCCGGGTCGTCGAGTTCGCCGGCGGCCCGTCCCAGCAGGAGGACCCGCAGGCCCTGCTCGTTGAGCTCGTTGATCTCCTCCAGGGCCGGATCCCCGGCCGGGAGCAGCACGTCGGGGGCGCCGAGCAGCCAGGTGTTGTTCTCCCCGTCGCCCTCGCTGAAGCTGGCGCCGCTGTACTTGCGGGCGGAGGAGAAGGGCAGCGATTCGGTGCAGCGCCACTCGGCGCTGTCGGGGTAGGCGTCGATGATCGCCTGGAGGCTGGCGTTGGGGCGGGGGTCGCTCTCGCCGAGCGCGCCGAGGACCTTCTTGACGTACGCGGCGTCCGCGCCGCCGAGCGGGCGGCACTCGGTGACGTCCATGCCGCCCTCGGTCAGGGTGCCGGTCTTGTCGAGGCAGACCACGTCCACGCGGGCGAGCCCCTCGATGGCGGGCAGCTCCTGCACCAGGCACTGCTTGCGGCCGAGCCGGATGACGCCGATGGCGAAGGCGACGGAGGTGAGGAGGACGAGGCCTTCGGGGATCATCGGGACGATGCCGCCGACGGTGCGGGCGATGGCGTCCTTGAGGTTCTTGTCCTTGACGATCAGCTGGCTGATGATCAGGCCGATGGAGGTCGGGATCATCATCCAGGTGACGTACTTGAGGATGGTGGAGATGCCGGAGCGCAGCTCGGAGTGGACGAGCGTGAACCGGGAGGCCTCTTCGGCGAGCTGGGCGGCGTAGGCCTCGCGGCCGACCTTGGTGGCGGTGAAGGCGCCGCCGCCGGCGACGACGAACGAGCCGGACATGACCGGGTCGCCGGGCTTCTTCAGGACGGGGTCGGCCTCGCCGGTGAGGAGGGATTCGTCGATCTCCAGGCCGTCGGCCTCGCCCACGAGCCCGTCGACGACGACCTTGTCGCCGGGGCCGAGCTCGATGACGTCGTCGAGGACGATCTCGGAGGTGGAGATCTCGGCGGTGCGGCCGTCGCGGCGGACGCTGGGTTTGGCCTCGCCGATGACGGCGAGGCCGTCGAGGGTCTTCTTGGCGCGCATCTCCTGGATGATGCCGATGCCGGTGTTCGCGATGATCACGAAGCCGAAGAGGCTGTCCTGGATCGGCGCGACGAAGAACATGATCACCCAGAGGACGCCGATGATGGCGTTGAAGCGGGTGAAGACGTTGGCGCGGACGATCTCGGACGTGGAGCGGCTGCTGCGGACGGGCACGTCGTTGACGGCTCCGCGGGCGACGCGCTCGGCGACTTCGGCGGTGGTCAGCCCGGCCGGCTTGAACCGGGGTGCGGGCGGTCGTACCGGGTGTACGGGATCGAGCTCGGCCCCCGCGTCGATGGCGGTCCCGGCGGCCGTGCCGGCGCCGCCGCCCGGCTCCGGTCCCTCTGATGCGCTCTGCGCCCGCTCCGTCATGGTTCCGACGGTAAAGGGGGATTCACTCCCCCACCTGCCGAAAAGTCTGAAGATCCGACTTCGGGATGAGCAGAATCCTCCGCTGGTACCCCTTCCGGCGGGCGCGCCGGGTACGTGCGGCGCCGCTCCCAAGGGGCGCGGGGAACTGCGTGCCCAGCCACAGCGGACCCGCACGAAGACCTCCGCCCCGGCCCCGGGGGCCGTCAGAACCGGACGGCCAGCACGGGCTGGCCCGACCGGCCGGGGCGGCGGGCTAGCCCGCCCGGGGGGACGGGGACGACGGGTCGGCTTCGTTCCGGGCGGCCAGCTCAGCCGCGTGCCGCTTCAAGGCGGCATCGCGCCCGCGGACGTACCAGAGGCCGATCAGGCCGAGGACCCCGCCGACCGCGCAGGTCCAGACCCACCACAGCATGCCCCGGTCCGCGAACCATCCGTAGAAGGGGAGCTGGAAGAGGAAGAGGGCGAACCACAGGATCGTGCCGCCCATCACGGTGGCCACGATCGGACCCTCAAGGGGCTCGGGGGCCTCGTGCGTCGCAGTCCATTTCGCCATGGGGACCAGTCTAGGCCGGTCGGCGGAGGGTCTACGCGCGGAGATAGACGGCCTCTCGTTCATGTGTTCATACTGAAACGGATTGGGCTTGGCCCGTTTTCGTCGTATGAAACCACCACTGAGGACCAGGACCCCCATGAGCACGTCGGCCCCCGTGGACCGCTACTTCAAGATCTCCGAGCGCGGCTCGACCATCGGCCGCGAGGTCCGCGGCGGCTTCGCCACCTTCTTCGCGATGGCCTACATCATCGTGCTGAACCCGATCATCCTGGGCAGCGCGAAGGACATGTACGGGAACCAGCTCGACGGCGGCCAGCTGGTCACCGCCACCGTGCTGACCGCCGCCTTCACCACCCTCCTCATGGGCGTGATCGGCAACGTCCCGATCGCCCTCGCGGCCGGGCTCGGCGTCAACACCGTGGTCGCCCTCCAGCTCGCCCCGCGCATGAGCTGGCCCGACGCCATGGGCATGGTGGTCCTGGCCGGCTTCGTGGTGATGCTGCTGGTCGCCACCGGTCTGCGCGAGCGGGTCATGAACGCGGTCCCGCTCGGCCTGCGCAAGGGCATCGCGATCGGCATCGGCCTGTTCATCATGCTGATCGGCCTGGTCGACTCGGGCTTCGTCACCCGCATCCCGGACCTCGCCCACACCACGGTCCCGCTCCAGCTCGGCAGCAACGGCCACCTGCACGGCTGGCCCGTCCTGATCTTCGTGGTCGGCGTCCTGCTGACGCTGACCCTGATCATCCGCAAGACCCCCGGCGCGATCCTGATCTCCATCGTGGCCATGACGGTCGCCGCCCTGGCGGTCCAGCTGATCACCAAGCTCCCGGACGCCGCCTGGGGCCTGACCGTCCCGGAGTGGCCGGGCAACCCGGTGGCCGCCCCCGACTTCGGCCTCATCGGTCAGGTCAGCCTGTTCGGCGGCTTCGGCAAGGTCGGCATGCTGACCGGCATCCTGTTCGTCTTCACCGTGCTGCTGTCCTGCTTCTTCGACGCGATGGGCACCATCCTGGGCGTCGGCGACGAGGCGAAGCTGACGAAGCCGGACGGCTCCTTCCCCGGCATCAACCGGGTGCTGTTCGTCGACGGCATGGCCGTCGCCGCGGGCGGCGCCTCCTCCTCCTCGGCCACCACCTGCTTCGTGGAGTCCACGGCGGGCGTCGGCGAGGGGGCCAGGACGGGCCTGGCGAACATCGTGACGGGCGGCCTCTTCGCCGTGTCGCTGTTCCTCACGCCGCTCGCCACGATGGTCCCCTCGCAGGCGGCCACCCCGGCTCTCGTCGCGGTCGGCTTCCTGATCATGGCCGGCTCGGTCAGGGACATCGACTGGAACGACTTCACCATCGCCGTCCCGGCCTTCCTGGCCATGGTGATGATGCCGTTCACGTACTCGATCACCAACGGCATCGGGATCGGCTTCGTGGCCTTCTCCGTACTGCGGCTGGCGACCGGCCGGGGCCGCGAGGTCCCGGTGGCCATGTACGTCGTGTCGGCGGTCTTCGTCTTCTACTACGCGATGCCGGCGCTGGGCCTCACGTAGCCCCGGGCTCACGCAGCCCCGTAGAACTTCTCCGTCTCGTCGACGGCCGCCTTGAAGCGTTCGTCGAAATCGTCGCGAATGAGCGTCCGGACCACATAGTCCTGGACGCTCATTCCGCGTTTGGCGGCATGAGTCCGGAGCCTGTCGAGGAGCTCCCCGTCTATGCGCATGCTCAGCACATGTGTCCCCATGCCGAAAGAGTCGGGGCACAGGGCATGGACGCGTGTCACTTTCCGGAGCCGACTCACCCGTACGAGTGACACCAGATAATGGTGTTCCTTAGGAAGAGTAATGAGTTACTCTAAATACATGCATGACCTTTCCCATGGTGACGACGCAGCCGCCGTGAACGACCTCCGCTCCGCCGTCATGCGGCTGGGCCGGCGCCTCAAGCACCAGCGCGTCGACGAATCGCTGAGCCCGACCGAGATGTCGGTCCTCGGCACCCTCGCCCGCTGCGGCCAGGCCACCCCCGGTGAGCTGGCCCGCCGCGAGCACGTGCAGCCGCCGTCCATGACGCGCATCGTCGCGTTGCTGGAAGCCAAGGGACTGGTCACGCTGGAACCGCACCCCGACGACCGCCGCCAGAAGGTGGTCCGCCAGACGGAGGAGGCCGAAGCGATGCTCGAAGAGAGCCGTCGCAAGCGCAACGCCTTCCTCGCCGGGCTCGCGGCCGAGCTGACCGAGGACGAATGGGCGAAGCTGCGCGAAGCCGCGCCCGTCCTGGACAAGCTCGCGCACCTATAGGAACGACGCCAGGAGGCGAACCCTTTTGAGTACGGGACCCGGAGCAGACTCCGCCCCCGGCCACACATCCACCACTACGCGCACGCCCGGCACGGCACAGCACAAGAACTCGATGTTCAGCTCGCTGAAGATCCGGAACTACCGGCTCTTCGCCACGGGCCAGGCCGTCTCGAACACCGGCACCTGGATGCAGCGCATCGCACAGGACTGGCTGGTCCTGTCCCTGACCGGATCCGCCTCCGCGGTCGGCATCACCATCGCGCTGCAGTTCCTGCCGATGATGCTGTTCGGGCTCTACGGCGGCGTCCTCGCCGACCGGCTCCCCAAGCGGCCGCTGCTGCTCTGCACCCAGGCCGCCATGGGCCTCACCGGCCTCGCGCTCGGCGTCCTCACCCTCGCCGGTCACGTCAACGTCTGGCACGTCTACCTCGCCGCCTTCCTGCTCGGCCTGGTCACCGTCGTGGACAACCCGGCCCGCCAGACCTTCGTCTCCGAGATGGTCGGCAAGGACCAGGTGGCCAACGCGGTCAGCCTGAACTCCGCCAACTTCCAGTCCGCGCGACTGGTCGGCCCGGCCATCGCCGGTGTCCTCATCACCGCCGTCGGCTCCGGCTGGGCCTTCCTGCTCAACGGCCTGTCCTTCGCGGCGCCGCTCGCGGCCCTGATGCTGATGCGGACGCGGGACCTGCACCCGGTCGAGGTCCAGCCCCGCGCCAAGGGCCAGCTCCGGGAAGGCCTGCGGTACGTCGCCGGACGGCCCGAGCTGATCTGGCCGATCGTGCTCGTCGGATTCATCGGCACCTTCGGCTTCAACTTCCCGATCTGGCTGTCGGCCTTCGTCAGCAAGGTCTTCCACGGGGACGCGGGCACCTACGGGCTCTTCAACACCCTGATCGCGGCGGGCTCCCTGGCGGGCGCGCTGCTGGCGGCCCGCCGGGGCCTTTCGCGCCTGCGGCTGCTGGTCGCGGCGGCGGTGCTCTTCTCCGTCCTCCTGCTGGTGACGGCCTTCGCACCGAGCTTCTGGCTGTTCGCGGCACTGCTGGTGCCGATCGGGGTCTTCGGCCTGACGGTGAACGTCACCGCCAACTCCAGCGTCCAGATGGCCACCGACCCCGAGATGCGGGGCCGGGTGATGGCCCTGTTCATGATGGTCTTCACCGGCGGCACCCCGATCGGGGCCCCGCTGGTCGGCTGGATCACGGACACGTACGGCGCGCGGATCGGCATGGCCGCGGGCGGAGCGGTGTCGCTGGCCGCGGCCGTCACGATCGGCCTCGTCCTCTCGCGCATCGGCAACCTCCGCCTCAGCGTGAACCGCCACGGCGTGACCTTCGTCCCCTCGGACCGCCGCCGCCAGCTGGCGACGGCGGCGTAGCGGCTCACCCACGAACAGCGGCGGGGGGGGGTGCTTCACCCCCCCCGCGTCTTTCGGTTGTGGG
>NZ_JBHUBS010000012.1:0-25504 GCF_042788835.1 Streptomyces sp. NPDC056883 | reverse complement strand
CAAAAAAAAACGACCCCACACAAAAAGAAACGACTTTTGGGGGGGGGGGGAGGGGGGGAAAAAAAAAACCCAAAAAAAGGCGCGGGGCCTCCCCCCCCCCCCCCCGCCGCTGTTCGTGACTAGGCTCGGCACCATGAGACTGTTCGCAGCCGTCATCCCGCCCGAGGCGGCCATCTCGGAACTGGCCGGGGCCGTGCGCGGCCTGCGTGACGACCGGCTCCGCTGGACCGCGGAAGCGGGCTGGCACTTCACGCTCGCCTTCATGGGCGAGGTGCGGGAGGAGCTGCTCCCCGAGCTCCACGCACGCCTCGCCCGCGCCGCGGCACGCAGCGCCCCCTTCCCGCTCCGGATCCACGGCTCCGGGCACTTCGGCCACCGCTCCCTGTGGGCCGGCGCCGCCGGGGACCTCGACGCCCTGCGCATGCTCGCCGAGCGCGCCGACGCCGCCGCCCGGCGCTCCGGGGTGCCCATGGACCAGCACCACCGCTACACCCCCCACCTCACCCTCGGGCGGCTCCGCGACGAGCGGGACGACGTCCGCCCCTACTGCACGGCCCTGGCTCCCTTCGAGGGCACCGGCTGGCAGGTCGGCGAGCTCAGCCTGGTCCGCAGCAATCTGCCCGACTCGGGCGTCCCCGGCGAGCAGCCCCGCTACGAGGTCGTCGGCTCCTGGGAACTGGGAGAGCCCGCCCCTCCGTACGAAGGGCGGGCCCGGTCGCGTTAGGCTCGACGGGTGGATCCCAAGACCAGAAACCGCGTCATGGCCGGTGTGCTCGTACTGATGTTCGTCGTGGTGGCGGTGGCCGCCGCAGTAGGCCAGTAGGGGCGCGGCTCTACCAGGCGAACGCCTCCGGAGCCGCCCCCGGCCCCGGGAAGACCTCGTCCAGCCCCGCCAGCACCTCCGGCGACAGCTCCAGCTCCACCGCCCGCAGCGCGGACGCGAGCTGCTCCGGCGTACGCGGCCCGACGATCGGACCCGTGACCCCGGGACGCGTCAGCAGCCAGGCCAGGGCGACCTCGCCGGGCTCCAGGCCGTGCTTGTCCAGCAGGTCCTCGTACGCCTGCACCTGCGCCCGTACGGAACTGTTCGCGAGCGCGTCCGCCGAGCGGCCGCTCGCCGTGCGACCCGACTCCGACGCCTTGCGGATGGCCCCGCCCAGCAGCCCGCCGTGCAGCGGGGACCACGGGATGACGCCGAGCCCGTACGCCTCGGCCGCCGGGATGATCTCCAGCTCCGCCCGCCGCTCGGCGAGGTTGTAGAGGCACTGCTCGCTGACCAGGCCGAGCCGCCCCGAGCGCGCCGCGGCCTCGTTGGCCTGGGCGATCTTCCAGCCGGGGAAGTTCGAGGAGCCGGCGTAGAGGACCTTGCCCTGCTGGATCAGGACCTCGACGGCCTGCCAGATCTCCTCGAAGGGCGTCAGCCGGTCCACGTGGTGGAACTGGTAGATGTCGATGTAGTCGGTGTTCAGCCGCTTGAGGCTGGCGTCGACGGCCCGCCGGATGTTCAGCGCCGACAGGCGGTCGTAGTTGGGCCACGGGTCGCCCTCGGCGGCCATGTTCCCGTAGACCTTGGTGGCGAGGACCGTCTTCTCCCGACGGCCGCCGCCCTGGCCGAACCAGGTACCGATGATCTCCTCGGTACGGCCCTTGTTCTCGCCCCATCCGTACACGTTGGCCGTGTCGAAGTAGTTGATGCCGGCGTCGAGGGCCGTATCCATGAGGGCGTGGCTCTCCGGCTCTCCCGTCTGGGGGCCGAAGTTCATGGTGCCGAGGACAAGTCGGCTGACCTTGAGACCGGTGCGTCCGAGCTGCGTGTACTCCATGGGCCACTAGCCAACTGCCTGGAGTGCGCTCGAAGCAAGACCCGCCCGTGAAGGGCGTGTTACGTGTCCTGCCGGCGACGGTACGGGCCGCCCAGGCCCCAGGCCTGGTGGAGGACCGCCGCGAACTCCCCCGCGAGGCGGTGCTCGCCGGAGGCGTTGGGATGCGTGCCGTCGTAGGTGTCCCGGTCGATCTCGTACGCCTCCGGGCGCGCGGCCAGCAGGATCGGCGAGGCGGGGGTCGACAGGTCGGCCACGGCCTTGGCCAGGAGCTCGTTGAAGAGCTCGACCTGCTGCGCGAAGGGCGCGTCGTCCCGGGCCCGGACGTTGGGTATGACGGGCAGCAGGACCATCCGTATCCCGGGCCGGGCGGCGCGGGCCTCCGCGATGAAGCGGCGGACGTTGGCGGCGGTGCCCTCGGCGGCGGTGTAGAAGCCCAGGTCGATCAGCCCGAGGGAGACCAGCAGCACGTCGGCCCCGGCGGCGCCCGCGGCGGGCCCGATGAGCGGGGCCATGTGCTGCCAGCCCTCGCCCCAGCCGGCCAGGTGGCGGCGGGCACCGGCGGGGAAGCCGGGGTCGGCGTAGGCGTCGCTGGCCGGCGCGTCCGCGGCGGCGTCGTAGAGACCGCTGCGGGGGCCGACGATCTCGTACGGGCCGCCGAAGGTGGTGTCGAGGTGCTGCCACATCCGGTAGCGCCAGGTGTAGTCGCCGGCGCGCCCGATGGTCATGGAGTCCCCGACGAACATGAAACGCATCCGGACATCTTCGCGGATCACCGGGCCGCGGCCCCTGTGATGCCGGACACGCGGGGCGGGCTGGCAGGGTAGGGGGATGCGCCCGCATCTGCTGCCCCTGACCGCCGCCGCCGCTGCCGCTGCTGCCGCCCTCGTGCTGATGCCCTCGGTGGCCGCGGCCGCCTCCGGACCCGCGTCCGGGTTCACGATCACCGACCCGCGGATCAAGGAGTCGAGCGGGCTCGCGGCCAGCCGGATCCACCCCGGCGTCTACTGGACGCACAACGACAGCGACGACGGCCCGTACGTCTACGCCGTGGACTCCGCGACCGGGAAGACGGTCGCACGCATCACCCTCACCGGCATCGGCAAGCCCCGGGACATCGAGGGGATCTCGCTGGGACCGGACGGACGGCTCTACGTCGGCGACATCGGGGACAACCTGAACGGGTCCTGGAACCACGTGTGGATCTACCGCTTCGCCGAGCCGAAGACGCTCGGGGACGCCACGCTCAAGGCCGAGCAGTTCACCGTGAAGTACGCCGACGGGCCGCGGAACGCGGAGGCGCTGATGGTGCATCCGGTGACGGGGCGGGTGTACATCGCCAGCAAGGACGAGAAGGCCGGCGGGCTCTACGAGGGGCCGGAGGCGCTGTCCGCCTCCGGCACGAACACCTTCCGGCGGATCGGGGACGTCCCGTGGGTCACGGACGGGGCGTTCTCCCCGGACGGAGGGCGGCTCGTGCTGCGGGGCTACCTGTGGGCGAAGACGTACCCGTGGAAGGACGGGCGGCCCGCCGGGGACGGGGAGGCGGTGGCCGCGCCGTGGCAGGGGCAGGCGGAGTCTGTGACGTACACGGCGGACGGGTCGACGCTGATGTTCGGGGCGGAGGGGGCCAACAGCCGGGTCGTCGCCGTCCCGGTGGCGGCGGCTCCGTCACCGGCCGCCTCCGGCTCCGGGTCCGGCTCCGCCGCGCCCGCCCCGTCCCCCGGCGCGCCCGGCGCCCCCTCGGGCGGGAGCTTCACGAAGGGCGCGTTCGTCCTGGTCGCAGCCCTGGCCCTCACCCTGGCCGCGAAGCGCCTCCTCCGCCGCCGCCCCAAGCCCTGACCCTCCGGGGCGGGTCCGGGCGGCTGCCCTGCGGGGCTGTCCCCTACCCGCCCTTCCACCGTTCCCCGGGCTCCGCCCGGACCCCCTGGGGCTCCGCCCCAGACCCCGCTCCTCAAACGCCGGAGGGGCTGGAATTGCCCTACGGGCAACCCAGCCCCGGCCAGGCACAATCCAGCCCCTCCGGCGTTTGAGGAGCGGGGGTCCGGGGGCTGGTCCCCGGCGACGGCGCCGCACGGTTGCTGCTGCTACGCCCCCTGGATCGGGATCTCGTGGGAGGTCTCCGGGGTGGAGCCGTTCACCGGGGTGGGGGTCGGCGGGGTCGGCTGGGACATCGTCGAGAGGAGTTGGCGGGCCAGGCCCAGGCCCGTGCCGCCCATCGTCAGGGCCTTCGCGAACATCTCCGACATGCCCTCCGCCCCGTTGAGGAGGACCATGTGCTCGACGTTGCCGAAGGCACCCGCTCCCGCCTCCACGATCGCCGGCCAGTTCTCGGCGAGCTGCTGCGCGACCACCGCCTCCTGGTTCTCCGCCAGCGCGGCGGCCCGCGCCTTGATGGCCGTCGCCTCCGCGAGGCCCTTCGCCTTGGCGGCCTCCGCCAGGGCCAGCCCGTTCGCCTGGGCCGACGCCGCCTCCGCGAGGCCCTTGGCCTGGGTCGCCGCCGCCTCCGCCTCACCGGTCGCGCGGGTGGCCGTCGCCGCGGCCAGGCCCCGGGCCTCCGTGGCCTTCGCGTCGGCAGCCGCAGCCGTCGTCACCCGGGTCGCCTCGGCCGCGGCCGCCAGCTCCGTCTCCTTCGCCTTGGCCTGCGCCGCCGAGATGCGCGCGTCGCGCTCCGCCTCGGCCCGGGTCCGGGTCTCGTACGCCGCCGCGTCCGCCGGCTTGCGCACGTCCGCCTGGAGCTGCTGCTCGCGCCGGTGCGCCTCCAGCTCCGCCACCCGGGTCTCCTGGACCACGACCTCCTGCCGCGCCGCCGCCTCCGACAGCGGGCCCGCCTGGCGGGCCGTCGCGGCCGCCTTGTCCCGCTCGGCCTGGTAGCCGGCCTGGAGGATCTCGCTGTCCCGGGTGGCCTCCGACATCCGCGCGAAGGCGGCCTGTTCGGCCTCGGTGGCCCGCAGGTTGGCGTCCGCCTGGGCGATCCGCGCGTCCCGCTGGACGGCCGCCGCGTGCGGCATCGCCAGGTTCTTGATGTAGCCCGTCGGGTCCTCGATCTCGTGGATCTGGAGGGAGTCGACGATCAGGCCGAGCTTCTCCATCTCCGTCCCGCACGCCGCCCGGGTCTGCCCGGTCAGCTTCTCCCGGTCGCGGATCATGTCCTCGACCGTCAGACCGCCGACGATGGACCGCAGATGGCCGGCGAAGACGATGTGCACCCGCTCGGGCATCATCTTCTGCTGGTCCAGGAAGCGGCGGGCCGCGTTGGCGATGGACACGAAGTCGTCGCCGATCTTGAAGATGACCACGCCCTTGACCCGCAGCGGGATGCCCTGGTGGGTCACGCAGTCCACGTTCAGCTGGGTCTCGTTGAGGTCGAGCGACAGCTTGCGCACGGCCTGCACGCCGGGCAGCACCATCGTTCCCCGCCCGGTGACGATGCGGAAGCCCATGCCCTCCGCGATGCCCTCGGTCTTGTGCGCGGAGCCGGAGATGACGAGCGCCTCGTTGGGCTCGGCCACCCTCCACATGAGCTTGAACAGGCCGATCACGGCCGCGATCGCACCTACGACAATCCCTGCCAGTACGCCGACAGACATCGGCAACTCCCCCTCGTACGCGGTGGCGTTCACCACCGAAGAAGGCGAGTGTGCGCCCGCGTCAGGGCGGCGTGAAGACGGCGGCCGAATCTTGTCGCCATCTTGATACGGTCAGCCCGCGTCCCCGTACGCGGCCATCACGTAGACCGTCCGCGGCGGCAGGTACTCGACCACCGTGACCACCGTCCCGACCGCCAGCCGGCCCGTCCCCGGCGCAGGGTGCGCGAGGAAGTGCTCGGCCCCGCCCCGGATCCGCACGATGACCTCGCCGACCAGCCCCGGCCCGACCGTTCCGGTGACCCGGCCGTCCAGTCCCACCATGTCCGATTCCCCCATGCACCGAGCGTACGGGTCTAACCCCGTGCGGGATCCTCGTCGAGCCGGTATTCCTCGCCGTCCGCGTGGTAGCCGTACAGCTCCCCGTAGCGGCCCCAGTCCGTCGCCGTCTCCAGCTGCTGCTCCAGCTGCTCGCTCGTGTAGTGGTGCGAGAGCAGGTCGCGGAAGAAGCCGGCCCGCTGGGTGCCGCCCCGCGAGCGCTGCAGGGTGGTGTGGATCAGGTGGACCAGCGGGACCTCCATGGCCCCCTGCGCGAACAGTTCCTTCGACTCCTGTACGTCGGCCCCCGCGAAGGCGCTGCCGCGGGCGGTCAGCACCAGGTGCAGGTCCCGTACCTCGGCCAGGCCCAGCAGTTCCAGCCCGTCCACCTGGGGCAGTACGTCGTCCACCTCGAGGCCCAGTTCCTCGGCGAGGTCGGCGAGGTCCACGCTGCCGTCGCCGGTGCCGCGCTGGAGCACGATCTCGGCGAGGCCCGCCATCCCGTCGACGCTGGCCGCCGGGAGCGGGGTGTTGGCCGGGGTGCGCTTGGCCGGCGGGGCCGTGGGCGTGCTGGCGGTGGCCTGGGCGGTGCGGCCGGTCATCACCGCGTACACGGCGTCCACGATCCGCTCGAAGTCGGCGCTCCCCCGGTCCCGGGGGCGGGCCAGGTCCACCGCGAAGGTCTCCTTGATGGTTCCGTAGGGCCGCGAGCCCAGCACCACCACCCGGTCGGCCATCAGCACGGCCTCCTCGATGTTGTGCGTGACCAGCACCACCGCCTTGGCGGGGAAGCGGTCGGAGGCCCACAGCTCCATCAGCTCACCGCGCAGGTTCTCGGCGGTGAGCACGTCCAGGGCGGAGAACGGCTCGTCCATCATCAGCACGTCCGGCTCCACGACCAGGGCCCGGGCGAAGCCGACGCGCTGGCGCATCCCGCCGCTGAGCTCCTTCGGGTAGGCCGACTCGAAGCCGTCCAGGCCGATCAGGTCGATGGCCTCCACCGCTTGGCGGGCCCGCGCCTCGCGGTCCATGCCCTTGGCTTCCAGGCCCAGTTCCACGTTCTGCTGCACCGTCAGCCAGGGCAGCAGCGCGAAGGTCTGGAACACCATCGCCGTACCGGGATTCGCCCCGCGCAGCTCCTCGCCCCGGTAGGTGACCGAGCCGGAACTGGCCGGGATCAGCCCGGCGAGGCAGCGCAGCAGGGTGGACTTGCCGCTGCCGGACTTCCCGAGGAGGGCGACGATCTCGCCCTCGCGGATCTCCAGGTCGATGCCGCCGAGCACGGGCAGTTCCCCGTCGGCGCCGGCGTAGGACTTGGTGAGGGCGGCGGCCTGGAGGATCGTGGTCATGCGGGGCGGGCTCCTCGGTCGGGCGGGCTGGCGGGCGTTCGGGCGGGCGGGGTTCAGATGGAGTAGCGGCGCTCCGCGAGCCGGTACAGGGGCCGCCAGAACAGCCGGTTGAGGCCGACGACGTACAGGCTCATGACGGCGATCCCGGCGATCAGCTTGGGGAAGTCCCCGTCCTCGGTGGCGTGGAAGATGTACGCGCCGAGGCCGGTCGCGGACAGCGTCGTCCCGGCGAAGGTGACGACCTCGCCGACGATGGAGGCGTTCCAGGCGCCGCCCGAGGCGGTGATGCCGCCGGTGACGTACGAGGGGAACACGGCCGGGACGATCAGGCGCTTCCAGCGCTGGAGCCCGCGGACGCCGAGGTCGTCCATGGCCTCCTTGAGGTCCGAGGGGATGGCCATGGCTCCGGCGATGGCGTTGAAGAGGATGTACCACTGCGCGCCCAGGGCCATCAGCAGGATGCAGCCGATGTTGATGTTCAGCCCGGTCTCGAGGAAGAACCAGACGGCCACCGGAAAGAGCAGGTTCGCGGGGAAGCTCGCGAGCACCTGCACCACGGGCTGGGCGGTCTTCGTGAGCCGGGGCGAGGAGCCGATCCACACGCCCACGGGCACCCACACGACGGTGGCGGCGGCGACGAGCACGATCACCCGTACGAAGGTGATCAGCCCGAGCAGCAGCGGCTCCCCGAACACCCCGAGACCGGCTTCGGCTTCGCGCTGGAGGTAGCGCACCAGGTCGTACAGGCCCCACAGGATGACGGCTCCGGCGACGACGGCGAAGACCACGTCGCCGGTCCGGCGGCGGGCCGGATCCACCGACAGCGCCCTGTCGTCGCGGCCCAGTACGCGGGCGGCCCGGCCGGTGGCGTCGCGGGCGGGGGCGGTGGCGCGGCCGAGCAGGCGGGGCCAGTGGGAGCGGCGCAGGAAGTCCAGTACGTAGCTGCGCTGGACGTCGGTGGACTCCGACTGCTCGTTCTTGTACTTCTCCGCCCAGGCCGTGAGGGGCCGCCAGAAGAAGAAGTTGACGGTGACGATGGTGACGGTCATCGCGAGGATGACCCAGGCGATCTTCCCGAGGTCCCCCTCGCCGATCGCGGTGCCCGCGTACGAGCCGAGGCCGGGGACGGCGTACTCCTGCCCGGAGACGGAGACCGCCTCGGAGGCCACGAGCATGAACCAGCCGCCGGCGAAGCTCATCATGCCGTTCCACACCAGGTCGATGACCCCGGCGGGGACCTCCACGCGCCAGAAGCGCATCCAGCGGGTGAAGCCGAACGAGCGGGACACCTCGTCGAGTTCGCGGGGGAGGGAGGTCAGGGTGGCGTAGAACCCGAAGGTCATGTTCCAGGCCTGCGAGGTGAAGATGGCGAAGATGACGGCGCATTCGAGGCCGAGGAGCGAGCCGGGGAACAGGGCGACGAAGAAGGTGACGAGGACCGAGAGGAAGCCGAGGACGGGGACGGACTGGAGGATGTCCAGGGCCGGGATCAGCACCCGTTCCAGGCGGCGGCTGCGGGCGGCGGCGTAGGCGTAGCCGAAGGTGAAGACCACGGAGGCGAACAGCGCGATGAACATCCGCAGGACGCTGCGGGCGGCGTAGTACGGGAGCTTCGCCGGGTCCGTGTCCACGTCGGGGACGTCGGCGGGGTCGAAGTTGACCGTGGTGCCCTTGCCGACCTGGAGGATCGCGTACCCGAGCACCAGGAAGGCCGCCGCCACGGCGAAGTCGACCCAGGACAGGCGGGTACGGGTGGGGGCGGCCTGTCCGGTGTGGGTCTCCGGGCGCGTGGAGGTCTTCATCCCGCCCAGCGGATCACGCCTGACGGCCCGTCGCGCCCCGAGTCGCCCAACCGGGCGAGGCCGCTGGGCCGGGCCCGGCTACGAGGGCGCCGCTGCGGTGCGTGCCGCTGCGCGGGGCGGAGTTCCCCTACCCGCCCTTCGCCCGTTCCCCGGGCTGCGCCCGGACCCCCCTGGGGCTCCGCCCCAGACCCCGCGCCTCAAACGCCGGCGAGGCTGGATGTGGCCGGGGCTCCGGAAGGGGTTACGAGTGGCCGAGGTCCGGGGCCAGCTCGTCCGTCGGCGGGACCGAACCCGTGTCGGCGGACGGGCGGAGGGGGAACTCGTCCGAGGCCATCGAGTCCAGGACGGGCGGCGCCGGACGCGGCGGCTTCGGCATGACCGCGGCCTCCGAGTGGCCGCCGCAGCCGTAGGACAAGGAGACCAGGCGGCCGTCGGCCGGTCCGAACTCGTTCGCGCAGATGCCGAAGGCCTGGCCCAGCGAGCCGCCGATCGCGACGAGGAAGCCACAGGAGAGGCACGAGGCCGGGGCCGCCTGCGCCATCGGGGTCTTCGCGCCGAAGGACTCGTCCCAGCGGTCGGCCGCGCTGTGCAGCCCGTAGCGGGAGAGCACGCGCGCCCGGCGCATGCCCAGTTCCTCCGCGACGGAGGTGATGGAGCCGCGTACGGGGACCACCGCGCGGTCGGTGACGTCGGCGTCCTCCGCCTCGACCAGCTCGGCCATCTCGGCGGACACCACCGAGTTCGGCGGCGGGGTGTCCTCGCCCGACCAGCCGGCCTCCAGGCGCAGGTCCTCGGCGTCCGTGGGGAGCAGGTCGCCCGGACCCATGTCGCCCGGCCGCAGCCGCTCGCTCCACGGCACCCACTCGGGCGCGAGCAGCGCGTCGTCGCCCGGGAGCAGCACCGTTTCGTCGAGGGTGACGTTCTTCGCGCGGGAGGCACGTGTCACCGTCACGGCCCAACGCCAGCCGCGGTAGCCGGGGTCCTTGCACTCGAAGAAGTGCGTGACGACCCGGTCACCTTCCGCGAGGGCGGCGGTGTGTTCGCCCACCACTCCGGGGTAGGCGGCTTCTTCGGCCGCCGCTCGGGCGAGGTCTACCGCCTCGACGCACAGGCGGTCGGGGGTACGGCTTCGCGTCGTCGCAGCACTCACAGGTCTCGTTCTCTCCTACGCCGTCTCACGAGTGCGCCGTCCGTACTTGTCGTCCACAACGACCCGTCGGCTGTCCCTACGTAGCGCGGGCGGAGCGGACCAGGGGGCCGCGTCGACGTCCGCGCCCGATCGGGTTCCAGGGCGCACCTACCTGCGATCCATTCTGAGGGATCGCGAAGAGGCGCGCGGCCAGGAGCAACCGCCGGTGGCGCGCTACGCACGCTACCTCCTCCGGCGCCTTCGGCCCACATGCAAGGTCCGATTCGCGGACACCCACGGCCAACCCACGGCCGAGCCGGGGCCCGGCCGGGTCCCCGCGACGCGCCGGGAAGGGTCCCGGGGGGCCGAGTGGGGCACTATGGCCACGTGGCACCCGTACGGTCGTCCGATGACGGCTCGGGACCGGCCAGGCGGGCCGGCCGGGCCATCGGGCGTGCCCTGCACCTGCCCTTCACCGGTACGGCGCGCGGAATCCGGCGGGCCACGCACGCGCACGGGGCGGGCGAATCGGGCCTCGGCAAGCTGATCGAGCTGCACGCGATCAACGGCGCCGGTGATGTGATGATCACAGTTGCGCTGGCCTCCACCGTCTTCTTCTCCGTCCCCACGGACGAGGCACGCGGCCGAGTGGCCCTGTACCTCGCCATCACGATGGCCCCCTTCACCCTGCTGGCCCCGGTGATCGGTCCCCTGCTGGACCGGCTGCCGCACGGGCGGCGGGCCGCGATGGCCGGCGCGATGCTCACCCGGGCCCTGCTGGCCGTGATGATGTCGGGCGCGGTGGCCACGGGCGGCCTGGAGCTGTACCCGGCCGCCCTCGGGGTCCTCGTCGCCTCCAAGGCCTACGGGGTGGTCCGCAGCGCGGTGGTCCCGCGGCTCCTCCCACCGGGGTTCTCCCTGGTCAAGGCGAACTCCCGGGTCACCCTGGCCGGCCTGCTGGCCACCGGCGCCGCGGCGCCCGTGGGCGCCGCCCTGCACACGATCGGTCCGCCGTGGCCGCTCTACGGGGCGTGCGCGATCTTCATCTGGGGCACCTTCGCGGCGTTCACGCTGCCGCACAAGGTCGACGAGGCGAAGGGCGAGCGCCGGGCCCGGCTCTCCACCCACGAGCCGCACTCGAAGCGGCCGGGGCTGCGGACGGTCAGCCGGCCGGTGCTGTGCGGGCTGCTGGCGAACGCGTCCATGCGCGGGCTGTCCGGGTTCCTGATCTTCTTCCTGGCGTTCCTGCTGCGCGAGCACCCGCTCGCCGGGCAGAGCGCGGCGGTGTCGCTGGGCATCGTCGGCGTCTCGGCGGGCGTCGGCAACGCCTGCGGAACCGCCGTCGGGGCCTGGCTCCGGGCCCGCGCGCCCGAGGCGATCATCGCCGCCGTGCTGTCCCTGACCCTCGCGGTGGCCGTCCTCGCGGCGGTCTTCTTCAGCGGGGTGTTCATGGCCGTCCTGGGCGCGACGGCCGGCTTCTGCCAGGCCCTCGCGAAGCTCTCGCTGGACGCGATGATCCAGCGCGACGTGCCCGAGGCCGTCCGTACGTCGGCCTTCGCCCGCTCGGAGACCCTGCTCCAGGTGGCCTGGGTCCTGGGCGGCTCGATCGGCATCGCGCTTCCCCTGAACGGGGTCCTGGGCATGTCCGTCGCCGCGGCGGTGGTCGCCCTCGGCACGACGATGGCCCTGCGCGGCTTCCTCACGTCCCCGCGGCACCAGCACCCCACACCGTCCCGCCCGCGCGTGGCATAGCGGGTGGCATAGCGGGTGGCCCAGCCGATGCCCTGCGGGGCCGTCCCCTACCCGCCCTTCCACCGTTCCCCGGGCTCCGCCCGGACCCGCTCCTCAAACGCCGGAGAGGCTGGGTTTGGCCTGCCCCGGCCTGCACGTGAACGCCGGGGGTCGGAAAACCAGCCCGCCGACCTGCACGTGAACGCCGGGGGTCGGAAAACCAGCCCGCCGACCTGCACGTGAACGCCGGGGGCTCGGAAATCCAGCCCGTCCGGCGTTTGAGGACCGGGGTCCGGGGCGGAGCCCCGGGAGGCCCGGCGCAGCCGGGGGCGCTTGCGCCACGGCGCCGCACCACAGGACCCCGTGCAGCAAGGCACGCCACCCGCCCGATAGCCTTCGGCTCATGACCGCACCGCTTTTCTCGGGTAGGGCCCGCCGCAGCGTCGCGGCCCTCGGAGCCGTTTCCGCCGGCCTCCTCCTCCTCTCCGCCTGTGACAAGCCGACGCCGCTGGCGACCGTGACGGTCGGCACCTCGTCGGTGTCCACCGAAGCCGCCTGCAGCGACGCCAAGGAGCTCACGGCCGACAAGGTCCAGGAGTGCTTCGCCGACCTCAAGCACGCCAAGAACATCGACTACGGCCGCGGCGACACGCTGCGCCTCGGTGTCGAGCCGGACGTCGTCGAGGACGGCAAGAAGTGGCAGGCGGTCCTCGACGGGCAGCCGATCACCGAGCCCTCCTCGAACACCTACCGCAGCTTCCCCGGCGCCGACCTGTTCGCCACCGGCGGCCAGGGCGAGGCCCCGGCCTCCAAGAAGCTGAACATCGTCCAGGTGTCCGAGGACGGCAAGCCCATCGCCGTCTGGGCCTTCAACGTCAAGCTCAAGTAGTCCCGTACCCACCATGCGCGCGCTCATCGTGACCGCGGTGACGGCGGAGGCCGACTCCGTCGTCCGAGGCCTGTCCGGTCCGGTCCCTCATCCGGACCACAGCCCCGGTCCCGACCACGCCCCCGAGCCGCGCACCCTCCCCGGCGGTTACCTCATCCACCGCCGGGGAGCCTTCGACGTGCTGGTCGCCGGTGTCGGCCCGGCCGCCGCGGCCGCCGGTACGGCGACCGCCCTGGCGCTCGCGGCCGCTCCGGACGGCTACGGCCTCGTCGTCTCCGCCGGCATCGGCGGCGGGTTCGCGCCCGCCGCCCCGATCGGCTCCCTCGTCGTCGCCGACGCGATCGTCGCCGCCGATCTGGGCGCCGAGACCCCGCAGGGGTTCCTGACCGTCACCGAACTCGGCTTCGGCCGCAGCGTGCACCTGCCTCCCGCAGAGCTCGCCGCGCGCGCCGCCGAGGCGACCGGAGCGCTGCTCGCGCCCGTGCTGACCGTCTCCTCCGTCACCGGCACCGCCGCCCGTACGACGGCCCTCGCCGCCCTGCACCCGCTCGCCGGGGCCGAGGCGATGGAGGGCTTCGGGGTCGCGGAGGCCGCCGCCGCCCACGGGCTGCCCGTGCTGGAGGTCCGTGCCGTCTCCAACGCCGTGGGCCCGCGGGACCGCGACGCCTGGCGGATCGGCGAGGCGCTGGCGGCGCTGGCCGACGGCTTCCGGGCACTGGGACCCGTACTCGCTTCCTGGGGAGGACCCTCATGACCGGAACAGACGCCGCACCGCCCGTGCGGATCGCGTACTCGCCCTGCCCGAACGACACCTTCGTCTTCGACGCCTGGGCCCACGGCCGGGTCCCCGGCGCGCCCGCCCTCGACGTCACCTTCGCCGACATCGACATCACCAACGGCATGGCCGAGCGCGGCGAGCTCGACGTGCTGAAGGTCTCCTACGCCGTCCTGCCGTGGGTCCTGGAGGAGTACGCGCTGCTGCCCTGCGGCGGTGCACTGGGCCGCGGCTGCGGACCCCTGGTCCTGACGCGGGAGCCGGGCCTGGACCTGACCGGCAAGACGGTCGCGGTCCCCAGCGAACGCTCCACCGCCTACCTGCTGTTCCGGCTGTGGGCCGCCGACGTGCTGCCCGAAGGCGTCGGCAAGGTGGTCGTCCTCCCGTTCCACGAGATCATGCCCGCCGTGCGCGACGGCCGGGTGGACGCCGGACTGGTCATCCACGAGGCCCGGTTCACCTACCGGGACTACGGACTGCACTGCCTGGCCGACATGGGCGAGCACTGGGAGTCCACGACCGGCCTGCCGATCCCGCTCGGCGCGATCATCGCCAAGCGCTCCCTGGGCGCGGACGCACTGCGCGCGCTCGCCGAGTCCGCCCGTACGTCGGTCCGGATGGCCTGGGCCGACCCGGAGGCGTCCCGGCCGTACGTACGGGCGCACGCGCAGGAGCTGGACCCGGCGGTCGCCGACCAGCACATCGGGCTGTACGTCAACGAGTTCACCGCCGACCTCGGCGAAGCCGGCTACGCGGCGGTGCGCGGGCTGCTGACCCGGGCGGCCGCGGAGGGTCTGGTTCCGGCCATCGCAGCCGACGCGCTGGTCTTCCCGTAGGACACGACCGTGCCCCGCGACCCTGACGGGCGGCGGGGCACGGTCCTGCGCAGGGATCAGACGTCGAGCTGGTCGGCCACCGCGCGCAGCATGCCGGCGATCTTCCCGCCGTGCGCCTTGTCGGGGTAACGGCCCCGCTCCAGTTGCTGCGTGACGTTCTCCAGCAGGGTCGTGAGGTCCTGCACGATGGACGCGAGCTCGTCCGGCTTGCGCCGCTGCGCGGCCGCGACGGAGGGTGCCGGATCCAGGACGATCACCGAAAGTGCCTGGTCACCGCGTTGCCCTGCGACGACACCGAACTCGACGCGCTGGCCGGGCTTGAGCGCGTCCAACCCGTCGGGGAGCACCGACGAGTGGACGAAGACGTCGCCGCCGTCGTCGCGGGAGAGGAAGCCGAAGCCCTTCTCACTGTTGAACCACTTGACCTTGCCGGTAGGCACGTCCGTCCTCTGTCCTTGCGTTCGTCGGGTGGGAAGCGGGTCGCTGACCCGCACCTCTCAGGCTAGTTGCCCCTCTCCGGGTGACAAGACGTTCCCCGGTCCTTCGCGGGTGACCGCTCCGGCCTGGGAACTACCCTGGTCGGGTGACTGTTACTCCTCAGCCCGAGCCCGCCGCCGCCCGCACGGCCGACGCCGACGCCGCCCGCCCCGGCGACGCGCTCGTCAAGGCCGGCGGCATCGTCTTCATCGTCGGCGCCGTCGCCACGCTCGCCACGATGGCCCCGCTCTTCCTCGACATGGACCCGTTCCCCTCGTACGCGTGGGCCGTGTGCATGCTCATGGGCGTCGGCTTCATGATCTCGGCGGCGGGCGTGCTGCGCTCGGCCGCCGCGCAGCGCACGGCGGCCCGCGCCTCGCAGGCGTAGGTCCGGGGCCCGCGGTTACGCGGTTACGCGGTCCGCGCCACGGTCACGCGGTCCGCGTACGCTCGTACTCCGCGAGCCAGGCCGGCAGCTCCGTGAGGTCCGCCAGGACCACGTCCGCGCCCGCCTCCCGCAGTTCCGGCTCCGGGCACGGGCCGGTCGGGACCGTCACCGACACCGCGCCGGCCGTACGGGCGCCGCGGACGTCGCCGACGTGGTCGCCGACGTAGACCTGGGCCGCGTACTCGCGCAGGGCGACCGCCTTGGCCTCCGCCCACAGCGAGCCGATGACCGCGTCCGGCTTGATCCCCAGGTGGTCCAGGTGCAGACGGGCGTTGGGCTCGTGCTTGGCGGTGACGACGATCGCGCGGCCGCCGAGGGCCCGGACCGCTTCGACCGCCTCGCGGGCGCCGGGCATCGCCGGGGTCGGCACGATGGCGTATGTGGGATAGATCTCCCGGTAGCGGTCGGCCACGGCGGGGATCTCCGACTCCGGGAACCAGTACGCGAGCTCCTGGTTCAGCGGCGGACCGAGGCGCGAAACCGTCTGCTCGGTGTCGATGAACGTGCCCGTCTCGGCCGAAAGCGCCTCGAAGGCCGCCTTGATGCCCGGCCGGGAGTCGATGAGGGTCATGTCGAGGTCGAATCCGACGGTCAGCTGCGTCTCGGGGCTCATGCCCCCATTGTGCCGAGCCGGGCACCGCGACCGGGAACGTAGACTGAGCCTCGCCTTACCAGACAGTGAAATTTGGTGACATGTCAGCCCCCGCTCCCGCGGCTCCCGCGCCTCCCCTCCCCGCGGCTCCCGCGGCACCCCCGGCGGGTCGGCGCGCCCTGACGGCCCGTCGTATCGCCTGGACGGCGGCCGGCCTCGCCGCGCTGTCGTGCGCGGTGCTCCTCAGCCTCGCCGTCGGCGCCCGCGCCATCGGGCCCGGCGAGGTCTTCGACGCGCTCTTCCGGGGCGCGACCGGGCCGAACGCCGAGGTCGTCCGCACCCTGCGCGTACCGCGCACCCTCATAGCCCTGATGGTCGGCGCGGGCCTCGCCCTCGCCGGAACCGCCCTCCAGGGCATCACCCGCAACCCGATCGCCGACCCCGGCATCCTCGGCATCAGCCAGGGAGCCGGGGTCGCGGTCGTCTGCGCCATCGCCTTCGCGGGGGTGCACACCCTGAGCGGCTACGTGTGGTTCGCCTTCGCGGGCGCCGGGATCGCCTCGGTGGCCGTGTACGCCGTCGCCTCCGGCGGCCGCGGCGGGGCGACCCCCGTCAAGCTGGCGCTGGCCGGGGCCGCGGTCAACGCCCTGCTGGTGTCGGTCACCATGGGCGTCCTCACGACGAAGGCCTCGGCGCTGGACGAGTTCCGCTTCTGGCAGGTCGGCTCGATCGCCGGGCGCGATGCCTCGGTCGTCCACCAGATCTGGCCGTTCCTCCTCGTCGGCGCGGTCCTGGTGATGTCCGTGGCGCGCGGCCTGGACGCGCTCGCCCTGGGCGAAGACCTCGCGAAGGGCCTCGGGCAGAACATCGCGGCCATCCGCATAGTCGCCGGCCTCGGCGCCACGATCCTCACCGGCGCCGGAGTCGCGGCGGCCGGCCCGATCGCCTTCATCGGACTGGCCGTACCGCACCTCGCCCGCGCCCTCGTCGGCAGCGACCACCGCTGGGTCCTGCCCATGGCCGCCCTGATCGGCCCGGTGATGCTCCTCGTCGCCGACGTCCTCGGCCGGATCCTCGTCCCGCCGGGCGAGGTCCCGGCCGGAGTGATGACCGCGCTGATCGGGGTCCCGTTCCTCATCACGCTGGTCCGCCGGAAGACGGTGGCGGCATGAGCACCGGTACGCGGGTCCTCCCCGCCGGCTACGCCCTCCTCCGCCCCCGCTCGGGCCGCGGCTCCTTCCTCCTGCACCGCCGGGCGGCGGCCGTCGCCCTCTGCCTGACCCTCCTCCTGGCCGCGGTGTGCGTCGCGTACCTCTCCCTCGGCGAATCCTTCGTAGCCCCTACCCAAGTGGTGAAGGTCGTCCTCGGACGGCCCTCCCCCGACGACCTGGTGGTCGGCACCCTCCGCCTGCCCCGCATGACGGTGGGCCTGCTGGTCGGCCTGGCCTTCGGGGTGGCCGGCGCACTCATCCAGACCGTCGCCCGCAACCCGCTCGCCTCCCCCGACATCATCGGCATCAGCCAGGGCGCGAGCGCCGTCACGGTGGCGGCACTGACCTTCGGCGTCACCTCGTACACGGTCCTCCCGTACCTCTCGGTCCTCGGCGGCGTGATCGCGGCCGCCCTCGTCTACGTCTTCGCGTGGCGCGGCGGCCTGCACGCGACGCGCTTCGTCCTCATCGGCATCGGCTTCGCCATCGCCCTGCGCTCGGTGACCACCCTCCTCATGACCAAGGGCGACTACCTGGTCGCGCAGCAGGCGCAGATCTGGATGACCGGCTCCCTCAACGGCCGCGGCTGGGACGTCGCGACCCCCCTGGCCTGGGTCCTCCTGGCCCTCCTCCCCGGCATCCTGTGGGCGGCCCGCGCCCAGCGCACCGTCTCCCTCGACGACGACACCGCCACGGCACTGGGCATCCGGCTGGGCCGGGTCCGGCTCGGCCTGGTCGCCCTCGGCGTGATCCTGGCCTCGGTCGCCACGGGCGCCGCGGGCCCCGTCGACTTCGTGGCGCTACTGGCCCCGCAGATCGCCCGCCGCATGACCCGTACGGCCCAGATCCCCCTCCTCTGCTCCGCCCTGACGGGTGCGGTGATCGTCGTCTTCGCCGACTTGCTCGCCCGCAAGCTCCTCTCCCCGACCGAACTCCCGGTGGGCGTCCTGACGGCCGCCGTCGGGGCCCCGTACCTGATCTGGCTGATCATGCGCAGCCGCACCGGAGGCACGCAGTGAGCCGACTGTCCGCACGGGGCCTGACCCTGGCCTACGAGGACCGGGTGGTCGTGGACGCCCTGGACCTGTCCGTCCCGGACGGCAAGGTGACGGTGATCGTCGGCCCGAACGCGTGCGGCAAGTCGACGACGCTACGGGCCCTGGGACGGCTGCTCCGTCCCCGCTCGGGCTCCGTCGTCCTGGACGGCGAAGCCCTCTCCTCCCTCCCCACCCGACGGATCGCCCAGGCCGTCGGCCTGCTCCCGCAGTCCCCCTCGGCCCCGGAGGCGATCACGGTCGCGGACCTGGTCGCGCGGGGGCGACAGCCGCACCAGCACTGGTGGCAGCAGTGGTCGGAGGCGGACGAGCGGGCCGTCGTCGACGCGATGGCCCGTACGTCGGTGTCGGACCTGGCGGACCGGCCCGTCGACGCGCTGTCGGGCGGGCAGCGGCAGCGGGTCTGGATCGCGATGGCCCTCGCCCAGGACACGGACATCCTGCTCCTGGACGAGCCGACGACCTTCCTCGACATCGCCCACCAGGTGGAGGTGCTGGACCTGGTCCGCCGCCTGAACCACGAACGGGGCCGCACGGTCGTCGCCGTCCTCCACGACCTCAACCAGGCCGCGCGGTACGCGGACCACCTCGTGGCCATGAAATCGGGCCGGGTGGTGGCGGAGGGCCCGCCCTCTTCAATCGTCACGGCCGACCTGGTCCGCGAGGTCTTCGGCCTCGACTCGATCGTCATCCCCGACCCGATAACGGCCTCCCCCCTGATCATCCCAACGTCCCCATGGGCCGCACCTTCCTAACGCGCGCCACACCCTCCCGACGCGCCCCTCGCACCGCTGCGCGGGCTTCGCGCCGCTGCGCCGGCCTCCGACCGGCGGTGCCCCGGTCGGCACTGCCGCCACTGCCGTCCCGGCGCGAGCCCGGCGGGCGGGCGCGGGCGGTGGGCCCTGCGGGGCAAAGTCCCCGACCCACCCTTCCACCGTTCCCCGGGCCCTGCCCGGACCCGCGCCTCAAACGCCGGCGAGGCTGGGGGTGCCCCCGGGCTGCGCCCGGACCCGCGCCTCAAACGCCGGCGGGGCTGGGTGTACCCCCGGGCGCTGCCCGGGCCCGGTCCTCAAACGCCGGACGGGCTGAAAGCGGGGGTCCCGGGCTGCGCCCGGACCCCCTGGGGCTCCGCCCCAGACCCCGCGCCTCAAACGCCGGCGAGGCTGGGTGTGTCCCCGGGCCTCAAACACCGGCGAGGCTGGATTTTCCGACCCCGGTCCTCAAACGCCGGACGGCTGGAATGGCTGCGGGCGGCTGGAAAGCCCACCGCGCGGCTGCGCCGGATCGTCGCCCGGCCGGGGGCGGAGGGTTGCGGCGCGGGTCGGGGACGGGGACGGGGTGGGGTGTTGGCCTGGACGTAGAGCGTGATTTGTGGCGCGAGAACACGCTTCGCCCTGTCGGAGTTCAGGGCAGGGCGCCTAAATCATGCAGTCCAGGCCGACACCCCACCCCGGCCCCGGCCCCGACCCACCCGCCGCAGCCCGCCCAGGCGCCACCACAACCCAGCCCCGCCGGCGTTTGAGGCGCAGGGGTCCGGGGACTGGTCCCCGGCAACGGCGCCGCACCGCAGGGACTCAGCGGCGGCGGGAGCGCCAGAGGAGATACAGCGCCGAGGACACCGCCGCGGCCCGCACCAGCCAGGGCAGCAGGTCCCGGAAGGTCCCGCTCAGGGCCTCGTCCGCCAGGGGCGAGCCCCAGCGCCCGTTCAGACGGCCCCACAGCCACATCACCGCCCCCGCGAAGACCACCCCGGGCAGCCCGAACACCACCCACTTCCGCTCCGCAGGCCCCAGCACCCGCGAGGCATACGCGAGCAGCCAGCCCGCGGCGAGCAACAGCCAGTAGCCGGACACGGCCCCCGCGAACAGGGCCACCGCCGCGAGCAGCAGGAAGGCGTACGGCTTCGGCCGCGGTGCAGCCTCGGCGGTGGCAGCCTCGGCCTTCGCCCGGCGCCGCCGCTCGCGCAGGTACCCCATGAGCGTGCGCCGGCCACCCGCCGGGGCTCCGGCGGAGCCCTCCGGCTGCGGATCCGAGTCCGAGTCCGAGTCGGACTCCGCCTCCGCGTCCCGACCCCGTTGAGGGCCCTTCAGGAGCTCCGGGATCTCGATCCCGCCCGCGAAGCCCTCCACCGTCGAGGACGGCCCGACCGTCCACCAGTCGGGCTCCAGCCGCTCGCCCGAGCCCAGTTCATCGAGCCCCGCGAGATGCGGCGGCGCAGCCCCCCGCTGCACCGGCACCGCCGAGGGAGAGGAGGCGAAGGGACCGGCCTCCGCCGCGCCCGTCGTCGACAGCGTGTCCAGAACCTCCTCCGGCGTGCCGATCCGCTGCAAGATGCGCCGCACCGCCGCCGGCGTCTCCGGTTCGTACTTGGCCCGCCGCCGGTCGATCTCGTCCCGCAACCCCGAAACCAGCCGCATCCGGTCCCCCGAAGACAGGTGCCTGCGCTGCGCCAAGTCCCCTACCCGGCTCAGATATTCGTAGACCAGATGGTCGCTCTCGATCCCCACGCCCCGGCTCCTCCCGTGCCACCTCCCGCACCACCTCCAGCGAAGGTAGCGCGTGCGCCCGTGGAGCGGCCGGGGGCGCAGCGGATACCGTTGACCGGATGGGGACCGGCCGACTGACCGGCCGACGCGACCAGGAGGCGACGACCGTGCCTGACCCGAGCACCTCGGGAAGCGCTCCGCGCTCCCTCGCCGAAGCGCTGCGCGCCCGCGACGACGACGGGCTCGGCGCCCTGCTGCGCGCCCGGCCGGACCTGCTGAGCCCGGTACCCGGAGACGTGACGCAGCTCGCCACGCGGGCCGGGACGCGGGCTTCGGTGGTGCGCGCGCTGGACCGCCTGGACCGGTTCGCCCTGCAGGCCGCCGAGGCCCTCGCGGTGGGCCCGGAGCCCTGCCCGTACGCGGTACTGGAGTCCCTGCTCAGCGGTGACACCGGCACCACCTCCGGCGCCGACAACGGCGCCCGCGCCGAACTCCCCCGGGCCCTGGCCACCCTGCGCGAGCAGGCCCTCGTCTGGGGCGACGACGAACGGCTGCGCCTGGTCCGCACCGCCCGCGAACTGCTCGCCCCCTCCGCCGCACGCCCCTCCCCCACCGGCCTCGGCCCCACCGTCGCCGAGGCCACCGCCGGCATGTCGCCGACCCGGATCCAGGAGATCGTGGCGGCCGTCGGGCTGCCCGCGACGCACGACCCGGTGTCGGCGGTGACCGCGCTGACGGCCCTGTTCACCGACCCGGAACGGATGTCGGCGCTGCTCGACGAGGCTCCGGCGGAGGCCCACCAGGTGTTGGGCCGGCTCGTGTGGGGTCCGCCGTACGGGGAAGTGACGCCCCAACCGACGCCTCCGGTGCGCTGGCTGCGCGACCGCGGCCTGCTGCTGCCGGCCACGGCGCGCACGGTGCTGCTGCCGCGCGAGGTGGCCCTGTACCTGCGCGGCGGGCTCGCGCACCGGGTGACGGAGCCGCTGCCCCCGGTCGTTGCCGCACACCGCGAGCACCGTCCACAGCTTGTGGACGCGAACGCGGCCGGCCAGGCACTGGCGGCGCTGTCGACGGTCGAGGAGCTGGTGAAGTCCTGGGAGCACGCCGGTCCGCCCGTGCTCCGAGCGGGCGGGCTCTCCGTACGCGACCTGAAGCGTGCGGCCGCCGCCCTGGACACCGACGAGCCGTCGGCGGCGTTCTGGATCGAACTGTCCTACGCGGCCGGCCTGCTGGCCAGCGACGGCGAGGCCGACGAGCGGTACGCCCCGACCCCCGCCTTCGACGTCTGGCTCGAACTCCCGCCCGCCGAGCGCTGGTCGGTGCTCGCGAAGGCCTGGATGACCGCCACCCGCACCCCGGGCCTGGTCGGCGAACAGGACGCGAAGGGCCGCACCCTGTCGGCGCTCGGCGCGGACCTGGACCGCTCCGCCGCCCCCGAGGTCCGCCGCCGCGTCCTCGGCCTGATCGCCGAGCTCCCCGAGGGCGGCTCCCCCGACCCGGCCTCGCTCCTCGCCCGCCTGGAGTGGGAGCGGCCCGTACGCGGTACGAGCGAACTGCGCAGCCGCCTCGCCCGCTGGATCCTGACCGAGGCGGAGGTCCTCGGAGTCACCGGCCGGGGCGCGCTCGCCGCGCCCGGCCGGGCCCTGCTGGAGGGGCACGACCCGGCGCCGCTGCTCGCGCCGCTGCTCCCCGAGCCCGTGGACCACGTACTGCTCCAGGCCGACCTGACGGCGGTGGCCCCCGGGCCGCTGCGGCGGGCGCTCGCCGAAGTGCTGGCCGTGCTGGCGGAGGTGGAGTCCAAGGGCGGGGCCACCGTGTACCGCTTCACGCCCGGATCGGTACGCCGCGCCCTGGACGCCGGCCACACCGCCGTCGACCTGCAGTCCTTCCTCACCGAGCACAGCCGGACCCCGGTGCCGCAGCCGCTGTCGTACCTCATCGACGACGTGGCCCGGCGGCACGGACACCTGCGGGTCGGCGCGGCCTCCTCGTACGTGCGCTGCGACGACGACGGCATGCTGAACGAGATCCTCGCCGACAAGCGGTCCGCGGGCCTCGGGCTGCGCCGCCTCGCGCCGACCGTCCTGGCCGCGCAGGCCGAACCGACCGTGCTGCTCGACGGGTTGCGGGCCATGGGCTACGCCCCGGCCGCGGAATCCCGTACGGGGGACGTCCTGGTCTCCCGCGCCGACGCCCACCGCACCCCGGCCCGTACGCTGCCCGTACCGGTCCCGGACGGGCCGCCGGTACCGGACGCGACGCTGCTGGGGGCGGCCGTACGGGCGATCCGCGCGGGCGACCTGGCGGCGACGGCGGTCCGCAAGGAGCCGGCCGGGCCGTCCGGGTCCGCGGCGGGCGGCTCCGCCGCCCCGGGCGAACTCCCGCGCACGAGCGCGGCGGAGACCCTGGCGACCGTGCAGGCGGCCGCGCTCACCGGGTCCGCTGTGTGGATCGGCTACGTCAACGCCGACGGGGCGGCGAGCCAGCGGGTCATCGCCCCGGTACGGGTGGAGGGCGGCTTCGTCACCGGCTACGACCACACGGCGGACGAGGTACGGACGTTCGCGCTGCACCGGATCACTGGGGTCGCGGAACTGGCGGAGGACCAGATCTGACCGGAGGCGCGCGGTCCCACCGACCGGCGAGGAGGAAACCCCCTGGCGAGGAAACCCACCGGGGAGAAAACCCACCGGCGAGGAAATCCCCTGGCCCGGACGGGGCGCGGCCCCGCACCCTGGGGTCATGTCCGAACCAACCGCCGACCAGGTCCCCCGCCATCAGATCCGCGCCTCGCACACCGCCGACACCGTCACCGTGTACCAGGCGTACCACCCCCGGATCGGCGTGCCGGCCGCCCGTGACGGCCGTTTCCCGCCCGCCTGGAAGCGGGAGCGGATGACCTGGGTCAAACCCTCGTTCCTGTGGATGATGTACCGCTGCGGCTGGGCCACCAAGGCCGACCAGGAGACGGTCCTGGCCGTCGAGATCACCCGCGCCGGCTTCGACCGGGCACTGAGCGGCGCCTGCCTGTCGCACTACGTCCCCGGCGTGCACGCCGACCGCGAAGCCTGGACGTCGGCGCTGCGCACCGCCCGCGCCCGGGTGCAGTGGGACCCGGAGCGCGATCTGCACCTGAACCCGCTGCCGTACCGCTCGCTCCAACTGGGCCTGTCCGGAACGGCGTCCCGCGCCTACGCCGACGAGTGGACGGTCGCCATCCGCGATGTGACCCCGCTGGCCCGGGAGGTCCACGGCCTGCTGCGCTCCGGCGCACCGGAGGCGGCGCGGGCCCTGCTGCCGGTGGAGACGCCCTATCCGGCGGGGCCGCTGGAGCATTTGGGGGCGTAGCAGCGGGCTCGAAACAGGTCACGATCATTCCGCTATCTCCGCAGGTCAGACGGCAGGAAGAAGCGTTTTTCGCTGTTGCACGGCGGTGACATTCCGGCGACGGATTGGGGATGTGGTCTGTGTGAAGATCAGTTCATCGCAGCAGCGACCGGGAGGAAAGAGGCCGGACCGCCAGCGAGAACCAAGCACCACCGGACCGGCGTTCGACCGCCGGCCACCTCGCTGGGCCGCTCAACCTCTGCTCTGCCTCTCGGCCTCTCGGCCGCCACTGCCGTCTGATCTTGAAGATTCCTGGGGGAGTCCACCATGTCCGCTCGCACCGCCGCCCTCCGCACCGCCTCCGCCTCCGTCGTCGCCGCCGCCATCGCCGGCACGGTCCTGATGCCGATGACGGCCTCCGCCGACGAGAGCAACCCCGGCGCGCTGAAGACCACGATGAGCGCCCCGGTCCCGAGCGGCCCGCTGACCCGCGGCGGTGCGACGGAGACCTTCGAGCTGACGGTCGCCAACACCACGGACAAGGTCTCCTCCTACCACCCCTGGATGCTGCTGGACCCGACCGGCGCCAGCCCGCTCCAGCAGAGCGACGTGGTCTACAAGGTCGAGGGGCTGACCGCCCCGGCGACCGAGTCCAAGATCGGCCAGCAGGACGGCGAGTGGCAGGGCCTGTTCTACCCGGCGGGCAAGAACTCCTCCGCCGGCTTCGAGATCCCGGCCAAGGGGAAGCTGACCTGGAAGGTCACCATCGGCCTCGGCAAGAGCTACCCGACCACCAACGGCGACTTCACGCTCCGCGCCTCGAGCTTCATGGGCGAGGTCGGCGAGGGCGGCGAAGGCTCCCTGACCTTCAAGACGGACCCGTCGGTCAAGACCGGCAAGCTGGAGACCTCCTTCAAGAACGCCGGCGACTGCAAGGGCGTCCCGGCGAACCAGTGCCGCGAGATGGACCTGACCTACAAGCTCACCGGCGACGGTGAGTTCAACGAGGCGCTGGCGGTCAACCTGAACCTGGGCTTCGGCTCGGACGTACAGCACCCCAACCTCCAGGTGGAGGTCCTGGTCGACGGCAAGTGGATCGGATACGGCACCACCGACCCCTACAACTTCATGCTGCCGACGATCCCGAAGGGCCTCAACGCCGCCTCCGGCGAGCACGCCCAGCACCTGCGGTTCTCCTTCGGCCCGGACACGGACTTCAAGAAGAGCACCGAGGTCACCCTCCAGGCGACGATCGGCCTGGCCGACGGCAACGGCTACGCGTTCGCAGGCGCCGACACCAAGTTCCAGCTCGCCCCGAAGACGACCACGCCCACCTCCCCCGCGCCCACCTCCCCGGCCCCGACCTCCCCCGCGCCGACCACCCCGGCCCCGACCGGCTCCGCGACCACCGCTCCGGTGACCACCGCCCCGGCGGCCACCACGACCCCGGCCACGGGCAACACCCCGAAGCCCACCGGCTCCCTCGCGCACACCGGCTCGGACTCCAACACCGCCCTGTACTCCGGCCTGGCCGCCGTCCTCATCGGCCTCGGCGGAGCAGCCGCCTGGTTCGGCGCCCGTCGCCGCAAGGCTCTCCGCGGCTAGTCACACCCCTCACACGAACGGCGCGGGGGGATAAGAACCCACGGGCCTGGGCCCACCCACCGGGGTA
>NZ_JBHUBS010000011.1:58457-308087 GCF_042788835.1 Streptomyces sp. NPDC056883 | reverse complement strand
GGCTGCCGGGCGTAGCCCCGCTCCAGGCTCCGCCGGAGGTGCCGCCGTCGGGGTGTGACCCGGCCGGGCTGCCGGGCGTAGCCCCGCTCCAGGTTCCGCCGGAGGTGCCGCCGTCGGGGTGTGACCCGGCCGGGCTGCCGGGCGTAGCCCCGCTCCAGGCTCCGCCGGAGGTGCCGCCGTCGGGGTGTGACCCGGCCGGGCTGCCGGGCGTAGCCCCGCTCCAGGCTCCGCCGGAGGTGCCGCCGTCGGGGTGTGACCCGGCCGGGCTGCCGGGCGTAGCCCCGCTCCAGGCTTCGCCGGACGCGGGGCCTCCGGGGTGTGACCCGGCCGCGGTGCCCGGCGTAGCGCCGCTCCAGGCTTCGCCAGGGGTGCCGGGGTGCGACCCGGCCTCCGGGGTCTCGGCAGGGGGGTGGCCGGGGAGGGAGACCGAGAGATGGCCCTCCAGGTCCGGGGTGAGGGGGAGCGGGGTGGGGGCCGGGCCCATGGCCAGGCGGAGCGTGGATTCGCCGACCCGCAGCAGCGCCCCCGGCGCGAGCGCCACCCGCTCCGCGCCGACCACCGCTCCGTCGAGCGTCGTGCCGTTCGTCGACCCGAGGTCGGCCACCGCCACCCGCCCGTCGGGGAGCACCGTCACGGTGCAGTGCAGGCGGGACACGTCCGGATCGTCCAGCGGGACGTCCGCGTCGGCCGAGCGTCCGATCCGGATCGCCCCGGGGTGCAGCAGGTGCACCCCGCCGGCGTCCGGCCCGGCCACGACGTGCAGCTGCGGCCCGTCGCCGAGGGCGCTCGCGGCCGCGGTCCCGTCCGTCCGTACGTCGGGGCCGGGCACGTTCAGCGACAGCACCGCCCCGTCCACGAGCGGCGGCTCGCCGAGCGCGCAGCGCGCGGGATCCAGGCGCTCCGTACCGGCGTAGAGCACGACCGTGCCACCGGTGTCGGGTCCGCCGACGGTCGCCGCGAGCCCGGAGGCCACCGCGGACAGGGCGGTGCCGGCGGGCGCGGTGACGAGCACGTCACAGCTCGCCGGCGCGCCTCCTCCGCCGGTACCCCCGCCGGAGGCGGTCGCGGTGGCGGTCTGGTGGCCGCTGCGCGACCCCGACCCAAGGACGGTCAGCCGGATCTGCATCGCCGTCAGCGGTCCCTTCTGCGCGGTGCGCGGTGTGTGCGCCCGGCAGGGACCTGCGGGACGGAACACCCGTGCCCGTTCGCACGTCGTGCCCGCCCGTCCGCCCCCACCCGGCACGGACGCGTCGTCCGGTCAGGTCTGCCCGGAAGGCGGGGCTCCCGTCCCGGCCGTTCCGTACGGGTGCATCCTCGCACCTGTCGTCCTCAACACGCCCGCCACCCACCGGGAAGTGATCTTGATCGGTCGCGGACCGGCGCCGGACCTGCAAGCGGGCCGATCGGATATCGACAGGATGGCCGGGAAAATCGCCCCCGGCATACGCCGCAAACATCACCCTTCGTGCATATGTGCGGCAACCAACCTCCCTCACCCCGCGTCTTCCTTCGGGACAAGCCCTAGAGTGGGCCGGAAAACCATTTCGCAGATCAGGCCTGGATCACGTGTGGATCATGCGTGGACCACTCGCCGGAATCGACGACAGCAGGGAGCGCGCGACGTGCGGCCAGTCGGCAGCAAGTACCTGCTCGAGGAGCCGCTCGGGCGCGGCGCCACGGGCACCGTCTGGCGCGCCCGCCAGCGTGAGGCGGCCGGTGCGGAGGCGGCGGTCGCCGGCCACCCCGGCGAGACCGTGGCCATCAAGGTCCTCAAGGAGGAGCTGGCCCAGGACCCCGACATCGTCATGCGCTTCCTGCGCGAACGCTCGGTCCTGCTGCGCCTGACCCACCCCAACATCGTCCGCACCCGCGACCTCGTCGTCGAGGGCGATCTCCTCGCCCTCGTCATGGACCTCATCGACGGCCCGGACCTGCACAAGTACCTGCGCGAGAACGGCCCCTTCAGCCCGGTCGCCGCGAGCCTGCTCACCGCCCAGATCGCGGACGCGCTCGCCGCCAGCCACGCCGACGGCGTGGTCCACCGCGACCTGAAGCCCGCCAACGTCCTCGTCGACGAGCGCGACGGCCAGATGAAGCCGATGCTCACCGACTTCGGCATCGCGCGCCTGGCGGACTCCCCGGGCCTGACGCGCACGCACGAGTTCGTCGGCACCCCGGCCTACGTCGCCCCCGAGTCCGCGGAGGGCCGCCCGCAGACCTCCGCCGTCGACATCTACGGCGCCGGCATCCTGCTCTACGAGCTCCTCACCGGCCGGCCGCCCTTCGCCGGCGGTACCGCGCTGGAGGTCCTGCACCGCCACCTCAGCGAGGAGCCGCAGCGCCCGCCGAACGTGCCCGAGCCGGTGTGGACGGTCATCGAGCGCTGCATGCGCAAGGAGCCCTACGAGCGCCCCAGCGCGGAGACCCTGGCGCGCGGCCTGCGCGTGGTCGCCTCCGGCATCGGCGTGCACTCCACGGCCGCCGAGGTCGAGGCCGCCCTCGGCGTCGGCGCGCTCCTCGCGCCCGACCCCTCGCCCGCGCCGGTTCCCGAGACCCCGGGCGCCGCGGACGCGACGCAGATGCTGCCGGGCCGGCCTGCCGCCGCCCCCATGGGGGCCTACGACCCCAACGCCATGACCAGCGTGATGCCGCCGGTCGGCGCGGCCGACGCCACCTCCGTGCTCCCGAGCACCGGTGCGCCCGGCGCCGACCCGACCTCGGTGATGCCGCCCGTGCAGCGGCCGGACCAGCCGCACCCGTGGCAGTCGCAGATGCAGGCGGCCCGCGACCGCAACGAGCAGACGCAGATGCACTACCTGGACCCGAGCGAGGACCCGCTGCGCCGCCGGCCGCAGCGCCAGGGCCCGCCTCCGCAGCAGCGACCCCAGCAGCCGCAACAGCGCCCGCAGCAGCCTCCGCAGCAGCAGCCGTACCGGCAGGCCCCGCCGCCGCAGCAGTACCAGCAGCCTCAGCAGTACCAGCAGCAGCAGTACGCGCCGCCGCCCCCGCCGCAGCACTATCAGCCGCAGCAGCAGCACCCCCAGCAGTACCAGCAGCCGCAGGGGCAGCCCCAGTACCGCCAGCCCCAGCCGCCGCCCCAGCAGCAGCCCCCTCAGGGACCGCCGCCGGGCCGCCAGCCGGAGCCCCGCGCGCCCCGCGAGCCGCGCCGCAGCGCGAACCCGATCAAGATCCCGGGGCTGGGCTGCCTCAAGGGCTGCCTCGTCATGATCGTGCTGTTCTTCGTCGCGGGCTGGCTGATCTGGGAGTTCAGCGGACTCCAGGAGTGGGTCGGCACCGGCCGCGGCTGGTGGGACCAGGTGTGGACCTGGGGCTCGGACGCCGTGGACTGGGTCACCACGATCGGCGACTCCGCGGGCGGTACGGGCTCCTGAGCCTTGCCCCCTCGGCGGGGAGCTCCGTACCGGCGCAATCCACCCGAACCGGGCCTTGTACCGGTGACTTCGTGGATTTGTCGACTTCCAGGACGTGATTTCGCCCGCAGAAGTGAAGGTCGCCGCGATCCGTGGACTCCAACACCCACCTGGCCGCGTAGCTTTGGTGCGTACGCCAGCCGCTGAGGGAGCAGTTGTGGCACGGAAGATCGGCAGCCGGTACACCGCGCACCAGATCCTTGGACGCGGCAGCGCGGGCACGGTGTGGCTGGGCGAGGGGCCTGACGGCCCCGTCGCCGTCAAACTGCTGCGCGAGGACCTCGCGTCCGACCAGGAGCTCGTCGGACGGTTCGTCCAGGAGCGCAGCGCGCTCCTGGGCCTGGAGCACCCGCACGTCGTCTGCGTCCGCGACCTCGTCGTGGACGGCAACGACCTCGCCCTCGTCATGGACCTCGTCCGCGGTACGGACCTGCGCACGCGCCTCGACCGCGAGCGGCGGCTCGCCCCCGAGGCGGCCGTCGCCATCGTCGCGGACGTCGCCGACGCGCTGGCCGCCGCGCACGCGGCCGGGGTCGTGCACCGGGACGTGAAGCCGGAGAACGTCCTGCTCGACATGCAGGGCCCGCTCGGACCGGGCGGCGCGCACCCGGCGCTGCTCACCGACTTCGGCGTGGCCAAGCTCATCGACTCGCCGCGGCGCTCCACCGGCGGCCGGGCCTCGGCCCCCACCACCCGGATCATCGGCACGCCCGACTACCTGGCGCCGGAGATCGTGGAGGGGCTGCCGCCGCGCGCGGCGGTGGACATCTACGCCCTGGCCACCGTGCTGTACGAACTGCTCGCCGGTTTCACGCCGTTCGGCGGCGGGCATCCCGGGGCGGTGCTGCGGCGCCACGTGACGGAAACCGTCGTCCCGCTGCCCGGCATCCCCGACGAGCTGTGGCAGCTGATGGTCCAGTGCCTGGCGAAGGCCCCCGCCTCGCGGCTGCGGGCCTCGGAGCTCTCCTTGCGGCTGCGGGACCTGCTGCCGCTGCTGGTGGGGATGCCGCCGCTGGACGTGGACGAGCCGGACGAACCGGAGCAGGCGGAGTTCGCGGAACCGGAGGCGGTTGCCGATCCGGTGCGGCGGCGGGGCGTGGTTCCGCTGGTCCCCGGCTCCTCCACGGATTCCAACCGGGACACCCACACCTCCATGCGGGTGCCGGGGCCGGACGAGCTGGCTGGCGGGGCCCTGGGCACGGCCCGGGTTCCGCGGCCCGCCGGGGGGCACCGGCCGGGCTCCGCGCGGCACCGGGCGGAGACCGTCCGCAAGCGGCGGCTCGCGCTGTCCGCTGCCGCGGTGGCGCTGGCCGCGGCGGTCGGAGTCGGCAGCTGGCTGGCCGTCTCCTCCGACTCGGCGCCGCCCCAGGACAACAAGCAGTCGGGCTCGACGGCCCCGTAGCCGGTGGCGCTGCCGTGCCCTGCGGGGCGGAGTCCCCTACCCGCCCTTCGCCCGTTCCCCGGGGCTGCGCCCCGGCCCCTTTGCCGCGTGCGGCGCCGTTCGCGGGGGCCAGCCCCCGCACCCCCGCTCCTCAAACGCCGGAGGGGCTGGATTTTCGCCGGCCCTATCCAGCCTCGCCGGCGTTTGAGGCGCGGGGTCTGGGGCGGAGCCCCAGGGGGGTCCGGGCGCAGCCCGGTACCCCCTCCAGCCCGTCCGGCGCTTGAGGACCGGGATCCGGGCAGAGCCCGGGGAACGGTGGAAGGGCGGGTAGGGGACTTCGCCCCGCAGGGCCCCCCGGGCCACGGCCCCGCGGGGCTCCGGGGCCACGGCCCCGCGGGGGTTTGGGGCCACGGCCCCGTGGGGGGTTCGGGGCTATGCCCCGGTCAGTTCCGGGTGCCAGCGGCGGGCCACCGCCGGGTGGGCGCGGACCCAGCCCTTCAGCTCGTTGCGGCCGTACTCCGCGTGCAGCGGATTCGACGCGTCGTGCGCTATCCCCGGCGCCGCCTCCAGGTAGTCGCCCGGGACCGTCTCGATGACGGCGTCCAGGCGCGGGTTGTAGAAGAACGGCACCGAGAACCGCTCCACGCTCCCCGCCGGGCTCACCACACGGTGGTCCGTCGCCGTCAGGTACCCCTCCGTCGCGATCTCCAGCAGCTCGCCCAGGTTGACCACGAAGGCCCCCGGCATCGGGGGGACGTCCAGGAAGGCCCCGTCCCGGACCACCTGGAGCCCGCCCACCGAGTCCTGGAGGAGGAGGGTGAGGAAGCCGTAGTCCTTGTGGGCCCCGACCCCCTGGTCGGTGCCCGTCGGGGCGGATCCCGGGTAGCGGATCAGCTTCGTGTGCAGGTGGGGCCGGTCCGCGAAGGCATCGTCGAAGAAGTCCGCCGGGGCACCGATCGAGGCGAGCAGCTCCCGGAGCAGGCGGTGGGCCACCGCCGCCAGCCGGGACTGCCACTCCAGCACCGCGTCCCGCAGTTCCGGAAGGGCCTGGGGCCACTGGTTCGGGCCCTCCAGCCACAGGTACGCCGGGTCGTCCGGCCCCACCTCCCGCGCCTCCCGCTCCGCGCCCACGTCGAGCTGGTCGCGCCAGTCGGAGGCGCCGCCGGTCAGCTCGTGCCCGATGCGGGTGTACCCCCGGAAGTGCGGGGAGTTGAGATTGCTCACGGCCAGCCGGTCCGCCTCGGGGAGGGCGAAGAACTCCCTGGTCAGCGCCAGGATGCGGGCGGTCTCGGCGGCAGTGATCCCGTGCCCGGTGAGGTGCAGGAAACCGCTGTCCCGGGCGGCCGCGTGCAGCTCCTTGCGGAAGGAATCGCGCAGCGCCGGATCGTCCGCTTGAGAGAGGTCCAGGACCGGGAGGGAGGGGGCCTCGGGCGAAGCGGAGGAGGACGAGGAGGAGGACGGGGAAGGAGAAGCGGAGGAAGAAGGAGAAGGAGAAGAAGGGTGCGCGGACGGCATGACGGCTCCGTTTCGGGATGTCACGGGGTCCTGTCCCCAGGGGTGGCGGGGGCCGCGGCCGGGGGAGGGCCGCCGGCAGGGTTGGCGCCGGGACCGCGAGGCCGCGTACAGGACCAAGTCGGATCGGGGTGGATCAGGCTTGGGTACGGTCCGGCGGCGGACAGCTCGTCGTCGTGACACGCATGTGGTCCACATGGCGGCGCTTGACGAGGCGGCGCTTGACGGGAAGGGCGGTCATATCGTGAGCGTACGCCCGTCCGACCCGCCATTAGTACGGGTGATTCGGCCTGGCCGGAGAGCGCCCCCCGGGGACCGGCTACGCTGGACCCGTGGCAGTCGTCGATGTTTCCGAAGAGCTGAAGTCCCTCTCCTCGACCATGGGGTCGATCGAGGCCGTCCTGGACCTCGACAAGCTGAGGGCAGAAATCGCCGTGCTCGAGGAGCAGGCCGCCGCGCCGTCCCTGTGGGACGACCCGGAGGCCGCCCAGAAGATCACGAGCAAGCTTTCGCACCTCCAGGCGGAGGTCCGCAAGACCGAAGGCCTGCGCGGGCGCATCGACGACCTGGCGGTGCTGTTCGACCTCGCCCAGGAGATGGACGACGCGGACACCCTCGCCGAGGCGGAGACCGAGCTGGTCTCCGTGCGCAAGGCGCTGGACGAGATGGAGGTCCGCACCCTGCTCTCCGGCGAGTACGCCGAGCGCGAGGCGCTGGTCAACATCCGTGCCGAGGCCGGCGGCGTGGACGCCTCCGACTTCGCCGAGCGCCTGCAGCGCATGTACCTGCGCTGGGCCGAGCGGCACGGCTACCCGACCGAGATCTACGAGACCTCGTACGCGGAAGAGGCCGGCATCAAGTCGACCACCTTCGTGGTCAAGGCCCCGTACGCCTACGGCACCCTCTCCGTCGAGCAGGGCACCCACCGCCTCGTCCGGATCTCGCCCTTCGACAACCAGGGCCGCCGCCAGACCTCCTTCGCGGGCGTCGAGGTGCTCCCGGTCGTCGAGACCAGCGACCACGTCGAGATCGACGAGACCGAGCTGCGCGTGGACGTGTACCGCGCCTCGGGCCCCGGCGGCCAGGGCGTCAACACGACCGACTCCGCGGTCCGCATCACGCACCTGCCGACCGGCATCGTGGTCTCGTGCCAGAACGAGCGCTCGCAGATCCAGAACAAGGCCAGCGCGATGAACGTCCTCCAGGCCAAGCTGCTCGAGCGGCGCCGCCAGGAGGAGAAGGACAAGATGGACGCCCTCAAGGACGGCGGAAGCTCCTGGGGCAACCAGATGCGGTCCTACGTCCTGCACCCGTACCAGATGGTCAAGGACCTCCGGACGGAGTTCGAGGTCGGCAACCCGCAGGCGGTGCTCGACGGCGAGATCGACGGCTTCCTGGAGGCCGGGATCCGCTGGCGCAAGCAGCAGGAGCAGACCGCGTAGGTCCCACAGCGGGAACAGCGGGAACAGCCGGAAGGGCCCGGACGCCGAGAGGCGTCCGGGCCCTTCCGTTCTTCTGCGTCTGATCGGGACGTGGCGGCTGAGGAACTACGCCGTTTGCACCTACACCGTCTGCTGAGCCACCAGTGCCAGCGCGGCCACCAGGATCACCAGCAGTGCGATGAGCGCCACCGGGGTGATGCCACCGGAGAAGGGGCCCTCCTGCTGGAGGCGCTCCCGGTTCGCCCGGCACACCCGGCAGCGGCCCTGACTGACGGGTCCGGCGCAGTTCGCGCACACGAGCCGGTCATATGTCATGCGCTCCTCCTCTCGTCCCCTCGGTTACAACGGTTGCGGGAACCGGTCCGTTCCCCCTCCCACTGTGCCAGCTTCGATGACATTCGGCGCGGCCCCTCCGGGCAATCGCGGTCGCGCACCTCTCGGACCAGGGGATATATCGGGCAACTCCGGACGCCGGGTCCACACCTCGCGCCTGTTCGCGTATGGTCACGCAGACCTACTCCCGGCGACCGTGGTGCACCCGTGATCCGATTCGACAACGTCTCCAAGTCCTACCCGAAGCAGAGCCGCCCGGCACTCAGAGATGTCTCCCTGGACATTGCGAAGGGCGAGTTCGTCTTCCTGGTCGGCTCCTCCGGCTCCGGCAAGTCCACCTTCATGCGGCTCATCCTGCGCGAGGAGCGGGCGAGCCACGGCCAGGTGCACGTCCTGGGCAAGGACCTCGCCAAGCTCTCCAACTGGAAGGTTCCGCAGATGCGGCGCCAGCTGGGGACCGTATTCCAGGACTTCCGCCTCCTGCCCAACAAGTCGGTGGCCGACAACGTGGCCTTCGCCCAGGAGGTCATCGGCAGACCGCGCGGCGAGATCAAGAAGGCCGTTCCCCAGGTTCTGGAGCTCGTCGGCCTCGGCGGCAAAGAGGACCGGATGCCCGGCGAGCTCTCCGGCGGTGAACAGCAGCGCGTGGCCATCGCCCGTGCCTTCGTCAACCGGCCGGCCCTGCTGATCGCGGACGAGCCCACCGGCAACCTGGACCCCCAGACCTCCGTCGGCATCATGAAGCTGCTGGACCGGATCAACCGGACCGGCACCACCGTGATCATGGCGACCCACGACCAGCAGATCGTCGACCAGATGCGCAAGCGCGTCATCGAACTCGAGCAGGGCCGTCTCGTCCGCGACCAGTCGCGCGGCGTCTACGGCTACCAGCACTGAAAGGCTCCTGAGACGCGATGCGCGCCCAGTTCGTCATGTCGGAGATCGGGGTCGGTCTCCGCCGCAATCTGACCATGACCTTCGCGGTCATCATCTCCGTGTCCCTCTCGCTGGCCCTGTTCGGCGGGTCCCTGCTCATGCGCGACCAGGTGAGCAAGATGAAGGGGTACTGGTACGACAAGGTCAACGTCTCCATCTACCTCTGCAACAAGAGCGACGCCGAGGCGACCAACGGAGCCTCCTGCTCCAAGGGCGCGGTGACCCCGGAGCAGAAGCAGGCCCTGGAGACCGAGCTCAAGGGCATGGACCTCGTCGAGGCCGTCACCTACGAGTCCTCCGACGAGGCCTTCAAGCACTACAAGGAGCAGTTCGGGCACACCGCCCTGGCCGCGTCCATCACCCCGGACCAGATGCCGGAATCCTTCCGGGTGAAGCTCAAGCAGCCGGAGAAGTACAAGGTCATCACGACCTCCTTCTCCGGACGCGACGGCGTCCAGTCGGTGGAGGACCAGCGCACCGTGCTGGACAACCTCTTCAGACTCCTCGGCTACCTCAACTGGGCCGCCCTCGGCATCATGCTGATCATGCTGATCGTGGCCCTGCTGCTGATCGTCAACACGGTGCGCGTCTCGGCCTTCAGCCGTCGGCGCGAAACCGGGATCATGCGCCTGGTGGGCGCCTCCAGCTTCTACATCCAGGTGCCGTTCATCATGGAGGCCGCCTTCGCCGGCCTGATCGGCGCGCTGCTCGCCTGCGGGATGCTCGGCGCGGGCCAGTACTTCGTGATCGACCACGGCGCCGCACTGCGCGACAAGATGGAGCTCATCAACTTCATCGGCTGGGACTCGGTCCTGACCAAGCTGCCGCTCGTCCTGGTCATCGGCGTACTGATGCCCTCGCTGGCCGCCTTCATCGCGCTGCGCAAGTACCTCAAGGTGTGACGAGCGCCCCGTGAGCGGTACGGCCAACCACCCGTACCGCCGCGGGCCTTGTCCTAGACTCGGCGCCATGCTGGGCTTGCCGAGTATTCCCGCCTCCTGTATTCGGCCCCGCGACGTGCGTCGCGGGGCCGTTTTGACGTTGGTCTTCCTCGCCGCCGTGGGGGCCGGCGCGTGCACCGGGAGCTGGGACCGGTCCGGACCCGAGCCCTTCGCGGGCCCCGCCGCCCTGGTGGCGGGTACGGAGCCCTCCGCGGCCGTGCCCGGGCCGCGGGCGCCGGCGCCCGCGCAGGCGCAGCGCCGGGCGGCCACCGCCGACCGGGACGAGGTGGCCCGTGCGGCCGCCGAGGCCGTCGCCGAGGGCAAGTCCGCCAAATCGGCGGCCCAGGACGTGGTCAGCCGCAGCGGGGACCGCTGGGCCGCGGTGTACGACCAGGGCGAGTACGAGGCCTTCGCCGACGACCTGGACGGCCACTGGACGGGCGTCGGCCTGTGGGCCGGGCGGCTGCGCGACGGCCGCATCGAGATCGACCGGGTGCAGCCCGACAGCCCCGCGGCGCGGGCCGGGATGCGGGCCGGGGACCGGCTGCTCAGCATCGACGGGCAGGGCGTGACCGGGCTCAAGGTGGCCGAGGTGGTGGCCCTGCTGCGCGGCGAGGCCGGCACCCCCGTGGAGCTGAAGCTGACCCGCGGCGGGGCCGACGTCACGGAGACCGTGCGGCGCGAGAAGCTGCGCAGCGACCCCGTGACGGTACGGGAACTGCCCGGCGGGATCACGGTCATCAAGGTCGCCTCCTTCACCCGGGGTTCCGGCGACCGGGTCCGCTCCGCGGTCCGCGCGGCCCCGGCAGGCGGCGGGGTCATGCTCGACCTGCGCGGCAACACCGGCGGCCTGGTCACCGAGGCCGTGACGGCCGCCTCCGCCTTCCTCGACGGCGGGCTGGTGGCGACGTACGACGTGCGCGGTGCACAGCGCGCCCTCTACGCGACCCCGGGCGGCGATACGGCCCGGCCGCTGGTGGCGCTGATCGACGGCGGCACGATGAGTGCGGCCGAACTGGTCACCGGAGCCCTCCAGGACCGCGGCCGCGCGGTGGCGGTCGGTACGCGCACCTTCGGCAAGGGCTCGGTGCAGATGCCGACGGAGCTGCCGGACGGCTCGGTGGCGGAGCTGACGGTGGGGACGTACCGCACTCCGGCGGGCCGCAGTCCGGACGGCGCGGGCATCACCCCGGACCTGGTGGCGGCGGACCGGGTCGAGGAACGGGCCCGCACGGTATTGAGTGGCATCGGAGTGGGTCCGTAGTGCGAAAATGACCGCACTATGGCTAAGGAAACAGGGCGCAAGCTGATCGCCCAGAACAAGAAGGCGCGGCACGACTACACGATCATCGACACCTACGAGTGCGGCCTCGTGCTCACGGGTACCGAGGTCAAGTCCCTGCGTCAGGGCCGTGCCTCGCTGGTGGACGGCTTCGTGTCGGTGGAGAGCGGCGAGGCCTGGCTCTACAACGTGCACGTGCCGGAGTACAGCCAGGGCACCTGGACCAACCACAGTGCGCGCCGCAAGCGCAAGCTCCTCCTGCACCGCGAGGAGATCGACAAGCTGGACTCGAAGACGGGGGAGACCGGCAACACGATCGTGCCGCTCGCCCTGTACTTCAAGGACGGCCGGGCGAAGATCGAGATCGCGCTGGCGAAGGGCAAGAAGGAGTACGACAAGCGGCAGGCCCTGCGGGAGAAGCAGGACACGCGCGAGACGAACCGGGTGATCTCGGCCGTGAAGCGCAAGGAGCGCGGCCAGCTTTAATGTCCTGGCACGCGGTGGTCCACTTCGCGTACCATGGCGTCAGCACCACGCGCTTGCGAGTGGTGCCGGTCGGTCGGAACGCATGGAGAGCGCCGGCGGATCTCATAACTGAACAGCGTGAAACATGGGGATGATCGGTTTCGACAGCGGATGTCGATGTAGGGGAAGCGAGCCGAGGAAGCGGCAATGATCTCGTTAACCATATGTCGCAAACAATAATCGCCAACTCCAAGAGCGATAACTCCCGCTTCACCCTCGCTGCCTAATAACAGTGAGCTGAAGCCTCTGTGAGGAGCGTCAGCCCGGAAGTGGTCCCGGTCCGGATCCTGGCGTCAATTAGGGATCTAAACCTCTAACTCCGGTCACGGGGGATAGAGGGAAATCAAACAGTGACTGAGCCCGTCGGAGACTTGTCCGTGTGATCTCCGGGGCCGAGAAAAGCGCAGCGGAATGCGCTCGGAGAAGCCCTACTTCTGCACCGTTGGACGCGGGTTCGATTCCCGCCATCTCCACAACCCCCATGTTGGGCAAAGGCCCCGCGGCCGTCAGGCTGCGGGGCCTTTGTCGTGTTCATCGTCCCGGACCTAGGCTGAAAACCCGTACCGATCCGCCCGTGCCGACGAGAAACGCCAGCAGGGCCGCCGCCGCCGGGAGGGCGTACGGGGTCGTCGTGCCCCAGTGGTCGATCGCGGAGCCGGCCGTCGCGGAGCCCGCTGCGATGCCGGCGAAGATCGCGGTGACGGCCAGGGTCATTCCTTCGTTGAGCCGGCCCGACGGGATCACGGCGTGGATCCGGGACATCGCGGTGACCATGACCGGGGCCGTGGCCATGCCGGCCGTGAGCAGGGCCGCCGCGAGGGCCGGGACCGAGCCGGTGGCCGCCGCGGCCCAGGGCAGTGCCATCGCCCCGGCCAGGGCGGCCAGGCAGGCCGGCAGTCCGCGCGGGCGCAGGGTGCCGTAGAGCAGGCCGGCCAGGCAGGAGCCGGCCGCCTGGAGGGCGATGACCGGGCCCGAGAGCGCGCCGAGGCCGTGGCCGCCGAGGTGGGCGACGGAGGTGATCTCCAGCGAGCCGAACATCGTGCCCAGGACGAAGAAGAGGGGGAGGAGCCGTCCCAGGGCCCGCAGCGGGGACCTGCCGCGGACCGGCGGCGCCGCCGGGGGCTCCGTGGCGCGGTGGGCCGTGAAGACCAGCATCCCGGTCAGGAGCAGCGCGGCGCCGGCGAGCGTGCCCGCTTCCGGGAAGACGGTGGTGCAGAGGAACGCGGCGACCACCGGACCGAGCATGAACGCCAGCTCGTCCGCGGCCTGTTCGAAGGACATCGCGGTGTGGTGCGCCGCGGGGTCGCCCTTCAGCAGGTGCGTCCAGCGGGCGCGGGACATCCCGCCGATGTTGGGGGTGGTCGCGGTGGCGGCGTAGGAGGCGAAGAGGGTCCAGGCGGGGGCCTCGCTACGGACGCACGCGACGAGCGACAGCGAGCCGAGTACGGCGATCAGGGTGGCGGGTACGGCGACGCGGGCCTGCCCGTGCCGGTCGACCAGCCGGGCCGTCCAGGGGGCCACGACCGCGGTGGCCGCCAGACCGGCCGCGACGACCCCGCCGGCGAGGGCGTACGAGCCGCGCTGGCCCGCGATCATCATGACGGCGCTGATCCCGAACATGCCCATGGGGAGCCGGGCGATGAGGTTCCCGGTGGTGAAGCCGCGCGTGCCGGGGAGCGCGAAGAGCCGGCGGTACGGGCCCGGGGCGCGGGCAGGCCGCGCCGCCGCCCGGGCCGGCCGCGCCGGGGCGGGGGCGAGCACCAGCGTGGAGCCGGTGACGGCCATGAGCGGGGCGGCCGGGCGGGCGGGCCGCGGCCCGGCGGCGATCGGCGCAGGGAGCACGGTGGACGGGGTGGCGGACGGCGTGGACGTGGTGGGCATGGGTCAAGGCTCGGGCCGGGGTCCGTCCGCGGTCCAACACCTGTTCGGGGGCCATTCACCGCTTCCTGTTGTTAGTCTCCGCAGGTGACGCCCCGAGACGTGGAACCCCGCCTGCTGCGCGCCTTCCTCGCCGTGGCCGAGGAGCTGCACTTCACCCGTGCCGCCGCCCGGCTCTACGTGGCCCAGCAGGCCCTCAGCCGGGACGTGCGCCGGCTCGAACAGACCTTGGGCGCGCCCCTGTTCGTCCGTACCACCCGCGCCGTGGAGCTGACCCCGGACGGGGAGCGGCTGCTGCCCCTGGCCCGGGGCGTGCTGCGGGCCCACGAGGAGCTGGCCGGGGCGTTCACCGCCGGAGCCGGGCCCCGGCCGCTGCTCGTCGACCTCAACACCGACGGCCCCGGCACCGCCCGCACCGTCCTGGACCGGGCCCGCGAACTGGCCCCCGACTGCGAGCTGATGGCCCGCTTCGAGTCCGGGCTGACCCATGCCGCCGCCGAGATCGCCGCGGGCCGCCTCGACGTCTCCTTCGGGTACGCCGACGGCCTCGACCCGGCGCTGCGGTCCCGCCTCGCGCGGACGCCGGTGCGGTACGAGCCCCTCGCCGTGCTGCTGCCCGAGGGGCACGCGCTGGCCGCGCTGGACGCCGTACCGCTGGACGCGCTGCGCGGCGAGACGGTGTACACCGGGGCCGGGAACCCGCGGACCCGGGAGTGGACCGGGCTGGCGCGCGAGCTGTTCGCCGGGCGGGGCATCGCGTCCGCGCCGCCCGCGCCGGTGGCGGTGGGCAAGGAGGAGTTCCGCCGGGTCATGGCCAAAACGGGCTGTCCCGTCCTCGCCACGGTGGGCTTCGTCGACATGCCCGGCTGCGTCAAGCGGCCGCTGACCGCCCCGGTGCCGCTGTCGCCGCTGTCCATGGTGTGGCGGAAGGGATCGAGCCATCCCGGGCTGGACGCGCTGCGCCGCGCCGCCGAGGAGCTCGGGGCGGCGCACGGCTGGCTGGAGGTGCCCCCGGACAGCTGGCTGCCCGCGCTCGCACCGAGCGCGCTCACACCCGGCCCCGGCGGCGGGTGAGTGCAAGGTTTCCCGACGGTCATCCGGCGGGGACCGGGGCCGAAACGAGCCCTTCCTACGGTCGTCACCACGGACGAGACGCGACGAGCCCGCAAGGCCGAAAGGCCGGCGAGGCCTACGGGCGCGACGAGCGCGACGTGATCGCAGCAGCTGTGGAGGCGTGTGATGACCAGTACGACCGCACCGCGCAAGGGTGGCCGCTGGATCGAGCGGTGGGACCCCGAGGACGAGACCTTCTGGCGGGAAACGGGGGAGAAGACCGCCCGCCGGAACCTGATCTACTCCGTGCTCTCCGAGCACATCGGGTTCTCGATCTGGTCGCTGTGGTCGGTGATGGTGCTCTTCATGGGCCCGAAGTACGGGATCGACCCCGCCGGGAAGTTCTTCCTCATCGCCACCGCCACCTGCGTCGGCGCCCTGGTCCGCGTGCCCTACACCTTCGCCGTGGCCCGCTTCGGCGGCCGCAACTGGACGGTCTTCAGCGCCCTGCTGCTGCTCGCCCCGACGGTCGCCGCCTGGCTGGTGATGGAGCCCGGGACCTCCTACAACACCTTCCTGCTGGTGGCCGCGCTGACCGGGGTCGGCGGCGGCAACTTCGCCTCCTCGATGACGAACATCAACGCCTTCTTCCCGCTGCGCAAGAAGGGCTGGGCGCTCGGCCTCAACGCGGGCGGCGGCAACATCGGCGTCCCCGTCGTCCAGCTCGTCGCCCTGCTGGTCATCGGTACGGCCGGGGCCGGGCACCCGCGGCTGCTGCTCGGCGCCTACATCCCGCTCATCGTGATCGCGGCGGCGCTCGCCGCGCTGCGGATGGACAACCTGGCGCCCGTGCGCAACGACACCGGAGCCGTACGGGAGGCGGTCCGCGACGGGCACACCTGGATCATGGCGTTCCTGTACATCGGCACCTTCGGCTCCTTCATCGGCTACAGCTTCGCCTTCGGCCTGGTGCTCCAGACGCAGTTCGGCCGCACCCCGCTCCAGGCGGCCTCGCTCACCTTCATCGGACCGCTGCTCGGCTCGCTGATCCGGCCCGTCGGCGGGGCCCTCGCGGACCGCTTCGGCGGCGCGCGGATCACCCTGGGCACCTTCGTGGCGATGTCGGCGGCGACCGGAGTGGTGATCCTGGCCTCCGTACGGGAATCCCTGCCGGTGTTCCTGGTCGGCTTCGTGGGGCTGTTCGTCCTCAGCGGGCTCGGCAACGGCTCCACCTACAAGATGATCCCCGGCATCTTCCAGGTGAAGGCGCTGGCCCGCGGGATGAGCGGCGAGGAGGCGGCCGCGTACGGGCGGCGGCTGTCCGGCGCCTCCATGGGACTCATCGGCGCGGTCGGCGCGCTCGGCGGGCTCGGCATCAACCTGGTCTTCCGGGAGGCGTTCCTGAGCTCCGGCTCGGGCACGGCGGCCTTCGTGACCTTCCTCGGCTTCTACGCGGTGTGCTGCGCCGTCACCTGGGCGGTATACCTTCGCCGGCCCGCCCAGGTGATGATCCCCACGGCCGGTGCGGAGGCGAAACCGCAGCTCACCTCGGTGTAACGGGGAGCACACGCCGGTTAACGGCACCGAAATACGCGTGAACCGAGCCTGATACGCCCCCAGGGCAGGCTCGGTTCACGCGAACGTCACGCATGCGGGTGACCGCGACACCGGACCCCGATATCGGACCCCGACACCGGACCCGACCACTGCGCGAGGCAGGTCACCATGCACGACCACGACATCCCCACCGGTCCGCCGGCCGGCCCGCTCGCCGGATTCACCGTCGGGGTCACCGCCGCCCGGCGGGCCGACGAGCTCATCGCCCTGCTGCGCCGCCGCGGGGCCACCGTGCTGCACGCGCCCGCCCTGCGGATCGTGCCGCTCGCCGACGACGCCGAACTGCTGTCCGCCACGAAGGAGCTGATCGGCTGCGCGCCCGACGTGGTGGTGGCCACCACCGCCATCGGCTTCCGCGGCTGGATCGAGGCCGCCGACGGGTGGGGGCTCGGCGAGGAACTGCTCGGGCGGCTGCGGGAGACCGAACTGCTGGCGCGCGGACCGAAGGTGAAGGGGTCGATCCGCGCCGCCGGGCTCGTGGAGACCTGGTCCCCGCGCTCCGAGTCGCTCGCCGAGGTACTGGACCGGCTGCTCACGGCCGGGGTGGCCGGCCGGCGCATCGCCCTCCAGCTGCACGGGGAACCGCTGCCCGGGTTCATCGAGGCCCTGCGGGCGGGCGGGGCCGAGGTGGTCGGCGTACCCGTCTACCGGTGGATGGCGCCGGAAGACCTCGGGCCGCTGGACCGGCTGATCGACGCGGTGGCCGCGGGCGGGGTGGACGCGGTGAGCTTCACCTCCGCACCGGCGGCGGTCTCCCTGCTGTCACGGGCCGCGGAGCGGGGCGTACGGGAACCCGTGCTCGCGGCGCTGACCGGCGGGTCGGTGCTGTCGGCGTGCGTGGGCCCGGTGACGGCCCTGCCCCTGCAGGCGGAAGGCGTGCCCACGGTGCAGCCCGAGCGCTTCCGGCTCGGACCCCTCGTGCAGCTCCTGTGCCAGGAACTCCCGGGCCGGGCCCGCGTGCTCCCGGTGGCCGGACACCGGCTGGAGCTGCGCGGCCACGCGGTCCTCCTCGACGGCGAGCTGCGCCCCGTACCGCCGGCCGGCATGGCCCTGCTCAGGGCCCTGTCCCGGCGCCCGGGCTGGGTCGTGGCCCGCTCCGAACTCCTGCGCGCGCTGCCGGGCGCGGGCCGCGACGAGCACGCGGTGGAGACGGCGATGGCCCGCCTGCGCGTGGCCCTGGGCGTCCCCAACCTCATCCAGACCGTCGTCAAGCGCGGCTACCGGCTGTCCCTGGACATGGCCGCCGACACGAAGTACGGGGACGACTGACGAGCACAGGCCTGGCCGGGGCACGGGCCGTCCGTTAGCGTGCCGGGATGATCGTTGACGGTGTGGAGATGAGGAGCCTGCGGCTGGACGACGCCGCCGGGCGGGCCGAGATGCTGGTGCGCAACCGGGCCTACATGGCGCCCTACGAGCCGTGGCGGACCGAGGAGTTCTACACCGAGGCCGGGCAGCGGTCCCGGATCGAAGCGATCCTCGCCGACCAGGAGGGCGGCCGGGCGCGGCCCTTCGTGCTGGTCGCCGCCGACGGCGGGCAGGTCGGGGGGATCAACCTCCAGAACATCGTGCGCGGGCCGCTGCTCAGCGGATCCATCGGCTACTGGATCGACGAGGCCTGGGCCGGCAAGGGGCTGGCCACCGCCGCGCTGCACGAGGTCTGCCGGATCGCCCGCGACGAGGAGGGGCTGCACCGGCTCGAGGCGGGCACCAGGGTCGAGAACCTGGCCTCGCAGCGGGTCCTGGTGAAGGCGGGCTTCGAGCAGTACGGGCTCGCGCCCCGCTACCTGCACGTCGGCGGGGACTGGCAGGACCACCGGCTCTTCCAGCTGCTGCTGAACGACGAGCCGCCCGCCTTCTAGCCGCCCGCCTTCCGGCCGTCCGCCCTCTCGCTGCGCGCCCTCTAGCCGCCGGCCCCGGAGACGGGCACTCTGGGGGCACGCCCCGAGAGGGAGGCGGTGACGGGCATGTGGTTCGACTCCGGGCGGGTCTGCCTGGACCTGGTGGCTACTTTTGCGCCTCTCGCGAAGACCGAGGGCATCCGTGACGGCGACGGGCTGTGCCTGTGGCTCACCGGAGCCGGGCTGGTGCCCGACCGGACGCCGCTCACCCGGGTCGGAGACGACTGGGTGCACGCCTTCCGGGTGCTGCGCGCCGACGTCGAGAGCCTCGTACGGGCCGAGCTGGCAGGAGCCGCGCCGCCCGGGCCCGCGCTGGCCCGGGTCAACGCGGCGGCCGCCGGTCCACCCCCGGGACTGTGTGCAGTCCAGGACCAAGAAGGTCACCTCGTACGGGAGTTGTGCGGCGGTGTCGAGTGCGCCGGGCTGCTCGCCGCCGTGGCCCGGGACGCCGTCGAACTGCTCACCGACCCCGGCGAACGGGACCTGCTGCGGGCCTGCGAGGGCGACGGCTGCGCCCGCGTCTACCTCGACACCTCGCGCGGACACCGCCGCCGCTGGTGCTCCAGCGAGCTCTGCGGCAACCGCGAGCGCGTGGCCCGGCACCGGCGGCGCGTCCTCGAATCCCGCCCGGGCTGACCCGGCCCGAGGCCGCCGCGGGGCGTGATCTTCGTCCTGATCCGCGAGCCGTCCCGGAAGGGGCGTGCGCGGGCGGGCCCCTTGGCGTACGGTTGACGGCTGCCCATGCACGTCAGAAAGGGGCCTTGGTGGCCGCGCAGAATGCCGCTGTCGACAGCACGGCGGATTCCGTCCGCGATCGGGAGATCGCGGTCGAGCAGACGCATCTCGATCACGTGTACCGACGCCTTGAGGAGAAGATCCACGAGGCGGAGTTCCTGATGAACGACGCCGCCAAGCGCGGGCAGGTCGGCACGCCCGGCGCCCTCGCGGAACGGGACGCGCAGGTGTTCCGCGCCGGGATCCACCTCAACCGTCTCAACAACGAGTTCGAGGACTTCCTGTTCGGCCGCATCGACCTGGTCCTCGGCAAGGACGGGGAGCGGGGCCCCGACGGCGCCTTCACCTCCGTCGAGCCCGCCGACGACGCGATCCGTACCGACCTCACGGCCGACATCGCCGAGACGCTCCACATCGGCCGCATCGGGGTCCTCGACTCCGACTACGCGCCGCTCGTCATCGACTGGCGCGCCCCCGCGGCCGCGCCGTTCTACCGCTCCACCCCCAAGGAGCCCGGCCGCGTCGTGCGCCGCCGGGTCATCCGCTCCAAGGGGCGCAAGGTGCTCGGCGTCGAGGACGACCTGATGCGCCCCGAGGTGACCGCCTTCCTCGACGGGGACGAGCTGCCCGTCATCGGCGACGGCGCCCTGATGGCCGCCCTCGGCCGGGCCCGTACCCACTCGATGCGCGACATCGTCTCCTCCATCCAGGCCGAGCAGGACCTCGTCATCCGGGCGCCCGCCGCCTCGGTCGCCGAGGTCGCGGGCGGCCCCGGCACCGGCAAGACCGCCGTCGCCCTGCACCGCGCCGCCTACCTGCTCTACCAGGACCGGCGGCGCTACTCCGGCGGCATCCTGATCGTCTCCCCGACCCCGCTGCTGGTCGCCTACACCGAGGGCGTCCTGCCCTCCCTCGGCGAGGAGGGCCAGGTCGCCATCCGGGCGCTCGGCTCGCTCGTCGACGGGGCCGAGGCGACCACGTACGACGACCCGTCCACCGCACGCATCAAGGGCTCGTCCCGGATGCTGAAGGTGCTGCGCAAGGCCGTACGGGGAGCCCTGGAGTTCGGCGGTCCCGGCGGGGCCCCCGCCCCCGACCGGCTGCGCGTGGTGGCCTTCGGGCGCCGTCAGGAGCTGGAGGCTCCCGACCTCGACCGGATCCGGCAGAACGTCCTGTCCGGCACCGCCCCGGTCAACCTGCTGCGCCCGCGCGCCCGCAAGCTCCTGCTGGACGCGCTGTACTCGAAGTCAGGCGGGGCCGGCCGGCACAGCGACCCGGAGCTCGCCGCCGAGCTGCGCTCCGCCTTCGACGAGGACATCTCGACCGAGGACGCGTTCATCGACTTCCTGAACGCCTGGTGGCCCGAGCTGACCCCGCGCGGGGTCCTGGCCTCCATGGCGGACGAGCGGCGCCTGGCGCGCTGGTCGCGCCGGGACCTGAACCCGCGCGAGACCCGGCAGGTGGCACGCTCCCTGCGCCGGGTCGGCCCGGACGGCAAGGGCGCCCTGTCGGTGCACGACGTGGCGCTGCTGGACGAGCTCCAGCAGCTGCTGGGCGCGCCCGCACGGCCCAAGCGGAAGCGGGAGCTGAACCCGCTGGACCAGCTGAGCGGGCTGGAAGAGCTGATGCCGGGCCGCGAGGAGACCCAGTGGGAGCGGGCCGAGCGGCTCGCGGCGGAGCGCACCGAGTACGCGCACGTCATCGTCGACGAGGCGCAGGACCTGACGCCGATGCAGTGGCGGATGGTCGGCCGCCGCGGCCGGGGCGGCACGTGGACGGTGGTCGGCGACCCGGCGCAGTCCTCGTGGACCGATCCCGAGGAGGCGGCCGCCGCGCGCGACGAGGCGCTGGGCACGCGGCCGCGGCGCAAGTTCACCCTCACGGTGAACTACCGCAACCCGGCCGAGGTCGCGGAGGTCGCCTCGCGGGTGCTGAAGCTGGCGGCGCCGGGCACGGAGCCGCCGACGGCCGTGCGCTCCACGGGCCTGCGGCCGCGCTTCACGGCGGTGGCGCCCGAGGGAGGGGATCTGCGCTCCACCGTCGTGGAGGAGACCCGGCGGCTGCTGGAGCAGGTGGACGGCACGGTCGGCGTGGTCGTGGCCATGGACCGGCGAGCGGAGGCCGCGGGCTGGCTCGCGGACCTGGGGGAGCGGGCGGTCGCCCTGGGCAGCCTGGAGGCGAAGGGCCTGGAGTACGACGCCACGGTGGTCGTCTCCCCGGCGGAGATCGCGGACGAGTCCCCGGCGGGCCTGCGGGTGCTCTACGTGGCCCTGACCCGCGCGACCCAGCAGCTGACGGTGATCTCCACCGACCGGGACGCCCCGGACGCCGAGGGGGTCGCGGCGCTGCTGCAGCCGTAGGGGCTGTCCTGTCGACCAGGCCGGCACGGGGCGTACGGCCGGTTGGTCGGCGGCCAAGGGCGTGGTCCCGCAACCGGTCGCCGGTGGGGGGATCACTTCGCGCGAACCTTTGTTAGCCTGGGTTACGGCACCGACTCGATCCAAGCCCCCGGGCCCAACCTTAGTCGCCTAGAGCGACCACTTGCCGCGAGGCGAGCATGGCGGGTCGGTGTCATAGACGTAGGAAGCACCAGGTCCGCGCCCTCCACTCAGTGGGGGGCGCGGACCTTTTTTGTATGGGCCACCCATTCCCCAGGCGCTACTTATCTCGTATGGTGGAAGAGTTCTTCCGAAATTTGTAGCTGGTTACCTTGTACCGGCTGGTAGGTGGGACGATCGGACAACAGGTCCTGCCGCACCTGCCACGTTTCGGCCGGAGCAGAGCCGGGCCCTGTGTAAAAAAGAACCAGGGACAGAAGAGGAACACGGCCATGGCAACGGCGCCCAGCGTCTCGTACTCGATGACGGTCCGCCTGGAAGTGCCCGCGAGCGGAACCGCGGTCTCCCAGCTCACCACCGCCGTGGAGTCCTCCGGTGGCTCGGTCACCGGCCTCGACGTGACCGCATCCGGTCACGAGAAGCTCCGCATCGACGTCACCATCGCGGCGACGTCCACCGCGCACGCCGACGAGATCGTCGAGAAGCTCCGCGGGATCGAGGGCGTCAGCCTCGGCAAGGTCTCCGACCGCACCTTCCTGATGCACCTCGGCGGCAAGATCGAGATGTCGTCCAAGCACCCCATCCGCAACCGTGACGACCTCTCGATGATCTACACCCCGGGCGTGGCCCGCGTGTGCATGGCGATCGCCGAGAACCCCGAGGACGCCCGCCGTCTGACCATCAAGCGCAACACCGTCGCAGTCGTGACGGACGGCTCCGCCGTGCTGGGTCTGGGCAACATCGGCCCGATGGCCGCCATGCCGGTCATGGAGGGCAAGGCGGCCCTCTTCAAGCGCTTCGCCGACATCGACGCCTGGCCGATCTGCCTGGACACCCAGGATTCCGACGAGATCGTGGCCGCCGTCAAGGCCATCGCCCCGGGCTTCGCGGGCATCAACCTCGAGGACATCTCCGCGCCGCGCTGCTTCGAGATCGAAGCCCGGCTGCGGGAGGCCCTCGACATCCCCGTCTTCCACGACGACCAGCACGGCACCGCCATCGTGGTCCTCGCCGCCCTCACCAACGCACTGCGCGTGGTGGGCAAGGCCGTTGGCGACGTCAAGGTGGTCATGTCGGGCGCCGGCGCGGCCGGAACCGCCATCCTCAAGCTGCTCCTCGCCGCGGGCGTGAAGAACGCCGTCAGCGCCGACATCCACGGCGTCGTGCACGCGGACCGCCCCGACCTCGTCGACGCGGCCGCGGACTCCCCGCTGCGCTGGATCGCGGACAACACCAACCCCGAGGGCTACACGGGCACCCTGAAGGAGGCCGTGGTCGGCGCCGACGTCTTCATCGGCGTCTCGGCCCCCAACGTCCTGTCCGGCGAGGACGTGGCCGCCATGGCGGAAGGCGCGATCGTGTTCGCGCTCGCGAACCCGGACCCCGAGGTGGACCCGGCGGTCGCCCGCCAGACCGCCGCCGTCGTGGCCACCGGCCGCTCGGACTTCCCGAACCAGATCAACAACGTGCTGGTCTTCCCGGGCGTCTTCCGCGGCCTGCTGGACGCCCAGTCCCGCACCGTGAACACCGACATGATGCTGGCCGCCGCGAGCGCCCTGGCCGACGTGGTCGGCGAGGACGAGCTGAACGCGAACTACATCATCCCGTCGGTCTTCAACGACAAGGTCGCCGGCGCGGTCGCCGGAGCCGTCCGCAAGGCCGCCTCCACGGCTGTGGCGGCGCCCACCTCCGCCTGATCCCCGGCGCGTCGCGGGATGCGGGCCCCCCGGGCCGCCCATAGGGTTGCGGGGATGCCCGCGTGGCCCGCGGTCCGCGTCCGACGGACGTCATCCGGAGACCCTCCGGACGCCTTCCGGTGCGGACGGAGCGTCACCGCGGCGTGACTGTGGCGCTTTTCGTGTGACCCCGGCGGGTGCCGGATTGGCTTTCCCGCCGGTGGTGGGGGCAGGATGCGTAACCGGGCGAGAGGGTCTGACGTCAGACCCGGGTCCGGGGACTGTCCTAGGGCCCTGGCAGCATCGGCTTCGATCTCACGCCTCTAAGGCACGTTGAACACGGGAGTACAACATGAACCGCAGTGAGCTGGTGGCCGCTCTGTCCGAGCGCGCCGAGGTGACCCGCAAGGACGCCGACGCCGTTCTGGCCGCGCTCGCCGAGACCGTCGGCGAGATTGTCGCCAAGGGCGACGAGAAGGTCACCATCCCCGGCTTCCTGACCTTCGAGCGCACCCACCGTGCCGCTCGCACCGCGCGCAACCCGCAGACCGGCGACCCCATCCAGATCCCGGCCGGCTACAGCGTGAAGGTCTCCGCGGGCTCCAAGCTCAAGGAAGCCGCCAAGGGCAAGTAGTCCGCCCTTGTGCCGAGGGCCGTACAGGCCCCCGGGACGGCAGTAGTACGTAGTACGCGAGAGGCGGCCACCCGGCACCGGGTGGCCGCCTCTCGGCGCTCCCGGGGCCGCGAGTGGCCCCCGGGAGCCAGAACGCCCCCACAGGCCCTGTACGGGGCCTGTGGGGGCGTTCTGAGCCGGTCTGTGTGGATCTAGACGAGATCCCCGCCCGGGAGCTCGACCTTGGCGCCCAGCTCCACGAGCTTCTCCATGAAGTTCTCGTAGCCCCGGTTGATCAGCTCGATGCCGTGCACCCGCGAGGTGCCTTCGGCGGCGAGCGCCGCGATCAGGTACGAGAACCCGCCGCGCAGGTCGGGGATGACCAGGTCGGCGCCCTGGAGCTTGGTGGGCCCCGAGACGACGGCCGAGTGCAGGAAGTTGCGCTGGCCGAAGCGGCAGGCGCTGCCGCCCAGGCACTCCCGGTAGAGCTGGATGTGCGCACCCATCTGGTTGAGCGCGGAGGTGAAGCCCAGGCGGGACTCGTAGACCGTCTCGTGGACGATCGAGAGGCCGGTGGCCTGGGTCAGCGCCACGACCAGCGGCTGCTGCCAGTCGGTCTGGAAGCCCGGGTGGACGTCGGTCTCCAGTGCGATGGCGTTGAGCGGGCCGCCCGGGTGCCAGAAGCGGATGCCGTCGTCGTCGATCTCGAACGCCCCGCCGACCCGGCGGAAGGTGTTCAGGAAGGTCATCATCGAACGCTGCTGCGCGCCGCGCACGTAGATGTTGCCGCCGGTGGCCAGCGCCGCGGACGCCCAGGAGGCGGCCTCCAGCCGGTCCGGGAGCGCCTTGTGGTTGTAGCCGCCGAGGCGGTCGACACCGGTGATCCGGATGGTCCGGTCGGTGTCCATGGAGATGATGGCGCCCATCTTCTGCAGGACGCAGATGAGGTCTTCGATCTCCGGTTCGACGGCGGCGTTGCTGAGCTCGGTGACGCCCTCGGCCAGGACGGCCGTCAGCAGCACCTGCTCGGTCGAGCCGACCGACGGGTAGGGCAGGCGGATCTTGCAGCCGCGGAGGCGCTGGGGGGCCTCCAGGTACTGGCCGCCCTCGCGCTTCTCGATGGTCGCGCCGAACTGGCGGAGCACCTCGAAGTGGAAGTCGATCGGCCGGCCGCCGATGTCGCAGCCGCCGAGGCCGGGGATGAAGGCGTGGCCGAGGCGGTGCAGCAGCGGACCGCAGAACAGGATCGGGATGCGCGAGGAGCCCGCGTGCGCGTCGATGTCGGCGACGTTCGCGCTCTCGACGTGCGAGGGGTCGAGCACCAGCTCGCCCGGTTCGTCACCGGGGCGGACGGTCACCCCGTGCAGCTGGAGCAGCCCGCGCACGACCCGGACGTCCCGGATGTCCGGAACGTTGCGCAGCCGACTGGGCTCACTGCCCAGCAGGGCCGCGACCATCGCCTTGGGTACGAGGTTCTTCGCGCCGCGGACACGGATCTCGCCCTCGAGCGGAGTTCCGCCGTGGACAAGCAGTACATCGTCACTGATGCCGGTCATGAATCTCGCGTTCCGGAGAGGGGTGGGCAGGGGGCCAGTGAAAAGGGTAAGGGGCATGACCCCCCTGTTCGTAAGGCTGACGGGGCCGTAGGACTGTCATGAATTCGGCACAACACCCTGGGTGCCCGCCAGGTGGCGGAGCGTCTCCTTCCGCGTGCGGTCCGGCCGAGGGGCCGTGCGCGCCCCGTACTGCCGCGGTGCGCCCTGAGCTGCGTACGGTCCGGATGTGCCGCCCACTCCCCCTCACGGGCGAATGTGCGAGATCATGGCGCCATGACCGAGGTGTCCTCCCTCACAGGGCGGCTGCTCGTGGCCACCCCCGCCCTCGCGGACCCGAATTTCGACCGCGCGGTGGTGCTGCTGCTCGACCACGACGAGCAGGGCTCGCTCGGCGTGGTCCTCAACCGGCCCACCCCGGTGGGCGTCGGTGACGTCCTGCTGCCCTGGGCTCCGCTGGCCAAGGATCCCGGAGTTGTCTTCCAGGGCGGCCCGGTGGCGCTGGACTCCGCACTGGGGCTGGCCGTCATCCCGGGCGAGGAGGGGCCGCTCGGCTGGCGCCGGGTGCACGGGGCGATCGGTCTGGTGGACCTGGAGGCCCCGCCCGAACTCCTCGCGGCGGCCCTGGGGGGCCTGCGCATCTTCGCCGGGTACTCCGGCTGGGGACCGGGGCAGCTGGAGGAGGAACTGGGCGTGGGCGCCTGGTACGTCGTCGACTCCGAGCCGGGCGACGTCTCCTTCCCGGATCCGCAGCGGCTGTGGCGCGCCGTGCTGCGGCGCCAGCGCAGCGAGCTGGCCATGGTGGCCACGTACGCGGACGACCCGTCGCTGAACTGAGCCCGGGGCCGGGGCGGCCGGTGCGGCCGGTGCGGATCCCTCGCGCGCGAGGGACTCGGTACCCTGGCAGTCATGAGCACTCTTGAGCCCGATCGCGGGACTGGTACGGGGACCCTCGTAGAGCCGACGCCGCAGGTGTCCCACGGCGACGGCGACCACGAGCGCTTCGCCCACTACGTCCAGAAGGACAAGATCATGGAGAGCGCGCTCGGGGGCACCCCCGTCGTCGCGCTCTGCGGCAAGGTCTGGGTTCCGGGCCGGGACCCGAAGAAGTACCCGGTCTGCCCCATGTGCAAGGAGATCTACGAGTCCATGGGCCCCGGCGGGGACAAGGACAAGGGCGGCAAGGACGGGAAGTAGTCCTCCGGCCCTCCTGAAGCAGGACGAAGGCCCCCGGTGCGCACCTGTGCGCCCGGGGGCCTTTGCCGTGCCCCGGGGGCGGGTTAGGGTCGCCGCATCAGCGCCCTGTGAAACGTACGTTGCACCAGGTGCAACGGTGGAGGAGTCGAGGCCATGCCCGAGTTGATCCCGCAGCCCCGGTCCGCGCGATTCCCGGCCGACGGCGGCACGTTCGAGCTCGCCGACCCGCTCCTCGATGCCGGACCCGGCACCGAGGGCGCGGCCCGCTGGCTGCGCCGCGAACTCGGCGCCGCCACCGGCTGGGCGCTGCCGGCCCCGGCCCGAGGGGAGAGCCCCGCCGGACGCCCGGTGATCCGGCTCGCCCTGCGCCCCGGCCTCGCGCGGCAGGCCGGGGCGGAGTCGTACGAACTCCACGCCGAGCCCGGCACGGTCCTCCTGGAGGGCGCCGACGAGGCGGGCCTCTTCTACGCCGCCCAGACGCTGCGTCAGCTGCTCGGGGCCGACGCGTACCGGCGGGCGCCGCTGCCCGGCGCGGTGTGGCGGCTGCCGGCCGGGGACGTCGCCGACGGCCCCCGCTTCGGCTGGCGCGGGCTGATGCTCGACGTGGCCCGGCACTTCCTGCCCAAGGACGCGGTGCTGCGGTACATCGACCTGCTCGCCGCCCACAAGCTCAACGTGCTGCACCTGCACCTGACGGACGACCAGGGCTGGCGGGTCGAGATCAAGCGCTACCCGCGGCTCACCGAGGTCGGCGCGTGGCGGTCCCGCAGTCGGTGGGGTCACCGGGCCTCCCCGCTGTGGAACGAGACCCCGCACGGCGGCTTCTACACCCAGGACGACCTGCGCGAGATCGTCGCGTACGCGGCGGAACGGCACGTGCGGGTGGTGCCGGAGATCGACGTGCCGGGGCACTCCCAGGCCGCGATCGCCGCGTACCCGGAGCTGGGGAACACGGACGTGGTCGACACGGCGGCGCTGGAGGTGTGGGACGACTGGGGCATCAACGAGAACGTGCTCGCGCCCACCGAGGCGGTCCTGCGCTTCTACGAGGGGGTCTTCGAAGAGCTGCTGGAGGTGTTCCCGGCGGAGGTCTCGCCCTTCGTGCACGTGGGCGGGGACGAGTGCCCCAAGACGCAGTGGAAGGCCTCCGGGGTCGCGCAGGCGCGGATCGCGGAGCTGGGGGTCGACGGCGAGGACGGTCTGCAGTCCTGGTTCATCCGGCACTTCGACGGCTGGCTCGCGGAGCGCGGCCGCCGGCTCATCGGGTGGGACGAGATCCTGGAGGGCGGACTGGCCCCCGGAGCGGCCGTGTCCTCCTGGCGCGGCTACGCGGGCGGCATCGCCGCCGCCGAGGCCGGCCACGACGTGGTGATGTGCCCCGAGCAGCAGGTGTACCTGGACCACCGTCAGGCGGACGGCGCGGACGAGCCGATGCCCATCGGGTACGTCCGGACATTGGAGGACGTGTACCGGTTCGAGCCGGTACCGCCGAAGTTGTCCGAAGAGGCCGCCGCCCACGTGCTGGGCGCGCAGGCCAACGTGTGGACCGAGGTGATGGAGGACCAGAGCCGCGTCGACTACCAGGTGTTCCCGCGCCTCGCGGCCTTCGCCGAGGTGGTGTGGTCCCGGCTGCCGCTGCCCGAGGAGCGGGACCACGCGGACTTCGAGGCGCGGATGACGGCGCACTACCGCCGCCTGGACGCCCTCGGGGTCGACTACCGGCCGCCCGGCGGCCCGTTGCCGTGGCAGCGCAGGCCCGGGGTGCTCGGCCGCCCGATCGAGGGAGCGCCCCCGAACGTGTGACGAGCCCCCTGCGGGGTGAGCGCGAGCCCCCCGGGGGACGAGGGCGAGTCTCCCCGAGGGATGAGGGCGAGCCTCCCGGGGGACCGGCCCGACCTCCCTGCGCGGAGGGGGGGCCGAGCGGCGCCGCCGGGACGGGAACGCGGCGCCGCCGGCGCGGGATCGAAGCCGGATCGAGGCCGGAGCGAGACCCGGTCACGGCCCGATCGCGGCCGGATCACGGCGGGATCGCGCGGGAGGTGCGGGGCCCGTGCGGGGGGGCCGTACGTGGGCTCTTGCGGGGGTGGTGCGCCGGTGGTGCGCGGGCGGTGGACCCTCGCGTCCGGTGCTCCGGAAGATGTGCCAGAGTTGCCACGTCCCGGCGGTGAGCACGTACCGTACGGCGGACAGGCGTGAGCGCCGGGACCGGGACATCGGGAAGGGGCAGCTGGGTTGACCACGCACGCACCGCACGCACCGCAGGCACGGGACTCGTCCCAGGGGCCCCGCAGCGACCCGCGGGCGGGGAACGCGGCGCAGTCCGTGACGCTGCCGGCCTCGCTCGACGAGGCCGTGGCGGCGCTCGCGGCCATGCCCGCCGCCGTCCCCGTGGCGGGCGGCACCGACCTCATGGCCGCCGTCAACGCGGGACTCCTGCGCCCCGCCGCCCTCGTGGGCCTCGGCCGGATCAACGAGATCCGCGGCTGGCAGTACCAGGACGGCCACGCGCTCCTCGGCGCCGGCCTCACGCACGCGCGCATGGGCCGGCCGGACTTCGCCGCCCTGATCCCGGCCCTGGCCGCCGCCGCGCGCGCCGCGGGCCCGCCGCAGATCCGCAACGCCGGCACGCTCGGCGGCAACATCGCCACGGCCGCGCCGACGGGTGACGCGCTCCCCGTGCTGGCCGCGCTGGAGGCCGTGCTCGTCATCGTGGGGCCCGGCGGATCGCGGCGCGAGATCCCGGTCTCGCACCTGCTCGCCGGCCGGGAGATGCTCCGCCCCGGAGAACTGATCGGCTTCGTGCGCGTGCCCTTGCTGCACGCGCCGCAGGTGTTCCTCAAGGCCACGGGCCGTACGGGACCGGGGCGCGCGACGGCGTCCGTGGGGCTCGTACTGGACCCCGCGCGCCGGGGTGTGCGCTGCGCGATCGGCGCGGTCGCCCCGATGCCGCTGCGGCCGCTGGAAGCCGAGCAGTGGGTTGCTTCGTTGATCGACTGGGACGGGGACCGCAGTCTGGCCCCCGAGGCGCTCGAAGCCTTCGGCGAGTACGTCGCGGCGGCCTGCGTGCCCGACCAGGGGGAGCCGGTGGCTCCCGCAGTACTGCATTTGCGGCGGACGGTGGCCGTGCTGGCACGGAGGGCCCTGGGGAGGGCACTGAGCTCATGAGTGAGAACGAGAACACGGGTACCGCGGGTCCGACCGGGTCCGCGGGGCCCAACTGGGGCTGGGAGCCGGTGCCGCACGGCGGCGAGTACGACTCCGACGCGACCGCCTTCGTGAAACTGCCGCAGGACATGCTGGACGCGCTCGGCACCGGGGAGCCCCTCGCGGCCCCCGGGCACGGCTACGTGCCGCCCCCGATGATCGTGCCGCTCGGTACGGGGAGTACGGATCCTGCGGCCACGGGCACGTGGACGATCCCGGTGCAGTGGCCGGAGGCGGGCGCGTCGGCTCCGGCGGACGCCGGTGCGGGGGCTTCGGGGGCCGCGGCGCGGGCGCCGATCCCGGCGTCGGTGCCCATTCCGGCTTCGGTGGCCGCGGCGTTCGCGGAACCGGCGGCGGAGCCGGTGGCCGAGCCCGTCGCGGAGTCTTTCGGCGAATCCCTCGCCGAGCCTTTCGCGGAGTCCTTCGCAGAGCCCTTCGCGGAGCCTTTCGCGGGGGACCGGGACGCCGCGCACGAGTCGGGGACGACCGCCGAGTGGCGGTTCCCCGAGGCGGCGGCGAGCGACGTGTGGACCCCGGGAGGCGCCGGCGACACGGGCAGCTTCGGGCAGCTCGCGGCCGCGGCCGACTGGAGCCAGGCCCCCGCGACGCTGCCCGGCGGGGCCGCGGCCCCGTGGGCGACCCATCCGGACTTCGAGGGTGCGCGCGGGTACGTGGCGCAGCAGCCGGGTTCCGACGGTGCGGGTTCCGACGGGCAGGGCTTCGCCGCGCCGGTTTCCGACCCGCTGGGCTCCGGGGTGTTCCCCGGGGCGTTCCCCGGGGTGTCCGCACCGGCCGTCGGATCCTTCGGCTCGACCCCGGGACGCGGGCCGCGCGTGCTGGGCGGCCCGGGGGTCGGCACCCCGCTGGACGGGGAGCCGGGTTACCCGGCCCCGCACGACATCGAAGCCGCCCACGGCCCGGCGCAGGTCCCGGACTCGGGGGAGCGGCAGCATCCGGGGACCGAGGGCGAAGCCCGGGGTGATGTCGAAGCCGGGGCTGCCGGGGACCAGGGCGCGGGCGAAGCCGGGGACCAGGGCGCGCACGAGGAGTGGGCCGGGGCCGGAGCCGGGGCCGTGGAGGCGGAGCAGGGTGACGGCGGAGCCGTGCCGGCCGCCGGCGGAGCGGGGGCCGCGCCCGCTCCGGGTACGGACGACGCCGACCCGGCTGTCGAGACGGCTCCGGCGGGGACGGCCGAAGGGGTCCCGGGCGAGGGGGCGACGTACGAGGAAGAGATCGCCGACGGAGCGGACGCCGCGGCCGTCGACCACCACGAGCACCCGTCGGCCTCCTACGTCCTGCGCGTCAACGGGGCCGACCGCCCCGTCACCGGCGCGTGGATCGGCGAATCCCTCCTCTACGTGCTGCGCGAGCGCCTCGGCCTCGCCGGCGCCAAGGACGGCTGCTCGCAGGGCGAATGCGGCGCCTGCGCCGTGCAGGTCGACGGCCGGCTCGTCGCCTCCTGCCTCGTCCCGGCGGCCACCGCGGCGGGCAGCGAGGTCCGCACCGTGGAAGGTCTCGCGACCGACGGGGAACTGTCGGACGTGCAAGAGGCGTTGTGCAGGTCGGGTGCGGTGCAGTGCGGATTCTGCGTGCCGGGCATGGCCATGACCATCCACGATCTGCTGGAAGGCAACCACGCCCCCAGCGAGCTGGAGACCCGCCAGGCGCTGTGCGGCAACCTCTGCCGCTGCTCCGGGTACTCGGGCGTCATCGAGGCGGTGCGCGAGGTCGTGGCCGAGCGCGGTTCGGCGGCGGAAGCGGCCGCCGCGGCCTCGGCCGAGGCCCGGATCCCGCACCAGGCCCCGCCGGGCGAGGGCGGCGTCCACGGGATGCAGGGCAATCAGGGGAACCAGGGGAACCACGGGATGCAGGGGAACCAAGGGATCCAGGGCGACCAGGGCGACCAGGGCAACCAGGGCAACCAGGGGCACCAGGGCAACCACGAGGGAGGCACGGCGTGAGCGCCCACGACGCGGCGACGGTCCCGGTAACGGTCGCCTCACCGGTCTCCGAGGGCGCGGAGCCGTCGGAGTCGGCGGTCCCGCGCGGCATCGGCGCGTCCGTCCCGGCGGCCGACACCCGCGCCAAGACCGAGGGCACCTTCCCCTACGCCGCCGATCTGTGGGCCGAGGGCCTCCTCTGGGCCGCCGTGCTGCGCTCCCCGCACGCCCACGCCCGCATCCTGTCCATCGACACCTCCGCCGCCACCGAAATGCCCGGCGTGCGGGCCGTCGTCACGCACGCCGACGTCCCCGGCGCCACCACGCACGGCCGCCGCATCGCCGACCGGCCCGTCTTCGCGCACGACGTGGTCCGCCACCACGGCGAGCCCATCGCCGCCGTCGCCGCCGACCACCCGGACACCGCACGCCTCGCGGCCGCCGCGATCGCCGTCGAGTACGAGCTCCTCGACCCGGTCACCGACCCCGAACAGGCCTTCGGCGCCCCCGACCTGCACCCCGACGGCAACCTGATCCGGCACATCCCGCTGCGCTACGGCGACCCCGAAGCCACCGGCGACGTCGTCGTCGAGGGCCTCTACCGCATCGGCCGCCAGGACCCCGCCCCCATCGGCGCCGAGGCCGGGCTGGCCGTGCCGCGCCCCGACGGAGGCGTGGAGATCTACACCGCCTCCACCGACCCGCACACCGACCGCGACCTGGCCGCCGCCTGCTTCGGGCTGGAACCGGACCGCGTACGGGTCGTGGTCACCGGGGTCCCGGGCGCGACGGCCGACCGCGAGGACGCCGCGTTCCAGCTCCCGCTCGGCCTGCTCGCCCTGCGCACCGGCTGCCCGGTGAAGCTGGCCGCCACCCGCGAGGAGTCCTTCCTCGGCCACCCCCACCGCCACCCGACGCTGCTGCGCTACCGCCACCACGCGGACGCGGACGGCCGGCTGGTCAAGGTCGAGGCCCAGATCCTGATGGACGCGGGCGCCTACGCCGACGCCTCCTCGGAGTCCCTGGCCGCGGCGGTGGCCTTCGCCTGCGGCCCGTACGTGGTCCCGCACGCCTTCGTCGAAGGCTGGGCGGTCCGTACGAACAACCCCCCGTCGGGCCACGTGCGCGGCGAGGGAGCCATGCAGGTCTGCGCGGCCTACGAGGGCCAGATGGACAAGCTGGCGGCCGCCCTCGGCATCGACGGCGCGGAGCTTCGCCTGCGCAACGTCCTGGCCACCGGCGACCTGCTCCCGACGGGCCAGACGGTCACCTGCCCCGCCCCCGTGGCGGAACTCCTGCGCGCGGTCCGCGACCACGAGCTGCCCGCCCTCCCGAAGGACACCCCGGAGGAGGACTGGTTGCTCCCGGGCGGCCTGGAGGGCGCGGGGGAGCCGGGCGCGGTACGGCGCGGAGTCGGGTACGGGGTCGGCATGGTCCACATGCTCGGCGCCGAGGGCACCGACGAGGTGTCCACGGCCACGGTCAAGATCGTCGGCGGCGCGGCGACGGTCATCTGTGCCGCCGTCGACACCGGCCAGGGCTTCTCCACGCTCGCCCGCCAGGTCGTCCAGGAGACCCTGGGCGTCGACGAGGTCGTCACGGCCCCCGTCGACACCGACCAGCCGCCGGCGGGCCCCTCCGCCCACGGCCGCCACACCTGGGTCTCGGGCGGCGCGGTGGAACGCGCCGCGAAGATGGTCCGTACGCAGCTCCTCCAGCCGATGGCCCACAAGCTCGGCATGTCCACCGAACTCCTCCAGATCGCGGATGGCCGGATCACGTCGTACGACGGCGCCTTCTCCACGACGGTCGCGGAGGCGATGGAGGGCAAGGAACTCTGGGCCACGGCCCAGTGCCGCCCGCACCCCACGGAGCCGCTGGACGGCGACGGCCAGGGCGACGCCTTCGTGGGCCTCGCCTTCTGCGCGATCCGCGCGGTGGTCGACGTGGACATCGAGCTCGGCTCGGTGCGCGTCGTCGAACTCGCCGTCGCCCAGGACGTGGGCCGCATCCTCAACCCCCGCCAGCTGGAAGCCCGTATCGAAGCGGGCGTCATCCAGGGTGTGGGCGCGGCCCTGACGGAAAACCTCCGTACGGCCGCGGGCCTGATCCGCCACCCCGACCTGACGGGCTACGCCCTGCCCACCTCCCTGGACGCCCCGACGGTCCGCATCGTCAAACTCGTCGAAGAACGCGACGTGGTGGCCCCCTTCGGCGCGAAGCCGGCGAGCGCGGTCCCGGTGGTCACGGCCCCGGCAGCGGTGGCCTCGGCGGTCCGCGCGGCCACGGGCCGCCCGGTCAACAGGCTCCCTATCCGGCCATCTGCGGCAGTGGCGGCGCCCAACTCGTAACCTTGTGACCCTGATTGCACCTGCAACCCGGAACTTGGGCCTGTCGGCCTCTGTCGATAGAGTGTTTGTGGACACTGGCGACATGCGTGTGCGAATGCCGCGCGACGCGGGTGCGAACGGGGACGACGGGGAGTCGGGGAGGCCATCGTGGCAGTGGACTATGGGCCGGGCGTGTTCGGGCTGGATTACGGCGTGGGCGTGGCCTCGCCGGCGGCTCTGGGCGCGCTCCAGGTCGAATACGAATCGCTGACCGACTACAAGAAGCGGGTCGACGGCCTGCTGGAAAAGCTGGACGGCTCCCCGGCGAGCAACAAGAAGCTGGCGGACGGCACCCTCCCGGAAACCTCCCTCGGCGAGGGCTTCGCGGAGGCCAAGCGGCTGTTCACGGCTTACTCGAACGTGCACGCGCAGTTGCTTGCGCTGTCGAAGGGGCTGGCGGACCAGATCGAGGGGCTCAGCATCGCGATCCAGACGAGCGGCCGTGGTTTCGAGGGCGTCGACGAGGACACGAAGCGGCGGATGCTCGCGATCAGCAAGCAGGCCGACGCGAACTACGTCCCGGAACGGGACCCGTTGGCGCCTCCGCCCCCGCACAGTTCGGCTTCGCAGGGAAGTTCGTCGGCAGGAACTCAGGGAGAGGGCTTCTGATGGCGACGAACTTCGAGAGCCACACGCACCAGCAGCTGCTGGCCATGCTCGCCTCGGCGAACGCGGAGACCCTCAAGGCACGCGGTGCCCAGCTGACGGACGCCGCGGCGACCATCAAGGAGATCGGCGAAAGCCTCAAGGACCACCGGGTGACCGGCTGGGAAGGCGAATCGGCGACGGCCTTCCAGGACTGGGTCAGCCGCACGGGCAACGCGACGCTGCGCCTGAGCGAGTACAGCGCCGAGGGCGGCAAGCAGCTGACGCAGGCCAGCCAGGTCGTCATCGAGGTCAAGGCCAACATGCCGACCTACGACGCGGCCGCAGCCGCCAACCTCGAAGCATCCCGCGAGTACCGCAACGACCCGGACGCGCAGCAGATCGGCCAGCAGGCCCACTCGAAGCTGAGCGGCGACCGGCAGCTGGCGATCCAGCAGATGACGAAGCTGGCGCAGGGGTATGAGGCTTCGGCTACTGGGATGGAGATGGCGGAGGTTCCGACGTTTCCACCGCCTCCGGCGACGTTTGTTCCCAAGGACGTCTCCACAGACATGGACCGAGCCCGCTCTGGAGATGGTGCGGCAGGCGCCCCTGGCGGGGGCGGGTCGTCGTATGCGCCGCCCGTGGCTTCGAGTCCAAGCGGTTCGTCGCGCGACTACGGTTCTACAGCTGGGCCGGGTGGAAACGAGCCCACCGTGCCGATTGGGACGCCCGGCCCCGCTCCTGTGCCGCCGGACCGCAACGTTGGCACTGGTCTCGACACGGTGGGACCTGCGCCGAGTACAGCCCTCCCCCCGGCCCCGGGAGTACCCGGAAGCCCGGGTCCGGTCGGGCCGGGCGGGGGCGGTCCTGTCACGCCGGGCGGGTTCGTCCCGCCTTTGACGCTGCCGCCGGGTGTTGGAGTGCAGAAGCCGATCGGCGGTGTCGGCCCTGGTGGCTTCGGTCCCGGCGGCACCATTCCTGGACCCGGCGGGGTTGGCGGGAAGGGGGCCGGACTAGGCGGTGTTGCCGGTCTGCCCCCGCGCGATAGCGGGATCTCGGGCGGTCGTCCGGTCACGCCGGGCGGACCGGGCACGAGCATCCCCCGTGGCACGGTCATCGGTGCTGAGGGCGCCCAGGCTGGCGGTCGCGGCATGGGCGGCGGAATGGGTATGGGCGGTGGGGGAGTGCACGGCGGTCTCGGTAACCCCATGGCCGGCCGACGTCTTGCCACCGAACCGGGTGGCCTCTTCGGCGGGGGGCAGTCGGGTGGTCGCTCCATCGCTGGTGGACAGCCTTTCACCCAGGGCGGTTCCGGACTGGTTCGAGGTGGATCGGGAGCTGGTCCGGCAGGCAGTCCTATGGGCCACGGCGGTGCTGGTGCGCATGCGCCGGGCCGACGGGGTGAGGGTCGTCAGGGCGAGCGTCCTGACTACCTTGCCGAGGATGAAGAGACGTGGCAGGGCGATGATCGTGTCGTTCCGCCGGTGATCGACTGAGTGGAGCGGACGTTGCACGGGATGCGTATGCGTAAGGCGACTGCGGCCTTGGCCGGTCTTCTATTGGCTGGGGTTGCTGCGACCCCAGCTCATGCCGACACCATCCGGTCCCAGCAATGGCACCTCACGTCTATGAAGGCCGAAGACATCTGGAAGGCCAGCACGGGCAAGGGTGTCACGGTTGCTCTCATCGATACTGGTGTGGGTCGGCTTTCAGAGTTGGAAGGGCAGGTTCTCCCTGGAAAGGACTACGCCACCACGTATGACGGAGACGAGCGGACTGACTCAGACCGCCATGGAACGACGATGGCGGCACTCATCGCTGGCACTGGTCAACACCCCAGCGGTGATGGAGCCTTCGGCCTGGCTCCGGGAGCCAAGATTCTTCCAATCCGTGTGCCCCAGGGTGTGAGCGCGTCCGATCCTCTTTGGACCGAGGCAATTAGATACGCCGCAGATTCGGATGCGAAGGTCATCAATATTTCGATGGCTACATCAGTTGAAGATCCGGCACGGCTTGATGCAGTGAAGTACGCCTTGTCCAAAGGAAAGTTGATCTTCGCTGGCGTAGGAAATGGTGGCGATGCGGCCAACCAGGTCATGTACCCGGCGGCTACACCTGGAGTGGTTGGTGTCGGAGCGGTCGACCGTCAGGGCAAGGTGACTGCAGAGTCACAGCACGGTTCTCAAGTGGATCTGTCCGCACCCGGGATGGACATCGTTACAGGCTGTGCTGGTAAGACCGGGCTGTGCACCAGCCACGGCACGAGTGACGCCACCGCCCTCGTCTCTGCCTCGGCGGCGTTGATCTGGTCCGCGCACCCCGACTGGACCAACAACCAGGTGCTCCGGGTTCTCATGAACACCGCCGGCAAGCCCACCGACGGCGCCGCGCGCAGTGACTTCGTCGGGTACGGCATCGTTCGCCCGCGCATCGCGGTGGCAACCCCCGGCGACCCCGGCCCCGCGGACGTCTACCCGCTCCCCGACCTCGCCGCAGCCGGCGGAGGGGCAGGGACGAAGGCTCCCTCGGCCCCCTCCTCGTCCAGCCCTGGGGCTGCCGACCCCGCTCCTCAGGCCGACGCGAAGAAGGACGACGGCGTCGGTGGCAGCAATCTCCCCTACGTCGGGCTCGCACTCGGCCTCGGTGCTGCCCTGCTCATCGGTGGAGCCGTCACCGCCGTGGTCGTCCGGCGTCGCAGCCGCTGACCCGCACACCGCGACCGTCAGAGTCGGAAGGGAAGGCCGCGCCATGTCGTTCGACGAGGAATGGTCCACGGCCCGGAGCGCCGCCGCCAGCGTCTCCACACGGCTCAACAGCGTGCCGGCCGCGCCCGGCCCCGGCGGCGGCAGCGCCGATCTGGAGCTGAACCAGGACCACATCGGCGAGGTCGGCTCCGAGGCCTACACGCTCCACAGTCGGCTTTCCACCGACGGCAAGCACGCCGCCGCCTCCACCGCCGAGGCGGCCGGCGCGCTCACGCGCGAGGGCTTCGCGAGCGGCGCGGCCCTGCTCAGGGTCAACACCCGCTGGGAGAGCCAGCTCAAGACCCTGGTCGCCGCCTGCGCGAACATCTCCAACGGCCTGAACTACTCCCTCTCCTCGCACGGCAAGGAAGAGCAACAGCTGCACGCCGATTTCACGGCCTCCAAGATCGACGAGCTCCTCAAGTGACGAAGGTGTCGGGCACGTGCTGACGTACGAGAACGTGATGGACGCGCCCCTGGGCCCGCTCCAGACCGCGATCACCGACTGGGCCGAGATGGTCAGGAAGTTGGACGAGCTGGCGGAGTCGGCTCGTAGCGGGATGAAGGCCGCGTCGGACAAGGCCCAGTGGAGCGGCGTCACCGCGGGCGTTGCCCGCTCCCTCGTCGACAAGACGGCCAAGGAGTTCGACGACGCGGCCCGGGAGGCCAAGGGCATCCATCTCCTGCTCACCGACGGGCACGCCACCCTCAAGGCGGTCCGGGAGCAGATCAACAAGCTGGTCGCGGACGCCCCGGCTGCCGGGTTCCGCATAGACGACACCGGGCGGGTGTCGGCCATACCGCTTGCCGACCCGCAGGATCGTTACGCCGCCCAGCACGACCCGGACTATCAGGAGGCCCTCCGCAGGAACCGGGGCCTGTGGCAGGACCGGGTCAACCGGGCCGTGGAGGACGCCCAGGACGCGGACGACTCCCTCGTGCGCGCGCTGCAGGCCAATGTCACGGACGACAACAACTTCACCGCGCCGAAGTACGAAACCCTCGATGCCGAACAAGTCGACCGGGCTGCCGACCTGATGAAGAAGGTCACCGGCGACGGGGGCACGGCCCGTAACCCCGAGGCGCTGCGCGAGCTGGAGGATCTGCTCGACGACAACCGCGAGGACCCGGAGTTCGCGACGGGCTTCTACCGGAAGGTCGGGCCCGAGGGCACGCTGGAGACGTACGCCAGGATGTCCCTGGACGCCACGGGCCTCGGCCCGGCCGGTGCGGACCGTGCGCTCATGGTCGCGAGCATCCAGAGCGACATGGGCGCGATGCTCGGCCTGGCGACCCACAAGGACGTCCCGAACCACCTCGACGCCGCGTGGACGACCCAGCTGATGAAGGCCGGCCGCAAGGAAATGCAGGTCACCGGCGGTGTGACGACGATCTACGGCTATCAGGCGCTCGGTGCGCTGATCCGCGTCGGCGCGTATGACAAGGAGTTCCTGACCTCGGTCGGCCGCGACATGGTCGCGATGGACCGCAAGGATCCGAAGGCCTGGGAGCAGCACACCCCGTACGGCCTGGACTCGGTCCTCAACCAGGGCGAGGGCGGCGGCCGGGGCTTCTACCCGCTGACGGGTCTGATGGAGGCGCTGGGCAACAACCCGGACGCGGCGACCGCCTTCTTCAACGAGCCGGTCCGCGAGGACTCGAACGGCGACGGCATCGTCACCAAGGACGACAAGCCGGTCGGCGGTCAGCACGGCAAGGACCAGGGCATGGTCGACTACATGCTCGACAAGAAGCCGTACGCGGACGGCTTCGACATGGCGAGGGCCGGTGACCCCCACGCGGCGCAGGAGGCGCTCGGCGGCGCCCTGGAAGCGGCGGTGTCGGGCCGCGCGGCGGGCGACGAGGACGCGAAGCCCGTACCGCACACCGCGGGGATGGTGGACGTAATGGAGCGCGTCGTCGCGAAGATCAGTGATGACCCGGATCTGGTCGCGAAGCCTCCGGGCGGCACGAGCGGTGCTCCGCTGGAGGGTTTGGCCGGCAGCTTCGGGCAGATGGCTGCGGAATACGTCCCCGACCTGCAGGCATCCGCTGAGAATGGCGGTGGCCAGATCAAGGTCTCCGGAACGATGGCCGAGTTGAACAAGTCCGACACGGCGCGCTTTCTGGGCGCGGTCGGCCAGGATCCGGAAGCGTACGGGGCGATCATCAACGCCAATCAGGCCTTCACCGGGGTCCTCGTCAGCGACCTCATCGTGCACCGGGGCGAGAACGGCCTCGTGGACGCGGCGATCGGCAACGCCGTTCACCCGGGTGGGGAGATCGCGGGGATGCTCACCGAGGCCAGGGCCCGGAACATGCATTCCGAAGCGGCACACAAGGCGGAGGAGTACGTCCAGGGAGTCGAGGACAACGCCAAGTGGATCAACCGGGGCATCACTGCGGCGGGTGCCAAGTACATCGAACTGGTCCCCCTGGCCGGTGACGTGGTCGAGTGGGTGCAGGAGGACGTCACCGCCCACTTCGTCGACAAGGCCAAGGAGGACGCGGAGAAGTTGACGGGTGACACGGAGAAGGACGTGTCCAGAATGTACGCCGACGCTCAGACGAGGGCGAGTGAGGCCGCGAGGAGTGCGGTGATCAATGCGGCATCCGGTACGGGCATGCCGCAGACGGACATCGGCGTACTGGCCGGAGCCGCATCCCGGGAGACCACCAACGGTCACTCGGCCGGCCGTAGCCAGGTGGCGTCGGCGGCCGGGACATCGTGAACGATGCGACAGCCGGCGGTGCCGGTTCGAAGAAGGGCGAGAAGTGATGTCGGCGAGGATGCGAACGGCACGGATGTGCGTGCTCGTGGCGAGCGCAGTCCTGATCGCGGGGTGTGGTGGGGAAACCGAGGCGAAGAAGCCTTCGGTGAAGGCCCCCAGCGTGGCGACGGAATCGGCTTGCTCCGGGATGCTCGACGCGGCGGCCGGAGAGGCGTTGGTCCGGGTGCTCCAGTCCGATCACCTGGTCTTCGACGATGCCCAGGCAGTCGGTGCCGCCGCCATGGTGAAGGCCGTGGAGAATCTGGGGCCCGTACCGGTCTGTCTGGCGACGGGCCAGGTCGGAACGGGCAGCCGCGTCGCGGAGATCCGGCTGCGGCCGGGGCCCGGCGGCGAGCGGGGCAAGGGCGTCCGGGTGACGAGCAGGGACAACGCGCGAGCGATCTCCTTCGACTGCGAGAGCCCCCGAGTCGGGGCCGTCGGCACCCTGAGGGTCACCACCACCTTCGAGGACCAGTGGGAACGCGGATCCAGGAACCCCGAGCTCGGTGCCGACTACCTCCTCATCGCGCACTCGGCTTCCCGCGCCCTGGCCAAGGAACTGGGCTGCCGGTCCGGCGGCGGGCTGCCCGAGCAGGTCACGGCACTGCCCGCGGGCTGATCCGGGCACGACAGGACGAAGGCCGCTCAGGAACATCCTGAGCGGCCTTCGTCATGGAAGCCGTGACCGGAATCGAACCGGCGTAACTCGCTTTGCAGGCGAGTCCCTCAACCACTCGGGCACACGGCTGGGTGGTGGTGATGTGTATGACCGTACGAGGGCGCGGGAGGGTGGGGAAGGGATACGCGGGGCGTGCAATGTGACTGCCATGCCGCGTTCACAGAGGGGGCGGGGAGCGGGTGGGGAGCGGGTGGGCGGGACCTTTGGCCTAGGGCTGGGGGAGGGGGCGGGATCGGTCGGAATGACAGGGTCGAAAGAGCGGTACGAGCCTTACTCTGGGGCGATGAGCGTCCTCCCCCAGCGAGCTGCTGCACCGGCCGAACCGATACCCGACCACCCGAAGGGCGGGATCTTCGGGCCCGCGTACCGGACGCTCAGCATCGGGATCATCTCCGTCATTTTTCTGATCGCCTTCGAGGCGACCGCCGTCGGGACCGCGATGCCCGTGGCGGCCCGGGAGCTGGACGGGATCGCGCTCTACGCCTTCGCCTTCTCCGCCTACTTCACGACCAGCCTCTTCGGGATGGTGCTCTCCGGGCAGTGGGCCGACCGGCAGGGGCCGCTCAGGCCGCTGACCGTGGGGATCGGGTCCTTCGCCGCCGGGCTGGTGTGTTCCGGGACCGCCGGGGCGATGTGGATGTTCGTGCTCGGGCGGGCCGTGCAGGGGTTCGGGGGCGGGCTGGTCATCGTCGCGCTCTACGTGGTCGTCAGCCGGGCCTACGAGGAGCAGCTGCGCCCCGCGATCATGGCGGCCTTCGCTGCGAGCTGGGTCGTGCCCTCGATCGTCGGGCCGTTGGCGGCGGGGACCGTGACCGAGCACCTCGGGTGGCGCTGGGTCTTCCTCGGGATACCCGCGCTGGTCTTCGTACCGCTCGCGGTGGCGCTGCCCGCGATACGGCGCAACGCCTCCGGGCCGGTGGACCCCGAGGCTCCGCCCGTGGCGTTCGACCGGCGGCGGATCCGGCTGGCGCTGGGGATCTCGGTCGGTGCGGGGCTGCTGCAGTACGCCGCGCAGGATCTGAAGTGGCTGTCGTTGCTGCCGGGGCTCGTGGGGGCCGCCCTGCTGGTGCCCGCCGTCCTGGGGCTGCTGCCGCGCGGGACCTACCTGGCGCGGCGCGGGCTGCCGTCGGTGGTGCTGCTGCGGGGCGTGGCTGCGGGGTCGTTCATCGCGGCGGAGAGCTTCGTACCGCTGATGCTCGTCACCCAGCGGGGGCTGAGCCCGACCATGGCCGGGTTCTCGCTCGCCCTGGGCGGCGTGACCTGGGCGGCGGGCTCGTGGGTGCAGTCGCAGGGGCGGGTGGCGCCGTACCGGGAACGGCTGATGGTGCTGGGCATGATCATGGTCGCGGCGTCGATCGCCGGGGCGCCGGCGGTGCTCGTGGAGTGGGTGCCGGTGTGGACGCTGGCGCTGGTGTGGGCGCTGGGGTGCCTGGGGATGGGGCTCGTCATCGGCTCCACGAGCGTGCTGCTGCTGAAGCTGTCGGCGCCGGAGGAAGCGGGGGCGAACTCCGCCTCGCTGCAGATCTCGGACGCGCTGGCGAACGTGGTGCTGCTGGCGGCGGGCGGGGCGGCGTTCGCCGCGCTGGGCGGGGGAGCGGTGGGTGCGGCGCACTCCGTGGCGGAGGGGGCCGGGGCTTCGCACCCCGGTGCGTTCGTCGTGGTGTTCCTGCCGATGGCCTGCGTGGCGCTGGTGGGGGCGTGGGTCGCCACCCGGCTGGATGCGGAGCCCCGGCGGGGCTGAGGCATGTGGGTGGGGCGCGGCGCCGTTGCCGGGGGCCGGCCCCCGGAGCCCCCGCGTGTGGGGCGGCGGGGTCGGGACCGGCGCCGTAAACCGGGCGCATGACCGCGGTGGGGCTGGCTAGCATCCGGGGATGAGTGAGCTGATCATCGACATGCCCGACGCCGAGCGGGCGGAGCTGGCCGATCTGGCCGATGCCACCGGGCAGAGCGTCGAAGAGGCCGTGCTGGCCGCCGTGCGGGGCTGGGTGCGGGGGGAGCGGGAGCGGGCCGGGGGCGAGGCCCTGCGGCTGGCCGGGCGGCATGCCGGGCTGCTGAGGAGGCTCGGGGAATGAGCGCCGGGAACAGGGTGCGGCACCTCACCCTCCGGGAGGTCCTCGATCTCGCGCAGCATGCCTGTCTCGCCCAGGATCAGGCCGTCGAGCTGCGTGCCCCCGGGCTGCTGGAGTCGGCCGTGCACCGGCCGCGGGCTCGGATGTTCGGGACTTCGGCGTACGAGGACACCTTCGAGCAGGCGGCCGCCCTGCTGCACGGGATCGCGACGAACCACCCCCTCGTCGACGGGAACAAGCGCACCGCCTGGCTCGCCGCCGCCACCTTCCTCGCCCTCAACGGGGTCGATCTCGGTGATGCCGACGAGGACGCCGCGTACGGCCTGGTCATCGACGTGGCGTCGGGCGACGAGGAGGACATCGGGCGGATCGCGGAGCGGCTGCGCGCGCTGAACCCGCGAATGTGACGCTCGCCGCACGCGCCGAGGTCACGGGCCTGTCCCTCCGCGAGGGGCGGGCCCGGGCCGGTAAGGTGGCCCGGTTGTCCTACGTACGACTGCCCGTACCGCTGGCCGTACCGATGCCCGGAATGCACGCCCGGAACGGATACGCCGCCGAGAGCCCGAACCGGAGACCGTGACTACTACCGCCTCCCACCACCTCTCACCCGCCTTCCCCGGCCGCGCGCCGTGGGGTACCGCCAGCGCCCTGCGAGCTTGGCAGCAGGGTGCGCTGGACCGGTACCTGGAGACCCAGCCGCGCGACTTCCTCGCCGTCGCGACCCCCGGCGCCGGAAAGACCACCTTCGCGCTGACGCTCGCGTCCTGGCTGCTGCACCACCACGTGGTGCAGCAGGTGACCGTCGTCGCGCCCACCGAGCACCTGAAGAAGCAGTGGGCGGAAGCCGCCGCCCGGATAGGGATCCGGCTGGACCCGGACTACTCCGCCGGCCCGCTCAGCAAGGACTACCACGGGGTCGCCGTCACGTACGCGGGTGTGGGCGTGCGCCCGATGCTGCACCGCAACCGGTGCGAGCAGCGCAAGACCCTCGTGATCCTCGACGAGATCCACCACGCTGGTGACTCGAAGTCGTGGGGCGAGGCCTGTCTGGAGGCCTTCGACCCGGCGACCCGGCGGCTCGCCCTCACCGGTACGCCCTTCCGGTCCGATACGAATCCCATTCCTTTCGTGGCCTATGAGGAGGGGAACGACGGGATCCGGCGGTCCTCCGCCGACTACACGTACGGCTATGGGAACGCCCTTGGCGACGGGGTCGTGCGGCCCGTCATCTTCCTCTCCTACAGCGGCAACATGCGCTGGCGCACCAAGGCGGGCGACGAGATCGCCGCGCGCCTCGGCGAGCCGATGACCAAGGACGCCATCTCGCAGGCCTGGCGTACGGCCCTCGACGCGCGCGGCGACTGGATGCCGAACGTGCTGCGCGCCGCCGACCAGCGGCTGACCGAGGTCAGGAAGGGCATCCCGGACGCGGGCGGGCTGGTCATCGCCGCCGACCAGGACTCCGCGCGCGCCTACGCCAAGCTGATCCGGGAGATCACCGGGACCAAGGCCACCGTCGTACTGTCCGACGACACCGGCGCCTCGAAGCGGATCGACGAGTTCGCCGCGAGCAACGACCGGTGGATGGTCGCCGTCCGCATGGTGTCCGAGGGCGTCGACGTCCCGAGACTGGCGGTCGGCGTGTACGCCACCACCATCTCGACCCCGCTGTTCTTCGCGCAGGCCGTCGGGCGTTTCGTGCGCTCGCGCCGGCGCGGCGAGACGGCCTCGGTGTTCCTGCCGACCATTCCCTACCTGCTGGGCTTCGCCAACGAGATGGAAGTCGAGCGCGACCACGTCCTCGACAAGCCGAAGAAGCAGGGCGAGGAAGACCCGTACGCCGACTCCGAGAAGGAGATGGAGGAGGCGAACAAGCAGGAGGACGAGGACACCGGCGACGAGGAGCAGATGTCCTTCGAGGCACTGGAGTCCGACGCCGTCTTCGACCGGGTGCTGTACGACGGCGCCGAGTTCGGCATGCAGGCGCATCCGGGGAGCGAGGAGGAGCAGGACTACCTCGGCATCCCCGGGCTGCTGGAGCCCGACCAGGTGCAGATGCTGCTCCAGAAGCGGCAGTCGCGGCAGATCGCGCACAGCAAGCGCAAGCCCGACTCGGAGGCGGACCTGCTGGAGCTGCCGGCCGACCGGCGCCCCGTGGTCTCCCACAAGGAACTGCTGGAGCTGCGGAAGTCGCTGAACACGATGGTCGGTGCGTACGTCCACCAGAGCGGCAAGCCGCACGGGGTGCTCCACACCGAACTGCGCCGCGTGTGCGGCGGACCGCCGAGCGCGGAAGCCACGGCGGGACAGCTGCGCGAGCGGATCAAGAAGGTCCAGGAGTGGGCCACCCGGATGCGGTGATTTCCTACGGAATACGGCGCGGAGGGCGGGGGGAGATTTGTACGGTCTCCGCCCGCCCGGGGCGTCGTGGCGGTGGTGCCGCACCCGTGGTCGCAGGCCCTGCGGGGCAGCTCGGGGGCGCGGGCCGAGGCCAGGGGCCGAAGGTCACGAATTGGCGGCGATGCGCGTTTTCAACCGGCATAAAAGGGCAGTAGGCGCCCGGATTCTGGACGAGCCCTTCCGCTGAGCGGACCCGCTCGCTAGTGTCCCCGCATCGAACGCCCCGTGGCAGCGCCGCTGCGGGAGCGCAGCCGGTGCCATGGCCGCTACCGGCGGCCTCTCCGTGCGTCGCCGAGGGACCGGCGGCGCTATCCCCAGAGAGTCACCGCCGCCCACCGAAAGAGGGAGAGGCGTCGTGACCGCGGAAACCTCCCAGACTCTCGACCGAGGACTCCGAGTTCTCAAACTGCTCGCCGACACCGACCACGGTCTGACCGTCACCGAGCTCTCCAACCGCCTCGGTGTGAACCGCACCGTGGTCTACCGCCTCCTGGCCACCCTCGAACAGCACGCCCTGGTCCGCCGTGACCTCGGCGGCCGCGCCCGCGTCGGGCTCGGGGTGCTGCGCCTGGGCCGCCAGGTGCACCCGCTCGTGCGCGAGGCCGCGCTGCCCGCGCTGCGCTCCCTCGCCGAGGACATAGGCGCCACCGCGCACCTGACCCTCGTGGACGGAACCGAAGCGCTCGCCGTGGCGGTCGTCGAGCCGACCTGGACCGACTACCACGTGGCCTACCGGCCCGGCTTCCGCCATCCGCTGGACCGCGGGGCAGCCGGCCGGGCCATCCTGGCCGCCCGTCAGGGCACGCTCATCGAGCCCGGCTACACGCTCACCCACGGGGAGCTCGAAGCGGGCGCCAGCGGCGCTGCGGCGCCCCTCGTGGGCATCACCGGGCTGGAGGGCAGCGTGGGCGTCGTCATGCTGGCCGACGCCGTGCCCGAGCGGGTCGGCCCGCGCGTCGTGGACGCCGCCCGTGAGGTGGCCGACGCCCTGCGCTGAGCCGCGCAGCACATCCGGACACCGAGCCGCGCCCCCTTACCGCCGGGGGCGCGGCTCGACCCGTTCGGGGGCACCCGCGCTAGATTGGCCCGGTGCTCTCTCGCCTCACACGTCTGCCGCGTCCCGCCGCCCTCGCCGTCTGCGCCGTGCCCGTGCTTGCGCTGTTCGCCGTCGCGGCCTTCGCCCCGCTGCCCTTCGTGATCGCGCAGCCGGGCCTCACGGCCGACGTGCTCGGCTCCCGCGACGGCAAGCAGGTCATCGCCATCACCGGGGCGCCCACCCGCGAGACCACGGGCCAGCTGCGGATGACCACCATCCAGGCCACCGGCCCCTCCACCTCCGTCACCCTCCCCGAGCTGGTCGGCGACTGGTTCGACACCTCCCGGGCGGTCATGCCCAGGGAGTCGGTGTACCCGTCGGGCGGAAGCGACAAGGAGATCGAGGAGCACAACCTGGAGGAGATGACCAAGTCGCAGTCGACGGCCTCCGAGGCCGCCCTCGGCTTCCTCCACAAGGACCCGAAGGACGTGAAGGTCGAGCTGAACCTCGCCGACGTCGGCGGTCCGAGCGCCGGACTGCTCTTCTCCCTCGGCATCGTCGACAAGCTCGACGGGAACGGCAGCGGCGGCGATCTCACCGGCGGCAGCACCATCGCCGGTACGGGCACCATCACCGCGGCCGGCGAGGTCGGTGCGGTCGGCGGGGTGGCCCTGAAGACTCAGGCCGCGCGGCGCGACGGGGCGACCGTGTTCCTCGTACCGGCGGCGGAGTGCTCGGACGCGAAGTCCGAACTCCCCGAGGGGCTCCGGCTGGTCCCCGTCACTTCGCTGACGGATGCGGTTGACGCGCTGCGGGCTCTGCAGAAGAAGGGCGAACCGGTTCCGTCCTGCTGAGCAGGGGGGCAGCCGGCGCCGCCTCCATGCTGCGCCAGGACGGGAACACCAGCGGCGAGAGCGTCGCGAGGAAGTAGATCCCGCCGAACACCAGCAGCGCCCGCGTCACCCCGAACCCGTCGATCAGCAGCCCGGCGGCCAGCCCGCCCAGCGGCATCGTCAGCTCGCAGCCGGCCTGGGTCACGCCCGAGACCCGGCTGCGCAGCGCGTCGGGCACCTTCTCCAGCGTCACCGTGGTCAGGATCGGGTTGAGCACGCCCGCGCCCAGCCCGGACAGCGCCATCGTCACCGCGAGCGGCAGCGGGGTGTCGGTGAAGGCGGCGACCACGTAGCGCGGGGCCCCGCACAGCAGGAACGCCGCGGCGAACACGGCCCTACGGGGGAACCGCTCGCCCCAGGCTCCGTAGAGCAGGGCACCCAGCAGTGCGAACCCGCCGAAGAGGGCGATCATCAGGCCGAGCGCGGTGGCTCCGCCGAGGGCCTCGCGGCCGTGCACGGGCAGCAGGACCGAGGACCAGCCCTGGTCGAGGCCGTTGGTCATCATCACCATCACGGTGATGCCGAGCAGCAGCCGCGTCCGGGTCATGAAGCGCCAGCCCTCGGCGAGTTCGGCCCGGTACCCGGTCAGCGACACCTTCCCGGCGGCGCGCTGCGGCTCGGCGGCCGGTATCCCGCGCAGGAACGCGGTGACCAGCAGCGCGGAGGCGCCGAAGGTGGCCGCGTCGAGGAGCAGGACCGACTCGGCGCCGATCGTGGCGATCAGCAGGCCGGCCAGCGCGGCCCCGATCATGCGGGCTCCGCGCGAGACGGCGTCGTAGAGGCTGGCGGCGCGGGCGACGGTGGTGCCGGCGTGCTCGGCGAGATGGGGGAGCAGGACGTAGCGCGCGGTCAGTCCGGGGGTGTGCACGAGGCCGCCGACGGCCATCAGTGCGCACAGCATCCAGAACTCCAGCAGCCCGGTGTAGTGCAGCAGCGGGATCGCGGCCACGGACAGTCCGCAGATCAGGTCGGAGACGGCGGAGACCCGGCGGCGGCCGAGCCGGTCGATGACCGGGCCCGCGACGAGGGCGGACACCGCCACGGGCAGGGTGGCGCAGAAGGCGACGATCCCGGCCCGGCCGGCGCTGCCCGTGGTCTGGAGCACGAACCACGGGACCCCGATGAGGGTCAGCGAACTCCCCGCTATCGAAATGGTGTTGGCGATCAGGACGGCGGTGAAGGGGCGACGGCTCACGCGATGCCGCCGTGCGGGCGGGAGATGCGGGTGTTGCGGATGATGCGCGCTTGCATGTGGGCGGGCTGCATCAGGCGGATGCCGGCGCCGATCAGGGCCTCGCCGGCCCGGTTGCGCAGGGCGGAGGCGGGGTGGTGGCAGAGGCGGGGCGCGGCCTCGCGGGCACGGCGCCAGGCGGCGGCCTCGGCGGTGCGGGTGGCGTGGATCGCGGCGTGGTTCTGGGCATGGCTGAAGGCGTGCACGGCAGGACTCCTTCTGCGAAAGGGGGTGTGTGGGGCGCCGCTCGGTGGCGCTGGTTTGTGGCGCTACTTGGTGCGTACCGGGAACGCGTGGGTGTGGAAGCGGACCGTCTCCGTGTCCTCGGAGGGCGGCAGGTCGCGGTAGCTGTTGATCAGGTCGTGGACCTTGAGGACCAGCTCGTGGCTCTGCTCGGGGGTCAGCTGCAGGGAGAAGTCGCTGAGCTCGGAACTCCGGCGCCACTCCAGCGACCAGGTGTGCGCCTCGCCCAGCCAGGAGGACAGCTCCTGTTCGTGGATCTTCACGATCTCCGCGAGGAAGACCTCCGCGGCACCGCGCGTGGCCGGGTCGGTGTCGTAGACCAGCGCCTCGTCGAAGATCGTGCCGTCCTGGGAGGGCCGCCACCAGCGCTCACGGCCCTTGCCGTGCTCGGGGGCGTCCTCGACGAACCCGTACGCGGCCAGCTGGCGCAGGTGGTAGCTGGTGGCCCCGCTCGACTCCCCGAGCCGCTCCGCCAGTTGCGAGGCGGTGGCCGGCCCGTGCAGGCGCAGGTCGCCCAGCAGGCGGATGCGCAGCGGGTGGGCCAGACCGCGCAGGGAGTGGGCGTCGAGCTTGCGGAGCTGGGGTTCGGCAGGCTTCTCGTTCTCGGGCATGCCTCAACAGTAGAGTTGCAAAGAAGTCTCTGCAAGGGTTTCTTTGCAACCACTTCTTTGCATCCGTTCCTTTGGAACCCGCCCGGACTCAGCCCTCCTTGATGAACCCCTCCGCCACCAGCCACTCCTTCGCCACGTCGTGCGGGTCCCGGCCCTCCACGTCCACCAGCGCGTTGAGCCGCTGCGCCGTCTCCGTCGTCAGCCGCTTCGACAGGGGGTCCAGGAGGCCGGCGATCGCCGGGTACTTCTCCAGGGTCTTGGCGTGCAGCTCCGGAGCCGCGTTGTAGTTGGGGAAGAAGTGCCGGTCGTCGGCGAGGGTGTCCAGATCCATGGCCTTGATCCGGCCGTCCGTGGTGAAGGCCTCGCCCAGCAGGCAGGAATCGGACTTCGAGACCTGCGTGTAGATGATCCCGGCGTCCATCTTCATGACGTTGCCCGCCGGGATCTTCATCCCGTACGCCTTCTCCATCCCCGGCAGCCCGTCCTCCCGCGAGGCGAACTCGTTCTCCACGCAGACCGTCACCGCCTTGGGGTCGCGCTGCGACAGCGCCGCCACGTCCGACATGGTCTTCAGCCCGTACTTGGCGTTGTTCTTCTTGCTGATGGCCAGCGTGTAGGTGTTGTTGAGCGTGGACGGCGGCAGCCAGGCCACGCCGTTCTTCACGTCCGCGTCCCGCACCGCCTTCCACTGCTCGTACGGGTCGGTGATCGGCTCGTCGTTGCCGAGGTAGGTGATCCACGCCGTGCCCGTGTACTCGTACATGGCGTCCGCGTCGCCCTGTTTGACCGCCTCGCGGGCGCTGATCGACCCGGGCAGGTTGGTGCGGTCCAGCACCTCCGCGCCGGCCGCCTTGAAGATCAGGCCGATCATCTGGCCGAGCACGATGTTCTCGCTGAAGTTCTTCGAGGTGACGGTGAGCGAGGCGCCCTTGAGGGGCTGCCCCTGTCCGACCGAGCCCGGCAGCACGTCGTCCACCATCGGCGACCCGCTCTTGAGCCCGCAGCCGGAGAGCGCGAGCAGGGGCAGCAGGGCCGCGCAGGCCGCCGTGGCCGTCCGTACCGCGAGCTTGCCCATCTACGCCTCCAGCCCGCGCGGGGTCAGGACCGTCTCGGCCAGGGAGGCCAGCCAGTCCACGAACAGCGCCAGCGCCACCGTCAGCACCGAGCCCAGCACCAGCACCGGCATCCGCTGGGTCTGGATCCCGGAGGTGATCAGGTCGCCCAGGCCCCCGCCGCCGCCGAAGGTGGCCAGGGTCGCGGTGCCGACGTTGAGGACGAGGGCCGTCCGTACGCCCGCCAGGATCAGCGGGACGGCCAGCGGCAGTTCCACCTTCATCAGGGTTCCCATGGAGGACATCCCGATCCCGCGCGCGGCCTCCACCAGCTGCGGGTCGATCCCGCGCAGCCCGGCGACGGTGTTGGACAGCACGGGCAGGACGGCGTAGGCGACCATGCCGATGATCGCCGTCGAGGGGCCGATGCCGAGCCAGATGACCAGCAGGGCCAGCAGGCCGATGGCCGGGGTGGCCTGGCCGATGTTGGCGACGGCGGTGACCAGCGGGGCCGCCCGGCGCAGGCCGCGGCGGGTGAGGGCGATGCCGAGCGGGATCGCGATGATCAGCACCCAGAAGGTGGAGATCGCGGTGAGCCGGACGTGCTGCCACAGCCGGAGCTGCACGTTGCCGTTGGCGAGGGAGTTCTCGGCGATCGTGTCGAGGGTGGCGTTGGTGATCCACAGGTACGTGGCCAGCAGCACCAGCGCCAGCACGATGGGCAGGGTCACCAGCCGGGCCCAGGTGAGCCGGCGCCCGGGGCGGGGCGGCGCGGTGGAGGCCATGACCTCCGCGGCGGGCTCGGGCTCCTCCGGGTCCCGGAAGACGTGGCCCTTCAGCTCGTGCTCGCCGGGCGGGCGTTCGGGGGAGACCGGGTTGCGCGGGCTCATGAGCCCTCAGAGCCGTCCCGGAGCCCCTCCAGGTCCCGCTCGACGCGGTGGTGGCGCAGCTCCTCCAGATCGTGCGCGTGCTCGGCCGCCGTCAGCCGGTCGGCCTCCAGCATCTCGTGCACGGAGTTCATCAGGGTCTCCATGTCCACGACGCCGATGTACTCGCCGCGCCGCCCGGTGACGGCCACCCGGCCGCCGCTGTCGGTGAGCACGGCCTCCAGGGCGTCGTGCAGGGTCGCGTCCCGGGTCACCGTGTCGTGCACGAGCTGGCCGGCCCGGGCGAGGGAGCCCTTGGCGCGCATCAGGTCGCCGCGGCGCAGCCATTTGTACGGGCGGCCGCGCCGGTCCAGCATCAGCAGCTCGTTGCCCTGGCCGGCGCGCAGGGTGTTGAAGATCTGCTGGAGCGGGTCGTCCACGGACACGGTCGGGAACTCGGCGATCTCCACGTCCCGCACCCGGGTGAGGTTGAGCCGCTTGAGGGCCGCCCCGGCGCCGACGAAGCCGGAGACGAAGTCGTCGGCTGGGTTGGTGAGGATCGCCTCGGGGGTGTCGAACTGCGCGATGTGCGAGCGTTCGCGCAGGACGGCGATCCGGTCGCCCAGCTTGATGGCCTCGTCGAAGTCGTGGGTGACGAAGACGATCGTCTTGTGCAGCTCGTGCTGGAGCCGGATCAGCTCGTCCTGGAGGTGGTCGCGGGTGATGGGGTCGACGGCGCCGAAGGGCTCGTCCATCAGCAGGACGGGCGGGTCGGCGGCGAGCGCCCGGGCCACGCCCACGCGCTGCTGCTGGCCGCCGGAGAGCTGGCGCGGGTAGCGGCCGTGGAACTCGCGCGGGTCCAGGCCGACCAGGTCGAGCATCTCCTCCACCCGGTCCTTGACGCGGGACTTGGACCAGCCGGTCATCTTCGGGACCAGGGCGATGTTCTCGGCGACCGTCATGTGCGGGAAGAGCCCGGAGGACTGGATCGCGTACCCGATCTTGCGGCGCAGTTTGACCGGGTCCATGTCGGTGACGTCCTCGTCGCCGATGCGGATCCGGCCGGAGGTGGGCTCGATCAGCCGGTTGATCATCTTGAGGGTGGTGGACTTCCCGCAGCCGGAGGGGCCGACGAAGACCACCAGCTCGCCCGCCTTGATCTCCATGGAGACGTCGTCGACGGAGGGGTTGGGGTTGCCGGGGTAGCGCTTGGTGAGGTTCTCCAGCTGGATGGTGGCGCCGGAGGTGGCGGCCGGCTGCGGGCTCGCCTCCGGCTGCGGGCTCGTCGTCGACTGCGGGCTCGTCGTCGGCGCGGACGTCGGCTCAGACACGGATTCCCCTCGGGATGGTGAGACGGCCGAGCAGGACGTACGCGGCGTCGAAGAGCAGGGCGAGGATGACGACGCCGAGCGTCCCCGCCAGGACCTGGTTGATGGCGTTGGCGCTGCCGAGCGAGGCGATCCCGCGGAAGATCTCGTTGCCCAGGCCCGGCCCGGAGGCGTAGGCGGCGATGGCCGCGATGCCCATCAGCATCTGCGTGGAGACCCGGATGCCGGTCAGGATCGGCGGCCAGGCGAGCGGCAGCTCCACCTTCAGCAGCTGGGCGCTGCGCGACATCCCGATGCCCTTGGCGGCATCGACCAGGGCGGGATCCACCCCGCGCAGTCCCACGATGGAGTTGCGGACGATGGGCAGCAGCCCGTACAGCGTCAGGGCGATCACGGTCGGCGCGACGCCGAGGCCGACGATCGGGATCAGCAGGCCGATCATGGCGAGGGAGGGGATGGTCAGCACCGTGGAGGTGGAGGTGACCGCGAGGTTCCCGGCCCAGCCGCTGCGGTAGGTCAGGACGCCGATGGCGACGCCGAGGGCGGTCGCGATCACCATGCACTGGAAGACGGCGCTGGCGTGCTGGAAGGCGTCGGTGAGCAGCTGCTGGTGGCGGTTGGACAGGTAGGCCCAGAAACTCAACGCCTCGTCACCTCATCCGTCGTTGCCGCGGGTCGGTCGGATCAGTCGTCCTCGGCCGCCTGTTCGACCAGAGGGATGATCCGCAAGGGTACGGGATTTTCCATGACAATCGCCGTTGAAGCCCGAACAATGCCATCAAACGCGACAACCCGGTCGATCACCCGCTGGAGATCCGCGTTGGAGCGGGCCACGAGCCGGCACAGCATGTCCCCGTGCCCGGTCGTCGTGTGCAGCTCCAGCACCTCCGGGACCCCGTCCAAGTGGGCCCGTACGTCCGCGCCTTGCCCCTGTTTGATCTCCAGCGTGGCGAAGGCCGTCACCGGGTACCCCAGGGCCGCCGGATCCACCTGCGGACCGAACCCGCGGATGACTCCGTTCGACTGAAGCCGGTCCAGCCGGGCCTGCGCGGTACCGCGCGCCACGCCGAGCCGGCGCGAGACCTCCAGGACCCCGATCCGGGGCTCGCGGGCGAGCAGGACGATGAGCCGGCCGTCGAGTTCGTCGATTCCCATGGGTGCCTCCCGGGCGGTCGGTCGGTGGTCATAGTGCACAGATATCCCAGCCATGGTGGGCTGACAGTGGTCAGTCTGTACAGCAGAAATGGAAACTATTGCGCATCTTGTGGAACGGCGGGACTCTGCCGTCATGACTGAGACCCAGCCGCTCGACGCCGCACCCGCCACCGCCGCCAAGGCCGATCCCTTCCCGGTCAAGGGCATGGACGCGGTCGTCTTCGCCGTAGGCAACGCCAAGCAGGCCGCGCACTACTACTCGACCGCCTTCGGCATGAAGCTCGTCGCCTACTCCGGACCGGAGAACGGCACGCGCGAGACGGCCAGCTACGTCCTGACCAACGGCGCCGCGCGGTTCGTCCTCACCTCGGTCATCAAGGCCTCCACCGACCGCGGCCGCTTCCTCGCCGAGCACGTCGCCGACCACGGCGACGGCGTCGTCGACCTGGCGATCGAGGTCCCCGACGTCAAGGCGGCCTACGCCTACGCCGTCGAGCACGGCGCGCGCGGCCTGGACGAGCCGTACGAGCTCACCGACGAGCACGGCACGGTGCGGCTGGCGGCGATCGCCACCTACGGCCAGACCCGGCACACCCTGGTCGAGCGCGGCGACTACACCGGCCCCTACCTGCCCGGCTTCGTCTCCGTCGACCCGATGGTCGAGCCCCCGGCCAAGCGCACCTTCCAGGCCATCGACCACTGCGTGGGCAACGTCGAGCTCGGCCGGATGAACGAGTGGGTGGCCTTCTACAACAAGGTCATGGGCTTCACGAACATGAAGGAGTTCGTGGGCGACGACATCGCGACCGAGTACTCGGCGCTGATGTCGAAGGTCGTCGCGGACGGCACCCTGAAGGTGAAGTTCCCGATCAACGAGCCGGCGATCGCGAAGAAGAAGTCGCAGATCGACGAGTACCTGGAGTTCTACGGCGGCGCCGGCGTCCAGCACATCGCGCTCGCGACGAACGACATCGTCCGCACGGTGCGGGCGATGCGGGCGGCGGGCGTGACCTTCCTGGACACCCCGGACTCGTACTACGACACGCTCGGCGAGTGGGCCGGCGAGACCCGGGTGCCGGTCGAGACCCTGCGCGAGCTGAAGATCCTCGTCGACCGCGACGAGGACGGCTACCTGCTGCAGATCTTCACGAAGCCGGTCCAGGACCGCCCGACGGTCTTCTTCGAGATGATCGAGCGGCACGGGTCGATGGGCTTCGGCAAGGGCAACTTCAAGGCCCTGTTCGAGGCGATCGAGCGGGAGCAGGAGAAGCGGGGCAACCTCTAGGGGGTTGCTTCAGCCGGGTTGCGGGGCCCCTGCGGCGCCGCTCCCGGGGCTCCGCCCCGGACCCCGCGCCTCAAACGCCGGCGGGGCTGGATTTGGCCGGCGTCCGAGGTGCGGGCCCCGGCGCCTACGGCTTCGGCTTCGGCTTCGGGGCGGGCTTCGCCTTCGGGAGTTCCGGGGCCACCCACGGCTTGGTGGGCTGCATGTTCTCCGGGCCGCCCGCCGGGGGCTTGCCGATCGTCGCCAGGGCCTCCTTCGCCAGGGGCGCCCGTACGGGCGAGAACCGCGGGTTGGTCCGCAGGGACTCCTCCAGGTGCCGCCGGGCTCCGGCCACGTCGCCCAGGCCCCGCTCGATCACCGCCCGGTGGTACGAGAACTCCGCGAGCCGCAGGCCCTGCTCCGTGGCCTTCTTCGCGTACTCCAGAGCCCCCGCGTCGTCACCCGTCTTGTGCAGCGCCCAGCCCAGCGCGTCCGCCACCGGCAGGCTCTTGTGCCGGGCCCACTCCGCCGTGAGGCGCCGAACGGCCGCCGCCGGATCGCCGTGGTCCGCCTCGAACCGGCCCAGGAGCAGCTCCTCGTTCACCCCGCTCCGGGCGGCCTGCGCCGGCAGCCCGTCGTACACCGCCTTCGCCTCGTCGCCCCGGCCCAGCGACTCCAGCAGCTCGCCCAGCTCCAGCGACAGCGCCGGCACCGAGGCGCGGCCCAGCGCCAGCCGGTAGTCCCGTACTGCCTCACCGCCCCGGCCCAGCGCCGCCAGCACCCGCGCCCGGCCGCCCAGCGCCGACGCCTGGCCCGGATCGGTCCGCAGCGCGGCCTCGTACTGCTTCAGCGCCTCCGCGTCGTCGCCGCGCTCCCACGCCAGCTCCCCGAGCCGGAACAGCACGTACGCCTTCTCCGCCGGGGCCTTGGCCGCGCCCCCCGCGTGCTCCATCGACATGGCCGCGTCCTCGCGCCAGCCCCGGTCCCGGTACACCTGCGAGGCCTTCGTGAAGGCCGCCAGCCCCGGCCGCATGTCGACCAGGCGCTCCATCGCCTTCTCCGCCGCCTTGTAGTCCCCGAGCCCGCCGTACGCGTCCACGAGCACCGGGTACGCCGTCCACCGCTTCGGCGCCTGCGCCCGTACCAGCTCGCCCCACTTCTTCCCGGTCCCGAAGTCCCGGCGGGCGTTGGCCAGCGTGCCCATGCCCGTCATCGCGTCGAAGTTGCCCTTCTCGGCCGGGCGTAGCTCCAGCGAGCGCTTCAGCGCGCCCTCGGCCTTCGGGTACCAGGCGGGATCGGCCGTCCGCCGCGCCTGCTCCAGGTACGCGGAGCCCAGCACTGCCCACGAGGCCTCGTCCTGCGGGTGCTCCGCGACCCACTTCTCCCGGTCGGAGACCAGCGCCGACAGGTCCACCGCCGCCACCGGCGCACCCATGCCGACCGCCGCGCGGGCCCGCTCGCTGGGCCCCGGCGGGCGCGCGTCGTCGCCCGTGCGGGCCGGGCGGATCAGCAGGGCCCCGGCGATCAGGACCACCAGGGCCGCCGCCGCCACGAGTGTCTTGCGGCCGGTGAAGGTCACGGGCGGGGCAGCCTGCGGCTGCCTCTCCTGGGAGACGGATGCGTCGCGCAGAGGGTCCATGGGGTCACTGTGCGTCAATATGAAGAGCTCGCCGAGATGTCCGAGATACGTCGCGGGCGTGTTCACACCGATGGCCCCGGGTGCCACGCTGGCCCCATGGTTGACGATGCTGACGAACGTGACGAGGCTGCCGAGGCCGATGACGGGGCGCGCGCACTCCACGCGCTGCTCCACGAGCGGCTCCTCGAAGGACTCCCGCCCGAGGCCCTGCTCACCGACCCCCAGGTGACCGCCTCCTACGCCACCGACATGGCCAGCTTCTGCGCCGCCGGCACCCCGGCCGCGGTGGTCCTGCCCCGGACCGTCGAACAGGTCCAGCACGTCCTGCGCACCTCCCACGCACTGCGCGTGCCCGTGGTCCCCCAGGGCGCCCGCACCGGTCTGTCGGGCGGGGCCAACGCCTCCGACGGCTGCATCGTGCTGTCCCTCGTGAAGATGGACCGGATCCTGGAGATCGACACCGTCGACCGGATCGCCGTCGTCGAACCGGGCGTCGTCAACGCCGTCCTCTCGCGCGCCGTCGCCGAGCGCGGCCTGCACTACCCGCCGGACCCCTCCAGCTGGGAGCAGTGCACCATCGGCGGGAACATCGGCACCGCCGCCGGCGGTCTGTGCTGCGTCAAGTACGGGGTCACCGCCGAGTACGTCCTCGGCCTCGACGTGGTCCTCGCCGACGGCAGGCTCTTGCAGACCGGCCGGCGCACCGCCAAGGGCGTCGCGGGGTACGACCTCACCCGCCTGTTCGTCGGCTCCGAAGGCAGCCTCGGCGTCGTCGTCCGGGCCGTCCTCGCCCTGCGCCCGGCCCCGCCCCGCCAGCTCGCGCTCGCCGCCGAGTTCCCCTCCGCCGCGGCCGCCTGCGCAGCCGTCTGCGCCGTCATGGAGGCCGGCCTGACGCCCTCTCTGCTGGAGCTGATGGACCGTACGACCGTCCGCGCCGTCAACGCGCTGGGCAAGATGGGCCTGCCCGAAACCACCGAGGCCCTGCTCATCGCCGCTTTCGACACCCCGCACCCGACCGAGGACCTGGCCGCCGTGGGCGAGCTGTGCGCCGCCGCCGGGGCGAGCGCCGTCGTGTTCGCCGAGGACACCGCGGAGTCCGAACTGCTCCTCCAGGCCCGCCGGATGGCCCTGCCCGCCCTGGAGGCCCTGCGGCCCGCGACGATGATCGACGACGTGTGCGTACCGCGGACCCGGCTCGCCGAGATGCTGGACGGGACCGCGGCCATCGCCCGTACGCACGACCTGCTCATCGGGGTCTGCGCGCACGCCGGCGACGGGAACACCCACCCCATCGTCTGCTTCGACCCCGCCGACGAGGACGAGACCCGGCGGGCCCGCGCGTCCTTCGAGGAGATCATGGCGCTGGGGCTCGAACTGGGCGGGACCATCACGGGGGAGCACGGGGTCGGCGTCCTGAAGAAGGAATGGCTCGCCCGCGAACTCGGCCCGGTCGGCCTGGAGATGCAGCGCGCCGTCAAGCACGCCTTCGACCCGGAAGGACTGCTCAACCCCGGCAAGCTCTTCTGAACCGGGGGCCGTTCCCGTACGGGGCCCTGTGCGCGGGCCCTCACAGCTCCCCGTCCGCCGACTCGTCCGACGGCCAAGGGTCGCGCATCCACAGCTCGTCGGCCGGCGTCGGGGCGAGCAGCTCGGCCAGCGCCGCGTCCAGGCCGAGCCGGTCGGCCTCGGTGCCGGGCGGCACGATGCGCAGGGTCCGCTCCAGCCAGGCCGACACCGACACGGCGGGCGCCTCCAGCAGGGCGTCGCCGTCGGGGGAGCTGAGCGCCATGCACAGGACGGCCTGCTGGCCGACCTTCGTGGGCCAGATCCGCACGTCGCCGTGGCCGCACGGACGGAACACCCCCTCGACCAGCAGCTCGCGGGCGAAGGTCCAGTTGACCGGGGTGCTGGAGCCGGTGTGGAAGGTGATGTGCACGGCGTACGGGTCGTCCGCCAGGTACAGCAGGCGGGCGGGGACGGGGACGCTGCGCTCGGGGGACAGGACCAGCTTCAGTTCCAGCTCGCGCTCGACGACGGGGTGGTGCATGGCGGCCTCACTTCGGTACGGGGTACGTGTTCGGGTGGTGCGCGGGGCCTTCCGGCGGCCCACACCCGGAGAGAGCGCCGAAGTGCCCGGGTATGACGCGACTTCGCGAGGCACTTCGAGGATTGGCCGAAATCAATCGGCTGACCGAAACCTTGCGTACGGGGCCGTGCTCGTCTGCGTGCCTCTGTGTGCGTCCGCATTCGTCTGTGTGCGTCTGCGTTCGTATGCGGTCGTCTGCGTTCGCCCGATCGCTTGGATTCTCCCGTTACCGGACCTGTCGGGGGGCGGTTCTTGGCTATGGTCCACCCCTGCAAGAAGCCTCAAGCCACGATCGGAGTTGGGGACATTGACGGCCTCCCCTGGTGACGGCGAGCACGCGGCCCGCGAGGGCTACTACCCCGATCCGTCCATCCCCGGGTACGTCAGGTTCTGGAACGGACTGAACTGGGTTCCCGGTACGAGCCGCCCTGCGGCCCCTGCCGACGAGACGGGTCCCGTGTTCCTCGACCAGACGGGCGTGAGCGAGGCGCTGCGCGAGCCGGAACACCGACCGCAGTCCCGCCCCGCGCCGGCGCCTGCCCCTGCCCCTGCACCGGCCCCCGCACCGGCCCCGGCTCCCGCGTCCTGGCCGGAGCCCGCCGGCTCCGCGGCGGCTCCGGCCGCGCGGTCCGAGGTGGAGTCCTGGTCGGAGTCCGCCTCGCGGTCGGACTTCGAGCCCTGGCCGGGGGCCGGGCCGTCCGAGCCCGGGGCCGGGTCCGGGTTCGGGAGCGGGTCGGGGCAAGGGGGTGAGGCCGCGGAATGGCAGGCCGATCCGCTCCACCAGTCCGGGTTCGGCGGGCCGCGCGACCACCGGGTGTCCTGGGGCCACGAGGAGGAGGCCACCGCCCGCCCCGGCGGAATCTCCCTGGCCCGCCCGCCGGTCCCGGCCCCCACGCCGCACCAGGCCCAGGCCCATGCACCGGCACCGGCCCATGCACCGGCTCACCGCTCGGCGCAGGACCAGTCCCAGGCCCCGGCTCACCGCTCATCCCAGGCAGCGCCCCAGGCCGCCCAGGCCCACCGCTCCGCGCAGGCCGCGTCTCGGCACCCGGCCCCGGCCGCCGTGTCGGCCGCCCTGCCCGCGCAGGTGTCCGGCTCCGCCGCCCCGGGCGGCCTCGGCATCCTGTCGGCGCCCTCCCCGCTGGCGGCCCATGCCCCGGCTGCGGCCCCCGCCCCCGCCCCCGTGTGGCCCGCCGCCCCGGGTTCGCCCGGCCCGGACCCGGAGCCGGTGGAGCGCGTGCGGCGCGCCGAGCGCCCGGCCCCGGCCGTCCCGGCGGAGCCCGCCCGGCGGGTGTCCCCCGTAGAGCCGGCGGACCGTGCGGAGCGGGCCGAGGCCGCCGTGCCCCCGGCTCCGCGTCCCGAGAGGACCGGCCGCGCGGTGTTCGAGCGGATGGCGGAGCGGGCCGTGCGCCCCGCCGGGCTCGTGCGCCGCGCGACGGCCCGGCTGCTGGACTCCCTCGTGTACGCCGCCGTCGCGACCGGGGTGGCGCTGCCCCTCGTGCCCGGGGCGACCGCGCACCTCCAGGCCAAGGTGGACGCCGCCCGGGCGGGCGGCCGGACCACCACCGTGTGGCTGCTCGACGGGACCACCGCGGGCTCGCTGGGCCTCGTCCTGGGCGCCGTCCTCCTCTTCGGCGTCTTCTACGAGGCCCTGCCCACGGCCCGTTGGGGCCGCACCCCGGGCAAGAAGCTGCTCGGCGTACGGGTCCTGGCCACCGCCACGCTCCGCCCGCCCCGCTTCGGCGCGGCGCTGCGCCGCTGGCTGGTGTACGCCCTCCTGGGCCTCCCGGGGGCCCTGTGGGCCCTCGCGGACCGCCCGCGCCGCCGGACCCTCCACGACCGCGCCGCACGCACGTACGTGGCCCGCTAGGCCGTCTCCCACCGCCCGGTCCCCCGAATGGACGCGTCCCCGTTGCGGGCCGCTCCGGGCCGGGTTCGACTCGGGCCATGAGCACCGACCAGCCGCCGCCGGGCCAGCCGCCCGAGGACGACCCGTTCCTCAAGAAGCCCCAGGAACCGACGCCTCCGCCGTCGGGTGGTTCGCCGTACGGCTCACCGCCCGCAGGTGCCGGCGGAGGCTTCCCGCCGCCCCCGCCCGGAGGCGGAGGGGGCTACCCTCCGCCGCCCCCGCCCGGAGGAGGCGGCTACCCGCCTCCGCCGCCCCCGTACGGAGGTCCCGGCGGTGGCGACCCGTACGGCGGTGGTGGCGGCTACGGCATGCCCGACCCGCTCGCCGGGATGCCGCCGCTCGCCGACTTCGGCAAGCGGCTCGCCGCCCGCGTCATCGACCTGCTGATCATCGCCGTCCCGCTGTTCGTCATCCAGCTCTTCGCCGGTGACCGCAACCGCTACACGGTCGAGACGAACAAGGGCGAGGACGTCACCGAGGTCATCACCAAGTCCTACAGCGGCAGCGGGCTGGTCATGACGCTGATCTCGATCGTCGCCTACGTCGGCTACGACTGGTGGTTCGTCAAGAAGAACGGCCAGACCTTCGGCAAGAAGTGGATGGGCCTGCGCGTCGCGATGCTCAACGACGGCAGCGTCCCGCAGTCCAACGCCGCGCTGTCCCGCGCCGCCGTGCTCTGGCTGCCGACGCTGATCTGCTGCTTCTGCCTGTGGCCGATCGCGCTCGTCATCTCGATGCTCGTCGACAAGCCCTACAAACAGGGTCTGCACGACAAGGTGGCCAAGACCGTGGTGGTCCAAGCCACCTAGAAGGCCACCGAGCTGCGCAGTCCGGTGCGCGGAGTCAGTGGTGCACGGGGTGTTCGACCGGGGCCGGTGCGGGGGCGGCGCCCGCCGCCACGTCCTGCGGCACGGTGTCCGGCATCGGGGAGGAGGTCCTCGTACGGGTCGCCGCGTGCCGCCCGCGCCGGCGGGGCAGCGGGACGGTGAGTGCGACGAGGAGCCCGAGGGCGAGGGCGGCGGCGGAGATGACCGCGACGCCGAGACCCGTACTCGTCTGCGAGAGCAGCAGCATGGCGATCGTCGACACGATGACGGTGGCGGACCCGTAGGCGAGCTGTGCGGCAGTCGGACGCGGCATGGCGATATCCGTCCTCGAAGCGGGAGGGGGAGTCGGCTCGACCAGGTCTGGCGTCGAGTGACTCTACGACGGTGGATGCCCGAGCGGAACTGTCGGTAAGCACGACCTCACCCGCGGGAGGGGAAGCAGCGGAGCACGGGGGGCGCACGGGGGGCACCGCTGGGGTTCGGGGGGCGGGGAGGGGCGGGTGCGGCCGATGGGGTTCGATGGCGGGTGGATCCCGGTTGGATCCCGGGCGGACACGGGTCGGGTCCGGGGCGGATACGGGTCGGGTTCTTCCTGGATGTCCGCTATGGCCGCCGAACGTCCGAATAGCGGAACTCGGTGACCGCATAGTGCAGTTGTAAGGAACAAGTCAAGGTCTGTCTTTTCTTGCGACTCTCCGGTCAAATGTCGTCACTTGAGACGCGCGCCGCACGGAACCCCCCACTCCCTCGGAGAAGTTCCGCACCACCTTCGCGGCCGCGGGAGGGGAACGACATCAAGTGACCAGCAACTCGGCCAGAAGACGAGCGCTGCGCGCCGCCGCAATCGGCGTGACCCTGGCAGCGACGGCGGCCACCGGCGCCGCCTTCACGATGGCCACGGCAGACCCGGGTGCGAGGGTGTCTGCCGCGGACCGCCAGGACCCGACCGCTCCCTCCAAGGAGCAGGTCAAGCACAACCTCCAGGGCCCGTTCAGCGAGCAGCAGGCGCAGGCCCGCAAGGCCGCCCTGGAGCAGGTGCTGAGCGGCAAGAAGGACGTCGAGCAGCGGGGCGCCTCCAAGGTCGTCAAGCTCGACGACAAGAAGTACGTCGAGCTCGGCCGCGAGAAGACCGACAAGATCTTCACGATCCTCGTCGACTTCGGCGACCAGGTGGACAACACCACCACGTTCGACCCGGACGGCCCCGGCCCCAAGCCGCCGGTGCCCAAGTACGGCGGCAACCCGGGCCCGCAGCACAACCAGATCGCCCAGCCCGACCGCACTGTGAACAACAGCACGGCCTGGCGCAAGGACTTCAACCGCGCGTACTTCCAGGACCTGTACTTCGGTACCGGTGCCGGCAAGAACTCGCTGAAGACCTACTACGAGAAGACCTCCTCGGGCCGCTACTCGGTCGACGGCGAGGTGGCCGACTGGGTCAAGGTCCCGTACAACGAGGCCCGCTACGGCTCGAACTACTGCGGCCAGACCAACTGCGCCAACGTCTGGGACACGGTCAAGGACGGCGTGACCGCCTGGGCCGAGGGTCAGAAGAAGGCCGGCAAGACCGACGCGCAGATCAAGGCGCAGCTCTCCCAGTACGACCTCTGGGACCGCTACGACTTCGACGGCGACGGCAACTTCAACGAGCCCGACGGCTACATCGACCACTTCCAGATCGTCCACGCGGGCGAGGACGAGTCGGCCGGCGGCGGCGTGCAGGGCACCAACGCCCTGTGGGCCCACCGCTGGTACGCCTACGGCACCGAGGCCGGCAAGAACGGCCCGGCCAACAACAAGGCCGGCGGCACCCAGATCGGCAACACCGGCATCTGGGTCGGCGACTACACGATGCAGCCCGAGAACGGCGGCCTCGGCGTCTTCGCGCACGAGTACGGCCACGACCTGGGCCTGCCGGACCTCTACGACACCTCCGGTGGCGGCGAGAACTCGGTCGGCTTCTGGTCCCTGATGTCGGCCGGCTCCTGGCTCGGCAACGGCAAGGACTCCATAGGCGACCTCCCGGGCGACATGACCGCCTGGGACAAGTTCCAGCTGGGCTGGCTGAACTACGACAAGGCCAAGGCCGCGACGAAGTCCACCCACAAGCTGGGCGTCTCGGAGTACAACACCAAGGACAAGCAGGCGCTGCTCGTCGACCTTCCCAAGAAGAAGGTCACCACCGACATCGTCGCTCCCGCCGAGGGTGCGTCGCAGTGGTGGAGCAACATGGGTGACGACCTCAAGAACACCCTCACCCGCTCGGTCGACCTGACCGGCAAGTCCACCGCGGAGCTGTCGCTCAAGGGCTGGTGGGACATCGAGGCGGAGTACGACTTCCTGTACACCGAGGTCTCCACCGACGGTGGCGCCACCTGGACCGCGCTCGCCGGCACCGCCGACGGCGTGGCCATCCCGGTCGACGCTTCCAACAGCCCGTCGCTCACCGGCGTCTCGGGTGCCTGGAAGAACCTGAACTACTCGCTGAAGGCCTACGCGGGCAAGAAGGTCGACCTCCGCTTCCGCTACCAGACGGACGGCGGCGCGGGCGGCAAGGGCTTCACGGGCGACGCGCTCAGCATCACGGCGGACGGCGCCACGCTGTTCACCGACGGTGCCGAGAACGGCGACAACGGCTGGACCGGCAAGGGCTTCTCCCGCGTCGGCGCCGGCTTCACCAAGGAGTACGCCCAGTACTACCTGGCCGAGAACCGCCGCTACGTCTCGTACGACAAGACCCTCAAGGTCGGTCCGTACAACTTCGGCTTCGCCAACACGAAGCCGAACTGGGTCGAGCACTACGCCTACCAGGACGGTCTCCTGATCTGGCAGTGGGACACCTCCCAGAAGGACAACAACACCAGCCAGCACCCCGGCGCCGGTCTGATCCTTCCGATCGACGCCAACGCCAAGCCGATGAAGTGGTCGGACGGCACCCTGCTGCGCAACAAGATCCAGCCGTACGACGCTGCCTTCAGCGCCTACAAGACGGACGCGATCACCCTGCACAAGAACGGCCAGGAGCTCTTCCTGAAGCCGAAGCCCGCGCAGCTCGTCTTCGACGACCACAAGGGCAAGTACTACTACGACGAGAACCCGACCGGTTCGGTGAAGACCACTGACACCAACACCAAGATCAAGATCGTGAAGGAGACCTACGACGGTCTCGTCATGACGGTCGAGGTCGGCCCCTCCGTTAAGTAATTCGGTAAAACCGCAGGTCAGAGCATGATCGGCCGTCGCCCTCTAGCGGGCGGCGGCCGTTCGCGTTTAGATGCGTGGGCTGAGTTTCTTATTGACGGGGGAGATGAAGACATGCCCGGTGGAGGTTTCGTCCGATTGCCAGGCGGCAGCGTGGTCGTCGCGCTCACGCTGCCCAGACCGCTCCTGAAGGGGTCCGTCGCAGGCGGTATCGCGGGCGGTATCGCGGGCGGTATCGCAGGCGGCACCGAGGGTGGAAACGTCCGCGTGCTGGTGCACGCGGTGAACCGGGCCCGCGCCCTGACCAGGCTGCGGAACCTCGGACTGCGCGCCGTCTACCTGCGCGGCAACGCCGAGCCGCCCTCCCCGGACGAGATCACCGCCGTCCTGCACCACCCCGACGGCCTGCTGTGGCGCTCCGCGCCCGACCGGGCGGCGGAGCTGTGGCACCCGATCAGGGCCCTGCTGGGGTGACCGGGCGGGGCTGACCCGCCCCGGTGGCGCCCCCGCCGGTGCCCGGCGTCAGCCGGCCACCACGGGGGTCCCGCTCAGCTCCACCCCGGCGTCCCGGAGCTCGGCCAGCGCGCGGGTCGTGGTGTGCGGGGCCACTCCGGCCGTCAGGTCGAGCAGCACGTGGGTGCGGAACCCCGCGCGGGCCGCGTCCAGGGCGGTGGCCTTGACGCAGTGGTCGGTGGCGATGCCGACCACGTCGACCTCGGTGACCTGCCGGTCGCGCAGCCACTGCGCGAGCCCGAGGCCGTTCTCGTCCGCGCCCTCGAAGCCGCTGTACGCGGCCTCGTACGCCCCCTTGTCGAAGACGGCGGCGACGGCCCCCGAGGCGACCGCGGGCGCGAAGTTCGGGTGGAAGCCCACGCCCTCGGTCCCGGCGACGCAGTGCACCGGCCAGGAGGTCTCGTAGTCCGGCTGGGCCGGGGGGTGCGCGAAGTGGGACCCGGGGTCGACGTGGTGGTCGCGGGTGGCGACGACGTGCCGGTAGCCGGCGGTGGCCTGGCCGATGAGCTCGGTGATGGCGGCGGCGATGTCGGCTCCGCCGGTGACCGCGAGGCTGCCGCCCTCGCAGAAGTCGTTCTGTACGTCGACGACGATCAGTGCGCGGTGCATGTCCGGTGCCCTTCGGCTTGGTGTGTGGTGGGCGGGGACCCTGCGGGGGCTCTTCCCCCACCCCGCCCCTTCCCGAAACTGGGGCTGCGCCCCAGACCCCGGCATGTATCCAGCCCCTCCGGCGTTTGAGGAGCGGGGTCCGGGGCGGAGCCCCGGGGAACGGTGGAAGGGCGGGTAGGGGACGGCCCCGCAGGGCCCGCCCCTACCCCAGGGGCCTACGCGTACTCGGTCGGGATCACGGCCTCGCCGCGCGAGAGCTGCGTCGCCGAGAGGGGAAGGCCCGCCAGGGCCTCGCGGTGGCGGTCGCGGGCCGCCTCCAGGGACTCGCGGGCCACGACCTCACCGCCCTTGACCAGCTCCACGAGGAGCTGCCGGTCCGCCAGGGCGGACGGGACGGGACCGGTCCCCAGGACCTCCGCCTCCGCGACCCCCTCGGAGTCGACCCGCCGGGCGGCCCACTTGCGCCCCCCGACGGAGGTCTTGCCGCCGGAGGACTTCTTCGCCACCGACACCAGCGGCGCCTTCGGATCGGCCGAGGCCGCCCGCGCCACCAGCTTGTAGACCATCGAGCACGTCGGGTGCCCGCTGCCCGTCACCAGCTGGGTGCCGACCCCGTACGCGTCCACCGGAGCGGCCGCCAGCGAGGCGATCGCGTACTCGTCCAGGTCCGAGGTCACCACGATCTTCGTCGCGGTCGCCCCCAGCTCGTCGAGCTGCTGCCGCACCCGGTGCGCGACCAGCAGCAGGTCCCCGGAGTCGATCCGGACGGCGCCCAGGTCCGTCCCGGCGACCTCCACGGCCGTCCGGACCGCCTCCGCCACGTCGTAGGTGTCCACCAGCAGCGTGGTGCCGCTGCCCAGCGAGGCCACCTGGGCGGTGAAGGCGTCCCGCTCGCTGTCGTGCAGCAGGGTGAAGGCGTGTGCGCTCGTACCGACCGTCGGGATCCCGTACCGGAATCCGGCGGCCAGGTCCGAGGTCGAGGTGAAGCCGCCGACGTACGCGGCGCGGGCCGAGGCGACGGCCGCCAGCTCGTGCGTGCGCCGCGCGCCCATCTCGATCAGCGGCCGGCCGCCGGCGGCCGAGGACATCCGGGAGGCGGCCGCGGCGATCGCGGAGTCGTGGTTGAGGATCGACAGGATCACGGTCTCCAGCAGCACGCACTCGGCGAAGCTGCCCTCGACGCGCAGGACCGGGGAGCCGGGGAAGTAGACCTCGCCCTCCGGGTAGCCCCAGATGTCGCCGGAGAAGCGGTACGAGGCGAGCCAGTCGAGGGTGCGGGCGTCGATGACGTCCCGCTCGCGCAGGAACTCCAGTACGGCGCCGTCGAAGCGGAAGTTCTCCACCGCGTCGAGCACCCGGCCGGTCCCCGCGATCACCCCGTAGCGGCGCCCCTCGGGGAGCCGCCGGGTGAACACCTCGAAGACCGAGCGGCGGTCGGCCGTGCCGTTGGCCAGCGCGGCCTGCAACATCGTGAGCTCGTAATGGTCCGTGAAGAGCGCTGTCGACGGCACGTCCACCGGCAGGCCCAGGTCCGCAGGGTTCATGCGACGGATGCTAGCGCACATCTCGTCAAAGTGACGAGATGTAGGGGCCCGTTTGTGCGACGGACCCCTGTCAGTGGCAGCATGGGACAAGTGAGTGTTGCTCCCATTGAGATCGAACGCACCGAATCGGCCGAAGAGACCTTCGCGGTCCCCGAACCCGACGTCCCGTGGGTGACCCTGGTGCACAACGACCCGGTCAACCTCATGAGCTACGTGACGTACGTGTTCCAGGCGTACTTCGGCTACTCCAAGGACAAGGCGAACAAGCTGATGATGGACGTCCACCACAAGGGTCGGGCGGTCGTCTCCAGCGGCAGCCGCGAGGAGATGGAACGGGACGTGCAGGCCATGCACGGCTACGGCCTCTGGGCGACCATGTCCCAGGACCGCAACTGATGGGCGGCGTGTTCGAGCCCCTGAAGGCCGGCGGGGCCGCCATCGCACTGGACGAGATCGAGATCTCGATCCTGCGCTCCCTTGCCGTGCAGCTGCTGGAGCTCATCGGCCCCGGCGAGCCGGAGCCCGATCCGGACGCCGACCCGCTGGCCGCGCTCTTCGCCGCCTCTGACGGTCCGACCGAGCCCCCTTCCGACCCGGCCCTGGCCCGGCTCTTCCCCGACGCCTACGGCGGCCCGGAGACCCCTGCCGACGCCGACGCGGAGGAGCTGCGGGCCCACTCGGCCGAATTCCGCCGCTTCACCGAGAACGACCTGCGCACCCGCAAGCGGGAGGACGCGCTGGCCGTCGTACGGAGCCTGGACGGGCTGAGTCCGGCCGGTGACGGGGCGGCCGTCCTGGAGGTCGACGGGGAGCTGCGGCTGCGCTGGCTGGGCGCCCTGAACGACCTGCGGCTCACCATCGCGGCCCGCCTCGACATCACGGAGGACGACGAGAGCGCGGTGTTGTTCCGGCTGCCGGACGACGATCCGCGCAAGCCGATGGTGATGGCGTACCTCTGGCTCGGCGGTCTCCAGGAGACCCTCGTCGAGACGCTCGCCGACACCCTCTGACCCACCATCCTCTGAAGGGCCTCAAATAGGCCGGCCGTTCGCTCAGCGGACGCTCAAATCCGGATAACGATCAGATCACCGCGATGTGGTGATCTGATCCATTTCAGGACTTCTGTCCTGATTTTTTTATGCCCTGCGTCACATTTTCTTCCCTCTCGGACCCGTAAGCACGTGATAAATCTTCACGACCGCCGACGGGGCGCCACCCATGCCCCGCGGCCTGCTTGAACCGGCTGACCGCCGGCGTGCAACTCCATCCGTATCCGGGGGGATCGAGGACCCGATCCGCTGCCAGTCATGGCGCGGGTCGGCGTGGAGAAAGGCGCACCAAGACATGACCTCCGTACAGGTCGACGAGCAGCAGCACGACACCACCGAGGGCGACGGCTACCACCGCGCACTCGGAGCCCGCCAGATCCAGATGATCGCGATCGGCGGCGCCATCGGCACCGGCCTCTTCCTGGGCGCCGGCAAGGCCATCTCCAAGGCCGGCCCCAGCCTGATCCTGGCCTACGCCATCGCGGGCCTGGTCATCTTCTTCATCATGCGGGCCCTGGGCGAACTGCTCATGTACCGCCCGGTGTCCGGCTCCTTCTCGGACTACGCCCGGGAGTTCCTCGGCCCCTTCTGGGGGTACGTGACCGGCTGGACCTACTGGCTCTTCTGGGTGGTCACCGGCATCACCGAAGTCACCGCCGCGGCGCAGTACATGTCGTACTGGACCCACGACAGCTTCCCGCAATGGGCGTACGCGCTGATCTTCACGGTCATCCTCTACGGCGCCAACCTGATCTCCGTGAAGCTCTTCGGCGAGCTGGAGTTCTGGTTCTCGATGGTCAAGGTCACCGCCATCGTCGGCATGATCCTGATCTGCGCCGGCATCCTCACCATCGGTTTCTCCGACGCCGCGGACACCGCCACCGTCTCCAACCTGTGGAACGACGGGGGCTTCTTCCCCAAGGGCCTCGGCGGCACGCTGATGACCCTGCAGATCGTGATGTTCGCCTTCCTCGCCGTCGAGCTGGTCGGCGTCACCGCCGGCGAGTCCAAGGACCCCGAGAAGACCCTGCCCAAGGCCATCAACACCGTGCCGTGGCGCATCGCCGTCTTCTACGTCGGCGCGCTGATCATGATCCTGTCGGTCGTCCCGTGGCACGAGTTCCAGCCCGGCGTCAGCCCCTTCGTCGCCGCCTTCGAGAAGATGGGCCTCGGCGTCGGCGCCGCGATCGTCAACTTCGTCGTCCTGACCGCGGCCCTGTCCTCCTGCAACTCGGGCATGTACTCCACCGGCCGCATGCTGCGCGACCTCGCCCTCAACGGCCAGGGCCCGAAGTTCTTCACCAAGCTCACCAAGAGCGGCACCCCGCTCGTGGGCACCACCTTCTCCGCCGGCCTGATGCTGGTGGGCGTCTGGATCAACTACGTCGCCCCCGGCAAGGCCTTCGACTACGTCGTCTCCTTCGCCACCATCTCCGGCATGTGGGCCTGGATCATGATCCTGGTCTGCCAGATCCGCTACCGCGCCGCCTCCGACCGCGGCGACCTGCCCGCGTCGCCGTTCCGCGCCCCCGGTGCCCCGTTCACGAGCTACTTCGCCCTGGCCTTCATCGGCATGGTCATCGTGATGATGGGCGTCGACAAGGACGCCCGGGTCTCGCTCTACTGCGCCCCGCTGTGGGGCCTGCTGCTGGGCGTCTCCTACCTGGTGATGAAGTCCCGCGACCCGCGCGGCGCCGCCTTCACCAAGGCTTCCTGAGGCCCCATAAGGGTCGTGTCCAACATCCGGGCCCTCCCGTACCACTCCTCGGTACGGGAGGGCCCGTCTGCTTATCCTGTCGCTCATGCTGACCATCACCCAGGACCTGTACGACCGCATCGTCGCGCACGCCCGTCAGGACCACCCCGACGAGGCCTGCGGCGTGGTGGCCGGCCCGGCGGGCACGGACCGCCCGGAGCGCTTCGTTCCGATGCTGAACGCGGCCCGGTCGCCCACGTTCTACGAGTTCGACTCGAAGGACCTGCTGAAGCTCTACCGCGACCTGGACGACCGGGACGAAGAGCCCGTCATCGTCTACCACTCGCACACCGCGACCGAGGCCTACCCCTCGCGCACGGACGTGACGTACGCGAACGAGCCCGGCGCGCACTACGTGCTGGTCTCCACGGCGGACAAGGACGGCCTGGGGGAGTTCCAGTTCCGGTCGTACAAGATCATCGAAGGCGTGATCACGGAGGAAGAGGTGCAGGTCGTCGCGGCCTACTGAGGCACCGCGCGGGACCAGTTCTCACCATGTGAGCGATATCCGTCCACGATGTGAAATCACACTCCAAACCAGGGACCGGGAATCGTTAACATGACCGCATGGTTTCCCACGACGTGAGCATCGAGACGCCCGGCAGGCTGCTGCTTGTGGCGCGGCTGCACGTCGACCTGTGCCGCCTCGCCAGCGCCATCTGTACTGCAGCCTGAGCCCCCACGGCCCCCTCACGGGGCCGCGCGCGCTCGCGCCCGCTCCGCTTCGCCCGCCTTCCCCTTCACCATCCTGACTGGAGCCTGCCATGGCCATCGAGGTCCGCATCCCCACCATCCTCCGCACCTACACCGACGGCGAGAAGGCCGTCACCGGTGAGGGCGCCACCCTGGCCGACCTCTTCTCCGACCTGGAGACCCGTCACAAGGGCATCCAGGAGCGCATCGTCGACGAGGCCAAGGGCGGCGAGCTGCGCCGCTTCGTCAACGTCTACCTCAACGACGAGGACGTCCGCTTCCTCGACGGCATCTCCACCGCCCTCAAGGACGGCGACAACGTCACCATCCTCCCGGCCGTAGCCGGCGGATCGAAGTAATGCGCTACGACTCCCCGCTGGCCGCGGTCGGCAACACGCCGCTGGTACGCCTGCCCCGGCTCTCGCCCTCGGACGACGTCCGCATCTGGGCGAAGCTCGAGGACCGCAACCCGACCGGCTCGATCAAGGACCGCCCCGCGCTCCACATGGTCGAGCAGGCCGAGAAGGACGGCCGGCTGTACCCCGGCTGCACGATCCTGGAGCCCACCTCGGGCAACACGGGCATCTCCCTCGCCATGGCCGCGAAGCTCAAGGGCTACAAGATCGTGTGCGTCATGCCGGAGAACACCTCCCAGGAGCGGCGCGACCTGTTGGCCATGTGGGGAGCCGAGATCATCCCGTCGCCGGCGGCGGGCGGTTCGAACACGGCCGTCCGCGTCGCGAAGGAACTGGCGGAGCAGAACCCCTCCTGGGTGATGCTCTACCAGTACGGCAACCCCGACAACGCGGGTGCCCACTACGCCACGACCGGCCCGGAGATCCTCGCGGACCTCCCCTCGATCACCCACTTCGTGGCGGGCCTGGGCACCACGGGCACCCTCATGGGTGTGGGCCGCTACCTGCGCGAACACGTCCCCGGCGTCAAGATCGTCGCGGCGGAACCGCGCTACGACGACCTCGTCTACGGCCTGCGCAACCTCGACGAGGGCTTCGTCCCGGAGCTCTACGACCCCTCCGTCCTGACGACCCGCTTCTCGGTGGGCTCGGCGGACGCGGTCACCCGCACCCGGGAGCTCCTCCAGCAGGAGGGCATCTTCGCGGGCGTCTCCACGGGCGCGGCCCTGCACGCGGCGATCGGCGTCGGCCGCAAGTCGGTGGCGGCGGGCGAGTCGGCTGACATCGTCTTCGTCGTCGCCGACGGCGGCTGGAAGTACCTGTCGACGGGCGTCTACACGGCGGCCACCACCGAAGAAGCCATCGAAGTCCTCCAGGGCCAGCTCTGGGCGTAGCCTCCGGCGGCGGAGGCGACACGATCACAGCCGGCCCGCCCGGGGCCGTTCCCGGGGGCCGGCCCCCGGACCCCCGCTCCTCAAACGCCGGAGGGGCTGGATTCCGCCCGGCCGGGCGCAGCAAATCCAGCCGTCCGGCGTTTGAGGACCGGGGTCTGGGGCGGAGCCCCAGGGGGGTCCGGGCGCAGCCCGGTACCCCCTCCCAGCCCGTCCGGCGTTTGAGGACCGGGGTCCGGGCAGCGCCCGGGGAACGCATCCCCAGCCTCGCCGCCGTTTGAGGCGCGGGTCCGGGCAGCGCCCGGGGAACGGTGGAAGGGCGGGTAGGGGACTCCGCCCCACGCAGCGGCGCACCCGCAGCCATGCCCGGACGGTCGGGGCACCCCCGCGCAGCGCCCCCCGGCAGCCACCCGCAGGCGGGCCCCACGGCACCACACGACCGCGCCCCGGCGCACAGCTCCAGACGGGTCAGCCCAACAGCGCGGCCAGCACCCCCGCGTGACTCGCCCCCGGATCCTTGACGGCAGTCAACAGCGTGACCGGCCCGGCCGCAGCCACGCCCCGCAGCCGGTCCAGCTCCGCCCCCGCCTCCTCCGAGCGAAGCTCCACCGCGTACCGCTCCCGGAACTCCGCCACGGACCCACCCGCGTGGAACCACTTCCGCAGCTCCCCCGACGGGGCAACCGCCTTCGCCCACTCGTCGACCCTCGCCGCCTCCTTCGACAGCCCGCGCGGCCACAGCCGGTCCACGAGCACCCTGACCCCGTCCAGCTCCGGCTCCGGGGGATCGTAGACCCGCTTCAGCCGGACGACCCGGGCCCTCCGGTTCCCCCGAGCCCCCCGAGCCCCTTCACCTCGTCCCACACCGCCGGATCCACCGTCCCCAGCGGCCGCGCCCTCGCGAACTCCCATACCGACACCTCCACCACCCGGTCCGCCTCCAGGAACCCGCCCCGCGCCCCCACCACCCCCGGCGGCAGCGGGATCACCCCGGCGCTCCGGTCGTCGTACTTCCCGGTGATCCGCGCGATCCGCGCCCGGTGGCCCCGTACGGCCAGCACCAGGACGGGCCGCCCGTCCTCCAGGGACCACAGCTCGCCGGCCTCCGGCCGCGGCAGCGGTCCGGGTCCGTGCGGCGGATCCGCGGCCCGCCGCACCCGCCGCGCCCGCCGGGGGAGGAGCACCAGCAGGATCACGACCAGCACCGCGGCGACGGCCGGCCACCAGGACGTGTCCATACTCCGACCGTAGCCCTGCCCGGCGCCCCCGGCATGGCAGCGGCACGCCCGCCGCACCGCGGTCATACCGCAGCCGCACGGCACCCGCGCGGCAACCCGGGGCCGCCCCGTCGCTCCACCGGGTGACAGCTCAGGTGATTCGCCCCACAACGGCCCGCCGCGGAGGAGCGACCGGACGTTTCGCGCCTTACGCTCGACCCACGCACGGCCCGCATTCCGTCCACGGACCGTCCACGGAGGTTCACGCTCCATGAAGCTCACCGTCGTCGGCTGTTCGGGCTCGTTCCCGTCCGCGGAATCGGCCTGTTCGAGCTACCTCGTCGAGGCCGACGGCTTCCGGCTGCTCCTCGACATGGGCAACGGCTCCCTCGGCGAGCTCCAGCGGCACATCGGGCTCTACGATCTCGACGCGATCTTCCTCAGCCACCTGCACGCCGATCACTGCATCGACATGTGCGCGTACTTCGTCGCCCGCTTCTACCGCCACGAGGGCGGCCGCTGCGGCACCATCCCCGTCTACGGCCCCGAGGGCACCGAGAAGCGGCTGTCCACCGCGTACGAGGACGTCCCCGACGAGCGCTCCATGAGCGAGGTCTTCGACTTCCGGACCCTGAAGTCCGGCACCTTCGAGATCGGCCCGTTCCAGGTCCGCACCGAGAAGGTCTGCCACCCGGTCGAGTCCTACGGGATCCGCGTCGAGCACGGCGGCCGCTCGCTGACGTACTCCGGTGACACCGGCGTCTGCCCCGAGCTGGGCCTGCTCACCGAGGACACCGACCTCTTCCTGTGCGAGGCCTCCTTCACGCACGGCAAGGAGGACATCCCGGACCTCCACCTCAACGGGCGCGAGGCCGGAGAGTTCGCCCGCGCCGGCCGCGCCGGACGGCTCGTCCTGACCCACATCCCGCCGTGGACGGACGCCGAACGCAACCTGGCCGACGCCCGCGCGGTCTACGACGGCCCGGTCGAGCTGGCGTACACGGGCGCGGTGTACGAGGTCTGACCGCCCTGACGGGCTCGTGGACACGCGAAAGCCCCCGCCCTCCCTTCCGGGAGAGCGGGGGCTTCGTCGTACGGACCTACGTGCTTACTTGGCCTCGGCCTTGAGCAGCTCGGCGAGCTCCTCGTCGGACTCGCGGCCCGGCGTCGGCAGGTTCCACTTGGTGATGGCGAAGCGGAAGACGAAGTAGTAGACGACCGCGAAGCAGAGGCCGATGCCGACCAGGCCCCACGGGTTGTTCGCGATGCCGAGGTTCAGGACGAAGTCGACCGCACCGGCGGAGAAGCCGAAGCCGTCACGCATGCCCAGGGCCCAGGTCAGCGCCATGGAGACACCGGTCAGGACCGCGTGGATCGCGTAGAGGACCGGGGCGATGAACATGAAGGTGAACTCGATGGGCTCGGTCACACCGGTCACGAAGGCGGTGAGCGCGAGGGAGAACATCATGCCGCCGACGACCTTGCGGCGCTCGGGGCGGGCGCAGTGGACGATCGCGAGGCAGGCCGCCGGGAGGGCGAACATCATGATCGGGAAGAAGCCGGTCATGAACTGTCCGGCGCTCGGGTCATGGGCCAGGAAGCGGGCGATGTCGCCGTGGACGGCGCCGTTGGGGCCCTCGAAGGAGCCGGCCTGGAACCACGGGAAGGAGTTCAGCAGGTGGTGCATGCCGATCGGGATCAGCGCACGGTTGGCGACACCGAAGATGCCCGCACCGACCGAGCCCGAGCCGACCAGCCACTCACCGAAGTTGTGCAGACCCGTGCCGAGGACCGGCCAGATCAGGCCGAAGACGATGCCGGTGAGCAGACCCGCGAAGGCGGAGAGGATCGGGACCAGACGACGGCCGCCGAAGAAGCCGGCCCAGTCCGGCAGCTTGGTCCGGTAGAACTTCTGGTAGAGCAGCGCCGTGATGACACCCATCACGACACCGCCGAGCACACCGGCGTTGACCGGGGCGTCCAGCATGACGATCTTGCCGGCGACGACTTCGGCCTTCTTCGGCAGGTTGCTGTCCGTGAAGGTGGCGAGCACCTTCTGGAAGACCAGGTAACCGGTAACGGCCGCGAGGGCGGTCGAACCGTCAGACTTCTTGGCGAAGCCGATCGCGATGCCGACGGCGAACAGCAGCGCCATGTTGTCGAGGATCGCGCCACCACCGGCGGCCATGTAACCGGCGATCTTGAGGACGAACGTCGGGAAGACGTCCTTGTCGCCGAGCATGTCGTCCGCGCCGAGGCGGAGCAGGAGCGCGCCGGCAGGCAGCACCGCAACGGGGAGCATGAGGCTCCGGCCGATGCGCTGCATGACGGCCATCACGCCAGCGCCCTTCTTCTTTTCCGCAGCGGTGGCTGTGGACATGGTCTTCCTCCAGTGGACAAGGCTCTGCCAAGGACGTGGAAAAACGGGGGATTGGCAGCGTCTCGGAACGGGGGACCCCGGGGCCGAAAGGCCCACGTGGTCTACACCACTCAGTGGTGTAGACCAGTTGTAGCACGGTGAGGTCGGCGTAAGGAACCCGTCATTTCCGTGGGGGAGGACACAGTCGGACATACATGACAAAGGCCTTCGGACCCTGTGGGTCCGAAGGCCTCGTGTGCCGTCGGGTGGTTCGAGCGGGGCTTCCGGTGGCCCCGTGGCGGTCCCTTCGGCGGGCCGCCTCCGGGGCGTTCGCCCGCCTCGGGTCAGGCCTTGGTGTTCTCCGCCTGCATGGCCTCGATCTCCTCGTCGGACTCCCGGCCGGGCGTCTTGATGTCCCACTTGGTGATGGCGAAGCGGAAGATGCCGTAGTAGACGACGGCGAAGCAGAGCCCGATCGGAATGATCAGCCAGGGCTTGGTCGCCAGGCTCCAGTTGATGACGTAGTCGATCAGACCCGCCGAGAAGCTGAAGCCGTCCTTGGCCCCGAAGGCCCAGGTCACCGCCATCGACACACCCGTCAGCACCGCGTGGACCGCGTACAGGGCCGGCGCCAGGAAGAGGAACGAGTACTCCAGCGGCTCCGTGATGCCGGTGACGAACGAGGTCAGGCCGACCGACAGCATCAAGCCGCCGACCTCCTTGCGCCGGGCCGGCTTCGCGCAGTGCGTGATCGCCAGCGCCGCCGCCGGGAGGGCGAACATCATGATCGGGAAGAAGCCGGTGAGGAACTGGCCCGCGTTGGGGTCGCCCGCGAGGAACATCGGGATGTCGCCGTGGACCGTCTGTCCGTCCGGCTTGGTGTAGCTGCCGAACTGGAACCACACCGGCACGTTCAGGAACTGGTGCAGACCGATCACCAGCAGTGCGCGGTTCGCGACGCCGAAGATGCCGGCGCCCACCGAGCCCAGACCCACCAGCCAGTCCGAGAAGCTCTCCAGCGCGTCGCCGATCGGCGGCCAGATCCACAGGCAGAGCACGGCGAAGACGATCGCCACCAAGGTCATGATGATCGGGACCAGGCGGCGGCCGTTGAAGAAGCCCAGCCAGTCCACCAGCTTCACCCGGTGGTAGCGCTGCCAGAACCAGGCGGCCAGCATGCCCATGACGATGCCGCCGAACACCCCCGGGTTCTGGTACGTGTACTCGCTGAAGGCGTCCCCGGCCCCCAGGCAGGCGCCCTTGATGTCCTTGGTCCCCTCCGGGCAGGACTTGGGGAAGGCGTGCAGCACGCTCCGGTAGACGAGGAAGCCGACCACCGCCGCGAGGGCGGTCGAGCCGTCCGCCTTCTTGGCCATGCCGATCGCGACGCCGATGCAGAAGAGCAGCGGCAGGCCGATGTCCGCGTTGAGCAGGGCGCCGCCCGCGGCCGCCATGACCTTGGCGACGTTCGTCCAGCCCAGGCCGTCCTTGCCGAACACGTCGTCCTGGCCGAACCGGTTCAGGATGCCGGCCGCGGGCAGGACGGCGATCGGCAGTTGCAGGCTCCGGCCCATCTTCTGCAGCCCTTGGAACAAGCCGTTCCACCACTTCTGCTGTGGCACTGCTGCGGCGCTGCTCGCGCTCATCCGCGTCCTCCCTGACCGGCCCGTTTTTGGCAGTCGCGACACTTGCGGCACACTGGTGTAGACCACTTGTGTTGCGGTCGCATTTCACCCGCCTTAGGGCAGGTTGATGCTGATCATCATCATTCGGCAGATACCGGGCATGTGCCCGCGTAGCTGGGCCAATCGTGGGCTACCGTGACGAAGCGGACCGCCCTGGTGGGTCGGTCGATCGGGCGGCGGGCGTTCACGCGCCGGACGCCGGATGTCAGTCGGACTCGTTCTTCGTAGAACTCAGGGAGAAACACATGGCCACCAAGGCTGAGAAGATCGTCGCCGGGCTCGGCGGCATCGAGAACATCGAAGAGGTCGAGGGCTGCATCACCCGCCTGCGCACCGAGGTCATCGACCCGAGCAAGGTCGACGAGGCCGCACTGAAGGCCGCCGGCGCCCACGGCGTCGTCAAGATGGGCACCGCGATCCAGGTCGTCATCGGCACCGACGCCGACCCGATCGCCGCCGACATCGAAGACATGATGTGAGCTGAGCCCACCGGCTCGCACGCGCGCCCCCGCGCGCACCCGGACGTACGACAGGACCCCGACCGGACGCACCCGGACGGGGTCTTCTCGTTCCCCCGCACCGGCTAGGCTCGGGGCCATGTCTCGCATCGACGGCCGTACGCCCGAACAGCTCCGCCCGGTCACCATCGAACGCGGATGGAGCAAGCACGCAGAGGGCTCCGTCCTCGTCTCCTTCGGAGACACCAAGGTCTTCTGCACCGCCTCCTTCAGCGAAGGCGTGCCGCGCTGGCGCAAGGGCAGCGGCGAAGGCTGGGTCACCTCCGAGTACTCGATGCTGCCCCGCGCCACGAACACCCGCGGCGACCGCGAATCCGTACGCGGCAAGATCGGCGGCCGCACCCACGAGATCTCCCGCCTGATCGGCCGCTCGCTGCGCGCCGTCATCGACTACAAGGCCCTCGGCGAGAACACCATCGTCCTGGACTGCGACGTCCTCCAGGCCGACGGAGGCACCCGCACCGCGGCCATCACCGGCGCCTACGTGGCCCTGGCCGACGCCATCTCCTGGGGCCAGGGCAAGAAGCTCATCAAGGCCGGCCGCAAGCCCCTGACCGGCACCGTCGCCGCCGTCAGCGTCGGCATCGTCGACGGCGTCCCGCTCCTCGACCTCTGCTACGAGGAGGACGTGCGCGCCGAGACCGACATGAACGTGGTCTGCACCGGCGACGGCCGCTTCGTCGAGGTCCAGGGCACGGCCGAGGGCGAGCCCTTCGACCGCAAGGAACTCAACGCCCTCCTCGACCTGGCCGCCGGCGGCTGCGCCGACCTCGAAGCGCTCCAGCTCGGCGCCCTGGAGCTCACGCTCTAGCGCTGCCGGCAACCGCGCGGCCGGTCCGCGCGTCTCTGGGGATACGGGTGCACGGCGTCGAAGCCGTGCGCCCGTCCACGTATCCGCTCATCTGCACATCGCCACTTGGGGGCCGAAGTGAAGCCGAAGTACCGCCTTGCAGCCGTTGCCCTGACGGCAGCGCTCGCCATACCCGCGATCACCTCCTGCGACGCGATCTCGACGGCGATGGACTGCGCCAGCACGGCGGTCGCCATCACGGACGGCGCCAACGACCTCCAGCAGGCGGTCTCGCAGGCCGGCAACAGCCCGCAGGACGCCCAGAACGCGCTCAACGCGATCGAGGCCAACCTCAAGAAGGTCGGCGACCAGACGGACAACGCCGACCTGAGCAAGGCCATTTCCTCGATGAACACGGCCGTCCAGAACGTCCGCACCTCCCTCGAGAGCGGCACCACGGCCCCCGACGTCACTCCGGTCGCGGACGCGGCGAAGGAGATCTCGAAGGTCTGCACCCCGGGCTGAGCCCGGCCGGAGCCCGCGGGCGGCCCGGGATAATGACGCCATGACCTCGACGCCCACGCCGAACTCCCCCAGCCGCCTGATCCTCGCCACGCGCAACGCGGGCAAGGTCACCGAACTCCGCGCCATCCTGTCCGCCGCCGGCCTGCCGCACGAGCTGGTCGGCGCGGACGCGTACCCGGAGATCCCGGACGTCAAGGAAACCGGCGTCACCTTCGCCGAGAACGCCCTCCTCAAGGCGCACGCCCTGGCCCAGGCCACCGGCCTGCCGGCGGTCGCGGACGACTCGGGCCTCTGCGTGGACGTCCTGAACGGCGCCCCGGGCATCTTCTCGGCCCGCTGGGCCGGCTCCCACGGCGACGACGCCGCCAACCTGGCCCTCCTCCTGGCCCAGCTCGGCGACATCGAGGCCCCCCACCGCGGCGCCCACTTCTTCTGCGCGGCCGCCCTCGCCCTCCCGGACGGCACGGAACGCGTGGTCGAAGGCCGCCTCCTGGGCACCCTCCGCCACACCCCGTCGGGCACGGGCGGCTTCGGCTACGACCCGATCCTCGAACCCCTCGGCGAGTCCCGCACCTGCGCGGAACTCACCCCGGCAGAAAAGAACGCCATCTCCCACCGAGGCCAGGCCTTCCGGGCATTGGTCCCGGTGGTGAGGGAGCTTTTGGGCTGAGCCCGGATATGGAAAAGGCCTGCGAGTCGATCCTTCGATTCGCAGGCCTTCCAGGTGCGGCGGAAGGGATTCGAACCCTCAAGCCGTTTCACGGGCCACAGATCCTAAGTCTGCTGCGTCGCCGTTGCGCCACCGCCGCTAGCCGCCTGCCATGATAGCTGCAGACGGCTGTAGCTGGTCGAGCAAGATCAGTGGGATGTCTTGCGGCGGCCTCCACGGCACCAGGTGCTCGTAATTGCATGGCAGTTGGGGCATAGCAGCTGGAGGTTCTCGCGGCGGTCGTCGCTCCAGTCGCCGTTGATGTGGTCAATCTCCAGCGTCATGGGGAGTCCGAGCCATTCGGGAGGTGTCCCGCAGTGGGCGCACTCATCAGGAACGCCGATCTCGCGCAATGCGCGGCGCAACGTCTTGGTTGTGGTCCGGCGTTCGCCCTCGTGCTGAACGAGTACGTCATCGGCGGGCCGTGTCGTGGTTCCACGTTTGCCGCGCTGATGTCCCTGCCCCGTGAAGTGGGCGGTTGAGAGGGAGGCTTCCTGGATCCATCGCTTGAGCGCGGCATGCTGACTGCCTGACACGGGCCTACCCAGGCGACGCAAGGTCTCCGCCAGAGAGAACGATTGGGCGACGGCTTCACGCAGGGCGCCCCGCTCTGGTTTCCCGCGCCGCACGTACGCTGCACGATTGCCGCTGGTCATCGCCGCCCCTTGCCGCGCCCGCGATACGTGTCCGTTGTGGAGTGGCAGTTGGGGCACAAGAACCGCAGGTTGGCCGCTTGGTTGTTGCGCCAGTGGCCGTCGACGTGGTCGACCTCGAGGGGTAGCGGCTGACTCTGCCAAACCGGCTCGATCCCGCACAAGGCGCAGCGCTCCTCCCGCCCGGTCTCCAGGAGTGCCCGCCTCAGCTTGGTGTTGTCCACCCGGACGGACGTCGGAGATCGGTCCTCGCGCAGGATTTCCTCGGCTGAACGACGCCGCTGGTTGTACCGCATGCGTTCCGTGCGCGGTGGAGGTGCGAAGTGCGAAGTGTCTATCCCGAACCCCTTGACCTTGCGGCTGATGTGCGTGTGGTGGCCGCCGACGACATCGAGGCCCAGCCGGCGCAGTACCTCGCACATGCTCGCCGAGGATGCGACGACTTGGGCCAGGATCTCCCTCGTCCACTTCACCCCCTCGCGCTCGAAGTGCGAGACGTCCACGCCCAACTTCCGCATGCGATCGAGCAGGTACCTCCGCGACCCGCCCTTCGGGTCCACCCCCAGCTTCGCCAGCGCTTCGGACAGAGTCCGTGACCCCTCCGCCGCCTCCGTGAGGCGTTCCTTCGTGTACGGGCTAATCGGCATCGACCCCTCCATTCCCGGCCGCGTGTGCGGCCCTCGCGTGGAGTAACGGACCGATAGTCGGACGGTTACGGCGGAGTTCGTCCGATAAGCGGAACGGCCCGCACCGTTTATGGGGTGCGGGCCGTTCCGGAAGCAGGGGGTGGGGTCAGATGCCCAGGTCCTTGATGATCTTGGCTACGTGGCCCGTGGCCTTGACGTTGTAGAGGGCGCGTTCGACCTTGCCCTCCTCGTCGACGATCACCGTGGAGCGGATGACCCCGGTGACGGTCTTGCCGTACAGCTTCTTCTCGCCGAACGCCCCGTACGCCGTCAGGACCTCCTTCGAGGGGTCGCCGACCAGGGTGACCTTCAGGTGCTCCTGCTCGCGGAACTTCGCCAGCTTCTCCGGCTTGTCCGGGGACACGCCGATGACGTCGTAGCCGGCCGTGGCCAGGACCGCCAGGTTGTCCGTGAAGTCGCAGGCCTGCTTCGTGCAGCCCGGCGTCAGCGCGGCCGGGTAGAAGTACACGATCACCTTGCGGCCCTTGTGGTCGGCGAGCGAGATCTCGTTGCCGTCCGCGTCGGGCAGGGTGAAGGCGGGGGCGATGTCGCCCGGCTCAAGTCGCTCGCTCATCTCAACAGTCTCCTCGGGAGGGGATCGGTACGGTGTCGAGACTAAGCTGCTGACAGACTGTTCACGGTGGGCTACGCCCGCCGAGGGACCGACCACGACGACGGAGGCAGCGCGGTGCCGGAAGCCAGGACCCCCGCACAGATCGAGGCGGACATCGTCCGCCGCCGCGAGCAGCTCGCCGAGGCGCTCGACGAGATCGGGGTGCGCATGCACCCCAAGACGATCGTCGGGGACGCCAAGGCGAGGATGGTCGGCAACATCGACCACGTCGTCGGCCGCGCGGTGGCGACGGTGAACCGCCTCGTCACCGACGCCCGCGACGGGCTGCGCCACGACGACGGCGCCCCGCGCGTCGAGCGGATCGTGCCGGTCGCGCTGCTCGCGGCCGGTGTCGTGGGCCTGCTGGTGATGTCGGCGCGACGCAAGCGCTGACTGATGACCCTGCGGGGTGCGGGGGCGGTGTGGGCGGGTAGGTTCGGGGCGTGAGCGAGAACACCACCACCCACGACAAGCTGCCCATCCGCATGCTCCACGACCGCGTGCTCGTGAAATCCGATTCGCCGGAGGGTGAGCGCCGCTCGGGCGGCGGCATCCTGATTCCGGCGACGGCCGCGGTGGGCAAGCGGCTGGCCTGGGCCGAGGTGGTCGCGGTCGGGCAGAACGTACGGACGGTCGAGCCGGGGGACCGGGTGCTGTACGACCCCGAGGAGCGGGCCGAGGTGGAGGTGCGCGGGGCGACGTACCTGCTGATGCGGGAGCGGGACCTGCACGCCGTGGCCGCCGAGCGGCTGGGGTCGGAAGACTCCACGGGGCTCTATCTCTAGCCCCGCGGGATGAGACCGAGGAAGGGCCGGTGACGATCGTCACCGGCCCTTTTCGTTCGGTTTTGCTACGGTGGTGGGGAACCCCCGACGAGACGCGCCGTACCGGGTGGCTGTCGCGCTGTTGCCGATGGCTGCATGACAAGACGACGCACCCCGTTCCGCTCTCGTTCCGGAGGTGCCTGTCATGGCCTGGGTTCTGCTGCTTCTCGCCGGTCTGCTCGAAGTCGGCTGGTCGATCGGCATGAAGTTCACCGAAGGTTTCACCCGGCTGTGGCCGAGCGTGTTCACCGGTGCCGGCATCGTGGCGAGCATGGTGCTGCTGTCGTACGCGGCCAAGACCCTGCCGATCGGTACGGCCTACGGCGTCTGGGTCGGTATCGGCGCGGCCGGGGCGGCGGTGCTCGGTATGGCGGTGCTGGGGGAGCCCGTCACCGCCGCCCGGATCTTCTTCATCTGCCTGCTGCTGGTCGCCGTCGTGGGGCTGAAGGCGACCTCCGGTCACTGAGTGGCGACCGGGCTGCCCTGGTTGCTCCAGTTACTCCAGTAGGTCCGCCGGTGGGCGCAGGCCCTCGGTGGTGCCGCCCTGGGTGCCCGTCGTGGCGCCGCCGTCGGTCTGGCCTCCGGTGGTCTCGCCTCCGGTCGTCTGGCCGCCCGTGGTCTGGCCTCCGGTGGTCTGGCCGCCCGTGGTCTGGCCTCCGGTGGTCTGGCCCCCGTTCGTCTGGCCTCCGGTGGTCTGGCCGCCCGTCGTCTGGCCTCCGTTCGTCTGTCCGCCCGTCGACGGGGTCCGCGTGGGGCGGCCCGGCCGGCCGGAGGGGCGGTCGCCCGGGGTCTCCTCCTCGGACTGGCTCGGGTCCGGATCCACGGGCGGGGGCTGCGGGGGCCGGTTCGCGCCCGGCATGAGCTCCAGGTCGAAGTCCACGGGGTCGCTGTCCGCCAGGGCCGTCTTCGTGTACTGGGCCCAGATCCGGGCCGGGTAGCCGCCGCCCCCGATGCGGGCCTCGCCCAGGGCTCCGTAGAGGGATTCCAGGGAGCCGGTGTCCGGGTCCTGGCCCATCATCGAGACGACCGTGACCAGGTTCGGGGTGTACGCCGCGAACCAGGCCGAGCGGTCCAGTTCGCCGGTCCCCGTCTTGCCGGCGGCCGGGTGGCCTGCGGCCAGGGCGGCCGTGCCGGTTCCGTTGTCCACGACGCTGACCAGCATGGACGTGGTGGTGTCGGCGGCTTCGCGGCTGACGGCCTGGGCCGGGTCGCGCGCCGGGAGGGCGATGGTGTCACCCTCCTTGGTGATCTTCTCGACGAAGGTGTGCGGGATGTGGCGGCCGTGGGCGGCGAGGGTCGCGTAGGCCTGGGTCATGTCCAGGACGCTGGCCTGCATGGTGCCCAGGGCCATGGCCGGTCCCGGGTCGAAGTTCGGGGTGTTCTCGGGGATGCCGAGGGCGATGGCGGTCTGCTTGACCTTGTCCGTGCCGACGTCGACGACCATCTGGGCGAAGACGGTGTTGACGGAGAGGTCGGTGGCGGTGTTGACGGTGATGTTGCCGTAGCTGACCTGCCCCTCGTTCTCCGGTGCGTAGGGGATGCGGGTGCCGACGACGCGCCGCTTGTTGTCGCCGTTGTAGATCGTGAACGGGGTGATCGTGCGGCCGTCCTGCGTGCGGGAGCCGTTCTGTACGGCGGAGGCGAAGACGAACGGCTTGAAGGTGGAGGCCACTTGGTAGTCGTGCCGGGTGGCGTTGTTGACGTACTGCTTGGTGTAGTCGATGCCGCCGTACAGGGCGACGACCTTGCCGGTGGCCGGGTCGATGGAGACGGCTCCGGTGCGCACGACGCGGTCCGCCTTGCGCTTGTCGGGTTCGAGCTTGCTGACCATCTTGTCGTTGACGGCGTCGACCATGGCGGTCTGGCGGGCCTTGTCGATGGTCGTGGTGATGCGGTAGCCGCCCTCGGCGAGGGTCTTGTCGTCGAGGATCTTGTTCTCGACGATGTAGTCCTTGATGGCCTCGACGAGGTAGCCGCGCTGTCCGGAGAGGCCAGCGGCCGGGCGGACCTTGCCGGGCTCGGGGAACTGGGTGGCCGCGCGTTCGGCGGGCGTCATCCAGCCCTTCTTGACCATGCCGTCGAGCACGTAGTTCCAGCGGGCGAGGGCGCGGCCGCGGCCCTGGGGGTGGGCCACCACGTCGAAGGCGCTGGGGGAGTTGAGGAGGGTGGCGAGGTACGCGCCCTCGGCGGTGGTGAGTTTGCCGACGTCCTTGCCGTAGTAGGCCTGGGCGGCGGCCTGGATGCCGTAGGCGTTGCGGCCGAAGTAACTGGTGTTCAGGTACCCCTCGAGGATGTAGTTCTTCGACTTCTCACGACCGAGCTTGATCGCGATGAAGAACTCCTTCACCTTCCGCTTGATCGTCTGTTCCTGGCCCAGGTAGTAGTTCTTGACGTACTGCTGGGTGATGGTCGATCCGGACTGGGTGCCCTTGCCGGTCGCGGTGTTCCAGGCGGCGCGCAGCATCGCCGCGGGGTCCACCGCCCGTTCGGAGTGGAAGTCGCGGTCCTCCGCGGCCAGTACGGCTTCCTGGACCGTCAGGGGGATCTGGGAGAGCGGCACGTTGACGCGGTTGACCTCGCCGTCGCGGGCGAGCTGGGTGCCGTCGGTGTAGAGATAGACGTTGGACTGCGCCGTGGCGGCCGCGTTGGCGGGCGGGATGTGGACCAGCAGGTAGCCGGCCACGAGGCCGCCGCAGACGAGCAGGGCGAGGAGCAGGAACGCGCCCAGGACCATGCGCCAGGTCGGGAAGAGGCGGCGCCAGCCGGTGCGCTTGCGCTTGGCCTTCTTCGCCGCCTTCGCCCGCTGTCTCTTCGCCCGCTTGGCCTCCTTGGCGCTCTGGGGCGGGGCCGGCGCTCCGGAGGGCGGGCGCGCGTCGGCGCCCGGAGCCTGCTGCCCGTCGGGGGTGTCGGGATCGCGAGGCGTCCAGCCGGGCGGTGGTGACGGGTCGCTCATCTCCGGGACTCCTCGGCGCCGTACGAAATATCCACATCTGTACCTCATGCTGTCTACCCGATGGCCGCCGCTTCCGCTCCGGACGGGCGTAATTCGTTCGCGTGGATCGCCCCTCCGCACTAAGCTCGCGCGCTTTGGCCGACACAGGAACGACGCAGCAACGACCTGGGAAACGGAGGGGACGAGGTGCGCCAGCCGGTGGTGGGGCGAGCCGGGCTCTACGGAGCGGTCGCGGCCGGGGGCTTTCGCCGGTACGCCACCTACGGGACGGCCACCGCGGCTGGGGTGTTCACCAACACCGTGTTCGGTTTCATCCTGGCCTACACCTACATCGCGCTCTGGGACGAACGGCCCGGACTCGGCGGCTACGACCAGTCCGAAGCCCTCACGTTCATGTGGGTCAGTCAGGCGCTGCTCGCCGCCGGAGCCCTGATCGGCGGAGGCTTCCAGGAGGAGTTCCAAGAACGCGTCCGTACGGGTGACATCGCCGTCGACCTGTACCGTCCGGCCGATCTCCAGACGTGGTGGCTCGCGGGTGATCTGGGCCGGGCGGGGTTTCAACTCCTGGGCCGCGGCGTGGTACCGCTGATCGTCGGCGGGCTCGCCTTCCAGCTGGCGCTGCCGACCGATCCGCTGCGCTGGCTGCTCTTCCTCGTGTCCGTGTTCCTCGGGCTGGTGGTGAGCTTCGCGCTGCGCTACCTGCTGGGGCTGGCGGCGTTCTGGCTGATGGACGGGGCCGGGATCAACATGATGGCCACGGTCGTCTCCATCTTCTTCTCCGGGATGCTGCTGCCGCTGACCGTCTTCCCGGGCGGCTTCGGGGAGTTCGTCCGCCTCCTGCCCTGGGCGGCGATGCTCCAGGTGCCGGTGGACGTACTGCTCGGCGGGGGCGGCGGGGGCGCCGGGGCCGCTCGTACGGCGGGGTGGCTGGGCTTCCAGGCCGCGTGGGCCGTGGTGTTGCTCGGGCTGGGCCGGCTGCTGCAGGCGGCCGCGACGCGGAAGGTGGTGGTCCAGGGTGGCTGAGCGGGTGGCGGAGGGCGGCCTCGGGAAGGCCGCGCCGACCGGCGCGACGGGCGCGGCGGGGGCGGGGTCCGGGCTCCTCGTCCCGCGGCGCAGCCGGGTCCTGGAAGGGCTGCGCGGCTACGGGCTGATCGCCGCGATGTGGATCCGGTCGACGATGACGTACCGCACGTCCTTCTTCCTCTCCACCTTCGGCAACGCGGCCATCACCCTCCTGGACTTCGTCGCGATCATGATCATGTTCTCGCACGTGGACGAGCTGGGCGGCTTCACGCTGCCCGAGATCGCCCTGCTGTACGGGTCCTGCTCGGCCTCCCTGGGCCTGGCCGACCTGCTGCTCGGCAACACCGACCGGATCGGCTCGCGGATCCGCGACGGCTCCCTCGACACCATGCTGGTCCGCCCGGTCCCGGTGCTCGCCCAGGTGGCGGCCGACCGGTTCGCACTGCGCCGGCTCGGGCGGATCGCGCAGGGGCTCGTGGTGCTGGGGTGGGCCGTCTCGGAGCTGGACCAGGTGCACTGGACGGTCGGGAAGGCCTTGATGCTGCCCGTGATGATCACCGCCGGGGCGGCGATCTTCGGCGCGGTGATGGTGGGCGGCGCGGCCTTCCAGTTCCTCGCCGGGGACGCCGCGGAGGTGCAGAACAGCTTCACCTACGGGGGCTGCACCATGCTCCAGTACCCGCCGACCGTCTTCGCGAAGGACCTGCTGCGCGGGGTCACCTTCATCGTGCCGCTCGCCTTCGTCAACTGGCTGCCCGCCCTGTACGTGCTGGGCCGGCCCGATCCGCTGGGGCTGCCGGGGTGGGTGGCGTACGCGAGCCCGCTGGTGGCCTTCGTGGTGTTCCTCCCCGCGTCGCTGGCCTGGCGCGCGGGGGTCCGTTCGTACCGGAGTACGGGGAGCTAGCCGTGTCGGAGGCGCTGATGTCGGATGCGTTGATTTCACTGCACGAGGTCGAGAAGGTCTTCGACGTACGGCGCCGGGTGGGCCTGGTGCGCCGGGAGAAACGGCAGGTCAGGGCCGTGGACGGGATCAGCTTCGAGGTGGCCCGGGGCGAGATGGTCGGCTACATCGGGCCCAACGGCGCCGGCAAGTCGACCACCATCAAGATGCTGACCGGCATCCTCACCCCGAGCGGCGGCCGGCTGCGGGTCGCCGGCATCGACCCGGCGCGGGAGCGGATGCGCCTCGCGCACCGGATCGGGGTGGTGTTCGGGCAGCGCACGACGCTGTGGTGGGACCTTCCGCTGAAGGACTCGTACGCGCTGATGCGGCGGATGTACCGGATCCCGCCGGCGCGGTTCGCGGAGAACATGGAGCGCTGCGTGGACCGGCTCGACCTCGCCGAGCTGCTCGACGTACCTGTACGGCAGCTGTCGCTGGGGCAGCGGATGCGCGGGGACATCGCGGCGGCGCTGCTGCACGACCCCGACGTGCTGTACCTGGACGAGCCGACCATCGGGCTGGACGTGGTGAGCAAGGCGAGCGTACGGGGCTTCCTGCGGCAGCTGAACGAGGAGCTCGGCACCACGGTGCTGCTGACCACGCACGATCTCCAGGACATCGAGCAGCTGTGCGAGCGGGTGATGGTGATCGACCACGGGCGGCTGGTCTACGACGGCTCGCTGGGCGGACTGCACACGGCGGGCGCCGCGGACGGTGCGGCGGCGAGCGAGCGGACGCTGGTGGTGGACCTGGAGCGGGAGCTCCCGCCGATCGAGGTGGCGGGGGCGCGGGTGGTGAAGGTGGAGGGCGCCCGGCAGTGGCTGGCGTTCCCGGCGCGGGCTTCGGCGGCTCCGCTGGTGGCGGCGGTGGCGGCGGAGTATCCGCTGCTGGACCTGTCGGTGCGGGAGCCGGACATCGAGGACGTGATCGCGCGGATGTACGCGGGGCGGGGGTAACGGGGCTGGGGGCGGCGGCAACGGGGCGGGGATAAATCAGGGACAACCCTGAGCCGGAGCGGGGTTCGGGCCGTACCGCTCTCCGGGGTGACTGCATAGGCTGGTCCGCATGAGTGATGAGCGGCCCGAGACGCCGCGGCCCGAGAAGCCGTTGCTGCCGGAGCTGAGGGCTTCGGACGCCGACCGGGAGCGGGTGGTGGACCGGCTGCGGGACGCCGTCGCCGAGGGCCGGCTCGACATGGAGGAGTTCGAGGAGCGGCTGGACGCGGCCTACCGGTCCCGTACGTACGCCGAGCTCGAACCGCTGACGCGGGATCTGCCCGCGCCCGGCGCGACGGCTCCGATCGCGGCCGCCCCGGTCGGGCTGACCAAGGCGGGAGCACCCGCGGGCTCGGAAGCCGCCTGGCCGGCCCGGATCGTGGGCGGCGGAGGGTCGGCGGGCGGTCCGGCCATGGCCGTGGCGGTCATGTCGGGCTTCCAGCGCAAGGGCAACTGGACCGTGCCCGCCCGCTTGCACGCGGTGGCGTTCTGGGGCGGCGGTGAGATCGACCTGCGCGAGGCGAACTTCGCGCAGCGGGAGGTCGTGATCAACTGCGTCGCCATCATGGGCGGCATCCAGATCATCGTGCCGCCGGGCATCGAGGTCGACGTACGCGGCATCGGCGTGATGGGCGGCTTCGACCAGCGCGACAGCCCCGGCCCGGTGGAGCCGGGGGCTCCGCGGGTGGTCGTGACGGGCCTCGCCTTCTGGGGCGGGGTCGAGGTGAAGGTGAAACCGCCGAAGCAGCGGGCGGTCTCGAAGCAGAAGCCGCGCAAGGAGCTGTAGGGCTCGGCGGTCCACACACGGGGGAGCAGTACGGCGCGCCGGGAACTCCCCGGGCGCCCCGGGAGTCGGATCCTATGAAGTCGGACGCTTTGCGGACGAAACCGTCGCCCGGGGGAAGGCAGGAACACGTGGAGCAGGGCAGTACGACGGCTACCGCTACGGCTACGGCTACGGCTACGGCACGAGGCGGCTTCGTGTTCAGCGAGGCGGACGAGGAGCGCCGGCGCGGCGTCCGCCGGATGAAGAGGACCGCCACCGGCCTGCTGGTCCTGGTCGCGCTGATCTACGTGGCGGCGAAGTGGGCGGAGCACGCGGGCGCGGGCGGCTGGGCCGGGTACGTCGCGGCCGGCGCCGAGGCGGGCATGGTGGGCGCGCTCGCGGACTGGTTCGCGGTCACCGCCCTGTTCCGGCGGCCGCTCGGCCTGCCCATCCCGCACACGGCGATCATCCCGACGAAGAAGGACCAGCTCGGCGTCTCGCTCGGGGAGTTCGTCGGGGAGAACTTCCTCTCCGCCGACGTGGTGCGCACGCGGTTGCACGCCCTCGGCATCGGCGGCAGGCTCGGCGCCTGGCTGGCCGAGCCCGCGCACGCCGACCGGGTCACGGCGGAGCTGGCCACGGCCCTGCGCGGGGCACTGACGGTCCTGCGGGACTCCGACGTACAGGCCGTCGTGGGCGAGGCGATCACGCGGCGGGCCGAGACGGCGGAGATCGCACCGGGCATCGGCAAGACGCTGGAGAAGGTCGTCGCGGACGGCGGCCACCGCCGGGTCGTGGACCTGGTGTGCGCGCGGGCGTACGACTGGCTGGTCACCCACGCCGACTCGGTGGAGGCGGCGGTGCAGGGCGGGGCGCCGGGCTGGACCCCGAGGTTCGTGGACCGCAAGATCGGCGACCGCGTCTACAAGGAACTGCTCCGCTTCGTCCAGGAGATGCGGGACATGCCGGAGCACCCGGCGCGCGGGGCGGTGGACCGTTTCCTCGCGGACTTCGCGGCGGACCTCCAGTCGGACACGGAGACGCGGGCGCGGGTGGAGCGGCTGAAGTCGGAGATCTTGCAGCGGGAGGAGATCCAGGACGTGATCGCCTCCACCTGGACGGCGGTCCGCTCGATGATCATCTCGGCGGCGGAGGACGAACGGAGCACGCTGCGCCTGCGGGTCCGTTCCTCACTGATGTCCCTGGGCGCCCGGCTGGCCACGGACGGCCGCCTCCAGGCCAAGGTGGAGGGCTGGATCGAGGGCGCGGTCGTCTACGTGGTCACCACGTACCGGACGGAGATCACCTCGCTGATCACCGACACCGTGGCGGGCTGGGACGCGGAGCACACCTCGCGCAAGATCGAGGCCCACATCGGCCGCGACCTCCAGTTCATCCGCATCAACGGCACGGTGGTCGGCGCCCTGGCGGGCCTCCTGATCTACACCCTGTCGCGCGCGTTCGGCGCGTAGCGGGGCGCCCCGGCCGCCCCCGGCCCCCCGGCGCCCGGCGCGATCAGCGGCGACGGGCGAGATGGACGACCACGTCGGCGACGATCTCGACGCGGGCCGGCAGGACCCGCGCGATCCGGCGGAACACCCGCTCCCTCTCGGCGGCCGGCAGGACGAGATAGGCCGAGACGGTGGAGAGGTAGCCGAGGTAGTCGTCGGCGCTCATCGTCAAGCGGCGGCCGATCACCGCCTGCCGAACGTCGGTGAACCAGGCGGAGGCGGACCGCCGGAGCTCCGTCCCCGGCCACTGCATGGCCCGCTCGGGCGGTGTCCCGTCCGGGGACGGGACCTCGTCGCTGTCCAGGAACGGCGCCCGTGCCGCACGAACGGCCTCCGTCACGGCCGGGTCGGCCGGCTGCACCTGCCCGCCTGCCGAGGCGAACACGCCCGCGGGCTCCACCAGGGAGGCCACCCGCGCCCAGCGTCCCTCCGGGTCGGTCCAGTGCAGCGCCGACACCGCGTAGACCAGCCCGTACCGGCGGCGGCCCGTGCGCAGCTCCAGCTCCAGGTCCAGCCCCAGCTCCAGCCCCAGCTCCAGGTCCTCGAGGGAGGCCCGTACCGCCGTGACGCTCGCCGGCACGTGCCTGCGCAGCTCGGCGAGCATGGCCCCGTCCGGCTCGGTGGCGGTGACCGCGACCCCCCGTCCGGCGAACAGGCGGGTCGCTTTGCCGGTCCCGGCCCCGATTTCGAGGGCGCTCCGCACCGGACCGCCGGCGTACTCCCGCACGAGGTCGAACAGCTCCGCGGGACACCCCGGCCGGAACCGCTCGTACGCTTCCGCCCTGTCTCCGAAGCTCAGCGCGCGTTCAGGCATGCCGGAAATCCTGACACGTGGCACGAACGGGTGCCACACGGACCGGGGACGGGGTTCAGCCCCGGTCTGCGACGGCCCAGGAGGCGGCGGCGACCACGCCCGCGGCGCCGATGACGGCCGGCCAGGCGCCGACCTTCTTCGCCAGCGGGTGCGCACCGGCGAACCCGGCGAGATACAGCGCCCCGAGCCCGGCCGCGGCGGGGGCGCCGCCGCGCTTGTGCCACTCCCGCCCGGCGACGATGCCCGCGGCGCCGAGCACGACACCACCGAGCGGCCGCTTCTTGGTCCACCGCGCGACGGCGTAACCGCCGACCAGACCGGCGGCCGCCACTGCAGAACTCGGTACCCGTGCCATGCTGTCCAACTCCCTCACCTCATCGGTTCATCGGTTTAGATGCGCACACCTACTAGCCCCCGAGGCTAACTCGACCCCTTGACCACACGTCGGGCCCCCACCGCGCCCAGCACCAGTACGGCCCCGCCGATCACCGGCTCCGGCACCGCGTCCCGCACACCGCGCGGCAGCACCGCCACCACACCCAACACGAGCAGAAACGCGAGCCCGGCCCCGCCGGCGGCCCGAAGCAGTCTGTCCACGTGCTGCTCAACGCGGCCGCCCGGCCGCCCGACACGGACCGTGCCGAGGGGATTTGTCGCACACTCGCCGGATCCGCGCGATGTCTGCTCGGGGAACCGGATGGGCATAAATTCAATCTCCCATCCAAAGGGGCAAACCACCTCACCCCCTCCCGCCCACCCAGCCCCTCCCACCCCTCATCCCACCCCACCCACATCAGGAGCCAGGACATCGTGATCTGCTACGGACAGGCCGTCCTCGACCTCGCGGACGAACTGGTCGACGCCTACGCCGACGTCTTCTCCGCCCCGCCGTGGAACGAAGACGAAGAAACCATTCGCCAGTTCGCCACCCGCCTCCCGGCCGACGCCCGGCGCCGTGGATTCCGTACCGCCTTCATCCAGTCCGCAGCCGGCATCGACGGCTTCGCGACGGGCTGGATCACCCCGGCGGCCTTCCCGAAGAACCGTGCGTACGCCCAGGTCGCGGCGCAGCTCGGGTCGGCCCGGGTGAAGGAACTCCTCACCGGGGCCCTGGAGATAGACGAACTCGCGGTACGCCCCTACGCGCGCGGCCGCGGCACCGCCCGGGACCTCCTCACGGAGATCACCACCGACGCCCCGGACCGCCGCGCCTGGCTGCTGACCAGCCGCCTGGCCAAGAACACGGTGGCCACGTACCGCCGCCTGGGCTGGCACGAGGTCGCACCCCTCCCCGGCACGGAGACGGGCGTCATCGTCTTCCTGTCCCCGGACCACCCGAACCGGGCGGCGTAACCAGGCCCCCCGCCTCCCGCACCTCACCCGGAGGCGGCCTCGAAACATCGCCCAGCAGGGCATCCGAACCCCACGGGCGGGGCATACCGCGCCCATGAACCCCACCACAGGCACCACGCGCCCCACCCATACGGCACGATCCAGGCCCGCCACCCGCCCCGGCAGGCCCTCCCGAGCCACGCCCACCCTCACGCCCAACTCCACTCCGGTTGCCACCCTCACCTCCACCCCAACTCCCCACCCCACCGCCCGCCGCCAGCTCAACCTCGCCACGCGCCACCAGCTCACCACCACCGCCGGCATCCCACCCGGCACGATCACCTCCCGCACCCGCCCCGGCGGGCCCTGGCAGCGTCTGCTGCCCCGCGTCTACCTCCTCCAGACCGGCCCCCCGGACCAGCGCCAACGCGCCCTCGCCGCCGTCCTCTATGCCGCCGAGCCCGGCTCCGACCCGCTCTCCGGCGACACCGCCGCCCTCACCGGCGGCGCGGCCCTCGCCCTGCTCGGGATCCGCGAAGCCCCGTACACCCCCGCCGACGTCCTGATCCGCGCCCCGCGCAAGCTCGCCGGGTCCCCGGAGGTACGCCCGTACCCCACCAGCCGCTGGCCCCGCACCATCACCGTCTCGGGCATCCCGAGCACCCGCCCGGTACGCGCGGCCGCCGACTTCGCGGCCCGGACCGACGAGCCGGCGGACCGGATCCGCTCGGTCCTCGCCCAGGTCGTCCAGTCAGGCTGGTGCCACCCGCACGACCTGCACGCCGAACTCCGTGCCGCCCGCCTCCTGACCCGCCCCACGATCCGCGCGGCAGCCGCGGAACTCCTCGCCGGAGTCCGCTCGGTGGCCGAGGCCCAGGCCCGCGACGTCCTCTCCACCACGGACCTTCCGACCCCCCTCTGGAACGCCCGTCTCCACACCCCGGACGGCACGTTCCTGGCGAGCCCGGACGCCTACTGGCCCGACGAGGGCGTGGCCCTGGAGATCGACTCGGCGGAGTACCACTACAACCGCGACTCCTGGCACGCCACGCTCCACCGCCGCCTCCGCCTGGAGTCCCACGGCATCCTGGTGGTCAGCGCCACCCCCTCGATGATCAGAGACACCCCGTCGGAAGTCATCGCAGCCCTCCGCACCCTCCTCACCCTGACCACCACCCGCCCCACCCCACCAACGGCCCTGGCCCGCGGGCACCAACAGCTCGCTCTGCCGTTTGGCTCCTGAGAAGCTCTCCGGCTGCCCGGATCATCCGTCAGCCCAGCACGCACAGGTAAGGAAAGTGGCTGCCGTCGGGGTGACTAGCGGAGCGGGGGATGCACAATCTGCTCCATCTCCGCCTTCAATTCGTCCGGCGTCCGCCATGTCGCCCCGCGGTGGTTGCGATGACACATGCGGTGACAGTTCGCGCACAGCAGAGCAAGATCGTTCAGCTTCGTTTCGCGCGGCCCCGAAATGTGGAGCGGGAGGGTGTGATGCACCTCGATGTATCCGTCGCCAAGTGCTCCGTACGCAGAACTGAAGTTGAAGGTGCAGACCGTGCACTCCAAGGGCAGGCCGAGTTTGAGGACCTGGCTGATCTTGCGCTTTCGCAATGCGGGGTTCCGTTCGCGAGAGATCGCCCACCGCGCGAGCAGCCGCCCCTCTGAAGCGGTTGCCCCGCCTTCGTCTGCTTCATCGGGCTGCTCGGGGATCAGTGCAAGGCGGCCGGACCCCATGCCGTCCTCGATGGCCTGCGCGGCCTGAAGCATCGAGGCCTCGCGGGTGAGGAACGCCCCGATGATCAGCTTGTCCAGACTCCCGCCCTTGGTGGGCTTGCCTGAGTAGCCGGGATGGTTAGAAGCAAGGTCCGTCGTCTTGCGGGAGACGCTCCCGACGGACCTGTATTCGGGGAGGCGCTGGGCCAGACCGGACCGCTCCGGCAGGGGCAGGGACCGGAGCAGGTCAGAGAGCTCTGTCACAGCGGGATTACCTACTCGGAGCTCCCGCCAGCCGTTCTTGACGACGAGGGCGCAGGCAAGCAGCAGTTCATCCCAGGTCCACGCAGGGCTTCGCATGGCGGATATCGTACGGGTGTTCGCTATCGGGTGTGGAGAGTATGGATCACGCCGATTCGTGGCGCACACTTGGGAAGGTTGTCAGTGGGGTCTGTCACCCTCTGTGATAGCTGGTGGCACAGGGCATCAGCGGGGTACGTGTTCGAAGGAGGGTGCATGACCAGCACTGGTGCGAAGTTCACCTCGATTGAAATCTGCGCTGGAGCTGGCGGGCAGGCCATTGGCTTGCATGAGGCCGGCTTCAGGCATCTCGCGCTCGTGGAGATCGACACGCACGCTGTCGGGACGCTCCGCAAGAACATCGACTCGCAGAAGGCGTGGGCCTGGGAGAAGAAGCACTGTGATCTTCTGCCTCCCACGGACGTCAAGGAGTTCGAGCCCGCCAGGGACCTGAGGAAGAGCGGCAGGCTTCTGGAGCAGGACGGCCTGGACCTTCTGGCAGGCGGCGTGCCGTGCCCGCCGTTCTCGCATGCGGGCAAGCAGCTGGGCAAGGACGATGAGCGTGACCTCTTCCCGAGGATGATGCAGCTCGTCAAGCAGCTGAACCCCCGTGCGGTGATGATTGAGAACGTTCGGGGGATCATGGACCCCAAATTCTCCGACTACCGAGACTGGATCGTCGCCCAGCTGCAGGGCGGCAAGTACCGCGAAGAGGACGGCAGCGTCGCAACGGCGGCCGGTCTCGGTTACACGGTGTGCAAGTGGGGGGTCCTTGAGGCGAGTGACTTCGGTGTTCCGCAACTTCGTCCCCGCGCCATTCTGGTGGCCATTCGGAATGACGTGCTCAAGGACGTGAAGTACGAGTGGCCGTCACCCACGCACGAGGATCCGGTGAGTGTGGTGGAGGCGCTCGAGGCAACCATGCTGCAGCGCTACGAGCCCTACTTCGAAGGTGCTTACGCGCAGCGTGCCCGCGATGCCTACGACCGGTGGTTGGCGCGGGCGACGGAACGTGACGCCGAGCTGAAGGGCAAGGGCGGAGGTATCGCCCCGACTCTCGTGGGCGGCTCGAAGAAGCACGGCGGCGCGGACCTCGGACCAAGCCGGGCCAAGGCGGCATGGAAGATGCTCGGTGTGTCAGGTCTTGGTGTGGCCAATGACGCCGACACGTGCAAGACGAAGCAGACTGAGGACCGGGATCTCCTGGGTGACGACGGGCCGATGCTCACGGTGGAGCAGGCCGCAATCATCCAGGGCTTCCCGAAGGGCTGGGAGTTCGACGGAGGCAAGACCGCGCAGTACCGGCAGGTGGGCAATGCCTTCCCGCCGCCAGTGGCCGCGGCAGTCGGAAAGTCGATCATTCAGGTCCTGGAGGCTGCCCGAGAGCGGGACCGCAGGAACGCCTGATCAGCCCGTGCCCGCAGCGTCGTCCCTGCGGGCACGGCGTTTGTCGACCTCTGCTGCGATCCGCAGGGCGCAGTCGCTGGATGGCTCGTGCTCCCAGAACCGGAGCACGGCCCAGCCGGCCTCCTGGAGGCGCTGGTCCGTATCGCGGTCACGGGCCATATTCCGCGCGACCTTATCTGACCAGTAGCTGCTATTGGTCTTCGGGGGCACGTAGTGCTCTGGACAGCCGTGCCAATAGCAGCCGTCAATGAACACGGCCACCTTTGCCGGACGGAAGACGATGTCTGCGGTCCGTCGGAGGTCCGGGAGAGGTTTGGCAGCCACCCGGTAGCGCAGTCCCCGGGCATGCAGGAGACTGCGGACCAACCGCTCTGGCTTGGTGTCACGGCTTCGGATCGCCTGCATGTTCCGACGCCGTGCAGCTGAGGACGCCCACGATCCTTCTGGCGGGACCCACGAGGTCATTTAAGGCTTCTTCTTTACGCTGGGAAGCCGGGGGCCTGGTTCCTTCAGGTCGTCGGGGGTGGCGAGAACCCAGGCCTCCTTATCGAGCGTAGCCCTGGGGCGCTCTCCGTGCTCTGGTTGTGCCTTCACCACTCGGAAGCTGACGATTTCGCCGCGGCGAGGCATGCGAGGGAGGGGGACTTCCAGTTGCTGGAGGACGCCTTTGTGTTTCTGCCAGTGGCCGGCGATCAGAATTCCCTGATCGCGAAGCACCGTGCGGGCTCTACCCTCCCCTTCGCGGAGGCGCGCCATCCCGTCGCGCTGCTGGGAAACTGTGTCCAATGTCTCGCCATCGATGAGGACCCCTTGCGCCAATTCCAAGAATGTGTTGATCCGGTCCTGGCCGGAGCTGTTCTCCTTGAAGATGTGCTTGATTTTATCTTCCGGCAGGGTGAGGAGTAGAGTCTTCGGGAAGTGCGCCCCATTTGAAATCCACTGAATATGCCGCTTTCCGGCCGCGGACACCTTCTTCTTCCCGTCGCTATTTGATGCCCCTGTAAGGAATTCTGTCCGGGTGCGCAGTAGTCCTACGCTGAAGCTCTCTTTCTCCTCGCTAACCCTCACTAGAAGGCAGATCTTCCCCACTGCCTCGCGAGGGATTTCCCATGTTGTTCCGATGGTGAACTTACAATCGACCTCATGGCCAAGGATCAGGTAGTCCAGTTTCTTCGGTTGGCCACCCTGAATCGAGAAGGTGTCCTGGATAACGATCTCGATTTTTGTTCCGATGTATGTTTTCTCGGTCTTCGTTAGGTCGTCGATTCTGTATCGGCCTGTACGCTTTCCGTCGAACACCTCGTCCAGTGAGGTCCGGATGGCATCTTGGAATTTCCCTTCGAAGCCCTTCTGGTTGAGAAACCATTTCGCGACGTCCTGAAGGGCCCTGTCGCTCAAACTGGAATATCCGGCTGCCTCAGACACGAGCGTCATCCCTCTGTAGCGCCGGTGCCGGCGCCGACAGCACTGTGTGCGGGCAGGAATGGGGCAATCGTGGCAAGGTCGTCGGGGCCCGCCAGGGTCCAGGCGGCCCCGTCGATCTCCGCGTACGGCCGACCGCACTGGCCGTCCGTCTCGACGACGCGGGCGCTGACGAAATCACCCTCCCGGGGGATGGGGAGGTCTAGTTTTCGTGCGATGTCCTGGTGAGCCCGGTAATCACCCATGATGATGATTCCCTCGTCGCGGAGAGAGGACCTGGAGCCTCCATTCCCGCGGACGCGCTTCATGTAGTCCTTCTGCTGGGCAACAGTGCGGACGACATTGCGCCCGATCCGGCGGCCCTGGGCGCGCCGGAACAGTTCGTCGAGCCGGGCTTGCCCAGACTTGTGAGAGAACACCGCAGTCCGGTCCGCGGGGCTCATGTGGAGCAGGACGTTCTCTGGGAGTTCCGCATCGTGCCAGAGCCAGAGAATTCTATTCCGGTACTCCGCCTTGACCGTCATCTTCAGGTCTCGGTTGTTTCCCTGGTTGAGCCATTCAGGTGTGATGCGGAGCAGTCCGGCACTCCACCGGCTCTTGTAGTCGTCCGCCCAGACCAGGAGGCAGAGATGATCCATAGCCTCGGGCGGGATCATCCAGCCACCGAACTGCTGGGAGTATTTGCAGTCGACATCGACGTCGGCGATTCTGTAGTCCATGTCGACGCCGTCATCGAAGGAGAACTCTCGCTGTAGGTTGATCTCGACGAGTGTTCCTGCGTGGGTCTTCTCGGTCTTGAATAGTGTCTTCCAGTCGTACCGGCCGGTGACTTCGCCGTTGAGGAGTTGGTCAATCGTGTCGCGGAGAACGTTGGCGAATCGCTGGCCTGCTGGGTCGAGACGGAGGAGGCGTTTGTGTACTGCTGACAGCTCGGGGTCGCTTTCGATGAGCGCCTGCGTGTGGATGTTGGTCGCGGCTGTAACGTCCAGGGGCAGCAAAACACCGGTCCTTTTCTGATCGTATGCATGATGGTGCCGCATGGTGAGGGCGAACACGGCTGGCCATGAGGCGCATCATGGCCGCCCGTGCCGGGGGTATCAGATACCAGACCGCATGGCCCTATAGCGGAGCAAGCGGCGGGAGGAGTCGTTGGCTGCGGTGGGTGAGACGACCGTGAAGGCCATAATCACCTGCTTGGGGTCTGCGGTCCCGTTGTCGACGGCAGAGAGGAGCCCTGCGTCACTGGATGTCTCGACCACGGGGTAGAGCAGAACGATGCCCGTGTGGGGCCCCACACCCAGTGCATCTGATCGGGCGCTGTTGACGCCCTCGCCCGCTTCCCTGATGACGGATTCGGCCCAGCGGCGATGTTCCATGCCGGATATGCGGCCAAACGCAGCTTTGTCGAGCTGGCGCCTACGTCGGACCAGCGAGGTTGGCGCAGAGCCCAGCACACGCGCTTCGACCCGCCGGCTGGACGTTGTCTGCGGTGCGACGAGCAGCCAGTCGTTCACCTTTGCGAGTTCGCCGTCGAGTTTGGAGAGATAGCTGAGGTGTGGGGCGAAGTGATTGTCGCCTTCCCACTCCAGTTGACGCAGGACGCTGACCAGGCTGCCGTGTGGGATCAGCGACGTCTTTGCCTCAAACCTCCGTGTGAGAGGGCTGGTCTCGTCCGGGGGCAGCTCCAGTGTCTGAGAGGCGCGGCCGAACACTTCAAGGAGTGGCAGCCAGCGCTTGGCGTTGGCCGCGATCACCGCACCATCCCGAGGATAGGCGGCCGGCTCGATGGGCCTTCCTGGTGACCGGATTTCCGTCAGTTCAGCGTTGAACATCTTGTTGCGTGCTGTCGGCCTGATGAGGCCGAGATGCTGCGAGACCAGCGGAAGCACCTGGATGGGCGTCAGTTGAGGCTCGCCGTCGATCATCTCTGCGTACTGGGCGAGTTCGGACCGGAAGGCCTCCTCGTCCTGGCAGATCGCCTCGAAGGCCTCGTACAGGTCGAGAGTCTTGTCCTTCCCGAAGGGTTCCTGACGGCCGATGTAGAGGCGTACGAGGTCGCGGTAGCCGGGGCGGAACCCGAACCAGCGTCCCATCTGCATCAGGGTGTCTGCCTGCTGGGTCTTCCGGCGGTAGTAGGTGACGGTCAGACCTTCCACCGTGAAGCCACGGGACAGCTTGGTGCCGCCCACGAGGATCTTCCAGACGTGAGGCGTGCGGTCGAAGTCCAGTCCGGGCTGCGCGTAGTCCTTCTCGTTCGCGCCATTGACGACGAGTACCGGGCTCCCGCCAGATGCGATGAGCTGCCGGGCTCGGCTGATGTGGGGGCGCAGCTCCTCGTACGAGCCGGGGACGGGGAGACCGTCAGCCCGGGCGCTGCATACGGGTTTGTGGTCACCTTCGAAAAGCGCGGTCAGGCGGCTGTGAGACTCGCTGCTCATGTAGGAGGAATCCCAGAGCCCCCTGATGCGGTCGGCGAGCACCGCGTGGTCCGCTACGCGCACCGACTCGTGAACCAGCATGGTGTGGTGGCGGAAAGAGCCTTCGGGGACGCCGTTCGCCGCTCGGTAGAGCTTCAGAGCCCCGGCGAGCACGAAGGCGTCCATTGCTTCCAGCAGGCGGTCACCCGTGCCACTGTCGATGCCGCGCACGTGAGCAGCCTCCTGAGAGGTCGCGACCGTCTGCTCGGAGCCGGGCAGATCGGAGTGCAGATCGTGGAAATCTTCCACGCCCATGTACCCGACGGGACGGGGGAGCGAGATCAGGAAGTCGCGCGGGAAGAGGTCGGCGGAGTCGTCGGGGTCGACGAATACGTTGGCGAAGGGGGTCGCCGTATAGCCGATGTACTGGGCTCGCGGCATCAGGCGCAGGAGCTCGCAAACCAGACCGTTGATGGCGGACCGGTTGGGTTTGTCTTCTTCCCACGAGGCGGGGTTCGTGGTGTTGACGGATGCCTGGTCGGACTCGTCATCGATGATGAGTGCCGGTACCTCGCCGAGGATCGGGCCGATCTTCTTCAGATCGTTGACGAGTTTCGTCAGGACCGACTTGTTCTTCTTGACCACCATCACGCGGGCTGCGGCATGATGCAGATTCGCAGGGTCGTGGAGAGGGAGGGCCTTTTCCACCTTCTCGATGTCGAGCGCCCGAATTCCCCGCTCCAGGGACTGGTAGTCCTTGTCCTTCGTGGTGAGGCGTTCGATGTCGAATGCTCCGCGATGAGAAGGCCGGCCGCCGTGCGAGACGAACTTCGTGGGCCAGTCCTCGTCATCCTGGTAGTCGACACCGATCAATGCGTCGAGATCCTCCGGATCTGCGCCGCGCAGGATGTTCTCCTGCCCGATCAGTTCCATGTCGAGCCGCCGCTGCGTCTGGCCGCGCAGCAGGTTCAGCGTGCCGCCCAGCACGATGACCAGCCGGTATCCGGAGTCCATCGCCTTGGCTATGACACCGGTGAAGTTGGCGGTCTTGCCGGACTGGACATAGCCGACGACCAGGCCCCGGGCCGCGTACGCCTCCGGCCGTGCCGGGTCCGCGAGCCGTTCGACGACGTTGTGGGCGGCCTCGCCGAGGCTGGCGATCGCCGCCTCGCTCCAGCCCTTGCGCCTTAGGAGGTCCTCGTACGCCGGCCAGTAGAACGCGCGGGCCAGTGCCTTGTCCCGGGTGTACCAAGCCTGATTGCTCTCGCTGATCACGACGGGCTGTGGGCCTTTGTCGACAGGGATCGCGGTGTCCAGTGCTTTGGACAGGTCGTCATCGAAACGCAGGAGCGCGTGGACATCGGCACGGCGGGCATCCGAGCAGGGCGGGGCGCTGGACCAGTCGGCGGTCAGTGCTGCGTCCCACTGGGAGAGTGCGCGGCTCCAGACCGTGATGAGTCCCGGGTCAGCCGCGGCGAAGCGTGCCCGGAAGACGTCCAGGTCCGCGTCGTGGCCGTCGTCCGTCTCCGACAGTCCGGCTGCGATCCGGCTGAAACCCCTCGGAGCGCGGCGCATGGCGGCGAGCACGTCGGTGTGAAGATTGAGCAGATGGTCGGTCACAGTGTGCTACAGCTCCAGTCCGCGAGACATTTCACAACGTGCGGCAGACAACAGCACGCTGTTCCACAAGGCCATCTCGTCCGTGCGCTGGGCGCTTGACCTGCCCATCCGGAAGTTCTTTTCGAGCATGAGGTACAGCAGGCCTTTCAGGGCCGGAGCATCGTTCGCTCCTGCTCGCCGACCATTGTTGAAGGCTGAGCGGAACTCCTTGTTGAGCCTGACGATGTGTTCCTCGCGGTCGATGCAGAAGAAGACGTCCGGCGGGAGCGGTTCCCAGCGGAACGTGATCGGGTCCTCGCCCTCGAGCTGCGGCAGCTCGTCCCGGAGGGTGCGCTTGAGCTTGGGGTCGATTCCCTTACCCGGAGGGACGGCACTTGAGCGCTGCACTTCAGTGGAACGCCGGGCGGCCTCGCGGTACACGGCCTCAGCTTCCGCTACGTACGCCGCAAAGGAATGCCCGTTCGCGTCATAGGCCTTCTCGATGCCGCGAGCAAAGGCCGGCGTGGCGCTGACCCCGTCCTTCTTCACGGTCAGGCTGAACACGCCGTTCGGTGACGAGGGGAGATCCAGCGAGATCCGGGCCAGGCTGTGATGGGTCTCCGCACTGCGGATGCCGTTCCAGCCGCCGGCCTGGACCAGACGATCATTGCGGTAGATGTAGAAGCCCTGCCGGTCCGCCAGTGGCCCGATACCCCGAAACGACACGAGCTGGGACCGGGGCGGCCAGACGTGCGCCTGGAGAGCGACGTCACCGACTCCCTCAATGGGAGCCGTATACACCCGTGGGTAGCCCGCTCGCCCCGGAACCCGGTAGCCGAAGGGATCGATCGGCTCCACTCCCCGGTGATCGAGTTCCTCTTTCGTGCGAACGTCCTGCACGACGAGGTCTATGTGGAACCCGTCTCGAGCCAGGAACCTGTGTAGGTAGAGACCGAGATGGGTCTCCAATTTCTCGATCTGTTCGTTGAGGAACCGGTCGCTCTGGCCGGAAAGCACCGTGTCAAAAGCGCGGACGTTGTCCCAGCGGACGATGGTGCCGTGCCATCCGATGACCCCGTCATAGCGGTCGACCAGATCCTGGCAGTACCTCGGTTCCACGATGTCGCAGCTGAAATCCTGCTGAGCCTGAGCAGTCAGCCAGCGCCGTCCGGTGGCGGGGCTGCGCTTGGTACGACTGATGACCGTCAGGGAACCGGCATGCGAGAGTGAGGCAGCCTTCAGGCCGGCACCGAAGTGGCCCAGAGCCCCGTCAGCGTAGTCCTCCCGGCCTCCTACGGTCATTGCGACGTCGAGGGCGCCGTCGTCCATTCCGTGGCCGTCATCGATGACCAGCAGGCTGACGAGCCGGTCGCCGTCGCGCAGAAAACTGATGACGACGTTGCAGGCGCCCGCGTCGATCGAGTTGTCCACGAGGTCGGCGATGGCGGCCTCGAAGCCGTATCCCTGATGGGCTAGCGATTCGAGGTAGCGGGCAGCTGGCGGAAGCTGTTTGCTGCCCAGCGTGGGTATGTCGAACTGCCAGTCGCCGGAGGGTGAATAGGGCATATGGACTGCAGACCTCAGAGCGCAGGGGTGGATGTATCCGGCTGTGGAGGATCTTCCACTCCATATCGCCGGATATCCGTTGACGCTAATGCATAGCACGCTCTGCGGGCAGTCCAATGATGTCACTGTCCAGGATGCGATACGCGCGGGTGCCTGAAGGGATCACCTTGAGCTGGCTCCGTGGCACTCCCCGTAAGGACGCCCCGATGTGCACCAGCAGGTGGTTGTCGGGGTCGGGGGCCAGGGGGTGGCCTTGCCTCGGGCGGCCAGGGTGGTGGCGTATTCCGCCAGGAGGGACGGGGAGGACGGGGAGGTTTTTTCTGAAGCCGCGAAGGCTTCGTATGACGGGACGCTCGCCGTGACGATGCCGAGGTTCGTGGTGCCCGAGGCGGCCAGGGTGCGGAGGGAGGCTTCGACCTGGGCCAGGTGGGCGTCGTGGGAGGGGTACTCCGCGGACAGGGTGGGGTACGACGTGAGGAGTTCTGCCAGTTCGCGGGCCGGCCAGTGGAGGATCGCCACCGGGAACGGGCGGGAGAGCGCCGCGCGGCGGTCGCCGAGTTCGGCGCGCAGGCGGGCGATCTCGGCGCGGAGTTCGGCGGGGTCGTCGGAGCCGAGGGCCCAGATGCGCTTGGGGTCGTGGAGTTCGTCCAGCGGGATCGGGCCGATGTGGCGGGTGTCCGCGACCATGTCCCAGTCGTCGTGGGGGAGTCCGAGGAGGCGGCGTACGCGGTGGCGGCCCGTGAGGAGCGCGGTCGTGGCCGGGGTGAGGGGGGTGTTGTCCGGGGCCAGGAGGGTGGCCGCCTCCGTGAAGCACTCGTGGGAGGCCTCGAGTTCGTCGTGGGCCTCCAGGGCCTCGGCGATGACCTCCCAAGGGGCGGGGTCCGAGGGGGCCGCGGCGCGGATGCCCTGGATGAGGGCGCGGGCCTCGGGCTCGTGGCCGTACTCCCAGAGGTTGGCGGCCTGGAGGGCCTTGATGAGGGACGGGTCGTCCGTCGTGTCCGCGGCCAGGAGTTGGTCGTAGAGGGCGCTCGCCCGCTCGCGTTCGTCGGCCAGTTCGAGGTGGGCCGCGGCCTGGAGGAGCAACGGCTCCTGGTCCTCGGGGTAGCGGGTCGCCGTGCGGATGAGGCGCTCGGCTTCGGCGATGTGCTCGGCAGGCGTGTCGGGGCGCATGGTTTGCAGCGTACTGCTGCTGGTCAGTTGAGGGGGGAGGACTTAGGGTGCCGCCCGTGCGAGATCGCGTGCGGGTCGTGGTGCAGGGGAAGGGCCAGGGCAAGGGCCGGTGGGCGTGGCGTGCGCGCCGGGTCGGTCTCGCGGGGGTGCTCTGGGCGGCCGGTGAACTCGCCGTCACCGTAGGCGTGGTGGTGATGCTGCTGGTGGTGCACCAGGTGTGGTGGACCAACCGGCAGGCGCTGAGTGCCGCGCACGAGGTGGTGAGAGAGCTGGAGGAGGGTGCACCCCGCGCCTCCTTCTCCGGGACGGAGGGGGTGGGGGAGGCCGAGGGGGAAGGGGAGCCGGCTGTCGGGGATTCCGACGGGGCGGACGGCGGCGGGTCCTCGGGCGGTGCATCCGGGGGGAACTCCGGGCCGCGCACAGCCAAGCCGCCGCCGCGGGAGTCCGCGTACGGCATCCTGCGCATTCCGCGCCTCGGCGTCGCCGTGCCCGTCGCGCAGGGCGTGGACAAGCGGTCCGTGCTGGACAAGGGGTACGCCGGGCACTACACCGGGACCGCGCAGCCCGGGGCCGAGGGGAACTTCGCGCTCGCCGGACACCGCAACACGCACGGGGAGCCCTTCCGTTACATCAACCGGCTCAGGGCCGGGGACGAGCTGATCGTGGACGTGCGGGGCAAGCGGTACGTGTACCTGGTCGGGCAGACGCTGGCGCAGACGACCGAGCACGACACCGGGGTGATCGCGCCCGTCCCGCGCAGCGCCGTCACGCCGGGGGCCGGGTACAGCGAGCCCGGCGCGTACATCACGCTGACCACCTGCACGCCCGAGTACAGCTCCAAGTACCGGCTCGTGGTGTGGGGGACCCTCAAGCGCTGACGTGTGGGCGGGCCGGTGGACCGTAGGGTGGGGCGGTGCTTCGGAAAAGGGTGAAACGTCCGCAGTTGGTGTGGCTTGCCGTGCCGTTCGTCTTGTTCGTCGGAGCGCTGCCGCTCGCGAACCGGGTGGAGCCGGCGCTGGGCGGCGTACCGTTCCTGCTCCTCTGGTTCATCGGGGCGACCCTGCTGACCCCGCTCGCGGTCTGGCTGACCTGGCGCGGTGATCACCGATGAGCCAGGCGGCCGTCGCGACCACCGTCTTCGGCGTGTTCATGGTGGCCACCGTCGCGCTCGGGCTGCTCGCGGTGCGCGGGCGCGGCGGGGGCGGCGGCGGGCTCGCCGAGTGGTCGGTGGGCGGGCGCTCGCTCGGCACCGTGTTCATCTGGGTCCTGATGGCGGGCGAGGGGTACACGAGCTTCAGTTACCTCGGCGCGGCCGGCTGGGGCTACAACTACGGAGCCCCCGTGATGTACGTGGTCGCGTACATGTCCTGCGGCTACGCGGTCGGTTACGTCGTCGGGCCCGTGCTGTGGGACTACGCGCGCCGCCACGGCCTCGTCGGCATCACCGACATGGTGAGCCACCGGTACGGGCGCCCCTGGCTCGGCGCCGCGGTCGCGGTGCTCGCGACCGTCTTCCTGCTCCCCTACATCCAGCTCCAGATCACCGGAATGGGTGTGGTGGTCTCGACGGTCACCTACGGGGCGGTGTCCCTGGAGTGGGCCTACTTCATCGCCTTCGCCGTCACTACCGGCTTCGTCGTGGTGAGTGGACTGCGCGGCAGTGCGTGGGTCTCCGTACTGAAGGACGTGCTGGTCATCGGCACTCTGGGGTTCCTCGCCGTCTACGTGCCCCTGCACTACTTCGGCGGCTACGGCGAGCTCTTCGACCGGCTCACGGCCGAACGCCCGCAGTGGCTGACGCTCCCCGGCGCCGGGAGCGGCGAGGGCGGCAGGGGCGAGCTGGGGGTGGGGTGGTTCGCCTCGACCACCGTGCTGAACGCGCTGACCGTCGTCATCTTCCCGACCACCGTGGCGGGGTACCTGGGCGCGCGGAGCGCCGACGCGCTGCGCCGCAACGCCATCCTGCTGCCCGCGTACAACGTGCTGCTCTTCGTGCCGATGCTGCTGGGGATGGCGGCGCTGTTCGTCGTACCGGGGCTGACGGGTGCCGAGTCCAACCTCGCGCTGTTCAAGCTGGTCGTGGACTCCCTGCCGGCGTGGGCGGTGGGGGTGATCGGGGTGGCGGCGGCGCTGTCGTCGATCGTGCCGATGGCGGTGTTCATGCTGGTCATCGGCACGATGTGGGGGCGCAGCGTGCTCTCGCTCCGGCCGCGCTGGAGCTCGGGCGAGCGGCAGAAGCTCGCCTCGCAGGTGGTCGTGGTGGCGGCCGGGACGATCGCGCTGGTGATGACGTACACGGCGCCGAACACGCTGGTCAGGCTCTCCCTCGTGTCCTACGAGGGCATGGCGCAACTGGTGCCGATGCTGCTGCTGGGTCTGGTGTGGCGCAGGCTCACTACGGAGGCCGCGGTGTGCGGGCTGGCCGCGGGGGTCGCGGTGGTCTGCGGGCTGGTCTTCACGGGCCACGACCCGGTGTGGGGCGTGAACGCGGGCATGGTCGCCCTCGCGGTGAACCTGGCGGTCGCGCTGACGGTGACCTGGCTCGGCCCGCGGGAGGGGGCGCGGAGCGGGGCGGGGGACCCCCGACCGGACGAGGAGGTGCTGGCGCGCGATCCGCTGCCCGGGGCCGGGGATGAAAACGAGATCCCGTCCGTTGTCAGTGCACGCGGTTAGTATCGATCGCGAGTACGAGTACGAGCATGCGTACGCGTACGGGGCAGCGCGAGTGGCGGATCTCTTACGGGAGTTCGTGCGCGGGAGCAGCGGGAGGGGGCGGTTCGCATGGCAGAGCACAGCGGGCTTCGCCCCGTGCGGTTCCGGTCCGCGGCGCCGTCCGCGCGACTGGTGGCGCTGCTGGCCTCGCTCCTGGTGCTCGGAGGCTTCCTCGGGCTGTTCGCCGGGGAGGGCGGGCTCGGCGCGGTCGTGGTGGTCCTCGCGGCGACCTTCGCCGTGGGTGCCTCGGTGCTGGCCGCCCGGCTGGTCCGGCCTGTGCCGCCGCACCGCATACGTACCGCGATCCGTGATCGCGAGCAGCGCACGGCGTTCCTGCCGCAGCGCGATCCCGACGCTTCGGGCCGGTCGCGGCCCAGGGCGCCCGGCCGTTCCCTTCCGACGGCCGCGTAGGGGCGCGCAGCTCCTTCCTCCCGATCGCTTCTGATCGCCACACCTTGCCGCCCCTCGCGGGTCGTCACGCCGAAACGCATCTCTTTCGACGTTCGACGAGTCCCTTCGGAGGGCCCACGTGTCCGTTTTCATCGATCTTGTTGCTGTGCTGGGCCGGCTCCTGGAGCCGGTGCTGGCCGAGTCCGCGACCGCTGCCGCGATCGTGCTGTTCACCGTGCTCGTGCGGCTCGCGCTGCACCCCCTGAGCCGGGCCGCCTTCCGCGGGGCGACCCCGGTGGCGGGCATCCTGCCGGTGCTGCTCCAGCTGCCGGTGTTCTTCCTGATGTACCGGGCGTTCTCCTCGGCGGAGATCGGCGGGACCGCCAACGAGCTGCTCGGCCACCGGCTGTTCGCCGCGCCGCTCGGGGACCGGTGGGGCGAGGCGCTCGGGGAGGGCGGCCTCTTCGGCGAGCGGGGGCTCGTGTTCCTCGGGCTGTTCGCGGTCGTCGCGGTGGTGGCCGCGTGGAGTGCGGCGCGCGGACGCAAGGCGGCGGCGGTGATGGCTGCCGCAGGCGGGGCCGGGGGAGGGATCGCCAAGCCGGGCGGGGCCAAGTCGGCCGGGATCGTGGCCGGTGGGGCCAAGGCCGGTGGGGCCAAGACCGGTGGTGCCAAGGCCGGTGGGGCCAAGCACTCGGGGGCCGGTGGAGCCGGGGCAGTCGCCAGCTTGACCGCCGAGCAGCAGGAGCTCATGCGCAAGGTGGGCGGCGTACTGCCCCTGCTCTCCTTCGGGACGCTGATCACGGCCGCCCTGGTGCCGCTGGCGGCCGGGCTGTACCTGGTCACGACCACCGCGTGGTCGGTCGCCGAGCGCGCCTGGCTCCAGTACCGGAAGGACCGGGCGGAGCGCGCGGAGGGGGCGGTCAGCGGAGCAGAGCGTTCCGCCATGTGAACAGGGTCTTGCGGATGAGGCCGACATCTTGGAGGATCGACCAATCCTCCGATGGCCGCAACCCATCGTCCGGCCCGGGGCATGCCCATGGGCCGACCACCCTCGACCACGGGAGAATGCCCATGAAGCTGCTGCGTGTAGGACCCGTCGGGTCGGAGCGCCCCGCGCTGCTCGACCAGGACGGGACCCTGCGGGACCTGTCCGGCCTGATCACGGATGTGGACGGCGCGCTGCTCGCCGACGACTCCGTGCTGTCCCGAGTACGGGACGCGGCCGGATCCGGTGAGCTCCCGGTGCTGGACGCCGAGGGTCTGCGGATCGGGTCCGCCGTCGGCCGCATAGGCAAGGTCGTGGGCATCGGCCTGAACTACCACGGGCACGCGGCCGAGGTGGGCGCCGAGGCGCCGGCCGAGCCGATCGTGTTCCTCAAGGCCCCGGACACCGTGGTCGGCCCCGACGACACCGTGCTGATCCCGCGCACCAGCGTCAAGACCGACTGGGAAGCCGAGCTCGGCGTCGTCATCGGTGCCACCGCCCGCTACCTGGCCTCCCCCGAGGAGGGCCTCGCGCACGTCGGCGGGTACGTGCTGGTCAACGATGTGACCGAGCGCGCGTTCCAGAACGAGCGCGGCGGCACCTGGGACAAGGGCAAGAACTGCGAGACCTTCACCCCGCTCGGCCCCTGGCTGGTCACCGCGGACGAGATCCCGGACCCGCAGGTGCTGGACGTCAAGCTCTGGGTCAACGGTGAGCTCAAGCAGGACGGCAACACGTCCGACCAGATCTTCCCGGTCGGCGAGGTCGTGCGGTACGTGAGCCAGTTCATGACCCTGTACCCGGGCGACGTCATCGTCACCGGCACCCCGGCCGGTGTGGCCGCGGGCCAGCCGGAGCCGAAGCCGTTCCTGCGGGCGGGCGACGTGGTGGAGCTGGAGATCGACGGGCTCGGCCGCCAGCGCCAGGAGTTCAAGGACGCATAGGCACGGAGCCGCGTAGCCACGTAGCCGCGTAGCCGTGTAGCTCAAGAGGAGGGGCGGTGCCGTCGGAAGACGGCGCCGCCCCTTTCCCGTTCTTCCCGTCAGCCCCCGGCCGACTCCCGGCGGCGCCGGCCGGCGATCAGGAGACCGGCGCCCGCGGCGAACGCGGTGGCGGCTCCGCCCGCGATCCAGGCGTTCTCCGCGCCCGCACCCGTGGTCGCGAGGTTGCCGGAGTTCCCGCCCGCCGGGACCGGCCGGTTACCGGTGCCCGTGCCCTTGTCGTCGGTGCCCGGCGTGCCGCCCTCGTCCTTGCCGCCGCCCGAGCCCGAGCCCGAGCCCGAGCCCGAACCCGAGCCCTCGTTCTCGTCCTCGCCCTTGCCGTCGTCGGGCTTTCCGGCTTCCTCGGCGGCCTTGTCCTTCTCCCGTGCCACGTGCTGGCCGGTCTTGAGGAACTCGACGCGGTCCTCGGGCGTACCGTTCAGCGCAGCCCGCGCGGCCTTCACCACCTCGGGGCCGCCCACGCTCGCGATCTGGGTGATGAGGACCCGGTTGTCGTTGTCGCGGTGCACGTGCTGCGTGGTCGTGACGAACTCCCGCAGCTGCGCGGGGGTCGGGTTGCTGCGCAGGAAGGTCTGGATCGCCTCCTTCAGGATCGGACCCGCCTCGCTCAGCATGCTGAAGATCGCGACCCGGTCGTCGACCGCGCGGATGGCGTGCTGCTCCGTCTCGACGAAGGCGCGGATCTCCTCCCGGGTCCCGTGGCTGAGCAGGTGGTTGACCCGCTCCGTGATGCCCCGGCCCGCGCCGTTCAGCATCTGCAGCATCGCGAAGGTGTCGTCCTCCAGGCGGGCCACGTGCTGCCCCTCCCTGAGGAACTCCGCGATCACGGCCGGAGTCCCGTCCCGGAGGGCCTTCTCGGCCTCGCGCTTCACGGCGACGCCACCGGCGTGGTGGATCTGGGCGACCCTCACCCGGTTGTCCGCGTGCGTCTGTTCCGCCCAGACGACCTCCAGGAAGTGCCGCATGTCCCCGGCCGTTCCCTTGAGCGCCTTCTCGGCGGCCTCCCGCACACCGGGGCCGGATGCCGGATCCGCCAGGATCTCCTCGATCTTCTTGCGGTCCTTCGCCTCCTGCCCGTCGTCCTGTCCGTTGTCCTGTCCCTCGTCCTCCTGCGCGCCCTGGTCCCCGGAACCCGGTACGGAGTCCGGCGCGGAAGGCGCCGGGGGAGCGGCGGGTGACGGGGAATCGGCGGCGAGCGCCGGAGAGGAGAACAGGACGGCCGGGGCTATCGCGGCGACGGCGATGGCCGACGCGAGACGGGGCAGCTTCACAAAGGCACCATTCATTACACGTGCGATGATCTTTTACTTATGCAAACCATAGAGTCATTCCGCACCGCCCCGGCCCGGTTCTGATTGCGGATCGGACACGATGGATCACAGGTCCACGGACACCCCGTCCCTCGACGACCTGCGGGCCGCCTCCAGTACGTCCAGGCAGCGCGCCGCTTCCAGGGCCGTGACGGGGGCCGGGCCGCCGTCGTGCAGGGCCGCCGCCACGGCCGCGTAGTACGCCGGGTAGTCGCCCGGTGCCGTCTTGACCTGCGTGCCCCCGCCGGTCAGCGGCGACTCCCCGGAGCCCAGCCGGCCCCACAGGTGTTCGGGCTCCTCGCCCCAGGCGTGGTCGGGGTCGCCGGGGCGCAGGCCTTCGCGCAGTGCGCCTTCCTGGGGGTCGAGGCCGTACTTGACGTAGCCCGCGCGGGAGCCCAGTACGCGGAAGCGCGGGCCCAGCTGGGCCGTGGTCGCGCTGACGTAGAGGTGGGAGCGGACCCCGCTCGCGTGGGTGAGGGCGATGAAGGTGTCGTCGTCCGCCTCGGCGCCCGGGCGGCGCACGTCGGTCTCCGCGTAGACCCGTACGGCAGGGCCGAACAGCACCAGCGCCTGGTCCACCACGTGGCTGCCGAGGTCGTACAGCAGACCGCCGATCTCCTCCGGGGCGCCGGACTCCCGCCAGCCGCCCTTGAGCTGCGGGCGCCAGCGCTCGAAGCGGGACTCGAAGCGCTGCACCTCGCCCAGCTCGCCGTCGGCGAGGAGGCGGCGCAGGGTGAGGAAGTCGTTGTCCCAGCGGCGGTTCTGGAAGACCGACAGGAAGGTCCCGGTCCGCTCGGCGAGCGCGGCCAGCTCGCGGGCCTCGGCGGCGGTGGCGGCGAGCGGCTTGTCCACGACCACCGGGATGCCGGCCGTGAGGGCGGCCGTGGCGAGCGGGACGTGCGTCTTGTTCGGGGAGGCGATGACGATCAGGTCGGGGGCGGGGCTCTGGGCGAGCAGCTCGGCGGCGGTGGCGGCGATCCGGACGTCCGGGTAGGCCTCGCGGGCCTGGGCGGCACGGCCCGGGTCGGAGGTGACGACGGTGTCGAGGACCAGGCCCTCGGTCGCGGAGACGAGCGGGGCGTGGAAGACGGAACCGGCCAGGCCGTAGCCGACGAGTCCGACGCGGAGGGGGGAGGAGGGGGTGGGGGCGTTCATGGTTCTACTTTGGCAACACTGTTGCCTAAGTGCAAGGAGGGTGGACAATGGGCAGGTGGACAGCAGGGGTGGCAGGGGTCGTACGGGCGGTACGGGTGGCGGCGTGAATCTTCCGGTGCTGCGCGGGCACAACGACGCGCTCGTACTGGACCTCCTGCGCGGAGCCGGCCCCGCCGGCCTCGGCCGCGGTGACCTCGCCGCGCGTACGGGTCTCACTCCGCAGGCGGTCAGCAAGATCGCGGCGCGGCTCCGGGACGAGGGGCTGGTGGCCGATGCCGGACGCGAGGCGTCCACGGGCGGCAAACCGCGCACGCTGCTGCGGCTGGTGCCGGAGGCGCGGTACGCGGTAGGGCTGCACCTGGACCGCGACGAGCTCACGGCGGTACGGGTCGACCTGGCGGGCCGCGTCGTCGCCGACGGGCGCGTCCCGCTGGACTTCGGTGCCGGTCCGGAGGCGGTGGTCGAGGAGGCCGTACGGGCGGTCGCGCGGGTGTGCGGTGACCCCGGCGCGGACCGGCCGCTCCTCGGCGTCGGCGTGGCCGCGCCGGGGCCGCTGGACTGGCGGACCGGGGTGCTGGGGCGGGTGACGGGGTTCCCGGAATGGGAGGGGTTCCCGTTGCGGGAGGTGCTGGAGGGGCGGTTGGGGGTTCCCGTGCGGGTGGACAAGGACACCAACGCGGGGGTCGCCTTCGGCGGGGCCGCTTCCGGGGAGGCCGTGGCGTACGTGCACGTCGGCACCGGACTGGGGGCGGGGCTCCGGCTGGCCGGCAGCGGAGAGGTCTACCGGGGGCGGCGCTCGGCGGCGGGGGAGTTCGGGCACCAGGTGCTGCAGCTGGACGGGCCGGCCTGCCGGTGCGGGGGGCGCGGGTGCGCGGAGGTGCTGTGCCTGGACGCGGTGGCGGGGGGCCGGCTGGAGGAAGCGGCGCGGATCGTGGGGGAGGCGGCGGCGAACCTGGTCGCGCTGCTGGATGTGGACCGGGTGGTGCTCGGGGGGCGCGTGGTGGCGGCTGCGCCGGGCGTGTTCCTGGCGGGCGTGCGGGGGGTTTTGGGGGCGCGGGCGTTTGTGGGGGGTGCGGTGGGGGTTGGGCTTGCGGAAGGGGGTGTGGCGGAGGGGGCGGCGGAGCTGGTGCTCGGCCCGTTGTTCGGGCGCGGGGAGTAGGGGGCCCGGCCCCTTGGCCCCGGCCCTTGCCTCGGCCCGGCCCCGGCCCCCGGCCCGGCCCCGGGGGGTGCGTGCGGGGTGGCCCTGCGGGGCGGAGTCCCCTACCCACCCTTCCACCGTTCCCCGGGCGCTGCCCGGACCCGCGCCTCAAACGCCGGCGAGGCTGGATGTGGCCCCGAGTCCGGACCCTGGAGGGTGCTCCCGGTTGATGTCCGCCGAATGGGGGGAAATGGGGTGATGTTGGGCGTGGTGCTGGACATGGGGTCGGGCGTGCGTGGGAGGGTGCGGGGCAAGGCCGGGGTGATTGTCGGGTTGTGTGGCAATCGTTTGGTGGGTCGTTCGGTTGTGGTTGTTCTGGCGTCGGCGAGTAGGGGTTCTTCATGCGACTGCGCAAAGCCCTTGCCCTGGCAGCAGCCGTCTTCCTGGCCGCCGCCGCGAACGCCACCACCGCGTCCGCGGACATCGGCAACGGCGGCGGAGCCCGGCCCGCGCCCGCGCTGCCTTCGCGGGTGGAGGCCACCTGCGGGGACGGGAAGAGCACGCAGTTCCCCATCGGGGCCCGGATCCGCGGTGGACCGGCCGTGTACCGGACCGGCGGCGAGGCGCAGAGCTGGTACCTCGATCTGACCAACACCACGACGACCGAGTGCACCGCCATCCACCCCGTCGTGGTCTTCACCGACCAGGCCCACGCCCTGCGGCCCGCCCATTTCCGGATGGAGTTCGACGCCCCCGGCGCGGCCGGCTCCGGCGCAGCCGCCCACGCCCTCCCCGTCAGCCTGGAGCGCACCGACCGGGACGAGATCGTCGCCGTCTTCGACGGAGGTGACGCCTTCTCCGGCTTCACCGTCGGCCCCGGCGGTTCCGTGACCGTCACCGTGCGGCTCGCCTTCGCCTCCGGCGCCCCGCGCGGCGAAGCCGTCGCCGACGCCGCGCTGGTCCAGCGCAAGGGCGACGACGGCGACTGGATCGGCGAGGCGGGCGGCTACCGGTTCGAGATCCAGGGCCCGGACGCGGAGAGCGGCGAGGCCGGAGCGCTGGCCGACACCGGCCGCACCCCGGCGGGTTGGGCGTACGGGGCCGGCGCCGCGGCCGCCGTGGCCGGTGGCGGCGGACTCCTGCTCGGGGCCCGCCGACTGCGCAAGGGGCCCGGCCCGCACGCCACGTAGAGTCCGAGGGTGGAAGAACCGACCGCCTACGCGCACCACCACCAGCCCGGCCTGCCCGTCCGCTCCGGCATCCCCGAGCACGGCCGCATCCCCAAGTACTACGCCGTCAAGGCCCGCATCGCCGGGCTGCTCGACGAGCTCGGCGAGGGGGGACTCCTCCCCACCGAGCGCGATCTCGCCGAGCAGTACGAGGTCTCCCGCGAGACCGTCCGCCAGGCCCTGCGCGAGCTGCTGCTGGAGGGCCGGCTGCGCCGCTCGGGCCGCGGCACCGTCGCCGCCGGGCCGAAGCTCGAACAGCCCCTGTCGCTGGCGAGTTACACCGAGGGCGTACGCCGCCAGGGGCGCACCCCGGGCCGCCACCTGATCGGCCTGGAACGCTTCCCCTGCCCGGCCCCCGTGGCCCCGGACATCGGCGCCGAGCCCGGGGAGCCGGTCTGGCACCTGGAGCGGGTGCTGCTCGCGGACGAGGAGCGGGTCGGACTGGAGAGCACCTACGTCCGGGTCGCCCGCGCACCCCGCCTCGACGTCGATTTCCAGCCGGACTCCTCCTTCTACGGATACCTCCACGACAGCCTCGGCATCTCCTTCGGCGACGCCGACGAGAAGCTGGAAACGGTCCTCGCCACCCCTCGCGAAGCCCTGCTGATCGGCACCCCGCCCGCGCTCCCGATGCTGCTCATCCACCGTTTCTCCCGGGATCAGGACGGCAGGCCGCTGGAGCGGGTGCGTTCTCTCTACCGTGGTGACCGGTTCAGCTTCACGACCCACCTGCAGCCCGAATAGTCCCGCCCGAAGCACCCGCAGAGGAAGAAAAGGGGCGTACTCGCATCACGGAACGGTAACGGGTCTAGTCCAAGCGTCGGGGGCTGTTCACCGGAGCGTCGCCCGGGGGATCCTCCCGGGTCACTGGCCGCCGTCACCTTGGAGCACGTGAGAGTCATAGTCGTCGGAGGCGGCGTGGTAGGCACCATGCACGCCTGGCAAGCAGTGGAACGCGGCCACGAGGTCGTCCAGATCGAGCGAGAAGCGGAGGCCCGCGGCGCGTCCTTGCGCAATTTCGGCCAGATCTGGGTCAGTGGCCGGGCCGGGGGCGAGGAGCTCGACACCGCCCTGCGGGCCCGCGAGCTCTGGGAGGCGATCGGTGAGCGGGTGCCCGGCCTGGGCTTCCGCGCCATCGGCTCCCTGACCCCGGTACGCAACTCCCGCGAGCACGCCGTCGCCGAGGCCGCCGTGGCCCGCGCCGACGCCGCCGCCCGCGGCTACAAGCTGGTCACCGCCGAGGAGGCCAGGGCGATCAACCCCGCCCTGCGCGGCGCGTTCGAGGCCGCCCTGTGGTGCGAGCGGGACGCGGCCGTGGAACCGCGCACCGCACAGCTCCACCTGCGCGAAGCCCTCAAGGCGTCCGGCCGCTACACCTTCCTGCCGGGACGGGAAGTGCGCGAGGTCGTGGGGAACGGAGCCGTCCGCGACGACCACGGCGACGTCCACCAGGGCGACGCCGTGATCCTGGCCACCGGGGCCTGGCTCTCCGGCCTGGTCCGCGAACTGGTCCCCGACCTGCCCGTGCGCCGCGTCCGGCTGCAGATGATGCAGACCGCCCCGCTCGGCGAGCCCCTGACGACCTCGGTCGCCGACGCCGACAGCTTCCGCTACTACCCCGCCTACACGAGCGAAGCCCTCGACGAACTCAACGCCGAGCAGGCCCAGGCGCCGATCGCCGCCGCACACAAGATGCAGCTCCTGATGGTGCAGCGGCAGGACGGCGGACTGACCATCGGCGACACCCACGAGTACGAGCACCCCTTCGCGTTCGACACCCTCGAAGACCCCTACGTGCACCTCACCGAGGTCGTCGAGTCCTTCCTGGGCCGCCCGCTGCCGCAGATCCGCCGCCGCTGGGCGGGCGTGTACGCGCAGTGCACCGACACCACCCGCGTCGTCCACCGCCAGCAGGTGGCCGACGGCGTCTGGCTGGTGACCGGACCCGGCGGCCGGGGCATGACCTGCTCGCCCGCCATAGCCGAAACCACCGCGAACGAACTGGGCTGGTAAGCACCATGACCGACACGAACACCCCCGACACCCACCGCCTGATCGTCCTCGACATGGCCGGCACCACCGTCGCCGACGGCGGCCTCGTCGAGCGCGCCTTCGAGCGGGCCGCCGAGCGCCTCGGCGTCGAGCCGGGCAGCGCCGACCACGCCGCGAAGCTCCAGTACGTCCGCGACACCATGGGCGAGTCGAAGATCTCCGTCTTCCGCCACCTCTTCGGCACCGAGGAGCTCGCCCAGCGTGCCAACTCCGCCTTCGAGCAGGCCTACGGGGAACTCGTCGACGGCGGCCTCATCGCCCCGATCCCCGGCGCCCGCGAGGCCGTCGAAAAGCTCCGCGCCGACGGCCGCACCGTGGTCCTGACCACCGGCTTCGCCCGCGTCACCCAGGACGCCATCCTCGACGCCCTCGGCTGGCAGGGCCTGGCCGACCTCACCCTGTGCCCCGCCGACGCGGGCGGCCGCGGCCGGCCCTACCCGGACATGGTGCTGGCCGCCTTCCTGCGCACCGGCGCCGTGGCCGACGTACGCGACACCGTCGTCGCGGGCGACACCGCGTACGACATGCTCAGCGGCGTCCGCTCCGGCGCCGGGATCGTGGCGGGCGTGCTCACCGGCGCCCACGACCGCGCGGCCCTGACCGAGCACGGCGCCACCCACGTCCTGGCCTCCGTCGCCGACCTCCCCGCCCTGCTGGCGCAGTCGGACCAGGAGCGGGAGCCCGGCGCGTGAGCGGCATCCGCTTCGACTCCGTCTCGGTCGCCTACGGCGGCACCACCGTCCTGGACTCCCTCGACCTGACCGTCGAGCCCGGCGAGGTCATGGCGCTGCTCGGCCCCTCCGGCTCCGGCAAGACCACGGCCCTGCGCGCGGTCGCCGGCTTCGTCCGGCCCGCCGCGGGCCGGATCCTGATCGGCGGCCGGGACGTCACCGCGCTCCCGCCGCACAAGCGCGGCATCGGCATGGTCGTCCAGCAGTACGCGCTCTTCCCGCACATGCGCGTCGAGGACAACGTCGCCTTCGGCCTGCGGGCGCAGAAGGCGCCCAAGGCGGAGATCCCCGGCCGCGTCGCCGAGGCCCTGGAGATGACCGGGATGGCGGCCTACGCCAAGCGCTACCCCCGCGAGCTCTCCGGCGGACAGCAGCAGCGCGTGGCCATCGCCCGCGCCCTCGCCATCCGCCCCGGGGTCCTCCTCCTGGACGAGCCGCTGTCCGCGCTCGACGCGCAGCTGCGCTCCGGGATGCTCGCCGAACTGGCCCGGCTGCACCGCGAACTCCCCGACGTGTCGATCCTCTACGTCACCCACGACCAGGTGGAGGCCCTCACCCTCGCCGACCGGATCGCCGTCATGGACCGGGCCCGCCTGCAGGACTGCGGCACCCCGCAGGAGCTGTACCGGGCCCCGCGCACCGAGTTCACCGCCTCCTTCGTCGGCAACGCCAACCTGCTGCCCGTCACCGTCGCCGACGGGGGCGCGCTCTTCGCCGGACACCCCCTCACCCTCGACCCCGGCCGTGCGGCCGTCGGCGCCGGCGCCACCCTGTGCGTACGCCCGCACCTGCTCGGCCTCGGCGCCGGACCCAACGCCCTGTCCGGCACGATCACCGAGGTGCAGTGGCGCGGTTCGACCCACCGGCTCTACGTGGACATCGAGGGCCACCGGGTCAAGGCGGACCTGCCCGAACTGCGCGAAACCCCGGCGCTGGGCGACCACGTCACCCTGCACTTCGAGCCGCGCGACGCGGTGCTCCTGTCCGCGGGGGTCTCCGATGGCTGAGGCCACGGACCGGCGCGCCCCCGCCCCCGGGCCGGCGACCGGCCCCGGCGCCGCGGTCATTCCCCACCAGCCCGTACGAGGCCCTGCCCCCGGCACCCCCGAAAGCCCGGCCGGAGCCCCCGACGGCTTCGCGGGGAAGGCCGCACGTGCTCCCCGTAGCGTCCCCGGCTGGCTGTGGACCGTGCCTCCCGTCGCCGTGCTCGCGGCCGTCTTCCTCTATCCCCTCGCGCTGGTCGTCCAGCAGTCGCTGTCCCCCGAGAACGGGGGCGGCGCCTTCGACGCCTACGCCTCGGTGTTCGCCTCGCACTCCTTCCGCGAGGCCCTCGGCACCACGGTCTGGCTGGCCGTCGGCGCCACCGTCGGCTGCCTGGTCCTCGGCTTCGCGCTCGCGCTGGTCATCGCCTTCGTCCCGTTCCCCGGGGCCCGCGCCGTCGCCAAGTTCATCGACGTCTTCCTCTCCTTCCCCTCCTTCCTCATCACCCTCGCCCTCCTCTTCGTCTACGGCACCGTCGGCATGGCCAACGGCCTGTGGACCGACACCTTCGGCGTCACGGAGGGGCCCTTCCACTTCCTCACCACCCCGTGGGGCGTCCTCCTCGCGGAGATCACCTACTTCACGCCCTTCGTGATGCGCCCGCTGCTCGCCGCCTTCTCCCAACTGGACACCGCCCAGTTGGAGGTGGCCTCCTCGCTCGGCGCGAAGCCCGGCCGCATCATCCGCCGGGTGATCCTCCCCGAGTCCCTCCCGGCCCTCGCCGCCGGCGGCAGCCTCGTCCTGGTCATGTGCCTCAACGAGTTCGGGATCGTCCTGTTCACCGGAGCCAAGGACGTCACCACGCTCCCGATGCTCATCTACGGCAAGGCGATCCTCGAATCCGACTACGCGGCCGCCTGCGTGGTCGCCGTCGTCAACATCGTGATCTCCGTCGGCCTGTTCGGCCTCTACCGGGTGGTGAGCAAGCGTGCTGGTGCATAGCAAGAGCGGCCGCTGGGCCGCCTGGAGCCTCTTCGGCATCCTCTTCCTGCCCCTCTTCGCCCTGCCGCTGCTCGTCGTGGTGGCCGCGTCCTTCTCGACGCACTGGTCCGGGGCCTTCCCCTCCGGCCCCACCACCGAGAACTACGCGGCGGCCGTCCGGGGCGAATCCCTCCAGGCGCTGACCACCTCGCTGCTCACCGCCCTGGCCGCCAGCCTGATCGCGCTCACCGTCGGCACCTGGGCGGCGCTCGCCGCCGCCGGTCTGCGCAAACGCGGAAAGAGCTCCCTGGACGCGCTGTTCATGCTCCCGGTCGCCGTGCCGTCCGTGGTCGTCGGCCTCGCCGTGCTCGTCGCCTTCAGCAAGCCGCCGCTGCTCCTCAACGGCACCAGCTCGATCGTGATCCTGGCGCACACGATTCTTGTCACGGCGTTCGCCTACCAGTCGGTTTCGGCTGCCATCGTGCGTCTCGACCCCGCGTACGAGCAGGCGGCGGCCTCCCTGGGTGCCCGCCCCGCGTACGTGCTGTGGCGGGTCAAGCTCCCCCTCCTGCTGCCGTCGCTCACCGCGGCCGCCGGGCTCTGCTTCGCCCTGTCCATGGGCGAGCTGAGCGCCACGATGATGCTCTACCCGCCGGACTGGATGCCCCTCCCGGTCCGGATCTTCACGGCCACCGACCGCGGTTCGCTCTTCAGCGGCTCCGCCGTCGCCGTGGTCCTCATGGCCACCACCCTGCTGGTCCTGCTGGCCGTCTCCCGCGTCCGCACCAGGGCCACGTACCGCTAGACCCCACACCGCGGGATCCCGCACCGCCGTACCCCAATGCTGCACCCCGCTGATTCCCCTGCTGACTCCCTTTCCCCGTAAGGAAGTTCCATGCCCAGCAACAGACTCCTCCGCATCACCGCCGCCGTCACCGGCAGCCTCGCCCTCACCGCCGGCCTCGCCGCCTGCGGTGGCTCCTCCTCCGCCACCGACTCCAAGGACGGCGGCGAGAAGGTCGTCACCGTCTACAGCGCCGACGGCCTCAAGAGCGACAAGGGCGACGGCTGGTACGACAAGGTCTTCGCCGACTTCACGAAGAAGACCGGCATCGAGGTCAAGTACGTCGAGGGCGGCTCGGGGGAGATGGTGCAGCGCGCCGTCCGCGAGAAGACCAACACGCAGGCCGACGTCCTGATCACGCTGCCCCCCTTCATCCAGCAGGCCGACGGCAAGGGCCTCCTCCAGGCCTACACCCCGCAGGGCGCCGACAAGGTCAACGGGGCGAACAAGTCCTCCGAGGGCAAGTGGACTTCGGTCGTCAACAACTACTTCGGCTTCATCTACAACAAGAAGGAGCTGCCGGCCGCCCCCAAGACCTGGGAAGAGCTGCTGGACGCCAAGTACAAGGGCAAGCTCCAGTACTCCACCCCTGGCGTCGCGGGCGACGGCACCGCCGTGCTCATCAAGGCGATGCACGACTTCGGCGGCAAGGACCAGGCCAACGAGTACCTGAAGAAGCTCCAGGCCAACAACGTCGGCCCGTCCTCCTCGACCAGCAAGCTCGCGCCGAAGACCGACAAGGGCGAACTTCTCGTCGCCAACGGTGACGTCCAGATGAACTTCGCGCAGTCCAAGTCCATGCCGAACCTCGGCATCTGGTTCCCCGCCAAGGACGGCGGCAAGCCCACCACCTTCTCCCTCCCGTACGCGGCCGGCCTCGTCGACAAGGCCCCGCACACCGAGAACGGCAAGAAGCTCCTCGACTACCTGCTCAGCGAGGACGCCCAGACGCTGGTCAGCGGCATCGGCGGCGGCTTCCCGGCCCGTACGGACGTCAAGCCCACCGACGCCAACGCCGTCGAGCTCACCAAGCTCATGACCGGAGTCGAGATCTTCGAGCCGGACTGGGCCGACATCGACAAGAACCTCACCGGCTACGTCGACGCGTGGAAGTCGGCCACCGGAAGCTGACTGGTCGCCTCCCGGTCACCCACGACCGGGATAGTGACGCATAGATAACGGGTCTGGACCGAGTCTCGTCTTCGGTCCGGGCCCGCCGTACGCTCGCTCGCGTTGCCGCACGACCGTACGCCCGCACGACGGCATGCCCGCACGACCGCATGCCGCGTACGACCGCATGTCCCGTACGTCCCCTGCGCCTTCCCCACGATTACTCCCGGAGGAGTACGTGCCCACTGTCCTGTCCGGACGGACCCTCGCCGTGGCGGCCACCGCCACCGCCCTGCTCGCCACCGGCCTCGGCGCCCACGCCGCGACCGCCGACGAAGCCCCCGCTGCAAGCAGCGGCTCCACCGGAGCGGCTGCCGCCGCGCCCCTTGCTGCGAACAAGGTGCTCGTCATCGGCATCGACGGCACGGTCCTGGACCGCGTCAAGGTCGCCAACGCCCCGAACCTGAACGGCCTGATGGCCCAGGGCCTGACCGCCAAGAGCACCCTCTACGCGAACCCGATGGCCGCCACCTCCTCGGGCCCCGGCTGGTCCACGATCGCCACGGGCGTCTGGCCCGACAAGCACGGGGTGAAGGACAACTCCTTCACCGGCAAGAACTACACGGCCTACCCGGACTTCCTGACCCGCATCGAGAACGCCAACCCGGCGCTCAACACCTACGCGGCCGCCGACTGGGAGCCCATCACCTCCACCGACCAGAACGGCCCGATCTTCTCGGCCAAGGTCGACAAGCGCCTCAGCCTCAAGGGCGACCGCGACGGATACGGCAGCGAGGACCCGAAGATCGCCGCGGCGGCCTCCGCCGAGCTCCGCGACCAGAACCCCGACGCCGCCTTCGTCTACTTCGGCGAGATCGACCACGCGGGCCACTCCTCGGGCGCCGCGAGCCAGGAGTACCTGAACACCATCGCCCGCGTCGACGTCCTCGTCGGCCAGCTCCTCACCGCAGTCCAGAACCGCCCGACCTACGCCCAGGAGAACTGGAAGGTCCTGGTCACCACCGACCACGGCCACACCGACGGCGGCGGCCACGGCGGCTCCAGCATCCAGGAGCGCGGCACCTTCGTCATCGCCAAGGGCGCGGGGATTCCCGCCGGTTCGGTACGGGGCGACGTGAAGCTCGTCGACGTCGCGGCGACCGCGCTCGCCCAGGTCGGGGTCACGCCCGGAGCCGCGATCGACGGCATCCCGCTGGGCGCCCCGGACGACAACGACCCCTTCGACACCCTGCGCCCCAACCTCCAGGCGCGCGTGGACGAGACGGGCATCCCGGCCGCCACCAAGGGGTTCACGCACACCCCGCCGGCCGGCTGGTCGGTCGACAACTCCAAGATGGGCACGGGCGGTGTCACCGAGTGGGCCGGATGGGCCTTCGCGACCGACGAGTTCTGGAGCCAGGCGCAGCGCGACCAGTGGCGCGAGCTGAACGTCCGCTCCCGTGACGTGTTCGCCGTCGCCGACTCCGACGAGTGGGACGACAAGAGCCACACCGGCTCCTACGACTCCACCCTCATCACCCCCAAGTGGGCGGTCACCGGCGGCACCACGCGCAACCTGACCTTCCAGACGCACTACCACCACGAGGCCGGCCAGACCGCCCAGGTCCTGGTCTCCTACAACGGCGGCACCCCGGCGGTCGTCAAGAGCTACACCGCCGACGCGGTCGCCCGTTCCGAGTCGATCGCGCTCCAGGTCCCGGCCGGTGCCACCGACGTCCAGGTCCGCTTCCGCTACGCAGGCAGCAACAACTGGTACTGGACCGTCGACAACGTCAAGCTCGGCTGACGAAACCCGGCTGACGGGACCCGGCCGACGGGACCTTCGCACCCGCCCGTTCCACCGTACGGTCCGGGCCGTGGACGCCCACCGCGTCCGCGGCCCGGCCCGGATAAGGTGGTAGAGACCAGAGGTCACAGAGGTCAGACGCCACCGAGAGCGGAGAACAGTCCAGTGGCAGAGCGCAAGCCGATCGAATCCTGGCTCACCGACATGGACGGGGTCCTCGTCCACGAGGGCATCCCGATCCCCGGCGCCGACGCCTTCATCAACCGGCTGCGCGAGTCCGGCAAGCCCTTCCTCGTGCTGACCAACAACTCCATCTACACCCCGCGCGACCTCCAGGCCCGCCTGAGCCGGATGGGGCTGGAAGTCCCGGTGGAGAACATCTGGACCTCGGCCCTGGCCACCGCGAAGTTCCTCGACGACCAGCGTCCGGGCGGCACCGCGTACGTGATCGGCGAGGCCGGCCTGACCACCGCCCTGCACGACATCGGCTACATCCTGACCGACCACGAGCCGGACTACGTGGTCCTGGGCGAGACCCGGACGTACAGCTTCGAGGCCATGACGAAGGCCGTCCGCCTGATCAACGCGGGCGCGCGCTTCATCTGCACCAACCCGGACGAGACCGGCCCCTCCGCCGAGGGTCCGCTGCCCGCCACGGGCGCGGTCGCCGCGCTGATCACCAAGGCGACCGGCAAGAAGCCGTACTTCGCCGGCAAGCCCAACCCGCTGATGATGCGGACCGGGCTGAACGCCATCGGCGCGCACTCCCACAGCAGCGCGATGATCGGCGACCGGATGGACACCGACATCCTGGCCGGGCTGGAGGCGGGCATGCAGACCTTCCTCGTGCTGACCGGTCTGACGTCGGTCGAGGACACCGAGAAGTTCCCCTACCGGCCGACCCACACGTTCGCCTCCATCGCTGATCTGGTCGATCTGGTTTAGCGCGTACGGCTGACACGTACGGGCCAAGAGGGCGCCGCTCCGGATGCGGAGCGGCGCGCCGCGCGTGAATCTCCTTGTTGAGGAGGTTCACCATGCGCAGTGATCTGATCGCTCTCCGTGTCACCGGGGTGGCCGTCGCCCTGACGGCCCTGTCCGCCGTGACCGCTCCCTTCGCCTTCGCGGGGGAGGAGGACTGGAACCGGGACCGCGGCAGCGTCTCGGCCGACCCCAATCCGGCGGAGCCGGGGGCGCAGGTCAAACTGCGCGTCCGCGGCTGCGATGACGACTGGGCCGTCGCCCAGTCCGTGGTCTTCGTCTCCGAGGTCCGCCTCTCCACCGGCCGCGACGACCGCCGCACCCTGTGGGGCGACGCGATGATCCGCTCCTGGGCCGAGCCCGGCCGCCACGACATCAAGATCAAGTGCGGCGGCCGCGGCGGCGAACGCGAGTGGGGCACGATCGAGATCGAGCGCCGCCGCGAGCACCGCCCCGACCCCCACCACACGCCCGTCTGGCCCGTCCACGCGGGCGGCGGAGGCATGTCCGAGGAGATCGCCGCGAAGTCGAAGGCGGCGTCCGCGGCGGAGGCCGCCAAGGCTGCCGGGCAGGCCGGGTCCGCCGACTCCGCGCAGCTCGCCGCGGCGGCGAAGAAGAGCCACACGGGTGACGGCCCGGGCCTGCCGCACACGGTGATCGGCGCCGTGCTCGCCGCCGCCGCCACCCTCGCGGTCGCCGGCCGTGCGCTGACCCTGCGCCGCCGCCGCAGCGGCGAGTGACCGGGATGATCGGGTGATCGGATGAGTGCGGAGCAGCGGAGCTCCGGCGGCTCCCGGCTGCTGACCTTCGCGGCCTGGTCGGTGCTGGTCCTCGGCCTGTGGCTGTGGGGCCGTGAGATCACCGGCGTGGCGATACCCCTGCCCGGCCGGGCCGGCGGGCCGGCCGCCCCGGGCCTGCCCGCGGCGCACACCCCGCTGGGGCCGGCCGCGCCCGCGCGGGTCGACGTGCCGTCCCTCGGGGTGCAGGCCCCGGTGATGGTCCGGGACCTCGATGCGAAGGGGGCGATCGAGCCGCCCCCGTACGAGAACCCGGGCACGGTCGGCTGGTGGCGCGGCGGCGCCCAGCCCGGCACGGCCGGGACGGCGCTGCTGGTCGGGCACGTGGACACGAAGTCGAAGCCCGCCGTGTTCTACGGCCTGAGCTCGGCGAAGACGGGCGACAAGATCCGCGTGGTGCGGGCCGACGGCTCGGTGGCGGAGTTCACGATCGAGGACGTACGGGTCCACGAGCGCGCGGACTTCGACCCCGCCAAGGCGTACGGGCCCAAGGTCCGCGGCCGGGCCGAACTGCGGCTGGTGACCTGCGGCGGCACCTACGACAAGACGGCCAAGGAGTACTCGGCCAATGTGGTGGTGTCGGCGTACCTGACGGGCGTCGGAGTCCGCCCGGGAACGGCGGTCTGAAACGGCGGTCTGACCCGGAACCGGAGCCCGACACGAAGAAGCCCCTCGCAGCTTTCGCTGCGAGGGGCTTCTTTGCGTCTGTGCGCCGCCAGGGACTCGAACCCCGGACCCGCTGATTAAGAGTCAGCTGCTCTAACCAACTGAGCTAGCGGCGCTTGGTGACAGGGAAAACTCTACCCCACCGCTGCGGGTGCTCGTGACAAGCCGCGCGCGTTCTGTCCGATTAACCCATGTTTGGGGGTTTTGTCGTGCACGATATGTCTGGGCCAGGCCGGATCTGATGCCCCGCCAGATGCGGTCCCGGCCGACCAGCGACGAGCAGGGGAGTGGACGGAACCGCATGACGATGCAGCCTCCGACGCATGTGTACGAAGTGACGCCGATGGCCGAGGCGATGCCGCCGATGCCGCTGCCCTCCTTCGAGGAGTACGAACCCACCGGCGACTGCCCGTGCCAAGGCTGCGCCCAGCGCCGCCGCACGCTCGCGCGCGCCCGGGCCATACCGCTGCGCGACGGCGGACACCCCGCCGCGCGCGGAGCCCGCCGTGCGCTGGTGCTCGCCACCGCCGCGGGGGTGGTCCTCGGCGGCGGCGGGGGAGCCGCGGTGGCTGCGGCCACCCCGGGCCCCGGCGGCAGGGTGGCCCTGGACGACCCGGGCACCCCCCAGGGCGGCCGGGCCCCGCTGCACGGGCCGAAGGGCGGGAAGGGCACCACCGCGAAGCCCGCCGGGCTGCCCGGAGCGCCCTCGGCGGTCCGTCGGACCGACCGGGCGACGATCATCAATCGGGCGAAGCTGTGGCTGGACGCGCAGGTCCCGTACAGCATGGAGCAGTACTGGTCGGACGGGTACCGGCAGGACTGCTCCGGCTTCGTCTCGATGGCGTGGAACCTCGGCACGAACGAATGGACCGGCAGCCTCGACAAGTTCGCGACCCGGATCACGAAGGACGAGCTGCTCCCGGGAGACATGCTGCTCTTCCACAACCCGGCCGACCCCAACAAGGGCTCGCACGTCGTGCTCTTCGGCGGGTGGGTGGACGAGACGCGCACGCACTACGTCGCCTACGAGCAGACGCGGCCGATCACGCGGAAGCAGGCCACGCCGTACGGCTACTGGAACAACGCGGTGAAGTACGTCCCGTACCGGTTCAACGGGGTGACCGGCGGAGTCGTTCCCGAGCCCCCGGTCACCGGCGAGCCGCCCGCTCCCGGCGGCACGGGCGGGGTCTCGGCCACCTTCCCCGGAGCGTCGAAGTTCGGGCCGGGCGCCGACAACGCCTACATCGCGCAGCTCGGCCGGATGCTGTCCGACCGGGGCGGGCTGCGCTTCTACCCGAAGGGCGTCGGCACGAAGTGGACCGACGCCGACCGGCAGGCGACCGAGGCCTTCCAGCGCGCCCAGGGCTGGACGGGCGCGGACGCCGACGGCATCCCGGGCGCGCACACCTGGCGGCTGCTCGCCCAGCACCAGGGCAAGGACATCCCGCCGACCGCGGGCGGCGCACCGGGCCCGGCGGGCAAGCCGGCCTTCCCAGGGGCGTCCTTCTTCCGGCCGGGCGCGTCCCACCCGTCCATCACCGCCCTTGGCCGCCAGTTGGTGAAGAAGGGCTTCGGCAAGCACTACCTGTCCGGACCGGGCCCCCGCTGGGGCGAGGCCGACCGCCGCAACGTCGAGGCGTTCCAGCGCGCCCAGGGCTGGCGCGGCGCCGAGGCCGACGGCTACCCGGGCCCGGAAACCTGGCGCCGGCTGTTCGCATGACGGAGGCAACGATGTACCCCACGCGCACCACATCGACCACAGGCACCTTCGAGATCCCCCCACACCCGACCCCCCGAACGACGCCCCCTCAGGGGGAGCCGACCCGGCCGACGGAGCCCCTGATGGAAGCCGGTCCGGGCGTCGCGGCCTTGGGCGGAGCCACCTTGGCCGAAGCCATCCCGAGCGGAGCCGGTGCGGGCGGACCTGCTTTGGCCGACGCCACTGCGGGCGCTGCCACGCCGGGCGGAGCCGTCCCGATTGGCGCCGCCACGGACGCTGCCGCCCCGGCCGGAGCCATCCCGTCCGGACCCGGTACGGGCGCTGCGGCCCCGGCCGGAACCATCCCGGCTGCCGCCGCACAGGCGACATCTGCGCCGGGCGGAGCCGCACCGGCAGCTGCCGCCCCCCGATGGGCCGTTACGGCCGACCGCCCCGCACCCGCGGAGTCCGCACCGGTGGCCGCCGGGCGGGCAGCGGCCGGGGCCGGCACGGAGCGGGGCTCCCACCCGGCGACGTCCGCCCGGGCCACGTCCGAGCCGGTCCCTTCCAAGTGGGTTCCTGCCGGCACTGATGCCGAGCGAGGCACAGCCCGCCCTGCCGCAGCCGTGCCGGTTGCCGCAGGGCGGGCAGCGGCCGAGTCCGGTGCCGAGCGGGGTTCGCACCTGTCGGGCGAGCACGACCGGGCCGCGTCGGGGCCGGTCGGGCCCCGGTGGGGCTCCGTCGAGGCCGAGCCCGAGGCCGGGCGGGGCGCGGACCTGTCGGTCGCAGCCGTGCCGGTTGCCGCAGGGCGGGCAGCGGCCGAGTCCGGTGCCGAGCGGGGCTCGTACCTGTCGGGCGGGCATGACGGGGCCGGGTCGGTGCCGGCCGGGTCCGAGTGGGTCTCCGCCGAGGCCGAGGCCGGGCCGGGCACAGCCCAGTCGGTCGCAGCCGTGCCGGTTGCCGCAGGATGGGCAGCGGCCGAGTCCGGTGCCGAGCCGGGCTCGCGCCTGTCGGGCGAGCACGACCGGGCCGGGTCGGTGCCGGTCGGGTCCGGGTGGGGCTCCGCCGAGGCCGAGGCCGGGCCGGGCTCGCGCCTGTCGGGCGAGCACGACCGGGCCGGGTCGGTGTCGGCCGGGTCCGGGTGGGTCTCCGCCGAGGCTGGTGCCGAGCTGCGCGCGGACCTGTCGGTCGCAGCCGTGGCGGTTGGCGCAGGGCGGGTAGAGGGCGAGTCCGGTGCCGAGCAGGGCTCGTACCTGTCGGGCGAGCATGAACGGGCCGGGTCCGGCAGGGACTCCGTCGGTGCTGGTGCCGAGCGGGGTGCAGGCCTGGCGGGCGGGTCCGACCGGGCTGCGTCCCCGCAGGCAGCGGCCGCGTCGGGTGTTTCTGGGGGCGCGGCGGCCGGGCCGTTCGAGGTGGTGTCTGCCGCGGTCTCCTCCGGGCCGTCGGCGGTCGTGACCGAGTGGGCCGGGTCGACCGGTTGGGCGCTGGCGCCGGAGCGCACCGGGCCGGTGGGCGGCCCGGCCGAGGGCGGCCGGGAAGCCGACGGACTCGTCGCCGTGGGCACGGCGGCGCAGGCTTCGAGCGGTGCGCCGCACGGGCCCGTCGGACGGGTCGGGGAGGCCGCGCGCAGCGACGTACCCGCGGCGCGGGCCCAGGCCGAGCCGGGGGTGGACATCCCGCATCCCCAGGACGAGGCCGCCCACGCCGGTGCGGCCACCCTCCGGCTGCGGAACCCCGACGCCGAAGCCGCCCGTCCGCACCCGCAGGACGAGGCCTGGCCCCCGGGCGTGTCCCTCGCCGCGGCCACCGCCAGGGCGGAGCACGGCCCGCGGCACGCGGGTCCGCCCGCGGCGTGGGACCTGCCGGGACAGGGCGGCTCGTCCGCCGAGCAGGGCCGCGCCCCGCAGCACGCGGTACCGGGCCCCGCCCCGGAGGCCGAGTACGCGGATCCGTACCCCGTACGGGACCTGCCCGAGCCGGGGGACGCCGGTCCGGCGGACCCGGCGGGAAGGCGGGAGCTGACCTGGTCGGTGCCCGCTCCGGGCACTGCCGGGGACGCCGACCTCGTGGGCGGCAGCCCTGCAGGGAACGGCCGACCCGGCCGGGAGGCCGCGGACGGGCGGTCCGCCACCGGCGTGGCCGCCAGGGGCGGGGCTGCGGACGGCGAGGCCGTCGGATTCGTGGCCGCCACTGGCGTGGCCGCCAGGGGCGAGGCTGCGGACGGCGAGGCCGTCGGCTCCGGGCCCGCCTCCGGCGGGGCCGCCACGGGCGGGGCCGCGGACGGCGAGGCCGTCGGATTCGTGGCCGCCACAGGCGTGGCCGCCACGGGCGTGGCTGCGGACGGCGAGGTTGCCACCGGCGGGCCCGCCACCGGCGTGGCCGCCTCCGCCGCGACCGCGGACAGCGGGATCGCGTTCGACCCGCAGGACGCGGAGACCGCCCACGGCATCGTCCCCGGGCCCGGGCACGGGCCCGACGCCGCGGACGGCGCGGAGATCGCCGACGGCGCCGACATCACCGAGGTCGTCGCGCGAGCCGTGGCGCGGATCGCCGAGGACGATACGCAGGACCTGCCCCGGGTCACCGCGGCACGCGGGGTCGCGGTGACCGAGGTGCCGGTGCACCTGCCGTTCCGCGGCGCAGCCCACCCGCAGCCGAAGCGGGGGCCGGAGCCGAAGCCGAAGGCGGGCGAGCCGAAGGCCAGGGCCGCCGCCCCCACCCGGTCCGCCCCCGGACGTCGCGTGCCCCGTGGCGACGACCGGCTCCACGAGCACCGCGGCCCGGTGCTGCCCGGCTGGATCGCGGTCGCCGTGGGCGGCATCGCACTCGCCGGCTGCGCCGTAGTGCTCTGGCGGGCCGGGGCCGTCCCGGACTCCCTCGCGCTGGCGTTCGGTGCGGAGCCCCGCCCCTACCGGGGGCTGCAGGCGCGCTTCTGGCCCCCGCTCGCCTTCCTCGGGGTCGTCGCCCTTCTCGCCCTCGGCGGTCTGGGCCGGGGCCGCGCCGGCCACGCCTGGGTGCTGACCCTGTTCGGCCGCTACCGCGGCACCGTCCGCCGTACCGGCCTGACCTGGATCAGCCCCCTGCTGCTGCGCCGCCGGGTCGACGTCCGGCTGCGCCACTGGCGCAGCGACCCGATGCCCGCCGTGGACTCCGGCGGCCTCGCCCTCCAGGTCGTCGTCCAGGTGGTCTGGCAGGTCAAGGACACGGCCCGGGCGACCCTGGCCGTGGAGGACCACGTCGACTACCTCGCCGAGCAGGTCGAATCGGCCATGGCCCGGGTCCTGTCCCAGCTCCCCGCGGACGCCTTCCACGAGGACGCCCCGACCCTGCGCGACGCCGAAGCCGTCGGCGACGCGCTGACCCGGATGCTGGCCTCCGAGACCGAGGCGGTCGGCGTGGAGGTGTTCTCGGCGCAGCCCACCCGGATCGAGTACGCCCCCGAAGTCGCGGACGCCATGCGCCGGCGCCGGGTCGCGGCGATCGACGCCAAGCACCGGGACACCGTCCTGACCTCGGTGGTCGACGCGGTGGACGACACCGTCCACCGGCTCACCTCGCGCGGGATCGTGGAGCTCGACGACTACGAGCGCAAGGCCCTCGTGAAGGACCTGACGGTCGCCTTCTACACGGGCCGCTCCGAGTAACCCCTCACGGGCCGACGCGTCGCCGACGCGGGCCGAACGGAGAACGGGTGGAATCCGGTTGGTCCGGACCACCCGTTTTTCCGTTGGTCTGGACATGGCCAACTCCCGTCAATACTGTGGGACTTGGTCTAGACCTAAAGCCAGAGCTCGTGAACGGGCCGTGCCGCCGAAACCGGTACGGCCCATCCCCACGCGTGCGCACGCTCTCTCCGGACATCCCCCCACGTTCAAGGAGCACCAGCATCATGCGTTCCTTCCGCATGCCCAGAACCAAGCGGGCCGCCGCCACGGCCACCGCCACCACCGTCGGCCTCGGAGTCGTCGCCGCCCTCGCGCTCGTCACGGCCCCCACGGCCAGCAGCCACGGGTACACCGACACCCCGATCAGCCGCCAGAAGCTCTGTGCCAACAAGACCGTGTCCGACTGTGGCCCCATTCAGTGGGAGCCCCAGAGCGTCGAAGGCCTCAAGGGCTTCCCCGCGGCCGGTCCCGCCGACGGCCGCATATGTGCGGGCAACCACTCGGAGTTCGCCCAGCTCGACGACCCGCGCGGCGGCGCCTGGCCGGCCACCCCGGTGACCAGCGGGCAGAGCTACAGCTTCCGCTGGCAGTTCACCGCGAACCACTCCACCACCGACTTCCGGTACTACGTCACCAAGAACGGCTGGGACCCCACCAAGCCGCTCACCCGCGCCGCCCTCGACCCGCAGCCCTTCCTCACGGTCGCCTACAACGGCGCCCGCCCCGCCATGACCACCGTCCACCAGGGCACCATGCCGAGCGGCAAGACCGGTCGGCACCTGATCCTCGCCGTGTGGACCGTCAACGACACCCCGATGGCCTTCTACTCCTGCTCCGACGTCCAGTTCTGACCACCGGCTCCCCGCCCGACGTTCATTTCTGACGGAACGTCAGCTATCCTCCGGCGGCATGCGGACGACGACACCCGAAACCGTCGCGGAGCTCATCGCGAGCCAATGGGGCGACCACCGGCCCGGTCTGAAGTACGCCGAAGGCGTCCTCAGCCACCACCGGACCGCCCGGGAGGCCGCGGCGCGCGCCGCGCTCCTCGTCGACCTGCTGCCGCCGGGGGCGGAGCCGCACATCGGGGTGCTGCTCGACAACACTCCCGAGTTCCCGTTCTGGCTCGGCGCGGCGGCCCTCGCCGGGGCCGCCGTCGCCGGGATCAACCCCACCCGGCGCGGACCCGAGCTGGCCCGCGACATCCTGCACACCGACTGCCGGATCCTGGTGACCGAGCGGACCCACCTGCCGCTCCTGCGCGGCCTCGACCTGCCAGGCGTACGCCTGCTCGTCACGGACACCGACGAGTACGAGGCCCTGCTCGCCCCCTACGCGGGCGCGAAGCCCGGCGACGCGACGCTCGGCCCCGGCCCGACCCCGTCCTCCCGGCTGCTCCTCTACTTCACCTCCGGCTCCACCGGAGCCCCCAAGGCCGCCATCTGCACCCAGGGCCGCCTGGCCGGCGCCGGCGCCTCGCTCGCACGTCACTTTTCGGTCACCCCGGACGACGTCCACTACATCTGCATGCCCCTCTTCCACGGCAACGCCGTCATCGCCGACTGGCTCCCCGCCCTCGCGGGCGGGGCCGCCGTGGCCCTGCGCCGCCGCTTCTCGGCCTCCGCGTTCCTGGACGACGTACGGGCCTACGAGGCGACGTACTTCACCTACGTAGGCCGGGCCGTCCAGTACCTCCTCGCCACCCCGCCCCGCCCCGACGACCGCGCGCACACCCTGCGCCTCGGCTTCGGCACCGAGGCGGGCGCCGTCGACGCGGCGCGCTTCGCCGAGCGCTTCGGGGTCCGCCTCGTCGAGGGCTACGGGGCCACCGAGGGCGGCGCCTCCGTCCAGCGCACCCCCGACACCCCGCCCGGCGCCCTGGGCCGGGCCGGCGCTGGCGACGACCTGGCCGTCATCGACCCGGAGACGGGCCGCGAGTGCCCGCCGGCCGAGCTCGACCCGCAGGGCCGCCTCCTCAACGGCTCCGAGGCCATCGGCGAGCTGGTCAACAAGGGCCGCAGCCTCTTCGAGGGCTACTGGCGCAACCCCGACGCGGAGGCCGCCCGCACCCGCGACGGCTGGTACTGGACCGGGGACCTCTTCTTCCGCGACCCCGAAGGCTTCCTCTACTTCGCCGGCCGCACCGACGACCGGCTGCGCGTCGACAGCGAGAACCTGGCCGCAGCCGTGATCGAGAACATCCTGGCCCGCTGGACGCGAGCGGCCGCGGTCGCCGTGTACGCCGTACCGGACGAGGTGGCGGGCGACCAGGTCATGGCCGCCGTGGCCCTGCGCGAGGGGGCCGTCTTCTCCCCGCAGGGGTTCGCGTCCTTCCTCGCCGCCCAGCCCGACCTCGGCACGAAGATGGCCCCGCGCTACGTACGCGTCGTCCGCGCCATGCCGACCACGGCGACCAACAAGGTCCACCGGGTCTCCCTGCGCAGCGAGGCCTTCCGGACCACCGACCCGGTCTGGTGGCGGCCGCGCGGCGAGGACGCGTACCGGAGGCTGGAGGCGGCGGACCTGACCGGGCTCCTTGCCGCCTATGAAGCCCAGGGGCGGGCCGATCTGCTGGGCCGCTGAAGGCCGGTTCCGCCCGGATCCGGAAGCGGTTTTGAGCACTCCGGAGGAGCAGGTAGTATTTTCTCTGTCAGCAGGCGCCGCTAGCTCAGTTGGTTAGAGCAGCTGACTCTTAATCAGCGGGTCCGGGGTTCGAGTCCCTGGCGGCGCACCTGTCCTTCGGGCGGTTTCCGGTTTCACCGGGAACCGCCCGAAGTGTTTTCCGGGCCGGTCCGCGGGCCGCCGGGGCCCTGCGCAGGGCCCCCGCCACCCGTCAGAGGGTGAGCGACAGCAGCAGCGGCGCGGCCTTGCGGTTCAGCACGTCGGCCGCGGCCCGCAGCCGGTGGGCGTGTTCCACGGGCAGCGACAGCGCCAGGCAGCCCACCGAGGCTCCCGCGGTGATCGGGACGGCAGCGCAGACGGTGCCGACGGCGTACTCCTGCAGGTCGAGCGTGGGCACCGTGGCCGGCTGGCTGTCCAGCTTCGAGAAGAGGACCCGCTCGTTCACGATGGTCTTCGACGTCAGCCGGGCGATCTTGTGCCGGGACAGGTGGTCGCGCCGGCCATCCAGGTCGAGCTGGGTCAGCAGGCACTTGCCGACCGCACTGGCGTGCGCCGCCGAGCGGAAGTCGACCCACTCGTGGACCTTGGGGGTGCGCGGACTGTCCGCGAACTGCGTGATCCGCACCTCGCCGTCCACGTACCGGCTGATGTAGACCGCGGCACCGACGGAGTCCCGCAGCCGGTCCAGAGTGTCCTGGAGCTTGTCCTGCAGCGCCTGCTGGCGGTCGACGCCGGAGCCGAGGAGGACGAGCGAGTCCCCTATGGCGTAGGCGCCGTCGGACACCTGCAGTACGTACCCCTCCCGGCGCAGCATGAGGAGCATGGGGGCGAGGTGGACCGCGGGCAGGCCGGTCTCACGCGCGATCTGTATGTCGGTCACGCCGCCGGTATGGCGGGCGACCGTTTCGAGTACGCGCAGGGCGTACTGCACCGAGTGGAACGGCGCGGTCGGCTCGGGCTTCAGCGCCACGGTTTCCCCCTAGCAGGTTGTTACCGCTTGCTCTCACACGATAGCCATCAAGAGGGCCGTGTGGAGCGCCTGTTGATGAGATTGATGGCTCAATCACACCGGTCTGCCTGGATCTACTCCGGAGGCATATGCCAAGGTCATGAGTGGTGTCCGAGAGTGCCGGGAATGCCCGGACCCGCCCTGCGGTTCGGGTTCTTCGTAGGGACGAGGACGGACGGGCGAGCGGAGCGGGAGAGACGATGAGTGACACCGGAGACGCGGGAGACGCTGGACGACGGGGAGACGTCCGTCCGGGCACAGGTTCGGGAGACGGACCGGGTGCCGGAGCCCACGAGATCCACGGGACGACCCTCGGCCGGGCGCCCGTACCGCTCTCCGTGCTCGACCTCGTCACCGTCGGCGCGGGCAGCACCGCCCACGCCTCCCTGCGCACCAGCGTCGACATCGCCCGGCTCGCCGAGTCCCGCGGCTACCACCGCCACTGGGTCGCCGAACACCACTCCATGCCCGGGGTCGCCAGCTCCTCCCCGGCCGTGATCCTGGCCCACCTCGCCGCCCACACCTCCCGGATACGGCTCGGCTCGGGCGGGGTGATGCTGCCCAACCACGCACCCCTCGCCATCGCCGAGCAGTTCGGCACCCTGGAAGCCCTGGCCCCGGGCCGGATCGACCTCGGCCTCGGCCGGGCCCCCGGCACCGACGGGCAGACGGCCGCCGCGCTGCGCGGGCCCGGGCGACGGGACGAGGCCGTGGACGAGTTCCCCCGGCAGCTCGCGGAGCTGATCCGCTTCCTCGACGACGACTTCCCCGACGGCCACCCGTACGCCCGCGTGCACGCGGTGCCGGGCCCCGTCCAGGGCCCCGCCGGGCGGCCGCCGATCTGGCTGCTGGGCTCCTCCGGCTTCAGCGCCCGCCTCGCCGGCGGACTCGGGCTGCCCTTCGCCTACGCGCACCACTTCTCCCCGGCCGGGACCCTGCCCGCCCTCGACCTCTACCGGCAGTCGTTCCGCCCCTCGGCCGTCCTGGACGCCCCGTACGCCGTCATCGGCGTCGCGGCCCTCGCCGCCGACACCGCCGCGGAGGCCCGCGCGCAGGTGCTGACCGGCGCGCTGTCGATGCTCCGGCTGCGCAGCGGGCGCCCCGGGCTGGTCCCGACGCCCGAGGAGGCGGCCGCGTACCCGTACACGCCGCTGGAGCGGGAGTTCGTGGACGACCGGCTCGCGAGCGTGGTCCACGGCACCCCCGACGAGGTCACCGCGGGCCTGGACGACCTGGCGAAGCGGACCGGCGCGGAGGAACTGATGCTGACGGCCAACGCCCACGCGGGGGAGGCCCGCCTGCGCTCGTACGCCCTCGTCGCGGACGCGTACGGCATGCCGCACCTCGACGCCTGACCCGTCACGGGCCGGGGATCCCGGCCCGCCGCATGTGCAGCTCGGACCGGACGAGCTCGAGGAGCCGGCCGGTCCAGTTGCGGCCCCGGCCGGCGCCCTCTCCCCAGAAGGCCGAGCTGATGTCCTCGTAGACCAGGGTGGCGTCGCCCGTCGCCAGCAGGATCTCGGCCAGCTCGGGATGCTGGTCGTACTTGGCGCGCAGCAGGCCGGCCATGACGGCGGTCCGGGCGTGCTCCCAGCCCTCGCGGCGCGGTGTCGCGACGGCGAGATCTCGTGCCGCGGCAGGGGTGGCCGCGGCCGCGATCGCAGCGCGGACCTCCGGCTGAGCGGCCGACAGGGCCCAGTAGGCGTGGGAGACCGACGGGTAGTCGGCCTGGTCCACAGTGATGGGGGCGGGGTAGGTGTTGTGCAGTCCACGCCGACCGGGTTCGGCCACCGGATCGTTCGGTATCCAGGGATGAAGGTGGACCGCCGGAGCGTACGCAGTCAGGGGTCCGTCTGCTGAAGCGCGCACCCGCAACTCCGCCAGCCGGTCGGCCTGCTGCTCGAAGTGCGCGACGGCCCTTTCGTACGCTTCCTGCGTGACCGGCGGGTCCGCCGCCAGGTACGTCCGGCCCCCGGGGCCGGCCACCAGGACCCGCAGGTTCCAGTCCTTGCCGTCCATGTCACCCATTGCACGGCGCCGCGAGACCGGGACGGCCAGGAACGCGGCCCGGGCCGCGGCCCGGTTCTCCTCCGTCCGGTCGGCGAGGAAGGCCCTGACGGCGGCCATGCAGCGACCCGCCGAGTCGGGCCGCTCGTTCAGCCGGTCGACGGTGTCGCGGACTTCGGCGATCAGCAGGTCGGGGGTGAGCTGGTTCCGGGGCTCACCGAACGTCCAGCGTGCCAGGCCGTGGATGGCCGCCGGGGCACCCTCCGGGAGGGTGGTGGCCACCCAGCCGGACCGTACCTTCTCCTCGAACTCCTCGAGGGTGACCAGGCCCCAGCAGTCGACGAGCCCGTCGGCGTAGATGAAGAGGTCGGTCAGGAAGTAGCGGCCGTTGCGGATGAAGGCGGGCCGCCAAGTGCCGGGTATGTGGACGCCGTCCACGATGCGATGGGTGGTTCGCCTGTTGATCATCCCGCGATTCTGCCGCCGCCGCGCACCCGCCCGGAAGGGTTCACGGGTGTACAGCGAGCCCGCAGGGCATCGCACGGGCCTACATCCGGAGTTTGGCTGGTTTGTTGCCGAAACCTTGCCGGAGCGTGAATGAAGGCAGCCTTAAATCGCTCGTCACGACGGGTGGCGGGGGATTTTTGGTGGGGGTCCACGTCGCTGACGTGGGGTTCTGGGCTGCGAGTGGTCTAGTCCTTCTTTGGTCCAAACCATTGACTCGGGACCGGAGTGATCGCTATCACTATCCCCACCTGAAGTCTTGCCTTCCCCTCCCACTTCCCCGGAGGCAGTTCATGCACATCCGTAAATCCCTCATCGCGGCCGCCGCCACGGCCGCGCTGGCCGGCGGGACGCTGGCCGCCTTCGCGGGACTCACCACCGCCTCGGCCGCCGAGGCCGGGACCACCGCTTCGGCCGGCAACGTCAAGATCGCCTACTACGACCAGTGGTCCGTGTACGGGAACGCCTTCTATCCCAAGCACCTCGACACCCGTGGCATAGCGAGCAAGTTGGACGTCATCAACTACTCGTTCGGCAACATCCACCCCACCAACCTCACCTGTTTCGAGGCGAACAAGGCGGCGGGCGACGACAACAACCCCAACGCCGGTGACGGTGCGGGCGACTCGTACGCCGACTACCAGAAGTCCTTCAGCGCGGCCGACAGCGTCAGCGGCGTCGCCGACAAGTGGGACCAGCCGATCGTCGGCGTGTTCAACCAGTTCAAGCAGCTCAAGGCGAAGTACCCGAACCTGAAGATCAACATCTCGCTCGGCGGCTGGACCTACTCGAAGTATTTCAGCGACGCGGCCAAGACCGACGCTTCCCGCAAGAAGCTCGTCTCCTCCTGCATCGACCAGTACATCAAGGGCAACCTGCCCGTCGAGGGCGGCTACGGCGGCGCGGGCAGCGCGGCCGGCATCTTCGACGGCATCGACATCGACTGGGAGTACCCGGGCTCGTCGGGCGGCCACCTCGGCAACCACTACGCCCCCGAGGACAAGCAGAACTTCACGCTCCTGCTCAAGGAGTTCCGCCAGCAGCTCGACGCCTACGGCACGGCAAACGGCGGCAAGAAGTACCTGCTGACCTCCGCCCTCCCGGCCGGCCAGGACAAGATCAAGTACATCGAGACGGACAAGATCGGCGCGTACCTCGACTACGCGAACATCATGACGTACGACATGCACGGCGCCTGGGACTCGGACGGTCCGACGTACCACCAGTCCCCGCTGCTGCCCTCGTCGTCCGACCCGACCGACGTGATCGCCCCGGGCACCGAGAAGTACAGCATCAAGAACGCCATCGACTCCTGGATCGACGGCAACGCGTCCTACGGGATCACCGGCGGCTTCCCCGCGAACAAGCTGGTCCTGGGCTACGAGTTCTACTACCGCGGCTGGAAGGGCGTGCAGCCCGGCACCACCAACGGCCTCGCCCAGCCCGCCACCCTGGCCTCCGCCGCCCGTCCGACCAGCCAGCAGGCCGGCATCGCGCTCTACAAGGAGCTCGGCGGCATCGTCGACAACCCGGCGACCACCTTCTGGGACGACCAGGCCAAGGCCTCGTACTTCTTCAAGGACGGCGAGTTCTTCACCGGCCTCAACCAGAAGTCCATCCAGGCCCGTGTCGACTACGGCAAGCAGCGCGGCCTGGCCGGCGCGATGATGTACTCCCTGCTCGGCCTGGACAACAACGCCACGCTGCTGAACCAGATCTCGGACTCCCTCGGTGGCACCACCCAGCCGCCGACCACCCCGCCGACCACGCCTCCGACCACCCCGCCCACGACGCCTCCGACCACCCCTCCGACCACGCCGCCGACGACGCCGCCCACGGGCTGCACCGCTCCGGCCTACGTCGCGGGCAACATCTACACCGGTGGCACCGAGGTGTCGTACAACGGCCGCAAGTACAAGGCCCAGTGGTGGACGCAGAACGAGGTGCCCGGCACCACCGGTGAATGGGGTGTCTGGAAGGACCTCGGCGCCTGCTGATCCCCCCACCCCGCGCCGAGCGCCGGTAGCCCCCGCCCCCTCCTCCCGAGGGGCGGGGGCTGCTGTGTGAGCGGATCTCTTGAGCGCAGGACCCCGCACTACTCCAGCGGCGGCGACTGCGTTGAGGTCGCCCCTCAGCCCTGTCGGGTCGCCGTCCGTGACTCCAAGCGACCCGACGGTCCGGCCTTCACCATCGCGCCCGAGGCGTTCGGAGCCTTCGTCCGGAGCCTCTGAGCCGCGAGGCTCGACGTGCTAGTGGTCGACGAACATCTCGAAGTCGTTGTAGCCGTCGGCGAACACGTACGTGTAGGGCTTGTCGAAGAGCTTGTGCCAGTTGTTGTTGGTGTCCTGGGCCCAGAGTTCTTCCCGGGTGATCTTCACGTTCTTCTGGCGGCCCGGAGGGGTGTTCGGCGTGGTCACCGTCAGGGTCAGGCTGGTGAGGTCCTTCCAGACGATGTGGTTCGCCGGCTTGGGGCCGGCCAGCAGGTTGACCCGGCTGTGGGTGTTCTGGAAGTCGCCGAACTTCTGCAGGTGTTCAGGGTCGGAGTCGCAGCCGTTGGTGTTGGTGCGCACCAGCCTGGTCCAGGTGTCGCTGCCGGACGCGTCCCTGTACCGGGCCGTCACCCAGGCCGGGATGCACGAGTTGGTGTTGGAGAGTTCGGCGACGTCGAACCAGAGGCTGAACGCCTTGAATTCCTCCGCCCCCGCAGCCGCGGCAGCGGTAGCGGGGGATGTGCTGAGCGAGCCGGCCAGCAGTGCCGCCCCCGCCGTTGCCGTGAACAACCTACGAAATCCTCGAACGCTTCGCACAGCCATGCCGCACCCCAATGTCTGATCGGTCCAAGTTCCCTGCGGCAACAGGCTAGGTAACGTTCAGTAGTCGGGCAATCACTCGGAAGAGTTGTTAAGGATCAAGCTCAGACCTCGGGGTGCGGGGCGGGCCCCTCCGGCTGCGCGGGGTCCGTACCCGCTCCCGTCGCCTGCGCGGCGGCCGCTTGGCGGCTGACGATGGCGGCGATCTCCTCCGGGGCCACCGCCCGGGAGTACAGCCAGCCCTGGCCGGTGTCGCAGCCGACGCGCCGCAGGCGGGCCGCCTGGCTGGCGGTCTCCACGCATTCTGCGGTCACCGTCAGGCCCAGCCGGTGCGCGAGCTGCACCAGGGCCTCGACGATGGTCTCGTCGGCCGGGTTCGGGTGGGAGCCCTCCTCGTAGCGGAAGCCGCGGACGAAGGAGCCGTCCAGCTTGAGGACGGAGACGGGCAGGCGGCTGAGGTAGGCCAGGTTCGAGTAGCCGGTGCCGAAGTCGTCGATGGCGATCCGCACCCCCATGTCGCTCAGGGCCTGGAGGGCCTGGAGCGGGCGGCCCGCCGAGCCCATGACGGCCGACTCCGTCAGTTCGAGCTGGAGCAGCTGGGGTGCGAGGCCGGTCTCCGCCAGGATCTCGGCCACGTCGCCGACCAGGTCGGAGTCCCAGACCTGGCGCACGGCCACGTTGACGGAGACGAAGACGGGTGCGTCGCTGGGCTGCTCGATCTGCCAGCGCCGGGCCTGCCGGCAGGCGGTCTGCAGCACCCAGCGGCCCAACTGGACGATGGAGCCGTCCTCTTCGGCAATTCCGATGAACCGATTCGGCGTCAGCGTGCCGAACTGCGGGTGGTTCCAGCGCACCAGGGCCTCCACCCCGCGCACCGCCCCGCTCTCCAGGTCCACCAGCGGCTGGTACTCCACGATGAACTCGCCGCGTTCCACGGCCGGTCGGAGCGTCGAGGAGAGCGCCTGGCGGGTCATCCGGTGCGCGTTGCGCTCCGGGTCGAAGAGGGTCCAGCGGGCCTTGCCGTCCGCCTTGGCCCAGTAGAGGGTCGTGTCCGCGGCCTGCATCAGGCCGGTCGCCGAGGTCCCGGCGGCCGCCCGCTCCACCACCCCGATCGACGCGGAGACCGACAGCCGCTGACCGGCCAGGTCGAAGGGCTCCTGTACGGCGGCCAGCACGCTCCGCGCCAGGTCCGCGAGCTGCTCGGTGCCGGTGGAGTCCTCGACCAGCAGCGCGAACTCGTCGCCGCCGAGCCGGGCCACCAGGTGGCCGCCGGTGCGCCCGTAGCCGGACTGGTCGGCGCACTGGGTGAGCCGCTGGGCGACGGCGGTGAGCAGCCGGTCGCCGACCCGGTGGCCGAGGGTGTCGTTGACGGCCTTGAACCCGTCGAGGTCCAGGTAGCACAGGCCGATCCGGCCCGTCCCGCTCTGCCCGTACGAGGACGCTTCCAGGGCGGCGGAGAGCCGCTCGAAGAACAGCGCCCGGTTGGGCAGCCGGGTCACCGGGTCGTGCATCTGGAGGTGGCGCAGCCGGGCCTGGAGGTCGCGCCGGTCGCTGATGTCGGCGACGGACAGGAGTACGTCGCCTGTGTCGGTCCCGGCGACGGGGCCGAGGGTGATCTCGGTCCACAGGGAGTGCCCGTCGGGGTGCTTGAGGCGGCGGGTGCAGCGGAGCCGGGCCTGCCGGCCGCGCAGCACCTCCTGGTAGGCGTGCCAGGTCCGGGCCTCGGAGGCCAGGTCGACGAGGTCGGCGGCGGACTGCCCGGCGAGGAGGTGCGGCTCGGAGCCGAGGAGCGCGGCGAGGGCCTCGTTGGCTCCGGCGATGTGGCCGGTCCGGTCGACGACGGCCATGGGGAGGTGGGCCGCGTTGAAGGCGGCCCGGTAGTCGGCCCGGTAATCGGCCTGGTGGTCGGTCCGGTGCTCGGCCTGGTGGTCGGCACGGTCCGGGGTTGCCGTCGCCGCCGGCGTCGCCGGGTGACGCTGCGTCATGGCCGGTCGGATGCTGTCGGCCGCCGAACCGGTTCCATCTGGGGTTCCGCTCACCGTTGGCTCCCGCAGTGCGTGTGAGTGTCCGTGCAGGAAAGTGTGCCGATCATAGAGGCTCACGGACGGCCCTATCCAGCGGCGACGCCGTGTGGGGCGCGGGAGTTCGGCGTGATGACGGTTCGTCGACCTGATGGCGAATGATCGTTTCCGCACGGCTGTGAGCATCCGGCGCCCACCGCTGACCCGACCTGACCGGTCGTGACTTTCCGTAGGCGCATGTGCGAAACCCGGCGTCACCGGCTTGCCCTAGTGCTCACTCGTGTGGGGCAGCGGAACAGGGCATTAGTAAGACAATCGCCCCAAGGTGGATGAACAGGTACTAATCCACCACCGGAGGTCGATGTGCCGCGACAGCAGACACCCGGGGGAGTGGACCGCTCCCGCATGCGAACCACGGCGGCGGCGCTCACTTCCCTGACGGCGCTCGCCGCCATGTCGCTCGTCGCGGGACCCGCGGTCGCCGCTCCCGGAGCCGGACCCTGCGCGCTGACCCGTACCGCGGCCCACCACTCCCTGGGCCTGGACAGCTGGAACGGCGCCTACCCCAAGCCCGAGCGCACCCTCAATGCGGTCATGGTGTTCCTCTCCTTCCCCGACCACCGCACCACCCTGACCACCGACGCGCTCACCGCCGACTACTTCCCGGCGACCAGCGAGTTCTTCGAGCGGGCCTCCTACGGCCGCTTCCGGCTGGTCCCGCACCCGCAGAAGCAGTGGATCCAGATGCCGAAGCCGTCGGTCGCCTACGGGATACAGCGCGACTGGGCCCCGGCGGACCGGGCCGCCTACCTGCGGGACGCGGTGGCCGGCGCCGACCCGTCGGTGGACTTCAGCCAGTACGACGTCGTCTACTTCGTGGCCGACCCGGACGCGCCCGGCGTCGACTCCGATGCCACCAAGGTCGTCAACTTCGAGCAGCCGATCCGGGCGGACGGCGCCGACCTGCGCCGCATCGTCACGGTCTTCGAGAAGCACCCGCCGGACCGCAACGTGCTGGCCCACGAGACCGGGCACGTCTTCGACCTGCCGGACCTCTACCACCGCCCCTCGGACGGCAAGGGCGACTGGGACACGTACGTCGGGGACTGGGACGTCATGGGAAGCCAGTTCGGCATGGCCCCGGACCTCTTCGCCTGGCAGAAGTGGAAGCTCGGCTGGCTGGACGCCTCCCAGGTGGACTGCGTGGGATCCGGCTCCTCCCTGCACACCCTCCAGCCGCTGTCCGAGGCCCCGCGTCCGGGCGGTACGGGCGGCACCCGGCTCGCGGTGGTCCGTACGGGAGCCGGCAGCGCGATCGCCGTCGAGGCGCGGGGCTCCGCGGGCAACGACGGGGACACCTGCACCGAAGGGGTCCTCATCTACCGGGTCCGCAACGAGGCGGCCTCGGGCGGCGGGCCGATCGAGGTCGTGGACGCGCACCCCGACACCGAGGCCTGCTGGGACCGGTCGGTGTACCCGCCGCTGGCGGACGCCCCCCTGGAGGTGGGGGAGACCTTCACCGTCCCGGGGGAGGGGATCACCGTGGAGGTGGCGGACCGCACGCAGTCGGGCGCGTACACGGTGAAGATCACGCGGGAGCGGTAGCGGTAGCGGCAGTATCGGTAGCGGGAGTCGGTGCGGGCGTCGCCGTCAGCCGCGGGTCCAGCGGAAGTCGATCTCCGGGTAGCGCGGGGAAGGGGCGTTCAGCAGGGGCGACGGCCGGCCCTTCAGGAACCGGTCGAGGCACATGCGGGTGTACGTCCGGATCAGCTCGGTCGAGCGGGCCGGGTCCAGGGTCCCGAGCAGTTCGGCGTACAGGTCGGGCGGCCAGGCCTCCGCCAGGCCGCCCGGGACGGCGAAGTGCGGCAGGTCGGTGTAGGTGAGGTGGCCGGTGTCGCGCGCCCGCAGCTGGCGGCCCCAGCCGCGCTGGTGCTCGCGCCACCGCCGCCAGGTGTCGTGGTCCTCCAGCGCGGTGAGCAGCAGGTAGGGGCGGTCCAGCCCGAGGTCGGCCACCGAGGAGCCGAACAGGGCGCCGTCGAGGCCGACCCCGACGGCGAAGCGGTCGTCCACCCGCAGGAGCTCGGCGGCGGCGGCCCCGCCCATGGAATGTCCGACGACGCCGATCCGGCGGGGGTCCGCGCAGGGCGAGCGCCGCCGACGGGCCAGGGTCGTGGCGACGAACCGCAGGTCACCGACGCGCGCGGCTATTTCGAGGCGTTCCTGGCGGTCCCAGTCGTCGGACTCCTCGGGCAGCACGCTGTGGACGGCGCGGCCGTCCGGGAACTCCACCACCGCAGCGTCGTAGGTGTGGTCGATGCCCGCGACCAGGTACCCGTACGAGGCGAGCTCCTCGGCCAGGGCGGTGCAATTGCTGCGGCCGCCCTTGCGCCCGTGCCCGAGCAGCACCAGCGGCAACGCTCCCGGCACGGCCGGTGCACCGGTCCGGGCGTGCGGACGTACGGCGCCCAGGGTGCCCGCCTTGAGCGGCAGGCCCGTCTCGAGGGCGGCGGCGACCCGGCTCGTGGTGTACGGGGCCCGGCGGAAGCCGGTGGTGGTGAGCGCGGGGTACCAGAGCTGCACCATGAGTTCGCGCGGCCTGCGGTCCGGCGCGAGGGGGTCGTCACGGTCGTGGTCGACCAGGTGCAGGTCCACGGTGCCCACCGGCTGCCGGGAAGTGGGAGCGGGCAGGTCGATGACCTGCCCTCCGTGCCCTCCCTGCCCTCCGTGCCCTCCGTGCCCTCCCTGCCCTCCGTGCCCGGCGGCCCGCGCGGGCACGGAGGGCAGGGCGACCGCCCCCGCGCTCGATCCGGCGAGAACCAGTAAGGACCTGCGCGTGACCATCAACCACCCCGAGGCAACCGCGTGCGGAAGGACGTGACGAACGCTCACCCTAGAAGGTCTGGACCATTCTGCCTAGGACACGACGAAAAAGGCCCCCACGTGAGTGAGGGCCTTTCTCCGTCTGTGCGCCGCCAGGGACTCGAACCCCGGACCCGCTGATTAAGAGTCAGCTGCTCTAACCAACTGAGCTAGCGGCGCTTGGTGACGAGAGAGACATTAGCACCCCGAGCGGCGATCGGAAAAATCGATATCCGCAGCTCGGGTGGCGCGGACGAACGCCCACAGCAGCGCCTCGGGTCCGGGCAGCCAGGGCAGCCGCGTATCGGGCGCCACGAGCCAGCGCGAGGGCCCGCCGTCCGCGGCCAGCGCGGGCACGGTGACGGCGTCGCCGGGGCCGTGGCAGAGCGGTGTGGGGACGGGGGTGCTCCATTCCTCCCAGGCCAGCAGGGCCGGCAGCCGGTGGGCCGTGCCGGGGGCGGCGAAGAGCAGGGTCCGCCCGCGGTGCACGGCGGCCGGGCCGGAGCCGGGGCCCTCGGCCCAGAGCAGGTCGAGCATCCGGCGGCCGAGGACGAGGGGGACGTTGACGACGTCGAAGGCGGTCCCGCAGGGCAGCACGGCGGGTGCGGTGGGCCGGGCCTGCCAGGCGGCCAGAGTGCCACCGGGCTGGGCGGAGGCCGAGGCCAGCCAGGCGGCGCCGGCCGGGGTGACGTGGGTCGCGGAGGCGGTCGTCGGCCGCGGGTCGAGCGCGGGGCAGCTGGTCAGCGTCGTCATGCGTCCAGGTCTACCCGCGGTAGCGGACCGATCTCCGGGAGTTACGGGAAACCGGGACAGGCCGGGTGGGACTGGGGTATGTTGCGCCCCGCATATGCCAGTGGTCCCGGCCGGGTGCGCCCTCAGGCGCCCTCGGGGGCGGTGCCGCGCAGCAGGGACTCGCCGAACTCGATCATCTTGCGGGCGTAGTCCTCGGTCCACTCCGCCTGCTCCGCGATCGCCGCCGCCGACAGCCGGTCGAACCGCCGGGGGTCCGCGAGCTGCGCCGCCGCCACCGCCTGGAACTCCACCGCCCGCTCCTGCGCGGCGCGGAAGGCGAGGGTCAGCTCCGTTGCCCGGACCAGCAGTTCCCGCGGGTCGTCTATCGATTCGAGGTCGAAGAAGTGCTCCGGGTCCGTGACGGTCTCCGACGGCTCGAAGAGCAACTGCGCGGGCCGCAGCCTCCGCTCGGTCCGCTCGGGCTCTGCCATGCGTGTCCTCCTGCTGGAGTCGAGAATCGTGAGAAAAGCTTCCGGGCCACCGTCCATTGTCCAGCTTCGCGCAAGGGCGCCCGAGGGCTGCGGCGCATGGGCTAGAACGTGCGTATGACCGATGGTGTGCACGAGGCGCTGGACAAGCTCTGCGACGAGGGCATCGAGCAGGTGATCGGCTGGCGCCGTCACCTCCACCGCAATCCGGAGCTGCCGAACCGTGAGGCCGCCACCGCGCGGCTCGTGGCACGGGAGCTCGCCGGGTTCGGGCTGGACGAGGTACGGACCGGCATCGCCGGGCACGGGGTGGTCGGGGTGCTGCGCGGCGGCCTGCCCGGGGACCGGGTGGCGGCGCTGCGGGCCGATATGGATGCGCTGCCCGTACCCGACCGGTGCGGCGCGGACTTCGCCGCCACCGGGCAGGCCTCGCACGCCTGCGGCCACGACTGCCACACCGCGATGCTCCTCGGAGCCGCGCGCGCACTGGCCGACGTACGGGTGCGGGAGCGGCTGCCCGGAACCGTGCTGTTCGTGTTCCAGCCCGCCGAGGAGGGCCCGCCGGTGGACGAGGAGGGCGGGGCGCGCCTGATGGTGGCCGAGGGGGCCTTCGCGGACCCCGTCCCCACGATGGCCTTCGGCATGCACGTCACCCCGCACCCCAAGGGCTGGGTGGGCTACAAGTCCGGCCCGATGTACGGGGCCTCCTGCCTGGTCCGCGTCACGGTCACCGGCCGGCAGGCACACGCCTCCTCGCCCTGGTACGGCGTCGATCCGATGCCCGCCGTCGGGGCGCTGCTGACCGGGATCGGCCAGCTCTACCGGCAGGTGTCGGCGTTCTCCCCGGTCACGGTCTCCATCGGCCACATCGAGGACGTCGGCCGGTACAACGTCATCGGTGAAACCGTCACCCTGTGGGGCACGATCCGCTGCGCCGAGGAGCGGGACATGCCCGAGGTCAAGCGCCGGCTGACCGCGCTCGCCGAGCACACCGCCGAGGCCTACGGGGCTTCCGCGACCGTCGAGCTGCTCCAGGACGTGCCCGCCGTACGCAACGACGCGGCCTGGGTCGAGGCCGCGCTGCCCACCCTGCGCCGGGTCGCGGGCACGGACCGGGTGGTGGAGGTCGGCGGCACGCTCGGCTACGACGACGTCTCCGAGCTCATCACCCGCTTCGGCGGGCTGTACGTGATGCTCGGCGTCCAGGACACCGCCCTGGACCCGGCGAGCGGCGAGCCGGTGCCCGTACCCGGCGGCCGGGGCCTGGTGGGCAACCACCATCCGGGCTTCTACGCCGACGACGCCACCCTGATCACGGGCGTACGGCTGCACGCGCACGCCGCGTACGACCACCTGGCCGGGACGCTCGTCACGCGCTGACCGGCCTCCTCGCCAGGGCGGCGAGCTCCTCCAGCACGGCCGCCAGCTCGCCCGCGAGGCCCTCCGGGGCCCGGAACCCGTCGGCCGTGACCAGCCCCGTGATGCCCGGGACGGCCGCCGAGGCCTGGGCCGGCACCATGCCGACGGACTCCAGCACCGGCCGCAGCATCCGGCCGGCCGGGGCGCCGCCGGAGCCGCCCGCGCTGTAGGAGAGCAGGCCGGCGGGCTTGCCCTGCCATTCGCGGTAGAGGAAGTCGATGGCGTTCTTGAAGGGGGCGGTGAAGCCGCCGTTGTACATCGGCAGGACGAAGAGGAAGGCGTCGGCGGAGTCGACCAGGGCGCTCCACGCGCGGGTGTGGGCGTGGGCGTAGACGCCGGTCGAGGCGTACTCGGGCTCGTCCAGGAAGGGCAGGGCGATCTCGGCGAGGTCGACGGGGGTGACCTCGAAGCGGCCCCGCCCCTGCTCGCGTGCCAGGTCGGCGGCCCAGCGGGCCAGGGGGCGGGCGGCGGAGGTGGGGCGGACGGAGGCGGAGATGACGTGCAGGCGGATCGGGTTCACGGTGGGCTCCTCGCGGCCGGGGGCGGTGTTGTTGACGTGTCACCTATGAGAGCGTGCGAGTAGGTGACGTGTCAACTAGATAGGTGACATGTCACGTACCGGTCTAGACTTCGACCATGGCCGAGAACGAGACGGGGAACGAGAGTGCGCCGCGCTGGCTCAGCGAGCCCGAACAGCAGGCGTGGTACGCCTGGCGGCGGATGTTTCCGCTGGTCAACGCCGATATCGCGCGCGATCTGACCCAGGACAGCGGACTCTCCGAAGCCGACTACGACGTCCTGTCCGTCCTCGGCTCCACCGACGGCCACCGCATGCGCATCAGCGCCCTCGCCGTCCTCATGCAGTGGTCCCGCAGCAGGCTCTCCCACCAGCTCACCCGGATGGAGCAGCGGGGCATCGTCCGCCGCGAAGAGGTGGCCGACGACGGCCGCGGCGCCGAAGTGGTGCTCACCGAGCAGGGCGTCACCACGATCATGACGGCCGCCCCGCTCCACGTGGAATCGGTGCGCCGCCACCTGATCGACATCCTGACCCCGGACCAGCTGCGCACCTTCGCCGAGGTGGGCGAACTGCTCCGCACCCGTCTCGGCGTGGAGCGCAAGACCCGCTGAGCCGCCCTGCTACGGCCGCCAGACCACCCGGTGTTCCGCCAGGTGGGCCAGCACCGAGTGGTTGGCCTCCCAGCCGTCCGGGAACTTCATCGTCACGCCCAGCTGCACCGGTTCCGAGGACGGGTGGGCGTCCAGGAGCTCCGCTATCCCCGCCCGGGCCACCACCACGCAGGCGTGCCGGTGCCGGGAGGCCAGGACGCACAGCCGGCCCGTCTCCAGGTGGAAGGCGGTCGCGTCGGGGCGGCCCGACAGGGGGTGCAGGACCACCGTGAGGTCGTACTCGCGGCCCTGGAGCCGGTTGGCCGTGTCCACGGTGACCCCCGTGACCCCGAGCGCGGACAGCGCCGACCGGACCGCCGCCGCCTGGTCCCGGTGCGCGGTGCCCACCGCGATCCGTTCCGCCGTCAGCGGGGACGGCCCGCCCGCGTGCTCGTCCACCGTCACCGTGCCCCGGTCCAGCGCCCGGCGCACGACCAGGGCCACCGCCCGCACCGCCTCCGGGTCGGTGCGCGGGGTGTGCCGGGCCGGCAGCTCCAGCAGCCCCCACCCCGACTCGGCGGCCTCGTCCAGCACCCGGTCGGGGCCCGAGCCGTCGCCCGCGACCCCGTACGACATCCGCCGCTCGCCCGGACCCGTACCGCTGCGGAACTGCGTGTACGGGTAGAACGCGCGGGAGACCAGCGGCGCGGCCGAAGCCGGCAGCCGCCAGGACACCGGCAGCCGGTGCTGCGGCAGGTCCGGGTTGTGTGCCAGCAGGGTGGACACCGCCGACGCCGAAGGATCGTAGGACAGGCCCGCCCACTGCTCGGCCCCGACCACGCTGAAGGGATCGAGCTGCCCCGGGTCGCCCACGAACAGCGCCCGGTCGAACAGCCCGGCCACGGCCAGCAGCGCGTCCGAACGCATCTGGTACGCCTCGTCCACGATGGCGTGCTCCCAGGGCTCCACGTCCTTGACCCACGCCCACTTGGCCGCCGTCGAGATCGTCACCGGCAGCCCCGCGAGGTCCCCCGGCTTCGCGGAGAGGACCACCGAGTCCAGATCGCGCAGCGCCGGATCGTAGGAGTCGCCCTCGCTGCTGTGCAGCCGGCCGACCTTCAGCTCCGGATCCTTCGCGTGCAGCCGCAGCACCAGGTCGTCGACCTGCGCGTTGGTCTGGGCGACCACCATCAGCCGGCGCCCGGCCGCCGCCAGGTCCCGGGCCGCCCGCACCACCAGGGTGGACTTCCCGGCCCCGGGCGGGGAGTCGACGACCACGCCCCGGGCCCCGCCGTGCAGGGTGTCGCGCAGGATGGCGTCGGTGGCCCGGCCGGCGGCCGCGCCCGGATCGAAAGCGGTGCTCGCGGTGCTCACAGGAGGTCCTCGGCGGTCACGGGGTCGGGCAGCGGCAGCACGGGAGCGTCGCCGGTCAGGTGCGCGGGCGGACCGCCGTGGGTCCACGGCGTCTGCTCGGGGTCCGGCAGCTTCGGGCCGCCGCGCGCATCGTGCTCGAAGAGCGTCCAGCACACCCGGTCGCCCTTCTCCGGCACCGAGCCCGGCTCCGGGTCCTTGCCGCGGCCCATCTTGTCGAGGACGCGCAGCACGAGCCGGCCGTCCTCCTCCCACCGCACGAACTGCGCGCTCTGCGGGCGGCCGTCCAGCGAGCGGTAGACCTTGGGACCCGCGCCGCCGCCTTCGCCGTCGTCCGTGAGCTGCGGCCGGTCCTCCGTGGCCACCCACACCAGCGGGCGCGGGCTCGGCCGCTTCGACTCCGTCCACTCCATGACCACTTCGGTGACCTCGCCGGCGAAGGCCTCGCCCGAGAGCCGCCGGCCCGCCATCACCAGCAGGTCGTCCAGCGCCTCCTGGGCGTCGAGCCGCACCTGCTCGGTCTCCCGCGCCGCGAGCTTGCGCGCGGCCGTCACCGCGTCGTCGCGGCGCGGCTGCGGGCCCTCGCCCGCCCGGACCCGGTCGCGGTGGCCGGTGTACGACCAGCGGTCACCGGTCCAGCGGTCCTCGGCCCGCTCGCCCTCCGGCAGTTCGCGCATCAGGTCCAGCGCCTGCCACACCGCCCGCCAGGTGCTCTGCATCTGGTCCACGACCAGCCGCCGGACCGCCTGCTCGGCGAACCGCGGACCGTCGCCGTCCCGGGGCCCGGTCATGCGCGCCGCGTCGAACTTCGCGATCGCCGGAGCCAGCAGCTTGTTGTCGAAGGCCGGATCGGTGGCCGGACCGGCCGGCGGGAGCAGCAGCTGACCGTGCTCGTCCCGGCCGAGCTCGGCACGCAGCGCCCGCTCGGCGCCGGAGGTCCCCTCCGGCGGGTCGATCCACGCCAGCAGCGCCTGTAGGTGCTGGTCCTCCAGGTTGCTCTGGCCGGTGGCCCAGTGCCGGGAGAGCAGGTCCGTCGCCGACAGCAGCAGCGAGGACCCCGGTACCCGGGAGCGCTCGGCGAAGTGGGTGAACCAGCGGCCCAGCAGGGGCACCTGGGTGGGGACCGGATACGGGTTCTCGGGGTCCTCCTCGGCGGTCCGCCGGAACCGCATGGACCGCCCCAGCAGCCGGACGTACTCGATGCCCGCGCGGCTCGGCACGATCAGCTGCGGAGCGTCCAGGCAGAGCTCGGCCTCCACCTTGACCCGCTTGCCCGTCTCCGGGTCGGTCTCGGTGCGCTCCACCGGCTCTACGGCGTCCGCGAACCCGTCGATGTACGGCATCAGGTTCCCGGCGAGCTCGGCCAGGAACTCCCACCGCATGTCCCGGTCCCGCGGCTGCGGCACGACCAGGATCCGGGGGTCCTGCGGATCGGTCCCGAACATCGCGCCCAGCGGAGCCCCGGCCTCGCCCGCCGTCGTCAGCGGTACGAAGACCAGCGGCTGCTCACCGAGATGCCGGTGCCGTACGGTCGCCAGCGGCTGGGCCCGCCCGGCGCGGACGGCCTCCAGCCGGGCCAGGGTGTTCAGCAGGGACATGCGACGGCCTTCGGGCGGATGCGGGCGGGGGCTTGCTCCAGTGCCTCGGCGCGCAACCGGGCGGCGTACCGCAGCGCGGCCGCGGTGGGGTCGTCGAAGGCCACGTCGGAGGCCACGTCGGAGGCCGGGCCGGAATCCATGTCGGAGGCGGTGCCGGAGGCCGGGCCGGTGCCTTCGGGGCCCGTGCCGCCGGGTGCTCCGCTACCCGCGGCCGCCGCGAGGGCGGCCTCGACCGTGGTCAGCCCGCCCAGCTCGCCCCGTACGGAGCGGCCGAGCGCGGTCACCTCGTCGGCCCCGCGCGCCCGCTCCCGGCAGTGGAAGGCCAGCTCGCAGGCGGCCAGGCACTCGGGGGCGTAGGCGGCGGACACGGCCGACACGGCCTCGGTCAGCTCCTCGGCGGAGCACGCCGGATCGAAGGTGAGGCCTTCGGGCAGGGCCCCGGCCAACTCCTCGACCCGGGTGAGCCGCTCCAGCTGGCGCCGGGTCACGGAGCGCTCGCGGCGGATGTCGACGGGGGCCGCGGTGGGCAGGTTCGAGAAGTCCTTGGGGCAGACGAGCAGCACGGTGTGCCCGACCTCGGCGCCGGCCACCTTCGCGGCGGTCGTCTCCAGGGCCAGCACGTAGACGGCGGCCTGCCGGGCGGCGGCGCCCACCTTCGCGGCGTCGGCGGCCCCGTCGATCATCGGGAACGACTTGATCTCCACCACGGTCCAGCGTCCGTCGGGGTGCACGACGACCGTGTCCGGCTCCAGGTAGGCGGGGGAGCCTGCCACCTCCAACGCGAGCATGGGGTGGTCGAGCAGGGTCCAGGCCCCGGCGGCCGTCGCCTCGCGCAGCGCGAGCGCGGTGCGGGCGGCGCGGCCCTGGGGCCCCGCGGCGGTCAGGTCGGGGGTGAGGGCGTCCGGGCCCGGTGCTGAGGGGGATCCGGCCGCGCCGCTGCCGGATCCCGCGCCGAGGTGCTCGTACACCAGCCGCAGGAGCTCCGCTCCGCCGTCGCCCTTGACCTTGGCCTCGAAGGAGTTGCCGCGCACGATGGCGAACTGCGACTGCCCGAAGGCCGCGGGGGAGCCGAGGGCCGCCGCGAGGACGGTCTTGTCCACGCCGGCACCGTCGAGCAGGGCCCGTCTGCCGCAGCCGGGGTTGGCGGCGAGGGCCGCCAGCGCGCGGGCGTCGAGCGGGCGCGGTGCGACGGCGGGGCCGCGCAGGTCAGCGAGCCGTTGCCGCAGCGTCTTCGGGGGATTCGGGGGATCCGCGGGATTCATCGGCTGCGTGGCCTGCATGGCCTGCATGACCTGCATGGCCTGCGCGGCCTGACGTGCCGCCGGCTGCACCGTCGGTCCGGGGGACCGCGGCGGAGTCTGCGACGGCTGACCGCTGGACGGGTAGGAGCTCACCCGCGGAAGTCTCCCATCCGCCACTGACAATCGTGGACTTACCGCGGAAACCGGCTGTTCGGGTGGTGTGCGGGGCGAGCTCGCCGGACCCGCCGGACGCGGGGAGTCCGGCCCCGGAGACCCGGGCGGTCCCGGTGATCCCGGCGGGCAGGGCGCGGGCCGCGAGGTAGCCGGCCCCCATCACGGCGGCCCCGGCGACCGCGTCGAGGAAGTAGTGGTTGGCCGTGCCCATGACCACGAGGGTGGTGACGGCGGGGTACGCGGCGCCCAGCGCCCGGACCAGCGGCCGGCGCGCGCAGCTCCACAGCACGACCCCGCACCACAGCGCCCAGCCCACGTGCAGGCTGGGCATGGCCGCGAACTGGTTGGTGAAGGAGCCGAGCCCGCGCGGTGCGCTGGCCTCCCCGCCCCACCAGCCGTAGGAGCTGTACTGGGCCATCGTGTCGGTGAACCCGTACGAGGCGTCGAGCAGCCGGGGCGGACAGGTGGGCAGCAGGGCGAAGCCGACGAGCCCGAGGAGGGTGGAGACCATCAGCCAGGTGCGGGCGAAACGATACTGCTGGGGGCGGCGCCGGTAGAGCCAGACCAGCACCGCGGGGGTGACGAGGTAGTGCAGGGAGGCGTAGACGAAGTCGGCGGGTATGCCGAGCACCGCCTGCCCGGTGAAGAGCCGGTTGAGCGGCCGCTCCAGGTCGAGGGCCAGGAGCTCCTCCATGCGCAGGATCGCGAGCCCGTGCTCCACCGCCAGCCCGACATCGCCCCGGGCGAGGAGTCTGCCACCCGAGTACGCCGCGTAGACGATCCCCAGGAGCAGCAGTTCGGCCCACCATCGCGGAGGCTGCCGCCTATTAGTCATACGGCGTATGACGTGCGTGAAGGGACAAGGGTTGCGTGGCGTTCATCTGATGGATGATGGAGCGGCGACGGAACCCCCGCAAAGCCGTGCGAATGGTAGGGGCCGTCGATGCTGATGCTCAGCCCATCTCGCCCATCTCGCCCATCTCACCCCCTCGACCGGGAGAACTCATATGGCCCCCCGCATCCTCTTGGCCCGTCACGGCCAGACGGCGTGGTCCCAGCTCGGCAAGCACACCGGACGCACGGACGTGCCCCTGCTGGAGGAGGGGAAGCGCGGTGCCAAGCTGCTCGGCGAGCGCCTCGCCCGCGACCCGTGGGCGAGCCTGCGCGGGCTGGAGGTGCGCACCAGCCCCCTGGTGCGGGCCAGCGAGAGCTGCGACCTGGCCGGCTTCGGCATCCAGGCGGAGCCGTGGGACGCGCTGATGGAGTGGGACTACGGAGACTACGAGGGCATGACCCCGGCTGAGATCCAGGCGATCCGGCCCGGCTGGCTGATCTGGCGCGACGGGGTCCCGGGCGGCGAGTCCGTCGCGGACGTCTCGGCCCGCGCCGACGAGGTCGTCACCTGGGCCCGCTCGGCCGAACGCGACGTCCTCGTCTTCGCGCACGGCCACATCCTGCGCACCCTGGCCGCACGCTGGCTCGGCTTCGACGCCTCCTTCGGCGCCCGCATCCGCCTCGAGCCCACCTCCCTGTCGGTCCTGGGCTGGGCGTACGGCGCCCCCGCGCTGGAACGCTGGAACGACACGGGCCACCTGGAGTAATCCAGCCCCTCCGGCGTTTGAGGAGCGGGGTCTGGGGCGGAGCCCCAGGTGCCTCGCGCGCCGCGCGCTCCGGCCGCCCGAGCCCCCCGGCAGGGTCAGGCCGACGCGTGCTTGGCGAGGAACGAGCCCACTCGAGGGGACCGCTGGTGCGGAACCAGCGTGCGGGCCGTCGCCGACAGCATCGACTGGATCCGGGTCGACTGGACCTCCTCCAGCAGCTCCAGCACCCGGCCGCCCGCCCACGCGGCCTCGTCGGGGGCGCCCGCGTGGGCCAGGTTGTCGGCCAGCTCCGCGGTGTAGAGGGCGACGTTGCGCGCGAAGTGCGGGTCCTGGAGGTCCGCCGCCCGGCGGGCGTGCCGGGCGGCCCGGGCGTGCTCGCCGAGCGCGGCCCAGCAGCGGGACTCCAGGGACTCCAGCTCGGCCTCGCCGAAGAAGGACATCCACTCGGGGTCCGCCCCCGCCTCGCCGCGCGAGAACTCCGTGTGCGCCCGGGTCAGCGCCTCCTCGCAGGCCTTGCGGTCGGACAGTCCCGCCCAGCCGCCGGCCTCCCGCAGCGCGAGCAGCGACAGGAGCCGCGGGGAACCGAGCGAACGGGCGGCGCGGCGGCCCGCCTGGGCCGCCCGTACCGATTCGCGGGGGCGCCCGCAGTCCCGGGCGAGGAACGCCATGTTGCTGAAGGCGTGCGCCTCCAGGCCGGCGTCCCCGGAGACCCGGGCCGTGGCCAGCGCCTCCGCGTAGTGCGAGCGGGCGTCGTCGAACCGGCCCGAGTCGTGCGCGAGCCAGCCCACCGAGATGGCCAGCTCGCCCGCGCCCGCGTGCAGCCGGTCCTCGGTGGACTGCCGGGTCGCCCCCGCGTCGAGCAACGCGTAGGCGGTGCGCAGGGGTTCCGCGGCCCGCCGGTAGAGGGCGTCGGCGCCGTGCCGGTCGTCCAGCAGCCGGATCTGGCGTACGGCGTCCTCGACGGCGGCCGCCTCGGACTCGCCGGCGCGGGAGGGGAGCCGGCGGGTGTCGCCGAGCAGGGTGAGGCTGAGGGTCGCGGCCGCCACGGTCGCGGAGCCCCCCGCCATGAACGCGCGACGCAACACGTCGCTCTCCTTGGAACGCGAAGGGGCAGGGAAGCCGGTGGGGTGGGGGCGTTGGGCGAAGGCGGAGAGGGGAGCGGCCTGTTCGCGCTGCGCCAGCCGGCCCCGTACCGTCTCGCGCGGGGAGAACCCCAGGTCGGCCAGGGTGCGGCCGGGGAACATGTGGAGGAAGACCCGCTCGTAGGCGTAGTTGGGGCAGCGGATCTCGCCGGACTCGACCCGGCCGATGTAACGGGCGTCGCAGGAAACCGTTTCTCCGATTTCCTTCGCCGCCCTGCGCACCATCGCGGCGAACTCGGCCGGGGAGTGCTGACCGCGCAGCCGCCGGAAGGGGGTGTTGGGTGAGTGGGGGGACGCCGCCATGGACGTGGCCTCTCTGGGCAAGTGATCGCGCTGCCGGTGCCTGTGCGGTGAAGCGGTGGTGCCTGTGTGTGGTGCCTGTGTGACGCGCTGCCCGGCGGGCACGAACGTACCGCCAGCGATGGCGGGTTGACGCGGTGTTTGGCTACAAAACGGATATCTCACCCGCGATCCGCCATGAACTGCCATCCTTTGCAGCGTCTTGCCGCCGCACCTGTTGACGTTCCCGTGCGTTGAACTCATGCGGAGTGGGAGGAAGCCCGCAGGCTTCCGTGACCGCTCCCGCGATGCTCGTACGCGGATCGAGGAGGGGTTCCCTTGGTGGAGGGCGGCATGGAGAGTACGGATACGAACACCGCGCCCGAGCCGGGAGCAGCCCTCCTCATGGGCGCCCCGGACCTGGTCACCGTGCCCACCCGGCAGGGGCTGGAGGCCGTCGACATCATCCAGCGGGCCGCCGGCCAGGCCAGCCACGCGTGCGGCGTCGGCCCGGTCCTGCACGACGGCTCCGGCAGCACCCTCGGCTTTCTCGTCCCGCCCGGCACCGCCGACGCCTGGGACCTCCCGGGCAGCGCCTGTACGCACACCAACGGGCGCGGCATGCGCTTCGGCGACAGCTCGCCCACCGCGGGCGACACCGGCTGGCTGCTGCCGCCGGAGGCCGTCGGGCCGGTCACCGACCCGGAGGTGCTGCGGGCGGCGCTCGGCGAGGCCGCCCGGCTGATCGAGGCCGCCGACAACTGCCGCTAGGGGGTGTCTTGTCGATCGGGCCGGATCAGGGCGCGGCACCAGACCCCGCGAGCCCGGCCTGATCGGCAACACCCCCTAGGGCCTGTCGGGCCCTGACCAGCCATAATGAGGGCGTGGCGAGCAAGGGCAAGGGCAAGAGCAACGACAAGGGCAGTGAGAAGCGGCGCGGGCGCGAGACCGCCGAGGCGCCGGCCGGGCCGGTCGACGGCGGCCACGCCGCGCTGGAGCCCGACCGGGAGCGGTCGCGCGCCTGGACCCTGCTGATCGACGGAGCCCCGCAGTCCCACGTGGACCTGGACGACCCCGGCCACCTGGACTTCTCCTACCAGCGCCGGATCGGCCACCTGATCGATCTCTTCGCCCCCGCACGCCAGCCCCTGAACGTGCTCCACCTCGGCGGCGGCGCCTTCACCCTCGCCCGCTACACGGCCGCCTCCCGCCCCCGCTCGACGCAGCAGATCGTCGAGATCGACGCCGGGCTCGTGGCCTTCGTACGGGAACACCTGCCGCTGGACCCGCAGGCCCGGGTCCGGGTCCGCGCGGTCGACGCCCGGGCCGGGCTGGCGAAGGTCCCGGACGGCTGGGCCGACCTGGTGATCGCCGACGTGTTCAGCGGGGCCCGCACCCCGGCGCACCTGACGAGCGCCGAGTTCCTGGACGACGTACGCCGGGCCCTGGCGCCGGGCGGCTGGTACGTGGCGAACCTCGCGGACGGTCCGCCGCTCTCCCATCTGCGGGGGCAGATCGCCACGGCCGCGTCCCGGTTCGCGGAACTGGCGCTGGCCGCCGACCCCGTGGTGTGGCGGGGGAAGCGTTTCGGCAACGCCGTGCTGGTGGCCGCCGACCGGGAGCTCCCGGTCGCGGAGTTCACCCGCCGGGTGGCGAGCGACCCGCACCCCGGCCGGGTCGAACACGGCCGCGCCCTCATCGACTTCGCGGGCGGAGCCGTCCCGGTCTCGGACGCCTCGGCGGTGGCCTCGCCGGAGCCCCCGCCGTCGGTCTTCCGCTGATCGGGGCGGCTCCTAACCGGTCGGGGCCGCCGCGATCTCCCGCAGGCGCCGCTTGTCCGGCTTGCCGCGGTCCGTCAGCGGGAGCACCGGCAGCCAGAACACCGCCGTCGGCCGCTGCCCCGGCGCCAGCTCCGCCGCGACCAGTGCACACGCCTCGGCCGCCGCCTCCTCCGTCGAGGCGTGCCCGGGGGCCGCGACGAGGAAGGCGCACACCGCCTCCCCGGTGAGCGGGTCCGTCCGCCCGACGACGGCCGCCCGGGCCACGGCGGGGTGCCGGGTCAGGGCCGTCTCGATCGGGCCGCAGTAGATGTTCGCCCCGTGCACCATGACCACGTCCTTGACCCGGTCGTCGAGGTACAGGTACCCGTCGGCGTCGACGTGCCCCACGTCACCCGTGCGCAGCCAGCCGTCGTGCAGGACCTCGGCGGTCAGGGCGGGCTGGTTGCGGTAGCCGGCCATGACCATGGGTGACCGCACCCACACCTCGCCGGTGGCCCCGGGTGCGGCCCCGCGCACCTCGACCTCCACCCCGGGCGCCGGGCGGCCGACGGAGCCGAGCAGGTGGGGGCGGTCGGTGGCCGCCGCGTCGTGGTCGGCCGGGGAGAGCCGGCTGAGCACCCCGGCCTCGTTCATCCCGTAGCCCTGGGTCCAGCGCACCCCCGGACCCCACCGGGTCAGGGCCCGCCGCAGCCGTTCCGGGTGGACGGGGGAGTCGCCGTAGGAGACGCGCACCAGCCCGGGCACGCCGTCGGCGGTCTCCGGGTCGTCGAGCAGCCGGTACAGCATCGAGGGCGTCAGGTACGTGGCCGCGGGCCCGAGCCGCCGGCAGGCCTCGGCGAACTCCCGGGTGCCGAAGGGGTGCAGGATCTCGGAGCGGCCGCCGGTGCGCAGCTGCTCCAGGCACCGGCCGCCGGAGCGCTGGGAGAGCGAGTCGGTCGACACGAAGGTGAGCGGAGCGGAGCCCGGGGAGTCCGGGGAGTCCGTGCGGGTGGCCGTACGGGCCGCCATCGCGGCGAAGGTGGAGGCCACCCCCTTCGGCCGGCCGGTCGTACCGCCCGTGTAGGTCACCCGGGCCACGTCCCCGTCGCGCGCCGCCACCTCGACGGGCAGGGCCTCCCGGGCGGAGGCCGACTCCAGCAGTGCGGCCAGGCCGATGCGGGCCCCCGGCCCCGGCGGCACCGGGGTGTCGTGGACCACCAGGGCGGGCGCGCAGTCCCGTAGCAGGTGGTCGAGCCCGTGGGTCGTGGGGCCGACGCACACGTGGGTCAGCCGGGCCCCGAGCACGTGCGCGGCCAGCCGTACGAGCAGGCTCTCGGGCGGGTTGCCCGCCGTCACGCAGGCCAGCCCGGAGCCGCGCCGGATCCCGAGGTCGGCCAGGGCGCCCGCCAGCCGGTACGTCCGGTCCAGCACCTCGGAGTAGGTCAGGACCCAGGACCCCGAGCCGAAGGCGGGGCGGTCCGCGTACCGCTCGCAGGCGTCGATCAGGTCGGTGACGTAGCGCGCGCCGGTGCTCATGGCGCCACGGTATCCGGCGGTCCCGATCCGCAGGACGGGCCCTACGGGGTCGGCCGCCTCGCCTCCGGGTTGGTCGCCTCCGGGGCCGGCCGTCTACGGGTCGACGATCTCCACCAGCGGCGGGTGGTCGTGCCAGGTGCAGAACACCGACACCTCGCGGCCGTCACGGGTGAAGGTGACGCGGATCCAGGACGGCTGCTTCCAGACCTGCATCCGCCAGCCGGCGAGCGGGGTCGCCGAAACCAGCTCGCCGGAGGTGCCACCGAGATCGAAGACGACCCGGCCGCCCGAGACGCTGTACGCCTTCACGTTCTCGCTCGGGGGCGCCTGCCGCCGCGGCGGGGAGGTGGCCGGCGCCGAGGGCTTGGCGGAGGAGGAAGGAGAAGCCGGCGCGGTGGACGCGGACGCGGAGGGCGAGGGCGACGGCGAGGGCGTCGGCTCCGGCGGCTGCGCCCGGTGGGTGGAGGAGGAGAGGGGCTGCACGGCCAGCGGCACCGCGAGCGGCGGATCGTAGGCGGTACCGGACATGACCGAGTGCACCCCCCACCACGACAGCGTCACCGCCGCCCCGGTCGCCAGCAGCCACGCCCCCGCGTGGCCGACTGCTCTACCGACATGTCCTCTTCGCATCGGGGGACATACTGCACCACCCGTCCCAGACCTGGCCCGCCACCCCTCGGCATCCCCCGAATGGGCTACGGTGCGGGCCATGGCAAGTGTGCTCGTGGTCGAGGACGACCAGTTCGTACGTTCCGCCCTCATCCGGCACCTGACCGAGGCCTCGCACACGGTGCGCAGCGTCGGCACCGCTCTCGAGGCGCTGCGCGAGGTCGCCCACAACCGTTTCGACGTGGTGATCCTCGACCTCGGCCTGCCCGACCTGGACGGGGCCGAGGCGCTCAAGATGCTGCGCGGGATCACCGACGTGCCCGTCATCATCGCGACCGCCCGCGACGACGAGGCGGAGATCGTCCGGCTGCTCAACGACGGCGCCGACGACTACCTGACCAAACCTTTCTCCGTGGAGCACCTCTCCGCCCGGATGGCCGCCGTGCTGCGCCGTGCCCGTTCCTCCGCCGGGGCCGAACCGCCCTCCCGCGTGCTGCGCGTCGGCGGCCTCGCCATCGATCCGCTGCGCCGGCAGGCCGAGCTGGACGGGGCCGTACTGGACCTCACGCGGCGGGAGTTCGACCTGCTGGCCTTCCTGGCCGGGCGGCCGGGCGTGGTCGTGGCCCGCCGGGAGCTGCTCGCCGAGGTCTGGCAGCAGTCGTACGGGGACGACCAGACCATCGACGTCCACCTGTCGTGGCTGCGCCGCAAGCTCGGCGAGACCGCCGCCAGCCCGCGCTACCTGCACACGCTGCGGGGGGTCGGGGTCAAGCTGGAGCCGCCGCAGTGATGCGCGGATGAGGTGGGCCCTGGTCAAGGTGTGCCTCGCGGTCACCGTGATGGTGGTCGTGGCCTTCGCCGTACCTCTCGGGCTGGTCGTCCAGGAGATGGCCAGCGACCGGGCGTTCTCCAACGCCGAGCGGCAGGCCGCCACCATCGGGCCGACGCTGTCCATCACCACCGACCCGGTGCAGTTGCGCAAGGCCGTGGAGTCCACGCAGATGGGCGCCGACCGGCGGATGTCCGTCCACGTGCCGGCCCTCGGGGACGACCCGCGCGTGGACATCGGCGACGGCTGGGCCGGCGAGCGCGCCGTCTCCGAGGTCCGGCGGATCGGGCGGGCCGCGACGGCCCCGGTCGCGGGCGGCGGCTTCGCGCTGCTCCAGCCCGTGGCGCTCGGCTCCGGGGACATCGCCGTCGTGGAGATCCACGTGCCGGAGAGCGAGGTCAGCAACGGCGTCGCCACCGCCTGGGTGGTCCTCGCGGGCGTCGGCCTCGCCCTGATCGTGGGCTCGGTGGCGGTCGCGGACCGGCTCGGCGCCCGTCTGGTGCGGCCGGCCGAGCGGCTCGCGGACGCCGCGCACCGGCTGGGCGAGGGGCGGCTGGGGGCGCGGGTCCCCGAGGAGGGGCCGAAGGAACTCCGCTCGGCGGCCGTCGCGTTCAACTCGATGGCGGACCAGGTGGTGGAACTCCTGGCCAACGAGCGGGAGCTGGCCGCCGACCTCTCGCACCGGCTGCGGACCCCGCTGACCGTGCTGCGGCTCAACGCGGCCTCCCTCGGCGACGGTCCGGCCGCGGAGCAGACCCGGGCGGCCGTGGAGCAGCTGGAGCGGGAAGTCGACACGATCATCCGTACCGCCCGCGAGCAGCGCCCGGCCGCCGCGCAGGGGCCGGGCGCCGGCTGCGACGCCTCCGAGGTGATCCGCGACCGGATGGGGTTCTGGTCGGCGCTGGCGGAGGACGAGGGCCGCGAGGTGCGGCTCGCGGGGGTCGACCGTACGGTACGGATCCCCGTGGCCCGGCCGGAGTTGGCCGCGGCGCTGGACGCCATGCTCGGCAACGTGTTCCGGCACACCCCCGAGGGCACGCCCTTCGCGGTGGACGTCCACGATGCCGGGGACGCGGTCATCGTGCTCGTCTCGGACGCGGGGGGTGGCATCGCCGATCCGGACGCGGCCCTGCGGCGCGGCAACGACGGGGGCCGCGACGGGTCCACGGGCCTGGGGCTGGACATCGTCCGGCGGGTCGCGGAGGCGACGGGCGGGGACGTGCGGCTGGGGCGTTCGGTGCTCGGCGGCACCGAGGTGCGGGTGTGGATCGCGCTGGACGGGCGGGCGCGGGGCGAGTCCGTGCGTACCGGCCGCGGCCGACGCAAGAGGCGACGCAACTGACGTAACCCTGGGGCGGGCGGGGGCGCGCCGCGCGCCCGGCATGTCCCGCTGTCGGTACGGTCCGCGCCATGGACACCCTCATCTTCGGCGGCCTCCTCGCCACGCTGATCGCGATGTACCGGGATGCCCCGCGGTTCGTCGTGCTCGGCGCCTGGTGGCTCATGCTCCTCGCCGTGATCCTGCTGATGGCGCACCACATCACCAGCAGCCTCGCCCTCACCTTGAGCTACTGACCGTGGCCGCGATGTCCAGCCTCCTCCCGGAGCCCTCGCTGGAGGGCGGCCTGCTGGGCCGGGTCCAGTTCTGGTTCGCGTGCGCCTTCGCGATCGGCTGGACGGGGGTGGTGTGCGGCGGGCTCTTCTACCAGTTCGGGCTGGGGGAGTACCCCTGCCCGCTCTGCATCGTGCAGCGGATGTTCATGCTGCTGGCGGCCATGGGGGCGGCCCACATCGTCCGGACGGCGCTGACGCGCGGGGCGGTGACCGGCCGCGACTACATGATGGGCTGGGGCCTGTCCCTGGTCGCCGTGATCGCCGGCTCGTTCGCCTCGTGGCGGCAGACGATGCTGCACGTCCTGCCGGGCGACAAGGGGTACGGGAGCGAGGTGTTCGGCCTGCACCTCTACGTCTGGGCGTGGATCCTCTTCCAGGTCTCGGTCGTCGCCGTGGGCATCGTCCTGGCCTTCGCCCACGCCACCGCGGACCGGGCCGTCCCGGCACAGGACCCGGGTGCGTACCGCACGGTGGGGATGCTCGCGCTGTGGTTCCTGGGGCTGGTGATCGCCGTGAACCTCGTGGCCGTCTTCCTGGAGGAGGGCTTCCACTGGTTCCTGCCGGACGACCCGACGCGCTATCAGTTCTTCTACGACGTGGGGATCCTGGACTAGCTGAGGTTGGCGCGGAGTCGACGCCTCCCGCGCGGGAATCCGTACGACCTGCTTGAGTGGGTGCGCCCTTCTCCTCTGCTGGGTTCCTCTGCTGGGTTCCTTTTCTGATTCCTTCCGTATGCGATGGGAAGCCGTCATGCGCTACGCAGTCCTCGGCACCGGGATCGTCGGCCGTACGGTGGCCGCCCGCCTGCTCTCCCTCGGCCACGAGGTCGTCATCGGCACCCGGGACCCCGCGGCCACCCTGGAGCGCACCGAGTACGCCGCGTGGCAGCAGGCCCACCCGGCGGCGGGCCTCGCCCCCTTCGCGGAGGCGGCGAGGCTCGGCGAGGTGCTCGTCAACGCCACGGGCGGGCAGGTCAGCGTGGCCGCCCTGACGGACGCCGACGCCGCGCACCTGGACGGCAAGATCCTGATCGACATCGCGAACCCGCTGGACTTCTCGCGCGGGTTCCCGCCCGGGCTCGAACCGGTGGACAGCGACAGCCTGGGCGAGCTGATCCAGCGGACCTTCCCGGGGCTGCGCGTGGTCAAGACGCTGAACACGATGAACTGCCAGGTCATGGTCGACCCGGCCCGGGTCCCCGGCGACCACACCGTCTTCCTGTCGGGTGAGGACGCCGAGGCCAAGAAGGCCGTACGGGAACTCCTGTACTCCTTCGACTGGCGCGAGCACTCCGTCATCGACCTGGGTGGCATCGAGACGGCGCGCGGCACGGAGATGCTGCTGCCGATCTGGCTCCGGCTGATGGGGACCCTCGGGCACACGGACTTCAACTTCCACATCCAGGGTGCGAACCGGGCTGAGTAACCGGACGGAGCAGCCGGCGCCCGGACGGAGGCGGAGATGTTGCCGCCTCCCGCACCCGAGCTCAGGGTGGCCGTGACGAAAGGAGCCGCGCATGAGAGTCATGCTCAGGGCCCACTTTGACACGGCGGCGACGAACGAGGGCATCAAGAGCGGCACCCTGCCCGCGGCCATCAAGAAGCTCATGGACACGGTGAAGCCGGAGGCCGCCTACTTCGGCCTCCACGAGGGCGTCCGGTCCTGCTGGATGGTCTTCGACCTCCAGGACAGCTCCCAGATGCCGCCCCTGATGGAGGACATGTTCCTGCAGTTCAACGCCGAGCTGGAGGTCGGCCCCGTGATGAACGCCGAGGACCTGGCGAAGGGGCTGGCGGCGATGAAGAGCTCGGGCTGAGCCCGGGCGCCGGGTCCGGCTCCAGGACCGGCTCCCATGCCGGCCCCTGGACCGGCCCCTGGACCGGCTCCTGGACCGGCCCCTGGACCGGCTCCTGGACCGGCCCCTGGACCGGCCCCTGGACCGGTCCCAGGACCCGGTCGGCGGCCGCCCACGCCAGCACCGCGGAGGCGGCCGCGGCCGCGCACGAGACGGCGAAGGCGGCCCGGTACCCGTAGGCCGCGGCGAGCGGACCGGAGACGGCGGCGGCCAGTGCCTGGCCGATGATCAGACCGCTGCCGGCCAGGGTCATGGCCTCGCCCATCCGCCGTGCGGGACCGGCCCGTTCCACGAGGCCGAACAGTGCGATCAGGTGCGGGGCGACGGCCAGTCCGATGCCGGCGACGGCGAAGGCCGCGCCCCACAGGCCGGAGACGGCGAGCAGCGGGAGCGTCAGCAGCGCCTGGGCGGCGATGGTCCAGCGCAGCCGTACGGTCAGGCGGGCCCTTCCGGGCCGGGCCACGGTCACGAAGCCGGCCACCGAGCTGGTCACGGCCATGGCGGCCCACACGAGCCCGGCGGCCCCGGGGGAGCCGACGGCGACGGCGAGCGCGTTGACCCCGGTATTGGCGCCGCTCCACGAGGCACCCTGCAGGACGGCCACGACGAACAGCAGGGCGAGCCCCGGAGACCACAGTCGTACGTCGCCCCGCGCGGCGGCGCCGGGTCCCGTCGGCCCGGGCGCCGTGGGATGCAGGGCGAAGAGCGTCCCGAACACCAGGCCCAGGGCGGCCGCGAGGAGCAGCGCCGACGCGGGGTGGACGGTCACGGCGAGGATCCCGGCCAGCGCGGGCCCCACCATGAAGCCGACCTCGTCGAGGGTGGTGTCGAAGGAGAGCGCGGCCCCGACCAGGGCCTTGTCCTCTCCGGCCAGCCGCGCCCACCGGGCCCGGGCCAGCGGCCCGATCTGCGCGGCCGTGAGGCCCGCGGCGACGGCGAGCGCGATCCGGGCGCCGAGCGGCAGCCCGCCGAGGACGGCGGCGACGAGGGCGAGGAGCACGGCGGCGTTCGCGGCGCAGGCGACCAGCAGGACGGGCCGGTGGCCGCGCCGGTCGGCGAGCCGGCCGATGACCGGCCCGCCGAGGGCCTGACCGAGCCAGAGGGCGGCGGCGATGGTTCCGGCGTCGCCGATGCCGTCGCGTTCGTTGATGAGCAGGAGCGTCCCGATGGGGCACAGCGCGGCGGGGAGCCGGGCGAGGAACCCGTAGGCGGGGAGGGCGCGGCCACCGAGGGCGAACACCCCGCGGAAGCCGGCGGGTGCGGGTGCGGGCACGGGTTTGGGGGACTGCGTGGGCATGGACAACCTCCAGCCGCACGCCGACCCTCCCGTTTCTCCGGCGCGCGCTGTTGCCCGTTGGGCGGGAGGCTAGCGCGGGAGCGGCCGGTTCGGTAGGGCCCGTCCGCGGTGTGGGGCGTCGTGGTCAGTCGCTGTCCCCCGAGGTCAGCCGCTTCGCCTGGGCGCGGCCGACCTCGGCGGCGCGGTGCAGGTAGTCGGCGATGACGGCGAGTTCGGTGTCGGAGTAGCTCGCCAGAACGGCGCCGAAGGCGCGGCCCGGGGTCTCCCAGGCGGCGCCGATCCGGTCGCGGGCGGCGGGGGCGAGGGCGACGAGGGAGCGGCGGCGGTCGTTCGGGTCGGCGTGCCGCTCGACGATGCCGGCCTTGACCAAGCGGTCCACCAGGCGGGTGGCGGAGCCGGAGGTCAGGCCGGTGAGCCGGGCGATGTCGCCGGTGCTGACCGGTTCGGGCTCCATGTCGAGGAGGGCGACGCACTGCATGTCGGTGGGGTGCAGGCCGACGTGGTCGGCCATGGCCTGGTTGAAGAGCGAGTAGTCGGCGTAGTGCCGCTGGCTCTCGGTGACGATGCGCGCGAGCAGCTCGGCGCGGGTCCACTCATCACTCGAACGAGCGTAATCGGTTGACATCGGCTTCTCCGTGGTCCAAATTTATCTGTGTGACGCAGAGATTGCGTCACGCAGAATCTGCGTCACGTATTCAGTCTAGAACAGGAAGAGCAGGAATCCGCCATGTCGAGCACGCTGAGCACGTCGAGCACGTCGAAGGTTCTCGTCACCGGTGGCCGTGGCGCCGTCGCCCGTGGCCTCTCGTCGCTCCTCGCCGCCCACGGCGTCCCGCACCGCCTCGCATCCCGCGAGCCGGACACGCCCGGCACCGTCCACTGCGACCTCGCCGATCCGGCGACCTTCCCCGAAGCCCTCGCCGGTGTCCGCTCCGTCTTCCTCTATGCCGAGGCCGCCGCCATCGACGCCTTCGTGAAGGAGGCCGTCAGCGCCGGCGTCGAACACGTCGTCCTCCTGTCCTCCTCCTCGGTCCTCGCCCCCGACGCCGCCGACAGCCCCCTCGCCGCCTCCCACCTCACGGTGGAGCGGGCCCTGCTCGCCTCCCCGCTGCGCACGACCCTGCTGCGCCCCGGATCCTTCGCGAGCAATGCCCTCGGCTGGGCCTGGGCGATGAAATCGGGCCACCCGGTCCACCTGCCGTACCCGGGTGCGTACAGCGACCCGGTCCACGAGGCCGACCTCGCCGAAGCCGCCTTCGCGGTCCTGACCGAGCCCTCGCTCGGGGGTCGCGCGTACACCCTGACCGGGCCGCGGACGCTGACCTTCGCCGCGCAGCTGGCCCTACTGGGCGAGGCCGTGGGTCACCCCATACCCTTCGAGCCCGTCTCGCGCGAGCAGTGGAAGTCCGAGGTCGACGGCTACATACCGGGCCCGTACGCGGAGGCCCTGCTCGACTTCTGGTCCGCCTCGGACGGCCTCCCGGTCGACCTCACCGACGACCTCGAGCGGCTCACCGGCCGCGCTCCGCGCACCTTCGAGACCTGGTCCGCGGACCACGCGGACGCCTTCCGGTCCTAGGACCGTCTTGGCTGGCCCTGGGCACGTCTGCCGGTGAAGACACGTGCTAGCGTCCGCCGATTGATCGATTCGAGGGGGGAAGCGTGCGAAGGCTTTTGAGTGTCGGCAGCGCGGTGGCGCTGCTCGTCACCGGCGGTGTCGTGGGTGCGGGGGCGGCCGCGGCGGCCGGGGATCCGACGTTCTACTTCAGTCCGGTCGAGGACAAGGTCCTCATGCCGGGCGAGGGCTGGGTCGAGTTGTCCCCGCCGAGCACCGGCGGGCAGGGCGACGGGAGCGCGGACGGCACGTACGTCTACGTGGTGAGCAAGAAGCCGCTCACGGACGCCGGCTGGTCCGGCGGGGGAGCACCGGCCGGGTTGAAGGTGACCCTGACGGAGAGCTGTGCGCCGAAGGCCGGCATCGCCGGGGTGTACCTGTGCAACAAGAACGAGTGGAACAACCCGGGAGCCGAGATATCGGCGCCGAGCACAACGGCGCACGGTGTGACGGCCTACTACGGCCTCGTCTACGTTCCTCGCGGGGCGAGCGTGGACGCGGGCATCAAGGAGGCGCAGACCGCGGGCTCCAAGGCCATCGGTCCGCGCCGGGCCCACGCGACGGTCACGGTGAAGTCCAAGGCGCACGTCGCGCAGAACACCCTCACGCTGTCGACCCCTGCGCTGCCGGCCGGCGGTACGGTGCAGCACACGGTGAAGCTGCATGCGGTCGACAAGGGCGAGCTGGGGCTGAGCCTGTCCCCGGCAGCGGGATTCCGCCGGTGGGACCAGGACGAGCTGAAGGTGACCGTCGCGGCTGCCGACGCGGGCGCCGCCGCCGATGCCTCGTGCCACCACTCGACGGGAGAGATCGGCTGGGGTCACGAGATCACCTGTGACATCAAGAAGCCCGGCGACTACACGGTCACCTACACGCTGAAGGCGGAGGCGACCACGCCTGCGTGGAAGCTGAGGAACACTGCGGTCTACGAGGTGTACAGCTTCGGTACCGGCAACCCGGAGAAGGCGTCGGACTTCGCGATCGCCAGTTCGACCCCGGTGATCCAGCGGTTCCGGATCGTGGGCCGCGGCGCCGAGGGCGATCTGTGGGACTACCAGGGGACGGGCAAGGCCGCCGGGTCCTTCGGCTGGACCAGCCCCGTGGGAGGCACCTTCGACTGGAACCAGTACACCGCGCTGACGCGGCTGGAGCCGGTGACGGTCCAGAGCACCGGGCGGGGTGCGGTGGGGCGGGACAAGGCCGGGGTGCTGTGGCTGTACCCGACCTCGGGCGACGGCGGCATCTACAAGGGCCGGATACGGGTCGGTGACGGCTGGAACGTCTACGACACGCTGGTCGGTGTCTCCGACGTGACCGGCGACAAGAAGGCGGACCTGCTGGCGCGGGACGCCGCGGGCGGCCTGTGGCTCTATGCGGGCACGGGCCTGAACGCGAAGCCGTTCGAGAGCAAGGTGCAGGTAGGCCGTGGCTGGCAGGTCTACGACCAGCTGGTGGGCGGCACCGATCAGACCGGTGACGGCAAGCCCGACCTTCTGGCCCGGGACAAGACGGGGAACCTGTGGCTGTACCAGGGCACGGGGGTGGCCGCGAAGCCGTTCACGGCCAAGAAGCAGATAGCCGCCGGCTGGCAGAGCTACAACGCGATCGTGATGCCCGGCGACCTGACCTCCGACGGCAAGGCCGACATGGTGGCCCGGGACAAGGCCGGGAACCTGTGGCTGTATCAGGGGACGGGCATCGCGGCGAAGCCGTACACCTCGCGGGTGAAGGCCGGGACCGGCTTCGGCAGGTACAACCTGCTGTTCTGAGAAACGCGGAAGGCCCCGGTCCGCTTTCGCGGGCCGGGGCCTTTTCGCAGGGTGAGTGACGGGACTTGAACCCGCGGCCACCTGGACCACAACCAGGTGCTCTACCAACTGAGCTACACCCACCATGTCCGGTCGGAAAACCGACCGGCCGAAGAAAAGGGTACAGGGTCCGGGAGGGTGCTCGCTCCCCCCTTGTTCCGCACCCCTCTCCGGTGGGTGTCAGGCGCCGGGGACGACGTGCTTGGCGGCGATGGTGCGCGCCGTGTCCGAGTCCGGACCGGGCTGCGGCACGAAGACGGCCTCCCGGTAGTAGCGCAGCTCGGCGATGGACTCCTTGATGTCCGCGAGCGCCCGGTGGTTGCCGTTCTTCGGGGGGCTGTTGAAGTAGGCGCGCGGGTACCAGCGGCGTGCCAGCTCCTTGATCGAGGACACGTCCACGATCCGGTAGTGCAGGTAGCCCTCCAGTGCGGCCATGTCGCGCAGCAGGAAGCCGCGGTCGGTGCCGACCGTGTTTCCGCAGAGCGGGGCCTTGCGGGGTTCCTTCACGTGTTCCCGTACGTAGGCCAGGACCTGCGCCTCGGCGTCCGCGAGGGTGGTCCCGCCGGCCAGCTCGTCGAGCAGGCCGGACGCCGTGTGCATCTCGCGCACCACGTCGGGCATGGTTTCCAGGGCCGCGTCCGGCGGGCGGATCACAATGTCCACGCCTTCGCCGAGCACGTTGAGCTCCGAGTCGGTGACCAGTGCGGCCACCTCGATAAGTGCGTCGTCCGTCAACGAGAGCCCGGTCATCTCGCAGTCGATCCACACCATGCGATCGTTCATGCGCCCCACCTTATGCGGAAGGTCCCCCGCATCGGTGACCACCGAGGTGACCACTGATGCGGGGGACCTTCCGGGGACCTTGTTACGCGTGCTCGCGCAGCACCCGGCCCGGGGCGTACAGCTCCGTCACCGTGGGACCGGCCGCGGCCAGTGCCGCGGCCGCACGCTGCGGCTGCGGAGTGCGCTGGTGCGGGACCGGCGACTCCGACAGCTGAGCCACCTGGACCACGTCCGCCTGCGGGCGGCGGGCCCGGTAGGCGGAGCGGTAGGCGGCCGGGGAGGACCCCAGCTGGCGGCGGAAGTGACCGCGCAGGGCGACCGGCGAGCGGAACCCGCAGCGTCCGGCGACCTCGTCGACCGAGTAGTCGGAGGTCTCCAGCAGCCGCTGCGCCTGAAGCACCCGCTGGGTGATCAGCCACTGCAGCGGCGCACTGCCGGTGAGCGAGCGGAACCGCCGGTCGAAGGTGCGCCTGCTCATGTAGGCGCGCGCCGCCAGCGTCTCCACGTCGAACTGCTCGTGGAGGTGTTCCAGTGCCCAGGCGACGACCTCGGCCAGCGGGTCGGCGCCGATCTCCTCCGGCAGCGACCGGTCGAGGTAGCGTTCCTGGCCACCCGTGCGGCGCGGCGGGACGACGAGCCTGCGGGCCAGTGCACCCGCCGCCTCGCTGCCGTGGTCCGTGCGCACGATGTGCAGGCACAGATCGATTCCGGCCGCGGTGCCCGCGGACGTCAGCACGTCGCCGTCGTCGACGAACAGCTCGCGCGGATCGACGTGGACGGACGGGTAGCGCTTGGCCAGCGTCGGCGCGTACATCCAGTGCGTCGTCGCGGGCCGGCCGTCCAGCAGACCGGCGGCGGCGAGCACGAATGCCCCCGTGCACAGTCCGACGATCCGGGCCCCCTCCTCGTGCGCCAGACGCAGCGCGTCGAGCGCCTCCGGCGGCGGCGGTGAGGTGATGGAACGCCACGCGGGAACGACGACCGTGCCTGCCCGGGCGATCGCCTCCAACCCGTATGGCGCGGTCAGTTCGAGTCCGCCGGTGGTCCGCAGCGGACCGTCCTCACCGGCGCACACGAGCAGTCGGTAGCGTGGAACTCCCGCGTCCTGCCGGTCAATGCCGAACACGGAAAGTGGAATGGAGCTCTCGAAGATCGGTCCGCCGCTGAAGAGCAGCACCGCGACGATCTCCCTGCGGCGACGCCCCGCGAGCTTCCTGCCGTCAACGACGACGGCGGTGGAATCCTGGCTCATGGCGCTAAGCCCCCCTTGGGTGTCGCGACTCCTTGGTCTGGTCGCACCTGCACGTATCCCCTCGGCCTTGCACGTGGCTCCCCCGCCGTAAATACATGATCGAATCTACTGCGTCCCGTGGTGTCGGCGTGACAAGTTCAGCACGCAGCGCTATGTCGACTTGGCAACTTGGCGAAAAGCATTCGATCAGGAAGCGTTCCACTCCGCTACCCGGGTGGAAAGCGCACTGTCCGGCCATGGCCAGTACTCGTAGGGTCAAAGACCCCTTGTGGCGCCGTAGTCGCTGATGGTGAGGGGGGTGGGGGGACATTCCGGCAAGGGGGGTGACCTGCCGGGAAGTTGGCTGAAAACATGCGGGTGTGGATGTGCGAATCGGTCAGTCGTGAGGGGACATCCCGCCGGAAACCTGACATCCGCGCTGGCTTCCGGTTCCGGCACGCGAGTGCCGGCCCCGGTGGACGGGCGTCAATCGGTCCTCCGAGAGGACCCGGGCGGCGTTCCGCTCCGCCTGTTCGGAGTGGCGCAGCAGGACCCGGCAGGCCGCCGTGACGGCCGCCAGGCCGAGGGTGGCGACGGCGGCCCCGCCGAAGGAGGTCCCGTAGACGACGAGGACCACGGGGACGAGCAGGCAGCTGAAGGCCGCCCAGCGCACCACGTCACCCGCGGGGTCCTCGTGGGGCCGCCGGGCGGCCTGCACGGACGAGTGAAGGGGAGGGGGCGGCATGTGGACGGACTGCGTCGGCTGAGCGGGCGGCTGAGCGGGCTGGACGGGGTGAACCGGATGACCGGGCACGGCGTGCTCCCTGCGGGCTCTTCCTGGACGGTCGGACTCGTGTCCAACGGCGTGCGGCGCGGCTCGGTCACTGCGCGCACGGGTGGCGCCCACCCGATGGGGTGCACCTCGTCACTGGCTGTAGGGGGCAGCGGACATTGCCAAGCAGGCGTGGCTGCGGCATGCTCCCTGGGACGCTCTCCAAGGGCGGCATGACCTGTGCAGCACAGGAGTGTCGCCGTACCCTGGTGGGTATGGGCTTGGGAAGATGCTTCCCGGACAGAGCTCGGTCACACTGAGTTGTCGTTTTCTGGAATCGTCCCGCTTGAATCGTCGCTTCCGCCTAATGGCGCCCCGTCCCCTTGTCCCTTCCCCTGAGGACCTCTTCGCCGAGACACCCATGGCCGGTCACGAATTCTCCGAACCCGCGGACCGCAAGCGCAAACGCCTCGCCGACCCAGAATCGGCCGACCTGCGCGCGGTGGAACAACCACGTCATCCCTGCGACCCGGCCTTCCGGCACGGGGTCGTGGTGGGCTTCGACGGATCCACGTCCAGCGAGCGCGCTCTCGCGTACGCGATCGGCATGGCCCGTCGCTCGGGCTCCGGTCTGATCATCGTCCACGTCGCGAACCGGCTGCCCACCACCGTGTGGGCCGGCTGCGAGCCGCCGGTATTCGTGGACGTGCCGGACCACCGGACCGAGGTGCTGGGGCTGGAGCTGGCCTGCGCGGACTATCTGTCCGAGGTTCCGTGGATCCTCGTCGAGCGGGGCGGGGACATCTGCCACGAGCTGGAGGAGGTCGGCCGGGAGTACTCGGCGGACGCCATCGTGGTCGGCTCCACGCACGGGATCGTCGGCCGGATCTTCGGATCGGTGGCGGGCCGGCTGGCGAAGCGGGCGCAGCGACCCGTCGTTGTCATCCCGTAACCGACTGTATGTCGATTGTGCGGTTGTGCACCCCCATGTAAGGGGTAGATAAAGGCTGCTGGGACGCAGCAAACAACTGCAGATCGAAGGGAGCCCGCCGTGGACAATGGTGTCTCTGCGGGAAGCACGGCCTCGACTTCGACCCTCGGGCACATCGCCCTGGGTCTCACCCTTCTCGCGTTCGGTATCGGCAACACCGGCATCATCGACGGTGTGACCGTGGCCAACTCCGTGTCGCTCGCGACGTTCCTCGGCGGACTCGCCCTGTTCGTCCTCGGAATCCTCGAATACCGCGGCGGCAACGGCTTCAACGGCACGGCGTTCGCCGGCATCGGCGCCTTCTGGTTCACCTGGGCCAACGGAGCCGACGGAAAGGTTTCGGCACACGCGGCCGGACTGTTCCTCGTCCTGTTCGCCATGCTGGCACTGACCCTCGCCGCCTCGGCCTCGCGCGGGCTGTTCGGTCAGGGCGTGTACGGCCTGTTCACCCTCTCCCTGCTGCTCCTGGCGATAGGCACCTTCGCCGAGAGCGACGGGCTGGCCAAGGCGGCCGGCTGGGTGGCGGCGCTCTCCGGACTGCTGGCCTGGTACGGGGCCACCGCGGCACTGGCGAGCTGGCCGATGGCCTTCGGCAAGGGTTCGCGCGGCGCGGTCGCCGCGAGCTGACGGTTCACGCACCACACGAAAAGGCCCCCGGGGGATCCCCGGGGGCCTTCCTCGTGCGTGCGTGCGACCTACGCGGTCGGCGCGACCTACTCGACCGTGACGGACTTCGCCAGGTTGCGCGGCTTGTCGATGTCCCGGCCCATGGCGAGGGCGGTGTGGTACGCCAGCAGCTGCAGCGGGATGCCCATCAGGATCGGGTCCAGCTCGTCCTCGTTCTTGGGCACGAGGATCGTGTGGTCGGCCTTCTCCTGCTTGGTGTGGGCGACCGCGAGGATCCGGCCGCTGCGGGCCTTGATCTCCTCGAGCGCCGCGCGGTTCTTCTCCAGCAGGTCGTCGTCCGGAACGATCGCGACCGTCGGCAGCGAGGGCTCGATGAGGGCGAGCGGACCGTGCTTGAGCTCGGAGGCCGGGTAGGCCTCGGCGTGGATGTAGGAGATCTCCTTGAGCTTCAGGGAGGCCTCCAGCGCCACCGGATAGCCCCGGACGCGGCCGATGAACATCATCGACTTGGCCTCGGCGTACTCGGCGGCCAGCTTCTTGATGTCCTCCTCGCCGTCCAGGATCTCCTGGATCTGCGAGGGCAGCTTGCGCAGGCCGTCGATGATCCGCTTGCCGTCGGTGACGGACAGGTCGCGGATGCGGCCCAGGTGCACGGCGAGCAGCGCGAAGGCCACGACCGTGTTGGTGAAGCACTTGGTGGAGACGACGCAGACCTCGGGGCCGGCGTGCACGTACACGCCGCCGTCGGCGGCGCGGGCGATCGCGGAGCCGACCACGTTGACCACGCCGAGGACGCGGGCGCCCTTGCGCTTGAGCTCCTGCACCGCCGCGAGCACGTCGTACGTCTCACCGGACTGGGAGACCGCGATGTAGAGGGTGTCGGGGTCCACGACCGGGTTGCGGTAGCGGAACTCGGAGGCGGGCTCGGCGTCGGCGGGGATGCGGGCCAGGCTCTCGATGAGGCCCGCACCGATCATGCCGGCGTGGTACGAGGTGCCGCAGCCCAGGATCTTGACCCGGCGGATGCCGCGGGCCTCGCGCGGGTCCAGGTTGAGGCCGCCCAGGTGGACGGTGCTGAAGCGGTCGTCGATCCGGCCGCGCAGGACGCGGTCGACCGCGTCGGCCTGCTCGGAGATCTCCTTGTGCATGTACGTGTCGTGGCCGCCCATGTCGTAGGAGGCGGCCTCCCACTCCACGGTCTCGGGCGTGGCGGTGGTCGTCGTACCGGAGGTGGTGTAGGTCCGGAAGTCGTCGGCCTTCAGGGTCGCCATCTCGCCGTCGTCGAGGGTGACGATCTGGCGGGTGTGGGCGACGAGCGCGGCGATGTCCGAGGCGACGAACATCTCCTTCTCGCCGATGCCGAGGACGACCGGGGAGCCGTTGCGGGCCACGACGATGCGGTCGGGGAAGTCGGCGTGCATGACGGCGATGCCGTAGGTGCCCTCGACGACCTTGAGCGCCTCGCGGACCTTCTCCTCGAGGGTCTCCGACTGGGCGCGGGCGATGAGGTGGACGAGCACCTCGGTGTCGGTCTCCGAGAGGAAGACGATCCCGTCGGCCTCCAGCTTGGCGCGCAGCTCGGAGGCGTTGTCGACGATGCCGTTGTGGACGACGGCGACCTTGTTGTCGGCGTCCAGGTGCGGGTGGGAGTTGATGTCGCTCGGGGCGCCGTGGGTGGCCCAGCGGGTGTGGGCGATGCCGGTGGTGCCGGCGAAGCGCTTGGGGACCCGGGACTCCAGCTCGCGTACGCGGCCCTTGGCCTTGACGACCTTCAGGGCCGCGGCCTTCGGGCTGTTGACGACGATGCCCGCGGAGTCGTACCCGCGGTACTCCAGCCGCTGCAGGCCCTCCAGCAGCAGCGGTGCCACGTCACGCTTGCCGATGTAACCCACGATTCCGCACATAAGGTCTTTCCCCTCCTGAAGTTCGGTTGCTCTTGCCGCTGCCCCTGCAGCGCCCCGGCGCACGGCCGGGGTGGTGCTCAGCCGTAGACGATGCGGCGCAGTTGCCGGAGCGAGAGCTCCGGCGGTGCGACCGCACGGTGCGGCAGTTCGGCCGCGATCCGCTCGAAGATGTCCGCGTTGACCGCGCCCCCGGACTGGAGCTCACGGTGGCGCCGACGGACGAACTCCTCGGTGCTCTCGTCGAAGTACGCGAGGACGTCGAGCACCACTCGGGCGGCTTCGCCCCGCTGGAGCGAGGTGCTGCGCACCAAGTGGTCGACGAGGTCCTCGTGCGACGGGCGGCGGTCGGGCATCCGTCGATATTGGCGGTACGAGCGGCAGAACGCAAAAATCCTGCCCGGAATCGGGCAGGATCGCGCTGGTCTGGACCAGAGGAGGGGTGAATTCCGGTCTTTGATGGTCAGAAACGACCCAAAATCGCCGCTTTCGCCGTCGTGAACTCCTCGGCCGTGAGGATCCCCGCCTGATGCAGCTCCCCCAGCTCGCGCAGCCGGCGCAGCAGGGCGTCGTGGTCCTCCGCAGGGGCGGCGGCCGGGGCCATGGCGGCGGCCGGAGCCCCGGCCGGCTCGGGCTTCGGCTCGGGTTCCGGCCGGGCGCCCGCCCCGGACGTGAGCTCCGGCGAGGAGACGAGCGCCGCCGGGTGCGGCATGCGCACCGCGACCGCCGCCGCGACCAGCGCCATCAGGGGGTCCTTCTTGAAGCCGAACAGCTCCACCGTGTACGGGTCGTACTTCGGCGCCGCGCTCTGGCCGGCGCCCGCCAGCGCGAAGCGGATCCACCCGTTCTCCAGCCCCCGGGACGGGGCCCACTCCACCGACCGCAGGTCCGCGACCCGGAACTCCCGGGCCCCGCCGGACCGTTTCGCCTCCTCCGTCGTCCAGTTCCACTCCAGGGACACCCGGTCCCCGTCGAAGGCCGCCGTACCGTCGCCCGCGCCGACCGTGATCGGCACCGCCGGGCCCGGCAGGAGGTAGGAGTCGGCGGGCCCGGGATCCACCTGGTCCAGCAGCAGGGCGTTGCGCACCTCGTCCACGAAGTACTCCGCCACCCCGCCGCGGTCCGGCTCCACGGTCAGCCGGTACGGATCGGAGGCCTCCGGCAGCCGGCCGCCCGTCACCTGGAGCAGCGGGTCGGCGCCGTCACGCAGCCGCAGGCGCAGCCGGCCCGCCTTGCGGCCCGGTTCGTAGGAGATCCCGGCCAGCGCGCGCAGCGGGACGAGCACCTCGCCCAGCGTCTGGCGCAGCAGGCCCACCCCCTTGTCGCGGCCCGGCACGATGCGCACCGCGTCCCCGTCGAAGGTCCATGTGCCGTCCTTCTGGATGATTTCCGCCATCCTTGGATTCTTGCATCGGCCCCACGGGCCCGGTTGGCCTATACCTATGCGCATGAGAGTCCCGCGACGCGTGCTCGCCGCCCTCCTCGTCCTCGCCGCCGTCCCCGCGGCCGCCTCCTGCAGCAGCGCCGCCAGGGGGGACGACGCCCGGCCGGGCGACGAGCCCCCGGCCGCGCTCGCGCCCTACGAACGGCTCCTGCCGGCGCCCGTCTCCGCCCGGGCCGAAGGCCCCGGGTACGCCTTCGGTCCGGGCACGGTCATCCGTACCGGCCTCACCGGCGACGAGGAGGTCCGCAAGGTCGGCGAACTCCTCGCCGAGCAGCTGCGCGGCCCCAGCGGGCTGCCGCTGCCCGTGGTCGACGGAGTGGAGGGGGACGGGATCCGGCTGCGGATCGACAGGGAGGCCGAGGGGGCGGGGGAGGAGGGCTACCGGCTGGAGTCCGGGCCCGGCGGGGTCACCCTCACCGCCCGTACGCCCGCGGGCCTCTTCCATGCCGGCCAGACGCTGCGCCAGCTCCTGCCGGTGTCCGGGCCGGGGACGGTGCCGGGCGGCACGGTCACGGACGCGCCGCGCTTCGCGTACCGGGGGGCGATGGTGGACGTGGCCCGGCACTTCTTCACCGTCGAGCAGGTCAAGAGGTACGTCGACCAGCTCGCGCAGTACAAGGTCAACACCCTGCACCTGCACCTGACCGACGACCAGGGCTGGCGCCTCGCGATCGACTCCTGGCCGCGGCTGGCCGAGTACGGGGGCGCGAGCGAGGTCGGCGGCGGCCCCGGCGGGCACTGGACGAAGGACGAGTACCGGGACCTGGTGGCGTACGCCTCGGAGCGGTACGTGGACGTGGTCCCGGAGATCGACATGCCCGGCCACGTGAACGCCGCGCAGGCCGCCTACGCGGAGCTGAACTGCGACGGCAAGGCCCGCGAGCGCTACACCGGGATCAAGGTCGGCTTCAGCTCGCTGTGCGTGGGCGAGGAGCGGACCTACGAGTTCATCGACCAGGTGCTGGGGGAGCTCGCGGAGCTGACCCCGGGCAAGTACCTGCACATCGGCGGCGACGAGGCCCACTCCACGCCCGCGGCGGACTACGCGGCCTTCATGGACCGGGCCCAGGCGGTCGTGGCCGAGCACGGCAAGACGGTGGTGGCCTGGCACCAGCTCGCGACGGCCCGCCCGGCCCCGGGGGCGGTGCTCCAGTACTGGGGCCACGACCGCACGGCGGCGGCCGAGAAGGCGGCGGTGACCGCGGCGGCCAAGGCGGGCAGCCCGGTGATCCTGTCCCCGGCGGACCGGCTCTACCTGGACATGAAGTACGACAAGGAGACGAAGCCGGGACTGGCCTGGGCCGGGTACGTACCGGTGCGCCGCGCCTACGACTGGGACCCGGGGACCTACCTGCCGGGCCTCCCGGAATCCGCGGTCCTCGGCGTGGAGGCCCCGCTGTGGACGGAGACCATCGCGACGCGCGGTGACTGGGAACTGATGGCCTTCCCCCGCGTCCTGGGCCTGGCGGAACTGGGCTGGTCCCCGGCCACCACCCACGACTGGACCTCGTACGCCCGCCGACTGTCGGCCCAGCGCCCGCGCCTGGACGCCCAGGACGTCACCTTCTACCAGGCACCGGACGTCCCGTGGGGCCGGTGAGGGCCTGACGGAACGGGACGCCAGCTGCGGGTGCTCGGCGCGGAGGGCCCCGGTCAGAGCGCCGCCGTCGGGTCCTCGTCGGGGGACCGGCCTGCGTAGGCTTCGGCGAGGAGGTCGTCCTCCGTTGCGCCGAGGCGCCAGTAGCCGGTGAAGCGGACCGCGCGGCGGTCGATGCCGCAGTCCTGGACGAAGTGCCTGCGGACCGCGCGGATCGTCGCGGATTCGCCCGCGATCCAGACGTACGGGGCTTCGGTGGCGGGCCGTTCGGCCGCGCGGAGGGCCTCCAGCGCGCGGTCGGTCCGTTCCCGGCCGGCGCCCGGATCCCGTACGACCCAGGTGATGTCCGCGTCGGCGGACGTCGGCAGGTACAGCCGGTCGTCCGCGTGCGGGACCTCGAACCAGGCCCTGACCGGGGTGCCTTCGGGGAGCCGGTCCAGGATCGCGGAGGCCGCGGGCAGGGCGGTCTCGTCCGCGTAGAGCAGGACCGTGTCGGTGGCGGCCGGGGGCTGGAAACGTACGGACTTGTTCTCCGCGACGGCCGGGCCGATGGCCATGATCCGGCGGCCGGTCACCGCGCGGCCCGCCCAGGCGGAGGCGGGGGAGGAGGTGCCGTGCAGGACGAAGTCGATGTCCACCTCGTCCACGCCGCCGGAGGTCCGGCGCTGCTCGCGGACCGTGTACGAGCGCATCACCGGGCGCTCCTCGTCCGGCATGCCGCGCCAGTCCGCGAACCAGGTGTCCTCGCCCGTGGAGGGCAGCACCGTGTGTTCCCGGCCGACGGGCGGCAGGAAGAGGGAGAGGCTCTGGTCGTAGCCGCCCGAGCGGAAGCCGGCGAGGGACGCGCCGCCGAAGGTGATCCGCAGGAAGGAGTGGCCGAGGCGGCGGGTGCGGAGCACTTCGAGCTCGAAGAACCGGAAGTGGGGGATCGATTCTTCTGGTGCGGTCGCGGCGGTGTCGGTGTTGGCGGCGGTCATGCGGAGGGTCCCCCCTGGGATCGGCGATGACGGGCGAAGCAGAAGGCCCCGGCGCCTGGGTGAGGCGCCGGGGCCGGACGGTCAGGGGTCAGCTGACCTTCTTGGCGTTCTGGATGGCCTTGGTGAGCTCCTCGACGATCTGCGCGCACTTCTCGTAGGAGTAGATCGGCTCGGTCACGCGGGGGGTGATCTGACCGGCCTTCACGGCCGGCATCTCGGCCCAGGTCGGCTTGGCCTTCAGCTCCTCCGGCTGGAGGGTGCCGGTGCGGTTGTCGAGGAGGATCACGTCGGCCTGGTACTTGCCGGCGTTCTCCCAGCTGAGGCTCTCGAAGAAGCCGCCGTCGACCTTGTCCGGGGTGACGAACTCGACGCCGAGGGACTGGAAGTACTTCAGGTCGGCGGAGGTGGCCGGGGTGGAGACGTAGAACAGGTCGGCGGCGCCGGAACCGACGAGCACCTTGATGCCGGGGTTCGCCTTGGTGGCCTCGCGGAGCTTCGCGGAGGCGGCCTCGAAGCGGGCCTTGGCGTCGACGGTCTTCTTGTCGTTCAGGTCGGCGCCCAGGGACTTCGCGAGGTCCGCGGTGCGGGCCAGGGCCTTGTCCATCGTGACGTCGCCGCCCACGCCGATGGCGGCGGCCGGGGCCAGCTTCAGGATCTTGTCCTTGGAGGCTTCCGGCAGGTACCAGTAGCTGTCCTTCTCCCAGGTGTTGGTCACCAGGAGGTCGGGCTGCAGGGACGCGTACTTCTCGACGTTGAACTCGTCGTAGACGTTGCCGATGACCTCGACCTTGTTGACGTCCATCGAGCCGGCCTGCACGTCGGCCTTGCCGTCGGCGGTCTTCGTCGGGCCGAACACGCCCTTGACGCCGACCCCGTAGTCGTAGAGCGCGGCGGCGGTGCCGGTGAAGGCGACGATGTTCTTCGGCGTGGACTTGGCGGTGACGTCCTTGCCCATGTCGTCCTTGAAGCTCCAGGCCGCCGCGCCGCCCGTGCCCTTGTCGCCCGAACCGTCCTTCGCGGAGTCGCTGCCGCCGCAGGCGGTGAGCGCGGCCACGAGGCCCAGGGCGCCGCCTGCCGCGATCAGGCCGCGGCGGGTGAGGAGGGAGGAACGGGACTTGGGCATGGGGTGTCCGCTTTCGTGCGTACTGGGTGGCTCGGGCGTTCGAGTAGGAAGGTTAGCCTAACCTTGGCTGAAAACGATAAAGGGCCCTCCAGGTGGAGGACCCCGTACCGCACCATCGACTACCGTCAGCCGGAAAGCCCCAGCTCACGGGCGATCAGCATGCGCTGCACCTCGCTCGTGCCCTCGCCGATCTCGAGGATCTTCGAGTCGCGCCACATGCGGGCCACCGGGTACTCGTTCATGAACCCGTAGCCGCCGTGGATCTGCGTGGCGTCGCGCGCGTTGTCGACCGCCACCGTCGAGGAGTACAGCTTCGCGATGGCCGCCTCCTTCTTGAAGGGCTCCCCGGCCACGAGCCGGGAGGCCGCGTCGCGCCAGCCGATCCGCGCCATGTGGGCGCGCATCTCCATGTCCGCCAGCTTGAACTGGATGGCCTGGTTGTCGCCGATCGCCTTGCCGAAGGCGTGCCGCTCCTTGGCGTACTTCACCGACTCGTCCACGCAGCCCTGCGCCAGGCCCGTCGCGAGCGCCGAGATGGCCACGCGGCCCTCGTCGAGGATCCGCAGGAACTGGGCGTAGCCGCGGCCCTCTTCGCCGACCAGGTTGGCCAGGGGGACCCGTACGCCGTCGAAGGACAGCTCACGGGTGTCCGAGGAGTTCCAGCCGACCTTGGAGTAGGGGGCGGCCACGGTGAAGCCCGGGGTCCCGGAGGGGACGATGATCGAGGAGATCTCGGGGCGGCCGTCGGCCTTGCGGCCCGTCACGGCGGTGACGGTGACCAGACCGGTGATGTCCGTACCGGAGTTGGTGATGAAGCACTTGGAGCCGTTGATCACCCACTCGTCGCCGTCCCGGACGGCGGTCGTGCGCGTGCCGCCCGCGTCGCTGCCCGCGCCGGGCTCGGTCAGGCCGAAGGCGCCGAGGATCTCGCCGGAGCACATCCGCGGCAGCCACTGCTGCTTCTGCTCCTCGGTGCCGAAGAGGTACAAGGGCATCGCGCCGAGCGAGACGCCGGCCTCCAGGGTGATGGCGACCGAGGAGTCGACGCGGGCCAGCTCCTCCAGGGCGATGCCGAGGGCGAGGTAGTCGCCGCCCATGCCGCCGTACTCCTCCGGGAAGGGCAGGCCGAACAGGCCCATGCGGCCCATCTCGCGGACGATCTCGTACGGGAACTCGTGCCGCTCGTACAGATCGCCGATCTTGGGCGCCACCACATCGTGCGCGAACGCCTCGACGGTGCGGCGGAGTTCCTCGTGCTCGGGGGTGAGCCGGTGGTCGAGGGGCATGGTCTTCGTTACTCCTTGTGGGAGAGGGCGCGGACGGTACGGGAGGGGCTGGGACGCCCCAGCTGCTCGGCCATCCACACGCTCGTGGCGGTGAGGGCGGTCAGGTCGACCCCGGTCTCGATGCCGAGGCCGTCGAGCATCCAGACGAGGTCCTCGGTCGCGAGATTGCCGGTGGCGCTCTTGGCGTACGGGCATCCGCCGAGGCCGCCCGCGGAGGCGTCGACGGTGGTCACGCCGTGCTGGAGCGCGGCGAGGGTGTTGGACAGGGCCTGGCCGTAGGTGTCGTGGAAGTGCACGCCGATCCGGTCGGTGCCCACGCCCTCCTCGTTCAGCGCGGAGAGGAGGGTCTGCACGTGACCCGGGGTGGCGACGCCGATGGTGTCGCCGAGGCTCAGCTCGTCACAGCCGAGGTCGAGGAGGGTCTTGGCGACGCCGACAACCTGGTGGACCGGGACCGGGCCCTCCCAGGGGTCGCCGAAGCACATGGAGAGGTAGCCGCGGACGTGCACCTTGTGGTCCTTGGCGCGGGCCACGACGGGCTCGAACATCGCGAGGGAATCGGCGACGGTCCGGTTGAGGTTGCGGGCGGCGAAGGTCTCGGTGGCCGAACCGAACACGGCGATCCGGGTGGCCCCGAGGGCGAGCGCGCGGTCGAGGCCGGCCTCGTTGGGGACCAGGACCGGCAGCGCGGCCCGCACGTCGGCGAGGAGCGGGAACAGCTCGTCGGCGTCGGCCAGCTGGGGGACCCACCGGGGGTGCACGAAGCTGGTGGCCTCGATGGTGGTGAGCCCCGCGGCGGCCAGCCGGTGCACGAACTCGGCCTTCACCTGGGTCGGGACGGCCGTCTTCTCGTTCTGCAGCCCGTCGCGGGCGCCCACCTCGTGGATCCGGACCCGGGCCGGGAGACCCTCGTACGGGAAGCTCATCGGAAGCCCGTTCATGCGTCCTTCTCCTCCTCGTCCGGGGTGACCACGGCCAGTACCTGGTCCATGGCGACCGTGGTGCCGGGGGTGACGTCGAGTTCGGTGACGGTGCCGGCGTGCGGGGCGGAGATGACGTGTTCCATCTTCATGGCCTCGACGACGAGCAGGCTCTGACCGGCGGCCACCTTGTCGCCGACGGCGACCTTGACGACGGTGACGGTGCCGGGCATCGGGGCCGCGAGGGTGTCGGCGCCTGAGCGACCCGCGCCGCGGAGGTTGGCCTCGACCGGGTCGTGCGTCTGGACGTGCCAGGAGTCGCCGTCGCGGCCGAGCCAGGTCCCTTCGGGGGAGCGGGCGTAGGCGAAGCGGTGTGTGACGCCGTCGAGTTCGACCGTGAGGTGGTCGGGGGTGCGGTCCACGATCCGGCCCCGGGCCGGGGTGCCATCCGCGTCGCCGAGGAGGAGTTCTGTGTGCGGGCCGGTGGTGCTGGGGCTCTGCCTTGGGCGGGTGCGGACCGTTACCGGGTCCTGGCCCGGGAGGCGGAAGTGGTGGACCGTCCAGGCGGGGGTCCCGCCGAGGCGCCAGCCGTTGGCGGAGTCGAACGGGTCGACCCAGCCCCCGGCAGGGTTTCGGGAAGGGGCGGGGTGGGGGAAGGACAGCAGTGCGGCCGCCGCGTACACCTCGTCCGGCACCCCCTCCGGGAGGAGCTGGGACAGGTCCCGCTCCACCAGGCCGGTGTCCAGGTCGCCCGACACCACGTCCGGGTGCGCGAGCAGGCGCCGCAGGAAGCCCGTGTTGGTCTGCACGCCCAGGATCACGGTGTCCGCGAGCGCACCCCGCAGCACCCGCAGGGCGGCCGCCCGGTCGGGGCCGTAGGCGATGACCTTCGACAGCATCGGGTCGTAGGTGGAGCCGGTGTCGACCCCCGCCGCCAGCCCGGAGTCCGTACGGACGGAGCCGCCGTCCGGCTCCGACAGGGCCAGCACCATGCCGCCGGAGGGCAGGAAGCCCCGCGCCGGATCCTCCGCGCAGACGCGGGCCTCGATCGCGTGCCCGGTCAGCCGGACCTCGGACTGGCCGAAGCCCAGCTCCGCGCCCGCCGCGACCCGGAGCTGCTGCTCCACCAGGTCGAGTCCGGTGACGAGTTCGGTCACCGGGTGCTCCACCTGGAGCCGGGTGTTCATCTCCATGAAGAAGTACGAGGAGGGGTCCCCGCCCGGGACGATGAACTCCACCGTCCCCGCGCCGACGTACCCGCAGGACCGCGCCGCCTCCACCGCCGCCGCGCCCATCGAGGCCCGCAGCTCCGGCGTCAGCAGGACCGACGGCGCCTCCTCGATCACCTTCTGGTGGCGCCGCTGGAGCGAGCACTCGCGCTCCCCGAGGTGGACCACGTTCCCGTGGGCGTCCGCCAGCACCTGGATCTCGATGTGCCGGGGCCGGTCCACCCAGCGCTCCACGAGCAGGGTGTCGTCGCCGAAAGATGACTTCGCCTCGCGCCGGGCCGCCGCGATCTCCTCGCCGAGCAGCGCGGAGTCCCGTACGAGCCGCATGCCCTTGCCGCCGCCGCCCGCCGAGGGCTTCAGCAGGACCGGCATGCCGATCTTCTCGGCGGCGGCGACCAGGTCGGCGTCGGACAGCCCGCTGCCCGAGGAACCGGGGACCACGGGCACGCCCGCCGCCTTGACGGTCTCCTTGGCGCGGATCTTGTCGCCCATCAGGGAGATGGCCGCGGCCGGCGGCCCGATGAAGGCCAGGCCCGCGTCCGCGCAGGCGGCCGCGAAGGCGGCGTTCTCCGCGAGGAAGCCGTAGCCGGGGTGGACGGCCTCGGCGCCCGTGCGGCGCGCCGCGTCGAGCAGGCGCTCCACCGACAGGTAGCTCTCGGCGGCCGCCGCCGGGCCGATGCGGACGGCCGTGTCGGCCTCCCGTACGTGCCGGGCGTCCGCGTCGGCGTCGCTGAAGACGGCCACGGAACGGATGCCGAGCTCCCGCAGCGTGCGGATGACGCGGACCGCGATCTCGCCGCGGTTGGCGACCAGAACAGTGTTGAACATCAGTGAGGTCCTCACGTCACACGTCACATACGGAAGATGCCGAAGCCCGAGTCGCTCAGGGGAGCGTTCGCGCACGCGGTCAGGGCCAGTCCCAGCACCTGCCGGGTCTCCATCGGGTCGATGACCCCGTCGTCCCACAGCCGCGCCGTGGCGTAGTAGGCGTTGCCCTGTTCCTCGTACTGGGCCCGGACCGGGGCCTTGAAGGCCTCCTCGTCCTCGGCGGGCCACTCCTGGCCCGCGCCCTCGATCTGGTCGCGCTTGACCGTGGCCAGGACGGAGGCCGCCTGCTCGCCGCCCATCACCGAGATCTTGGCGTTGGGCCACATCCACAGGAAGCGGGGGGAGTACGCCCGGCCGCACATCGAGTAGTTGCCCGCGCCGTACGAGCCGCCGACCACCACCGTGAGCTTCGGGACCCGGGTGCAGGCCACGGCCGTCACCATCTTGGCGCCGTGCTTGGCGATTCCGCCCGCTTCGTAGTCCCGGCCGACCATGAAGCCGGAGATGTTCTGGAGGAAGAGGAGCGGGATGCCGCGCTGGTCGCACAGCTCGATGAAGTGCGCGCCCTTCTGGGCCGATTCGGAGAAGAGGATGCCGTTGTTGGCGACGATCCCGACCGGGTGCCCGTGGATTCGGGCGAAGCCGGTGACCAGGGTCTGCCCGAACTCCGCCTTGAACTCCTGGAAGCGGGAGCCGTCCACGATCCGGGCGATGATCTCGCGGGCGTCGTAGGGGGTGCGGGAGTCGACGGGGACCGCGCCGTACAGCCCGTACGGGTCCACCTTGGGCTCCTCGGGGGCCTCGACCGACCAGGGCAGGGCCTGGCGCTCGGGCAGGGTCGCCACGATGTTCCGTACGATCCGCAGCGCGTGGGCGTCGTCCTCCGCGAGGTGGTCGGTGACCCCCGAGATCCGGGAGTGGACCTCGCCGCCGCCCAGCTCCTCGGCCGTGACCACCTCGCCGGTGGCGGCCTTCACCAGCGGCGGGCCGCCGAGGAAGATCGTGCCCTGGCCGCGGACGATGACGGCCTCGTCGCTCATGGCGGGGACGTACGCGCCGCCCGCCGTGCAGGAGCCGAGGACGGCGGCGATCTGCGGGATGCCGGCCCCCGACATGCGGGCCTGGTTGTAGAAGATGCGGCCGAAGTGGTCCCGGTCGGGGAAGACCTCGTCCTGCATGGGGAGGAAGGCGCCGCCCGAGTCGACCAGGTAGAGGCAGGGGAGACGATTCTCCAGAGCCACTTCCTGGGCGCGCAGGTGCTTCTTCACGGTCATCGGGTAGTACGTGCCGCCCTTGACGGTGGCGTCGTTCGCGACGATGACGCACTCGCGGCCGCTGACCCGGCCGATGCCGGCGATCACCCCGGCGGCCGGGGCCGCACCCCCGTACATGCCCTCGGCGGCCAGCGGGGCCAGCTCCAGGAAGGGGGACCCGGGGTCGAGGAGGGCGTCCACGCGGTCGCGCGGCAGCAGCTTCCCGCGGGCCGTGTGCCGGGCGCGGGCCTTCTCCCCGCCGCCGAGCCGGGCCGCCTCCAGCCGGGCGCGCAGGCCCTCGGAGAGCTCGCGGTGGGCGGCCTCGTTGGCCCGCCAGGCGTCGGACGCCGGGTCGGCGGCGCTCGTCAGCACTGGTGCCTGCTGCATCGGTCGAGCTCCCTTGCTCGGTGCGCTCTGCTTCACTCGGTTAATGAGCGTTAACGCATGTGGGACTTAGGTTAACGACCGCTAACGGCCCTGTCTAGAATGGATTCCCATGAGCACCAGAGCAGCCGCCCCGACCCGGCGCGAGCAGATCCTCGGCGAGGCTGCGCGCCTCTTCGCCGAGCGTGGTTTCCACGGCGTGGGCGTGGACGAGATAGGGGCCGCGGTGGGCATCAGCGGCCCCGGCCTGTACCGGCATTTCGCGGGCAAGGACGCGATGCTCGCCGAGTTGCTCGTCGGCATCAGCGAACGGCTGCTCACGGGCGGCCGCCACCGGGTGGAGGAGGCGGCCGGTGACCCGTCCGGAGTACTGGCCTCCCTCATCGACGGACACATCGACTTCGCGCTCGACGACCGGGCGCTGATCACCCTCCACGACCGGGAGCTGGACCGGCTGCGCGAGGCCGACCGCAAGCTCGTACGGCAGCTCCAGCGCAAGTACGTCGAGCTGTGGGTCGACGTCGTACGGGAGCTGCACCCCCAGGTGGGCGAGGCGGAGGTACGCGTCTCCGTGCACGCGGTCTTCGGCCTGCTCAACTCCACCCCGCACCTGGCGGCGCTCGGCCGGGACGCGACGGAATCCCTGCTGCGCCGGCTCGCGAACGGGGCCTTCGGGGCGCTGTCGGGATGAGGCGGGGCGGCCGGCGTGTCCGGGGGACGGGATGGAAGGGACGGCTCCGGGCGCGCGGCGGCAGAATGGGCCGCATGCCGAAGCCGATAGAGACGCCTGTCCCCAGCCGAGCCGAACTCATCGACCACCTGGTCCGCACGCGGATCGCGGGAGACGTCGCCACCCCGCGCGACAACAACCTGTCGCATTATCGAAAGCTCGCCAACGGTGACCGGCACTACTGGCTGGGCCTGGAGCTCGGCGACCGCTGGACGGACGAGCAGGACGTGCTCGCGGTGATGGCGGAGCGCTGCGGCGTCGTGGACGACCCCGCGCACCGCGTCGGCCAGGACACCATCGACCCCGAGCTCACCGTGGCCGCCCTGGACCGGATGGCGACGCGGCTGCGCAAGGCCGCGCTGGACCGGCAGAGCGTGCTGCTCGCCACGGGACACCCGGGCGGGCTGCTGGACGTGCACCGGGCCACGGCCGATGCGCTGCGCGCGGCCGGCTGCGAGATCGTGGTGATCCCGCCGGGGCTCGTCGCCGACGAGGGCTCGGTGTGGCAGTTCGCGGACGTCGCGGTGCTGGAGCGGGGCGCCACGCTGTGGCACACCCACTCCCCGGCGCCGATGGCGGCGATCCTGGACGCGCTGGCGGCCCACGGCCGCCCCCAGCCCGACCTGGTCGTCGCCGACCACGGCTGGGCGGGCTGCGCGGCGCAGCGCGGGCTGGACGCGGTGGGCTACGCCGACTGCAACGACCCGGCGCTGTTCCTGGCCGAGGCCGAAGGCACCCTCCAGGTGGCGGTGCCGCTGGACGACCACGTCCGTGACCCCCGCTTCTACGACCCGATGGTCGCGTACCTCCTCGCGGCGGCGGGCCTGCTCTAGCGGCCCCGGCCGCCTGCGCCTCACGCGCCGAGGGTGCCGGGCGGCCAGTCCCGCCCCGCCCGCGGGCGGCACCCTGGCGCTGCCGCTGCGCGGCGCCGAGTCCCCTCCCCACCCTTCGCCCGTTCCCCGGGGCTCCACCCCGGACCCGCTTACCGGGCGCGGCGCCGTTCCGGGGGCCAGCCCCCGCACCCCCGCGCCTCAAACGCCGGCGAGGCTGGAGGCGGCCGACGGGGCTGGGTCTTTCAGCCGTCCGGCGTTTGAGGACCGGGGCCTGGGGCGGAGCCCCAGGGGGTCCGGGCGCAGCCCGGTGCCCCTCTCCAGCCCGTCCGGGTCCGGGCAGCGCCTGGGGGCACACCCAGCCCCGCTGGCGATGGAGGACCGGGGCCCGGGCAGTGCCCGGGGACACCACCCAGCCTCGCCGGCGTTTGAGGCGCGGGTCCGGGCAGTGCCCGGGGAACGGTGGAAGGGCGGGTAGGGGACTTCGCCCCGCAGGGCCGAACCCCCGTCGGCGCCCGTGGGGCCCCGCGCCGGGCGGTGAACGGGAACTATCAAGATCGGCCATTTCCGTCAAGCCCCGAATGTGAGTGGCGTGACGCGATTCCCGTCATCGGGTTTATTTGAAGTACGCCCTCACCGGGAAACACCGGAAGAAGTGGAGGGCAGGGAATCACCCCGGATCCCTTTCCCGGCAAAGATTCTCGAACCCCCTTCTTTTCCGAATGGAGAACGGCCATGTTCAAGATCCTGTCGACCCGCCGCATCGTCCTCGCTTCCGCTTCCGTCGCCCTGCTGGGTGGTGGCATCGCCCTCCCCGCCACGGCGATGGCCGCCCCGGCCACGGCCCCGCACCACGCGGTGTCCGTCCTCCAGGACGACAGCGCCGACGGCATCGGCACCGGTGGCGACGCCAACGCGGAGAACACCACCGTCGGCGGTGACTCCCGCGGCGGCGACGCCAACAGCGGTGTCGGCAGCTGTAAGGGCAAGTGCACCATCAACACCGGCGACGCCCGAGGGGGCGACTCCAGCGCCGATGCCATCAACACCGGTGACGCCACCGCCGTCGGCGGCGACGGCTTCGGTGAGGGCGGAAGCGTGAAGAAGGTCAACAAGAACACGGTCAAGAACCAGGTCAAGAAGGACCTGAAGGCGAAGCTCGGCTGAGCCCAGCAAGCCACCCAGAAAGCCGGCGCCCCGGGATTCCCGGGGCGCCGTTGCGTGCCATGGACGCCGGAGAGGCCCAGCCCCTCCGGCGTCCGCCGTGTGTTCCGGAGCTATCAAGATCGGCCGTCTCCGTCAAGCCCCGAATGTGAGTGGCGTGACGCGATTCCCGCCATCGGGTTTATTTGAAGTACGCCCTCACCGGGAAACACCGGAAGAAGTAGAGGGCAGGGAATTACCCCGGATCCTTTCTCTGGGTGATTCCCGAATCCCTCCCCTTCTTTCCTTTCTTTTCCGAATGGAGAACGACCATGTTCAAGATCCTGTCGACCCGCCGCATCGTCCTCGCTTCCGCTTCCGTCGCCCTGCTGGGTGGTGGCATCGCCCTCCCCGCCACGGCGATGGCCGCCCCGGCCACGGCCCCGCACCACGCGGTGTCCGTCCTCCAGGACGACAGCGCCGACGGCATCGGCACCGGTGGCGACGCCAACGCGGAGAACACCACCGTCGGCGGTGACTCCCGCGGCGGCGACGCCAACAGTGGCGTCGGCAGCTGTAAGGGCAAGTGCACCATCAACACCGGCGACGCCCGAGGGGGCGACTCCAGCGCCGATGCCATCAACACCGGTGACGCCACCGCCGTCGGCGGCGACGGCTTCGGTGAGGGCGGAAGCGTGAAGAAGGTCAACAAGAACACGGTCAAGAACCAGGTCAAGAAGGACCTGAAGGCGAAGCTCGGCTGAGCATCGCAAGCCATCTCCGCACCACACCACAGAACGGCGCCCCGGGAACCCCGGGGCGCCGCTCGTGTGTCAAGAAGGGGGAGGGAGAGGTGAGGGGGGAGGGGACGGGGTGGGGTCCAAGTAGACCCGGCGGATTGCCGGGAAGCGGTCGCGGAGCTGTTCCTCGGCGATCTCGCAGGCCGCCTCCACCTGCGCCGCCGACGCCAGATCGTGGAAGTCGATCTTCGCGGCGATCAGTACCTCCGACGGCCCCTGCACCAGCGTGGTCAGCTCCAGCACGCCCTCGATGTGCAGCACCGAGAGCAGCTCCTCCCGTACCTCCGCCCGCATCCCCTCCGGCAGCGGCCGCCCGATCAGGTACTGCGCGTTCGAGCGGCCCAGCTCCCACGCCACCCACACCAGCAGCAGCCCGATCAGCAGCGAGGCCACCCCGTCGTACACGCCCGATCCCGTGAGCTGCGCCCCGAGCAGGCCGCCCGCGGCCAGTGCCAGCCCGATCAGGGCGGCCACGTTCTCCAGGAGGACGGCCTTCACCGCCGTGTCCGGGGTGTGTTTCACGTACAGCCCCAGGGGTGCGCTCATCCGCGCCGCCTCGCCCTTGACCTGCCGCCAGGCGACCAGCAGGGAGTAGCCCTCCAGGACGGCGGCGACGGCCAGGATGATGTAGGAGAGCGTCGGGTTCCCGGGGTCCTCGCCGTGGAGGAGGGTATGGATGCCGTCGTAGACGGCGAAGACCGCGCCGCCGACGAAGGTGGCGATGGACGCCAGCAGCGCCCAGATGTACCGCTCAGGTCCGTACCCCAGCGGGTGCGCCTCGTCCGCAGGCTTCGTGCTCCGCTTCAGTGCGGTCAGGAGCATCACCTCGGTCACCGTGTCGGCCACCGAGTGCGCCGCCTCGGAGAGCATCGCGCTCGATCCGCTGATGACCCCGCCCACCGCCTTGGCGGCGGCGATGCCGAGGTTCGTGACCACGGCGACGATGACCGTGCCGATGCTCTCGCTCTCGACCTCGCCCGGGACACCGCTGCCGGTTCCGCTTCCGTTCACCATCGCATCGCTGCTGGACATGGTGTGACGTTATGTCGGATGGCCGAACTACGCGCGCGGGACGCGCACCACGCCCTCCTGGATGACCGTCACGGCGAGCCTGCCGTCCTGGGTCCAGATCCGGGCCTGGCCCAGACCGCGCCCGGCGGCGGCCGAGGGGGACTCCTGGTCGTACAGCAGCCATTCGTCGGCGCGGAACGGCCGGTGGAACCACATGGCGTGGTCCAGTGACGCGCCGACCACGTCGCCTACCGCCCAGCCGCCCTTGCCGTGCGCGAGCAGCACCGAGTCGAGCAGGGTCATGTCGGAGACGTACGTGGCCAGGCAGGTGTGCAGGAGCGCGTCGTCGCTCTCGAGCTTGCCGGCGGTACGGAACCACACCTGCGAGCGCGGTTCGACCGGTTCGCCGACGCTGCCCCAGGGCGGGACGGTCGCGTACCGCAGGTCCACGGCGCCGCGCGCCTCGATGAGCCGTTCCACCGTGCCCGGGTCGCGGAAGATCTCCCGGTAGAGCGGGAGGGATTCGGCGGCCGTCGGGAGGGTTTCCGGATCGGGGGCGTCGGGCATCGCGGTCTGGTGGTCGAGCCCCTCCTCGTACGTCTGGAAGGACGCGGAGAGGTGGAAGATCGGCTGGCCGTGCTGGACGGCGACGACGCGGCGCGTGGTGAAGGAGCGTCCGTCGCGGATCCGGTCGACCGAGTACACGATCGGCGCGCCCGGGTCCCCGGCGCGCAGGAAGTACGAGTGCAGCGAGTGCGCGGTGCGGTCCTCGGGCACGGTACGGCCGGCCGCGACCAGGGCCTGGGCCGCGACCTGACCGCCGAAGACCCGCGGTACCAGCGCGGAACGACTGGTACCGCGGAAGATGTTCTCCTCGATCTGCTCCAGGTCGAGCAGGTCGAGGAGAGTCGTCAGTGCCTCGTTCATGGGGGGAAGCGTAGGACGCTTACAGGCCCATCGACTTGGCGATGATGGACTTCATGACCTCGCTGGTGCCGCCGTAGATGCGGTTCACGCGGTTGTCGGCGTACAGGCGGGCGATCGGGTACTCGTTCATGTAGCCGTAGCCGCCGTGCAGCTGGAGGCACTTGTCGATGACGCGGTGCGCGACCTCGGTGCAGAACAGCTTCGCGGAAGCGGCCTCGGCGGCGGTGAGCTCACCGGCGTCCAGGGCCTCCAGGGCGCGGTCGGCGACGGCCTCGGCGGCGTCCACCTCGGCCTGGCAGGCGGCCAGTTCGAACTTGGTGTTCTGGAAGTGCGCGACCGGCTTGCCGAAGACCGTGCGGTCGGTCACGTACTGCTGGGCGAACCGGACGGCGGCCTTGGACTGCGCGTACGCGCCGAAGGCGATGCCCCAGCGCTCGGACGGCAGGTTGGCGCCGAGGTAGTAGAAGCCCTTGTTCTCCTCGCCCAGCAGGTCCTCGACCGGGACCTTCACGTCGACGAACGCCAGCTCGGCGGTGTCGGAGGTGCGCAGGCCGAGCTTGTCGAGCTTGCGGCCGATGGAGTAGCCCTCGGACTTGGTGTCCACGGCGAAGAGGGAGATGCCGAAGCGGCGGTCGTCCTCGCTGGGGGCGGAGGTGCGGGCGCAGACGATCACGCGGTCGGCGTGCACGCCGCCCGTGATGAAGGTCTTGGAGCCGTTGAGGACGTAGTGCGTGCCGTCCTCGGAGAGCTTGGCGGTGGTCTTCATGCCCGCGACGTCGGAACCGGTGCCCGGCTCGGTCATCGCCAGGGCCCACATCTCCTCGCCGGAGACGAACTTCGGCAGGAAGCGCTTCTTCTGCTCGATGTCGGCCAGCATCTTGATGTAGGGCAGGGCGAGCAGCACGTGCACGCCGGAGCCGCCGAAGTTGACGCCCGCGCGGGAGGTCTCTTCATAGAGGACGGCCTCGAACTTGTGGGTGTCCAGGCCCGCGCCGCCGAACTCCTCGGGGACGTTGATCCCGAAGATGCCCAGCTCGCCGAGCTTGTAGTAGAACTCGCGCGGGGCCTGGCCGGCCGCGAACCATTCGTCGTAGACCGGGACGACCTCGGCCTCGATGAAGGCGCGGATGGTCTCGCGGAACGCCTCGTGGTCCTCGTTGAACACCGTACGGCGCACGGCCGACTCCCTTCGTCGCGGCAGTCAGCCGCCCAATCTAAGCGCTTGCTCAGATTAAGTTACCGGCGAGTTGGTCTCGCTGTCCAGAGTGAGGTGGGGCACGTCGGCCCGAACTCCGTCGGCGTCTCTCTTGGCCGCGTCCCCCGGACGCCCTTCAGAAACCGTTGCAGACGGCCGAGGCGAAGGGGCCGGTGGCCGTCGCCGTGATCGGCGCGGAGTCGTCCACGGTCACCGAGCAGGTGGCGGTGCCGCCGTCGGGGCCCAGCGTGACGACGAGGGAGCCGCCCTTGACGAAGCCCTTCGTGGTGATCTCCTTGGTCCAGGGCAGTATCCGGTCGCCGACCTGGCTGGTGGACAGGTTCCCGTCGCGCCAGGTCGAGTAGGTGATGGCCACGCCCGAGGCGCTCCCGGTGGCCGCGTACGCGATCCGGGCGGGCCGCGCGGCCTCCTCGGACACCTCGCCTACGAAGACGGCGAAGAGGGCGGCGCAGCCGCCGACCAGCAGCAGGAGCAGGCCGAGCAGCACCCAGGGCCACCGGCGGCGGCGCCGGGGCGGCGGGGGGTACGGATATGGATACGGGTACGGAGCAGGCGGAGGCGGTTGCTGGGGCGGGCGCGGTCCCCAGCGTGGGGGCTCCGAAGGCCCCGAGGGTTCTGGGGGTCCCGAGGGTTCCGGGAAGCTGTCCGGCCGGTTCATGTCCTCAGCGTCGCCCCGCCCGTCGCCCGCCGCGACACGGCCGGTGACGGGCTCGGGTCCGGGCCCTACGCGGCGTCCGGGCCGTCGAGGTGCCGGAGGGCGAACCACAGCTCCATCCGGGTGTCCGGATCGTCCAGGTCGGAGCCCAGGAGTGCGGCCGCGCGGGCGATGCGCTGGCGGACGGTGTTGCGGTGGATCCCGAGCGCGGCCGCGCTGCGGTCCCAGCTGCCGTGCTGGGCCAGCCACGCCCGCAGGGTGTCGCGCAGGGCGGGGGAGAGGGGGCCGAGCAGGGCCTCGGCGTGGGCCCGGGCCTCGGCCGCGCCGACCAGACCCGCGAGGCCGGGCTCCGTGTGGCGGGCCAGCGGGGTGCGGGCCGCTTCGGCGCGTTCCAGGGCCCGCCGGGCCTGCGCGTCGGCGCCGGGCAGGTCCTCGGGCCGGGCCGGGGCGCTCACCCCGAGCCGCCACCCGGGCTGCGGGCCGGGCTCGCGGTCGGTGAGCAGCCGTACGGAGTCCGCCTGCGCGGGGCCCGTGTGCGGGGGGTCCTGGCGTACGGAGTCACCGCGTGCAGGGTCCCCGCGTACGGAGTCCCCGCGCGGGTCCAGCAGTACGGTGCCCAGCGCGGCCGCCAGGGCCCGCGGGTCCCCGGTGCCGCGGGCGTGGACGGCGTACCAGGGCCCGGGGCCCAGCGCCCCGGCCGGATCGCCGCCGAGCAGCAGCCGGGTCAGGGCGGCCTCCGCCCCGGCCGGGCGGCGCGCGGTGAGCAGGGTCAGCAGGACGGCCGCCACCGAGGCCACGGTGTGGTCCCCGGGGGCTCGCGTCGGGGTCGCGAGCGCGAGGACCCAGCCGTCGCCGAGGGCGTGGACGCTGAGGTGGAGCCCGTCGTGCGCGGCCGTTGCGGTGACGGCGGAGCCGGGTGCGACCCGTCGGGCGAGTGCGCCGAGCGCGTCGATCACCCCGGGGACGGGCATCGTTCCGGCGGAGACGGCGGGGGCGCCGGGGGCGGCCGATCCTGAGGGCACCGGCCCGGGTTCCGCCCTGGTGGCACCCGCCCTGACGTCCTGCTCCGGGCGGGCGTCCGGGCCCTCCGGCGCGGAAGGCGCGGGCTCGGCCCCTGCCGCGGTGGGTGCGGGCCCGGTTCCCGCGGCGGCGGGTCCTGCCCCGGTGGCCCCGGTGGATACCGGCCGGCCGGCGGGGAGGAGGCCCGCCCAGCCGCCCAGGGCGGCTGCCAGCCGCCGCAGGACGGCGGGGACCGGGTCCGGGCGGGCGGCGGCCGCCGCCAGGGACTGCTGGGCCTCGGTCACCCGGCGCAGCTCGGCCGTCCGGGCCCGTGCCATCAGCCGCCAGACGCTCCGGCCGACCGCCGTGAACGGGGTTCCGGGCGGCACCTCGACCAGCGGCAGGCCGTACCTGGCGCAGGCCTCGACGAGGGACTGCGGCACGGTGGTGTACACCGGGGTCACCCCGAACCCGATGGCCCCGACCCCGGCCCGGACCAGCCGCGCCACGTACGGTCCGGCGCCGATCGACCCGCCGTCCGCGTGCCCGGCTCCCGTCGACCCGCCGTCCGCCCCCGAAGGCTCCGCCCGGTCGACCAGGCCGTGTTCCGTCCCCTCGCCCGGCCGGGTCCCCGTCCCCGCCAGGCCCTCGCCCGCCGTCAGGAGGAGTTCGCCGCCCAGCAGGTACGGGGAGGGGTCCGTCATCTCCGAGGCGTGGACCCCGTGCAGTTCGGCCTCGGTGGGGCCGGCCAGGTGGCGCAGGCCCAGCTCGTGGTCGGCGAGCAGCCGGCCGAGTGCGACCGGCGGGGTGGGCGGGGCTTCCATGGGTGGATACTCCGTACATATCAGGGGGGCCAGATGGATGAAACGTACACTTCGCGCGCCCGGGGTGTCCGTTTACGCTCGAAGGACCGCACCGCACACCTCCCCGGAAGGCCCCTCATGAGCACGCAGCCGCGCGGCCCCGTCGACTCCTCCCGCATCCCGCGCTACGCGGGCCCCGCGACCTTCGCCCGGCTGCCCCGCCTCGACGAGGTCGGCGGCAAGGCCGACGTGGCCGTCGTCGGCGTGCCGTTCGACTCCGGAGTCTCGTACCGCCCCGGCGCGCGCTTCGGCGGCAACGCCATCCGCGAGGCCTCCCGCCTGCTGCGCCCGTACAACCCGGCGCAGGACGCCTCCCCGTTCGCCCTCGCGCAGGTCGCCGACGCCGGCGACATCGCGGCGAACCCCTTCAACATCAACGAGGCCGTCGACACGATCGAGGCCGCCGCCGACGAGCTGATCGGCAACGGCTCCCGCCTGATGACCCTCGGCGGCGACCACACCATCGCGCTCCCGCTGCTGCGCTCGGTGGCGAAGAAGCACGGCCCCGTCGCGCTGCTCCACTTCGACGCCCACCTGGACACCTGGGACACCTACTTCGGCGCCGAGTACACGCACGGCACCCCGTTCCGCCGCGCCGTCGAGGAGGGCATCCTCGACACCGAGGCGCTGTCCCACGTCGGCACGCGCGGCCCGCTGTACGGCAAGCAGGACCTGGACGACGACGCCAAGATGGGCTTCGGCATCGTCACCTCGGCCGACGTCTACCGGCGCGGCGCCGACGAGGTCGCGGACCAGCTCCGCCAGCGCATCGGCGACCGCCCGCTCTACATCTCCATCGACATCGACGTGCTGGACCCCGCGCACGCGCCCGGTACGGGCACCCCGGAGGCGGGCGGCATGACCTCCCGCGAGCTGCTGGAGATCATCCGCGGGCTTTCCTCCTGCAACCTGGTCTCGGCGGACGTCGTGGAGGTCGCCCCGGCGTACGATCACGCGGAGATCACTTCGGTCGCGGCCTCGCACACCGCGTACGAGCTGACCACGATCATGAGCCGCCAGATCTCCGCGGCACGCAACGCCGGCTAGGCACAGCGCGCAGGCGAAGGCGAACCCGAAGGGCACGCAAGAGTGACGCACGACCACGACCTGGTACTCCGTCCCACCGAAGCCCAGAAGGCGGCCGCGCTCGCGCCGCCGCCGGGGCGCACGGGCGGGGACCTGGTCGTGGAGACGCTGCGCTCGCTCGGCGCGACCACCGTCTTCGGGCTGCCCGGCCAGCACGCGCTCGGCCTCTTCGACGCCGTCGGCCGGTCCGACCTGCGCCTGGTGGGCCTGCGTACGGAGAACAACGCCGGGTTCGCCGCCGACGCGTACGGTCGGATGACCGGCGAGGCGGCCCCCCTCCTCCTGTCCACGGGCCCGGGCGCGCTCATGGCGCTCCCGGCCCTGGCCGAGGCGGCGGCGGCGTCCGCGCCCGTCCTGGCGATCTCCTCGCAGGTCCCGACCCCGGGCCTGGGCGGCGGCCGGCGCGGTCACCTGCACGAGCTGCGCGACCAGGCGGCCTCCTTCCGGGACGTGGTCAAGTCCGTGCACACCGCCCGGACCCCCTCCCAGATCCCGTCCGTGATCGCCGAGGCCTGGGAATCGGCGCTGACCGCCCCGCACGGACCGGTGTGGGTGGAGATCCCGGAAGACGTGCTGCGCGCGGAAACCGTCATCCCGCAGGTCACGGGCATGGACGCGACCCCGCACGAACTGGCCCCGCGCCCGGAGCTGACCGCGCTGGCCGCGCACTGGCTGGAGACGGCCGAACGCCCGGTGATCATCGCGGGCGGCGGGGTGATCCGCTCGGACGCCGCGGGCAAGCTGAAGCAGCTCTCGGAACGCCTGAACGCCCCCGTCGTCACCACCTTCGGCGGCAAGGGCGCCTTCCCCTGGACCCACCCGCTGTCCCTCCAGTCCTGGCTGGAGGACCGCCACATGACGGACTTCCTGGAGGACGCCGACGTCCTGCTGGTGGTCGGCTCGGGCCTGGGCGAACTGTCCTCGAACTACCACACGTTCTTCCCGGAGGGCCGGGTCGTCCAGATCGAGGCGGACCTCGGCAAGCTGGAGTCCAACCACGCGGGCCTCGGCATCCACGCGGACGCCCGCCTCGCCCTGCAGGCCCTCCTCGAAACGGTCGCCGAGCGCCCCGACCCGCAGGCCCCCGAGCGAGTCCGCCTGCTCCTCGCCGACATCGCGGCCCGGCTGGACTCCCAGGACCTGACCCTGGAGCAACAGCTCCTGACCTCGATCCGCCGAGCCCTGCCCCCGCGCTCCCCGTCGTTCTGGGACATGACGATCCTGTCCTACTGGGCCTGGTCGGCCTTCGACCCCAAGCACCCCAACACCATGCACTCGGCGCAGGGCGCGGGCGGCCTCGGCTACGCCTTCCCGGCGGCCCTCGGCGCGGCCGTGGCGGAGCCGGACACCCCGGTCCTCGCGGTCTCCGGCGACGGCGGCGCCATGTACTCGATCGCCGACCTGGCCACCGCCCGCCAGCACGACCTGGACGTCACCTGGCTGATCGTGGACGACGGCGGCTACGGCATCCTGCGCGAGTACGGCTGCGAGACGGGCACGACCCTGACCCGCCCCGACTTCGTGGCCCTGGCGGCCGCCTTCGACGTCCCGGCGGCCACGACCACCCCGGAATCCCTCGGAGAGGACCTGGCCAGGTCCCTGAAGACCCCCGGCCCTTCGCTCCTGGTCCTTCCGGCCACACTGAAGATGTTCGCCCCCACCCACGTCTGAGGGGTCCCCGGGCCGGGTTAGGTTGGTACCGATCAGTCCCGGTCGCACGTCTTTGGTCGCAGATCTCTGGGGGAGCGGTGTCGTTCGAGCAGGAGTGGGCCCGGCAGGGTCCTGACGAAGGCGCATGCGTTCGAACACCCCGCGATCGGCAGACCACCCTCACCTACCTCATGGCCCGCCGCGTCACCGACGCCCTGGGCTGCGAGAACAAGCCGCTGGAGCAGGCTCCCGCGGTGACATCGGGAGACACCCAGTGAACGCCATCTCGACCGCGGCCAAGCGGTCCGTACTCGCCCTCGTCTGCCTGGTGGCGGCTGCCGGGTGTTCGGTGAAGCAAGAAGGGCCCCGCGCCGCCGACCCGTGCGCGATCGCCGATCCGTCGGCCGAGAGGGATCTCCTCAAGCAGATCACCGGGTCCGGTGACTTCGACACCCGGGTCAACGCCACCACCGCACACCTGGTGGACAGCCTCAAGGGGGACGTGCGGTCGCTGCCGTCGACGCCGTGGCTCATGTGCGGGTACGTCCCCAAGCAGGGCAAGGACGCCGACCGCGTACAGCTGCAGGTCCGCTGGCTGTACCGGGACTCCAAGGAGCAGAACCCGAAGGACACCGTGCCCGTCGAGGCGAACGGGGCCGTCGGCTGGGCCGGCGACACCGGGTCGCAGCTGCGCGTGCGCTGCGACCTGCCCGGTGACCTCCGCGCGCAGTCCGACAACGCCCTGCTGGCGGTGGAGGAGTCCTTCAGGATCGGAGCCCCCCGGCCGAACATGACCCAGGCGGACCGGGACCGGCAGACGTCCCTCACCTATCTCATGGCCCGCCGCGTCACCGAGGCCCTCGGCTGCGAGAACAAGCCGCTGAAGCGGGCGCCCGTGGTGAAGGTGCTGCCCTCGCCGCTGCCCTCGTCCTCGCCCTCGCCCAAGTCCTCCTGACCCCGGCCCGGAGGGCCCTGCCGACGCCGTGGCCCCCGTAAGCCTCCCCCGCCCCCGTAGGCGCAAGCCCGCGCGCGGAACCCGCGCAACCCAGTTCGAATTGTTGCGGCGGGATGAAATCCGCCGGTCGGAGCGTTGGGGCTTCCGGTAGGGCAGGACGAACGGGGAGGCAGTACGTGGCTACGGCGACGGCGGAAACGGCGGCTGGAAGCAAACAGGGGTGGGGGAGGCGGCTCGCCGCCTACACCTGGCGGTACAAGGTCAACGTGCTGCTGGCCCTCGGGTCCTCGCTCGGCGGCATGGCCGTCATGGCGCTCGTACCGCTCGTCACCAAGGTGATCCTCGACGACGTCATCGGCGACCAGAGCAAGCCCATGGGGCCCTGGGCCCTGATGCTCATAGGCGCCGCCGTCCTCGTCTACGTGCTGACCTACATCCGCAGGTACTACGGCGGCCGGCTCGCCCTCGACGTGCAGCACGACCTGCGCACCGACATGTACGACACCATCGCCCGGCTGGACGGCCGCCGCCAGGACGAGCTGTCCACCGGGCAGGTCGTCGGGCGGGCGACCACCGACCTCCAGCTGATCCAAGGGCTGCTCTTCATGCTGCCCATGACCATCGGCAACTTCCTGCTCTTCGGGATATCCCTCGGGATCATGCTGTGGCTCTCGCCGCTGCTGACCGTCGTCGCGCTGCTCATGGCCCCCGCCCTCTGGTTCATAGCCAAGCGCAGCCGCAAGAAGCTCTTCCCCGCCACCTGGTACGCCCAGAGCCAGGCCGCCGCCGTCGCCACCGTCGTCGACGGGGCCGTCACCGGCGTCCGCGTCGTCAAGGGCTTCGGCCAGGAGGAGCAGGAGACCGGCAAGCTCCGCGACGCCGGCCGCCGGCTGTTCGCCGGACGGATGCGCGGCATCCGGCTGAACTCCCGCTACACCCCCGCCCTGCAGGCCGTACCGGCCCTCGGCCAGGTCGCCATGCTGGCCCTCGGCGGCTGGATGGCCACCAAGGGGCAGGTCACCCTCGGTACCTTCGTCGCCTTCTCCACCTACCTCGCCCAGCTCGTCGGCCCCGTCCGCATGCTCGCCATGGTGCTCACCGTCGGCCAGCAGGCCCGCGCCGGCGTGGAGCGGGTCTTCGAGCTCATCGACACCGAGCCGGTGATCCGGGAGGGGACGAAGGAGCTCCCCGCGGACGCGCCCGCCACCGTCGAGTTCGACGACGTGCGGTTCGGGTACGACCCCGAGCGGCCCGTGCTCGACGGGTTCGGCCTGTCGATCGCCGAAGGGGAGACCGTCGCCCTCGTCGGGTCCTCGGGCAGCGGGAAGTCCACCGTCTCGCTGCTGCTGCCCCGCTTCTACGACGCCGACCGCGGCGCCGTCCGGGTCGGCGGCCACGACGTGCGCGAGCTGACCTACGACTCCCTGCGCGACGCCATCGGACTGGTCCCCGAGGACTCCTTCCTCTTCTCCGACACCATCCGCGCCAACATCGCCTACGGTCACCCCGGCGCCACCGAGGACCAGATCCTGGCCGCCGCCCGCGCCGCCCAGGCCGAAGGGTTCATCGAGGCCCTCCCCGCCGGGTACGACACCAAGGTCGGCGAGCAGGGCCTGACCCTCTCGGGCGGCCAGCGCCAGCGCATCGCGCTCGCCCGCGCCATCCTCACCGACCCCCGCCTGCTGCTCCTCGACGACGCGACCTCGGCCGTCGACGCCCGGGTCGAGCACGAGATCCACGAGGCGCTGCGCGCCGTCATGGCCGGCCGCACCACCCTGCTCATCGCGCACCGCCGCTCCACGCTCGCGCTCGCCGACCGGATCGCCGTACTGGACCACGGGCGGCTCTCCGACGTCGGTACGCACGAGGAGCTGGAGCGCCGCTCCGCCCTGTACCGGCGGCTGCTCACCGACCCGGACGCGCTGGGTGCGGGCTCCCCGCGGACGCCGGAGGCGCCGCTGATGGAGGAGTTCGAGCGGGACATAGAGAGGAGCATCGAGCTCGAAGCCGAGATCGACTCCGAGCCCGTCAACGCCAAGCGCCGGGTGGCCGGCGGGATCACCCCCGAGCTCTGGCAGCGCCAGGAGGAGGCGGAGGACAAGACCACCGCCCCCGCGGGGATGTCCGCCACGCCCGAACTGCTCGCGCAGGTGGCCGCGCTGCCGCCCGCCGACGACACCCCCGACGTGGACGAGACACGCGCCGCGTCCGCCGAGGACAGCTACAACCTGGGCCGCCTGCTGCGCGGCTTCTGGGCCCCGCTCGCGATATCCCTCGGCCTCGTCGCCCTCGACGCCGGCTCCGGACTGCTCCTGCCCATCCTGATCCGGCACGGCATCGACCAGGGCGTCGAAGCGGCCGCACTCGGCGCCGTCTGGGCGGCCTCCCTCCTCGCGCTCGGCGTGGTCCTGGCCCAGTGGGCCGCGCAGTTCGCCGAGACCCGGATGACGGGCCGCACCGGCGAGCGCGTGCTCTACTCCCTGCGCGTCAAGATCTTCGCCCAGCTCCAGCGCCTCGGCCTCGACTACTACGAGCGCGAGCTGACCGGCAAGATCATGACCCGGATGACCACCGACGTGGACGCCCTGTCCAGCTTCCTGCAGACCGGGCTCGTCACCGCCGTCGTCTCCGTCCTCACCTTCTTCGGCATCCTGGTCGCCCTCCTCGTCCTGGACGTGGAGCTGGCGCTGATCGTCTTCGCCACGCTGCCCCTGTTGATCGTCGGCACCTTCTTCTTCCGCCGGAAGTCCGTGGCCGCCTACGAGCTCGCCCGCGACCGGGTCGGCCTGGTCAACGCCGACCTCCAGGAGTCCGTGGCCGGACTGCGCATCGTCCAGGCCTTCCGCCGCCAGCGCTCCGGCGCCGTCCGGTTCGCCGAGCGCAGCGACTCGTACCGCGAGGCCCGGGTCCGCGGCCAGTGGCTGATCTCGGTCTACTTCCCCTTCGTGCAGCTGCTGTCCTCCGGGGCCGCAGCCGCCGTGCTGATCGTCGGCGCGGGCCGGGTGGAGGCGGGCACGCTCACCACGGGCGCGCTGGTCGCCTACCTGCTCTACATCGACCTGTTCTTCGCCCCCGTCCAGCAGCTCTCGCAGGTCTTCGACGGCTACCAGCAGGCCACCGTCTCCCTCGGCCGGATCCAGGGCCTGCTGCGCGAGCCCACCAGCACCCCCCGCCCGGCCGACCCCCGGCCGGTCCCCGAGCTGCGCGGCGAGATCGCCTTCGAAGGGGTCCACTTCTCGTACGGCACCGCCGAGGAGCGCGGGGAGAAGGAACCGGCGCTCACCGGGATCAGCCTGCGCATCCCCGCCGGGCAGACCGTCGCCTTCGTCGGCGAGACCGGGGCCGGCAAGTCCACGCTGGTCAAGATGGTGGCCCGGTTCTACGATCCGACTTCGGGCCGGGTCACCGCCGACGGGGTGGACCTGCGCGAGCTGGACCTGACGGGCTACCGCCACCGCCTCGGCGTCGTCCCCCAGGAGCCGTACCTCTTCCCGGGAACGGTCCGCGACGCCATCGCCTACGGGAGGCCCGAGGCCAGCGACGCCCAGGTGGAGGCCGCCGCCCACGCGGTCGGCGCCCACGCCATGATCGCCACGCTGGACGGCGGTTACCTGCACACCGTCACCGAGCGAGGCCGCAACCTCTCGGCCGGCCAGCGCCAGCTGATCGCGCTGGCCCGCGCCGAGCTCGTCGACCCCGACGTGCTGCTGCTCGACGAGGCCACCGCCGCCCTCGACCTGGCCACCGAGGCCCTGGTCAACCAGGCCACCGACCGGCTCGCGGGCAAGCGCACCACCCTGGTCGTGGCGCACCGGCTGACCACCGCCGCGCGCGCCGACCGGGTCGTGGTCATGGACCGCGGCCGGGTCGCGGAGGACGGCACCCACGCCGAGCTGCTGGCCCGCGGCGGCCGGTACGCCGAGCTGTGGCGCACCTTCGCGGGCGAGGACGAGCCGGCCGCAGCGGCGTAGGGCGAGTCCGACAGCGGCACACGACGGCGCCCCGGGGTATCCCGGGGCGCCGCTGTGTGGGGTGGTGGCCTGATGGGGTCAGTTGCCGAGCTTGTTCTTGAGCTGGTTCTTGATCGTCTGCTTGTTGACCTTCTTCAGGTTTCCGCCCTTGCCGGTGCCTTCGCCGCCGACGGCGGTGGCGTCGCCGGTGTTGATGGCGTCGGCGCTGGAGTCGCCCCCTCGGGCGTCGCCGGTGTTGATGGTGCACTTGCCCTTGCAGTTGCCGACGCCGCTGTTGGCGTTGCCGCCCTGCGAGGTGCCGCCGACGGTGGTGTTCTCCGCGTTGGCGTCGCCACCGGTGCCGATGCCGTCGGCGCTGTCGTCCTGAAGGACCGACACCGCGTGGTGCGGGGCCGTGGCCGGGGCGGCCATCGCCGTGGCGGGGAGGGCGATGCCACCACCCAGCAGGGCGACGGAAGCGGAAGCGAGGACGATGCGGCGGGTCGACAGGATCTTGAACATGGCCGTTCTCCATTCGGAAAAGAAAAGGAAAGAAGGGGAGGGGATTCGGGATGATTCCCTGCCCTCTGGTTCTTCCGGTGTTTCCCGGTGAGGGCGTACTTCAAATAAACCCGATGGCGGGAATCGCGTCACGCCACTCACATTCGGGGCTTGACGGAAATGGCCGATCTTGATAATTTCCGGCCGCCTCGCCCGGGGAACCCTGGGTGCCCCTACGTGACAACACGCCGCGCGCGGACGAATCCGTACGGTGACCGGATCCGCGCGATAGCGTCTGCCCCGGCGCGCGCACGCTTTGGCCACAGTCGAATTGCTCCGCACCACAACCCCGGAGAATTTCCCATGAACGAGCGTTCCTGGACCCGTCGCATCGTGCTGGCCACGGCATCCGTGGCACTGGCCGGCGGCATCGCCCTGCCCGCGACCGCGATGGCCGCACCCGCAGCCCCGTACTACGGCCACAGCAGCATCAGCGCCCTCGCGGGCAACGCTTCCCCCGGAGCCTGTGAAGGGTTCTGCGAGGGGAGCAACAACATCGCCGCGGGCGACGGCGTCTCCGGCAGCTGCACGGGTCTGTGCCGCGACAGCACCAACACCGCCGTCGGTGACCGCGTCTCCGGCCTGTGCACGGGCCTGTGCGGCGACAGCACCACTACCGCGGTCGGGGCGGGTGCGTACAACGAGTGCACGGGCCTGTGCGGCACCAGCACCAACACCGCTGTGGGCGACGGCGCCTCCAACCGGTGCAACGGCCTCTGCTTCGACAGCGTCAACACGGCCGTGACCGCCGACGTGCTGAGCCGTAGCAGCCACGTGGCCTCGAGCTCGACCGGGCGGCAGACCATGCGGGGCGGGGACGGGGGCGACCAGGGAGATCGCAGGGGCGGAGACGCCATCGCCGTCAGCGGCTCCGCCAATGCCGAGAACACCACCGTCGGCGGCACGGCCACCTCGGGCTCCGCCGCATCCGGCGTGGGCACCTGTATCGGCCGGTGCACGATCACCACCGGGAACGCGACCAGCGGCAACGCGAGCGCCGACGCGATCAACACCGGTGACGCGACCGCGGTGAGCGGCGACGCGACCGCCACGGGCGGCAACGCCTGATACCGGGGGCGAAGGCCCGACGGTCGGACACACACACGGCGGACGCCGGAGGGCTGGGCCTCTCCGGCGTCCGCGGCACGAGAACGGCGCCCCGGGGATTCCCGGGGCGCCGCTGTGTAGGGTGTGGCCTGCTGCGATCAGTTGCCGAGCTTGTTCTTGAGCTGGTTCTTGATCGTCTGCTTGTCGACCTTCTTCACGCTTCCGCCCTCACCGAAGCCGTCGCCGCCGACCGCGGTGGCGTCGCCGGTGTTGATGGCGTCGGCGCTGGAGTCGCCACCCCGGGCGTTTCCGGTGGTGATGTCGCACTTGCCCTTGCAGTTGCCGACGCCGCTGTTGGCGTCGCCACCGCGGGAGTCGCCGCCGACGGTGGTGTTCTCGGCGTTGGCGTCACCGCCGGTGCCGATGCCGTCCGCGCTGTCGTCCTGGGGCAGGGACACCGCGTGGTGCGGAACGGTGGCGGGCGCTGCCATTGCTGTGGCCGGGAGGGCTATGCCACCGCCGAGCAGGGCGACGGAAGCGGAAGCGAGGACGATGCGGCGGGTCGAAAGAATCTTGAACATGGCCGTTCTCCATTCGGAAAAAGAAGGGGGATTCGGGAATCTTCCGGAGAAAGGATCCGGGGTGATTCCCTGCCCTCTGGTTCTTCCGGTGTTTCCCGGTGAGGGCGTACTTCAAATAAACCCGATGGCGGGAATCGCGTCACGTCACTCGGATTCGGGGCTTGACGGAGATGGCCCCTTCTTGTAAAAGCGCCGTTCGAGTGTCCTCGTACACGCACCGGAGCCCCGGGTCCGTCGTGCGGACCCGGGGCTCCGGTGTGGTGTCCCTCTCGGGCGGTACGGATCGGGGTCGATCCTCACGTCTTCACGTGGCGAGAAATAGTCGCGCCTTCGTCCGTCCCGCCGTCGGGGAGCCCTTCGGGAGGCCCGCAGGGGGCGGTGATGCACTGCCACTCCGGACGGTCGGGAGCCTGGAAGACGGGGCCGTCGGGAGAGTCGTGCTTGCCGGGGCGCTTGTGCTTCCCCTTGCCCCACTTGCCCGGGGTGTCCTCGGCGGGCGGGTCCGTGCGGATCAGGGTGTCGTCGGGGCCGCTGCGGAGGAGCAGGGTGGACTCGTTGCCGGTGTCGTCGGCCCTGACCGCGTGCGCACTCGCGGGGGTGGCGGCGAGCGCGGTCGCGGGTGCGAGCACGCCACCGGCGACGATGGCCGCCGATGCGGCGAACAGGACGAGGCGCGGCTTCCTGGAAACGTGGTTCATGACTGCTCTCCTCTGGTGGGCGAGGCGGATGGGAGTCCGTCCCAGTACGCCCCGCCACCCGGGCGGCGTCACGCCCCGACATCTCGCGGCTTGACGGGAGCCGGCTCCCCGGGCTACAGCTCGCCGAAGAGCAGGTTGCCCGGGGCGTCCTCGTCGGTGCCGGTGTAGTACTCCCGCACCGCGCCGAGGAGCTCGTCCACGGACAGGAACCCGTCGTGGTCCGCGTCGATCCGGGCGAAGAGCGCCTCCGCGTCCTCGCGGCTCAGCTTCGTGTCGAAGGCCGTCTGGGCCTTCTGGAACTCCTCGGGGCTGATCCGCCCGTCGTCGTCCTTGTCGACGACCAGCAGCATCGCGTGCGCCATCGGCCGGAACGACTTGTCGTAGGCCGCACGGTCCTCCTGGAAGAGGCGCGTCATGCCCTGCTTGTACTCCTCCGGCGTGACCTTCCCGTCCCGGTCCATGTCCAGCTCGGTGAAGAGCTCCTGCCAGAAGTCGACCAGCCCGCCCATCACCTGGGTCGCCTTGGGGGAGGTGGCCGGCTCGCCGAGGGCCGACAGCAGGCGGGAACCGAGCCCGATGATGTCGTGCTCGTCGATCACCTGGTCCTCGTTGACGTCGAGGTGGGCGAAGGCGCGGTCCAGCTTGCGGTCGAGCAGGTCGTTCGTCATTTCAAGCGCCTTTCACGGCTACGGTGCGGGGTCCCGCGTTCACCTAGCGTAATCTCCTGCGTGATCACGAACTCCCGTTATCCCGCTAGGAAGTTGTGGATGCACTCTTACGAGGTATGGGTCAACGGCGCAGAGGAGCCCGGCACCCGATGGGTCTACTGGCCGCGGGTGGGTCAACTCCTGCGCGAGCCCTTCGAGGTGCTCGGGCTCAAAGCCCGCCTGGAGCGCGGCGAGGACCTGCCCTACGACGACCGGCTGCTGGCCGGCCGCGTCGCCCTGTCCGCCCCCGAGCAGGGACTGCGCGCCCTGACCGCCGCCCGCGCCGCCCAGCCGGGATGGGCGGCGGTCCCGCTCGCGGACCGGATGGAGCTGCTGCACGGCATCCACCGAGCCGTCGTCGAGCGGCGCGAGGAGCTGGCCGGGCTGCTGGTCGCCGAGGGCCACCCCGTACGGCTGGCGGCCTGGGAGCTGGACTCCGTGACCGCCTCCTTCCACCCGGACTCCGTCGCCGACTTCGCCGCGCGGCTGCGGGAGCCCGAGCGCACCTCGGCCGGCCGCCGGACCCGCATGGTGCGCAAGCCGGACGGGGTGGTGTGCCTGAGCCCGCCGCGCAACGCCCCGACCTCCAACTCCTTCTACGGGGCGCTGGCGCTCGCCGCGGGCAACAGCCTGGTCGTCAACGCGCCGCCCACCGCCCCGCTGGGCGTCAGCTTCGTCTACCGGGAGCTCGTGGCCCCGCTCCTGGAGCGGCTCGGCGCCCCGCCCGGCACCCTGAACGTGGTCTGCACGCACGCCCGCGCCGTGGTCCGCCAGTGGCTGGACAGCCCCGACTGCGACGACCTCGTCTTCTTCGGCGGCTCCGAGCAGGGCCTCAAGCTGGAGCGGGAGTGCGTGGCCGCGGGGAAGAAGCCCGTACTCGAACTGTCGGGCAACGACGGGGTGCTGGTGTGGCACGACGCCGAAGTCGACCTCGCCGCGCGGGCCCTGTGCGAGCGGTACTACGGCTCCGGGCAGATCTGCATGACCCCGAAGTTCGCCATCGTCCACCCGGAGGTGGCCGACCGGCTGCTGAAGGAGCTGATGGAGCAGGTGCGGGAGATCCGGCCCGGGCCGCCGGAGGATCCGCGCACGGTGCTGAGCCCGGTGGTCAAGCGGGCGGAGTTCACCGAGTTCGTCGGCGAGGTGCTGGCGGCCGGCGGAGAGCTGCTGTGCGGCGGTGAGTTCGTCGACGTGGACGACGAGCCCTCGGCGGCGGGACCGTTCATCCGCCCGGCGGTCGTCCGGGTGGACGGGCTGGCCGGGGCCGCCCGGCTGCGCGCCTTCCGCGAGGAGACCTTCTTCCCGCTGCTGTGCGTGGTCGTGCCCGAGGCGCCGGTCCGGCTGGAGGAGGCCATCGGCTTCCTCAACGCCAACCGCTACGGTCTGCGCAACTCCCTGTGGACCCAGGACGAGCGGGTCGTCGAGCGGTTCTGCGAGGAGGTGGTCAACGGCGGCATGCTGAAGGTCAACGACTCGCACATCGGCTGCCTGCCCTCGATCCCGTACAACGGCGGCACGGGAGCCACGGGCGGGATCTTCGGCGAGGCCAACCTGCCCGCCGTGCGCACCACCCACCTCCAGTCGATCGCCGTCGCCACCCTGGTCCGGCCGCGGGAGTCGGTCTTCGACCACACGGCTGCCTGCGGGGTGGACCCGGCGGGTCCGGCGGCTCGCACGGGCTGAATTCTTGTTCCGAGCAACCATGAAGGCCTGCCCGGCGTCGTACGAACGTACGCACGTTGTACGTACGACCGATGGGGGACAGGGTGTTGAAGGCGCGGAACCCGCGGAGGCGATGGGCCGCCTGCGCGGGCGTGGTCACCATGACGCTGTGGCTGGCCGTGGCCGGACTGCTGACGGCGCAGCCCGCCCAGGCGGCGACCGGCGGGTGCGCGGGGAACCTGGTGCGGACGCTGCCGTTCTCCACGGGCGAGGTGCGCGTCTACAAGACCCGCGACCGGGCCTGCGCGGTGGCGGTCGCCCGGGAGCCCGGACAGCGGCGGGCGATGTCGGTGAGCATCCAGCCGCGCGGCGGCTACCCGGTGCGCGATTCTGGGCAATTCACCCGTTATGCGGGCCCCGTCACCGTCCATGCGATCAATCGCTGCGTGTATGTAAAGGGGAGCGTGGGGGCCGGATCCGTCGATTCCGGCTGGATCCTTTGCTGATGGAGCGGCCCAACTAGGTCTGTTCAGCCGCATGTTCCCCCGGCTAGGTTCACGGCGACCGATGTGAACTCATGGGGAGTGTGAATGCGCAAGAAGCTCGGATGGCTGCTGTCGCTCGCGGTGCTGATCGGCACCACGGGTGCGGCCGGCACCACGGCGCAAGCGGCCACCGCCGCGGAACCGTCCGCCGTCACGGATGCCACCGCCAGGGATGCCAAGGCCGCCACGGAAGACATCAAGGACCGGATCCTCGCGATCCCGGGGATGAGCCTGATCGAGGAGAAGCCGTACACCGGCTACCGCTTCTTCGTACTGAACTACGAGCAGCCGGTCGACCACCGCGCGCCGTGGAAGGGCACCTTCAAGCAGCGCATCACCCTGCTGCACAAGGACGTCACGCGGCCCACGGTGTTCTTCACCTCCGGCTACAACGTCAACACCAACCCGCGCCGCAGCGAGCCGACGACCATAGTCGACGGCAACCAGGTGTCGCTGGAGTACCGATTCTTCAACCCGTCCCGCCCCGACCCGGCCGACTGGTCGAAGCTCGACATCTGGCAGGCCGCCAGTGACCAGCACCGCGTCTTCACCGCCCTGAAGCGGATCTACAAGAAGAACTGGCTGGCCACGGGCGGCAGCAAGGGCGGCATGACGGCCACCTACTTCGAGCGCTTCTACCCGCGCGACATGGACGGCGTCGTCGCGTACGTCGCCCCCAACGACGTGGTGAACAAGGAGGACTCGGCCTACGACCGGTTCTTCGCCAAGGTCGGCACCAAGGAGTGCCGCGACAAGCTGAACGCGGTGCAGCGCGAGGCGCTCGTGCGCCGCGAGCCGCTGGAGGCCAAGTACGCGGCCGCCGCCGCCGAGAACGGCTGGACCTTCACCACCGTCGGCAACCTCGACAAGGCCTTCGAGGCCGTCGTCCTCGACTACACGTGGGCCTTCTGGCAGTACAGCCTGCTCGCCGACTGCGCCGCCATCCCGGCCGCCGCCACCGCGAGCGACCAGGAGATCTGGGACACGGTCGACGCGATCTCCGGCTTCTCGGCCTACGCCGACCAGGGCCTGGAGACGTACACCCCGTACTACTACCAGGCGGGCACCCAGCTCGGTTCCCCCGACATCAAGCAGTCCCACCTGGACGGCCTGAGCCGCTACGGCTACCAGCCGCCGCGCAACTTCGTGCCCCGCGACATCCCGATGACCTTCCAGCCGGCGGCGATGCGGGACGTGGACACCTGGGTGAAGAACAACGCGAACCAGATGCTCTTCGTCTACGGGCAGAACGACCCGTGGGGTGCCGAACCGTTCCACCTCGGCTACGGAGCCCGCGACAGCTACGTGATGACCGCTCCGGGCGCCAACCACGGAGCCAACGTCTCCAAGCTCATGGAAGCCGAAAAGGCGCTGGCCACCGAGAAGATCCTCAAGTGGGCCGGAGTCGCCCCGGCCGCCCCCACCGGCGCCGCGAAGGCCGCGCCGCTGGCGAAGCCGGACGCGCAGCTCGACCAGCAGGACATCGAGCGCGAGCCGATGCTGCGCCCGTAGCTCGGCAGGAGGACCCGGGAAGGGGCCGCGGGAGGGGTACGGGGATCACCCGTACGCCAGCCCGTGGCCCAGCGGGTAGCGGCCCGGCACCGGGACGGGCAGGCGCCCCGTGGGCCGTACGGTCCCGGTGAGCACCCGGGCCGCCGCCCGCAGCTCCACGTCCGTCCAGGTGTAGGTGGCCAGTTCGGCCGCGCAGGCCGGCAGCCGGGCCGGGTCGTAGGGGTTGCGGACCGCCACCAGGACCACCGGCACCCCGGTGGCCAGCAGCCGGGTGACCAGCTCGCGCTGCGGGCTCTCGCCCTCGGGGACGTTGTACGTGCACACGAGCACGGCCGCGTTGCCGGGGGCGGCCGCCACCGCGCGGGCGGGCGGCAGGGCCGTGGCCCGGCAGCCCAGCGCGGACAGCTCCCGGGCCAGTACCGCGGTAGGGGGTCCCGTCGTACCCGTGGGGGAGGCCGGGTCGGTCCCGGTGACCAGGAGCAGCGGCCGGTCCGCCGGATCCAGCGGCAGCAGCCCCACCGGATTGGCCAGCAGGGTCGTCGTACGGTCCGCGATCTCCCCGGCGGCCGCAAGGTGCGCCGGGATGCCGACGGCCGCATCCACTGCGTCCGCGGCCCGCGCCGGCTCCACGGCCCGTCCCGCCGCGTCGAACAGGCCCCGGCGGGCCTTCAGTTCCAGGATCCGCAGCACCGACTCCTCGATCCGGGCCCGCGTCAGCTCGCCCGACTCCACGGCGGCCAGCACGCTGCGGACGGCCAGCCCCAGGTCCGGCGGGTTCAGCAGCTGGTCGCAGCCCGCCTTCAGGGCCAGTACCGGGACCCGGTCGTCCCCGTACTTCTGGCGGACCCCGGCCATGTCGAGGGCATCGGTGACCACCACCCCGCGAAATCCCAGGCGTTCGCGCAGGATCCCGGTGACGATCGGCCGCGAGAGGGTCGCCGGATCCCCGGAGGGGTCGAGCGCGGGGAACACGATGTGCGCCGTCATCACCACGTCGACGCCCGCCTCCACGGCCGCCCGGAACGGCGGCTCGTCCAGCTCCTCCCACCGCGCCCGCGTATGGGTCATCAGCGGCAGCCCGACGTGGCTGTCGGTGCCGGTGTCCCCGTGCCCCGGGAAGTGCTTCGCCGTGGCGGCCACCCCGGCGCCCTGGTAGCCGCGGACCTGGGCGGCGACCAGGGCCGCCACCGCCTGCGGGTCGGCGCCGAAGGACCGTACGCCGATGACCGGGTTGGCGGGATCGACGTTCACGTCGGCAACCGGGGCGTAGTTGTGCCGGATGCCCATCGCCGCCAGCTCGGAACCCGCGATGCGTGCGGCCCGGCGGGCCTCGGCGGTGGACCCGGCGGTCCCCAGGGCCAGGGCGCCCAGTGCCATGGCCCCCGGGAGCAGGGTCGCGGGCCGGCCCACGCGGGCGACGGCGCCGTGCTCCTGGTCGATGGAGAGCAGCAGCGGGACGCCCGCACCGGAATCCGCGGCCGCCCGCTGGAGGCCGGCCGACAGCTCGGCGATCTGGCGCGGGGAGCGGGTGTTGTGCGCCCAGCCGAAGTAGACGATCCCGCCGAGGTGGTAGCGGGCGACCAGCTCGGCGGGGGTGCGCACCCCGAACGCCTTCTGGTTCAGCGCGACGTCCTCGGAGTCGGGCTCGGTCGCCGCGTGCCCGTACGCCCGCGATACGAAGAGCTGCCCGACCAGTTCGGCCAGGCTCATCCGGTCCATCGTCTCGCGCGGCCCGGCCCCCGACGAATGACGGGTGGGGGAGTGCCCCGGTGCGCGGTCGCCCGGCCGGGAGTCGTCGGGGACCGGGCCGTCGGGGTCCCGGGCGGTGCCCACCGCGGCGGAGGCGGCCCCCGCGGCGGTGACGGCGGCCACGGCGGCCACGGTGAGCAGGGTCCGGCGGGAGGCGTGGTTCGGCACGCGCCGGACGCTACTGCGGGGCGGGGCCTTCGGCGCGGGGGACACTCGCGGAGTCCCCCGTACGGGGTGCGACGTGGGGCCAGTGCTCGCGCAGGGTCCGTACGGCCTCGGTGATCGCCGGCCGGCGGGCGGCCCCGGTCCGCCACAGGGCGTACAACCGGCGTACGGGGCCCGGCTCCAGCGGTACGGCCACGGCGCCGGGCGGCAGCGTCCCGGTGCCCAGCCGCGGTACGACGGCCACCCCGAGCCCGGCGGCGACCAGCGAGACGATGGTGTGGTTCTCCTCGGCGACGTGCGTGATGTCGGGCTCGAACCCGGCCGTGCGCAGGGTCCGCACCAGCCAGTCGTGGCAGACCCGGCCGGGCGGCTGGCAGACCCAGCGCTGCCCGCCCAGGTCCGAGCGGTGGATGACGGCGCGGGAGGTGAAGGGGTGCCCGGCGGGCACCACGAGGTCGCAGCGGTCGTCGCCGATCACGGCCTGCTCCACGCCCTCGGGGGCGGGCAGCGGGGCGATGTCCCAGTCGTGGGTCACCGCCAGGTCGGTGACCCCGCGCGAGACCAGGTCCATCGACAGGTGCGGGTTGATCTCCGTGAGCCGTACTTCCAGGGCCGGGTGACGGTGGGCCAGATCGGCGAGGACCCCGGGGAGCAGGCCGCGGGCGGCCGAGGCGAAGGCGGCGACCCGCAGCCGGCCGACGGGCTGGCCGCGGGACTCCTCCAGTGCGGTCTCGGCCCGCTCCGAGATGTCCATCAGCTGCTGGGCCGTCGCGGCCAGCAGTTTGGCCTCCTCGGTGAGGGCGACACCGCGGCCGTGGCGTTCGAGCAGGGTGGTGCGGGTCTCCCGTTCCAGCTTGGCGATCTGCTGGGAGACGGCGGAGGGGGTGTACCCGAGGGCGGCCGCGGCCGCGCCGACCGAGCCGTGGACGGAGACGGCGTGCAGGGCGCGCAGCCGGGAGAGGTCGAGCATGCCAGGCAGCTTAGGGCGCGGGCGGCGCCGGTGGACGAAGCAACGTGGATGAAGCAACGCTACATCCGACCCTGAAGACATCTGCGCTGGTGCTAAATGGTTGAGGAGCCGATGCTCGGAGCATGCGACCCATTCACACCGCCCTGGCGGTTCTCGTAGCCGCGGTCTGGGGTTTCAACTTCGTCGTCATCGAGTTCGGGCTCGGATCGTTCCCGCCGCTGCTCCTGTCCGCCCTGCGCTTCCTGGTCGCCGCCCTGCCGGCGGTGTTCTTCGTCGGGCGTCCCAAAGTGGCATGGAAGTGGATCATCGCGGTCGGTGTGGTCCTCGGCATCGCGAAGTTCGGGCTGCTGTTCTCCGGGATGGCCAACGGGATGCCCGCCGGGCTGTCCTCGCTGGTCCTCCAGGCGCAGGCGGTGTTCACGGCCGTGTTCGCGGCCGTCGTGCTCAAGGAGCGGCCGGGCCGGCTGCGGATCGCGGGCATGACGGTGGCCTTCGCGGGGATCGCCGTGGCCGCCGTGGACGAGGGGGCCTCCGGGCCGGTGCTGGGCTTCACGATGGTGATCGCGGCCGCCGCGTGCTGGGGCGTGTCCAACGTGCTGACCCGCAAGGCGTCCCCGCCCGACGCCCTGAACTTCATGGTGTGGGTGAGCGTGGTGCCGGTGCTGCCGCTGGCGGGGCTGTCCCTGCTGATCGAGGGCCCCGAGCGGGACCTGGCGGCGCTGCGCGGGCTCGACTGGAGCGGGGTCGGGGTCATCGTGTACCTCGCCTGGATCACCACGGTGTTCGGCTTCGGGGCGTGGGGGTTCCTGCTGCGCACCTATCCCGCTTCCTCGGTGGCACCCTTCTCGCTGCTGGTGCCGGTCTTCGGGATGAGCTCGGCGGCGCTGGTGCTGGGGGAGGAAGTGAGCGGGCTGCGCTGGGTGGCGGCCGTCCTGCTCGTCGGCGGGGTGGCGGTGACCTCGCTGGTCCCCGCGAAGCCCCGGCCGGTGGCGGCGGAAGCGGGCACGGCGGCGGGGGCCGGCCCCGCGGCGGCGGCCGATCCCGGCCCCGCGCCCGAGCCTGCGGCGGCGGCCGATCCCGGCCCCGCGCCCGAGCCCGCGGCGGTTCCGCTTCCGGCGGCGGGGGGCCGCTAGGAGCCGTCCGCTGCGGACCCCGGCAGCCCGGGCCGCTCGCTCGCGGCGCGGGCTGCCGGCAGGTCAGCCGCCGTTGAAGGGCTCCTTCGCCAGCAGATATCCGGCGTGGAGCCGGTTGCGGGCGCCGATGCTCTTCATGATGTTCGCAATGTGGCGTTGACAATTGCGCAAAGAAATACCGACCACGTGGGCTATTCTGTTGTCCGATTCGCCCTGAATGAGCAGCGACACGATGGTCTGCTGAATGTCGGAGGTAATCGCCGCCCGTGCAGGTCGGTCGTTTTCCGAGGTGAATTTCTCGGCCCCGCTCCAGGCCCGCTCGAAGGCCTCCGAAAGGAACGAGACAAGGTGGCTATTTCTCGATACCGCCGCCCCGTGTGATCCGTCCGAGAGCGGGATGATCGCCACTTCCTTGTCGAAGATGATGCAGCGCGGAAAGCCGCCGGCGAGCGTGCACACCTCCGCGCCGAGCGGTGTCACCCGCCCCACGAACGAGGCCGTGGCCGGGCTGAACCGGGCCGTGTGCTGGTAGAGGGTCCGCATGTGCACCCCCCGCCCCAGCAGGCGTTCGGTGCGCTCCAGGCTCTCGGAGAGCACCTCCTCGTCCCGTGCGCCGCCGGGCTGGGAGGTGAGCACCTCGGTGCGGCAGCCGTTCGCGAGCCCGGCGATCAGCTTGCGCACGTCGCCCAGGCCAGGCACGACCTCCAGTGAGTTGTCGTTCTGGACGTCCGCGGTCCTCATTAACAACTCATCTAATTCTCCGCGTAGTTGATCGAGGAAGGACTGGCTCTCGTTCAGGCTGTGCTGCGCCGGGTTGAGGACCTTGATGCGTGCGTGCTCCACGGGGTACGGGGTGTAGATGCCCGTCACGGGGCACATGCTGAGCAGCCCCAGATCGTCGAGCGCGTCCGCCGCTTCCTGCACCTCCGCGGCGCTCATGTCCAGAGCCAGGGCCGCTGTTTCGCACGTTGTACCCGGTGTTCGGGTGACGAACCGGTAGAGACGGTCCCCGGCGTGGGTGAGCCGGGGCACTGTAAAAGGATGGACTTGTCTGATTGAGTTCAATTCATCCCCCTGTCATGTTTTCGCCAGCGGCAACATGATCCCAGAAAGGGATGGCTCCGGATGTCGTCGAACGGACAGGATGATGCCGAAGCTGATCCGGACCGCAAGACATCTTGAGGGGCAGGCAAGCATGCCACGTATAGCGAGTTTCCTCATCGCCATTGCGGCAACTTTCGCGGTGACCGTCTTCCTCGCCCCGTCGACGAGTGGTGCGGCGAACATCGCCGCCCCCACTGGTCCGGGTCAGGTAGTCAACGATCTCGGCTGGGGATGAGATGCCTCGTAGTAAGTCGTACAACACGTACTCCAACCTGCAGCGCCCTGAGTTCCGCAAGCGCGTCGACGAGCTCCTGCTGAAGTTCGAGCGGGACTTCTACGAGCGCAGCGCGGGCGCCGACGGGATGCTCGACAAGGAGAAGTTCGACCTCGAGCTGTACAAGCGGCACAACGTCGAGACGATGATCCGGATCGGCCTCAAGCGTGCCGTCGACCCGCTCATCGCCAACTACTGGGCCACCCGGGACCCGCAGCTCTGCAAGGAGTGGGGCCTGTACGGCGCGGAGGAGGGCCGCCACGACCGCATGTTCGCCGGCGACCTGCACAAGGTCGGCATGACGGACGAGGAGATCTACGCGATCCGTCCGACCTTCGCCACCGAGCTGCTCAACGGCTACTTCTACTACACGATGGCCACGGAGGGTCCGCTGGCCGCGATGATCAGCGGGTTCTACCTGGAGTACATCGCGGGCAAGACGCAGCCCGACTGGCTGGACATCATGGAGCAGCACGTCGGCGCCGACAAGACCAAGGGCGCCCGCGCCCACCTGGCCCTCGACGACGATGACGACCACGTCGACATGGTCTGGAACCTGATCATGCGCATCATCAACGACGAGGCCGACGAGGAGCGCTTCGTCGAGCACCTCATCAAGATCAACTCGCTGTTCGTCTCCTACTTCGTCGAGGTCTACGCGGCCACCGTGCTCGGTGCCGGCGCGGACGCCTCGCTGCTGACCCAGGCCGCACCGGCCGCCGCCGTACAGACCAACCTGCAGACGAAGGCCACCGCTTCGGTCTGACCGGCCGGCCCACACCTGCCGGCGATGCCCTGAAGGACCGGTGCCCGCAAGGGCCGACGCCCTGAAGGGCCGAAGGGCCGACACTCCCGCAGTCCGGCGATCCCGGGCATTGCGTTCCAGATGTGCCGCGCAGCCCCCACGGGGGCGGCGCCGCGATGTCCGGGGTCCGGCTGCTCCACCGTCTACTCACCAAGGAAGACGATGCACTATTCATGGCCGCGCGAGCTGTCCGAACAGGACATGCGCGAAATGATCGAGCTGATGGACGCCGTAGCGGTCAAGGAGAAGACCCTCGGCTTCTACGAACCCGTGGGACTGGAGAAGGGCCTCCCGCTGATGCGGGCCTTCGAGGCGGACCTGAAGAAGGGCGCCGTGGACCTCCTCCACGTCCGCACCGACGAAGGCCAGATCGTCGGCATGGTGACCCTCGCCCGCGCCCCGCTGCCGGCCCGCCGCCACATCGTCGAGATGCGCCGCTGCGTCGTCGCCCCCGACTACCGCGGACAGTTCCTGCTGGAGGGCTGGTCCGAGGCCCTGCGCAAGGTCGGCGAGATGGGCTGCGACGTCATCACCCTCGAGGTCCGTGACGACGGCCCCTCCGCGCTCTGGCAGCGCCTGGGCTTCCGTGAGTACGGCCGGCTGCCCGACTACGCCCGCGCCGACGGCCGCCCCGTCACCGGCTTCTACATGCACGCCCGGCTCGCCGACATCACGGCCCACTTCGAGGCCACCGGCACCTGGCTGCACGAGCTCGAGTCCGACCGCGTCGCGGTAGCGAGCTGACCCCCGCACCGACGGGCCGTACGCACCGTCAGGCCGCCGTGCGCACACCGAGCCGTGCGCACACCGCGCCCCAGCCGCGCCACACCTGACGCGCACCGCGCCCGACCCCCTCCCGCGCACCCGCACCCGCGCCCCTCCTGACCGCCGCGCCGCCCGCCAGGGCCGCGCAGGCCCCCGCACCGAGCACGCCGTACACCGCCCCGGGCCCGATCCGCCCGTGCGCCACGGCCCCTCGCGGCCGACCGGCCGGTGCGCAGCTTCCCCCCTGTCACCCACCGCCCGCCGGGGCGTACGCCGACGTGCGCCGGACGGGCCCCGGGACCACACCACCCCACCGAAGGGCACAGCCATGTCCAAGATCGCCGTCCTGACCAACGACCTCCAGTACGAACTGGTCGAGAAGAACCCGGAGCGCGTCGCCGCCGTCGAGGCCGCGACCCCGCACTTCACCGGCTTCCTCGACGAGATGCGCAGCCGCGGCCACCACATCTTCCACCTGCAGCTCGTCAACGACCCGGACGACCCGAACGCCGAGCGCTACGACGGCTACCTCCCGGTCCAGCGCGGCACCCACGGCGCCGACGTCATCGAGGCCTTCCTGGCCCCCGAGGACGTCGTCATGGAGAAGAGCAAGGACTCGGGCTTCTACGAGACCGACCTGCACGAGCGCCTCCAGGCCCTCGGCGTGGACACCGTGCTGATCACCGGCATGCAGACGCAGATATGCGTCCAGACCACCGCCGCCGACGCCTTCTTCCGCGGCTACAACATCTGGGTCCCCTCCGACTGCGTCGTCTCGGCCCGCCTGGACGACAAGCAGCGCGCCCTGGACTGGCTGGAGGGCTACTGCGCCACGGTGACCGACTCCGCCGAGGTCATCCGCGTCCTCGACGCCGAGGGCGGGCTGCCCCGCAAGAACATCAAGACCCCGTGACCACGCCCCTCACCGCAACTCCCCGTTCCAGAAAGGAACCGGCATGACCACGAGCGTGGATCCCACCGAATTCATCGTCCTCGACCACGGCACCGGCGCGAAGCTCAGCCAGGACCTGCTCCAGGTGATCGCCTCGACCCTCGGCGACGTCTACATCGGCATCATGGAAGACAGCGCGATCCTCAAGATCGAGGGCGACCGCATCGCGATGACCACCGACTCCTTCGTGGTCGACCCGCCGTTCTTCGGCAACGGGGACATCGGCAAGATCGCGGTCTGCGGCACGGTCAACGACCTGGCCGTGGCCGGCGCCCGGCCCAAGTACCTCACCCTCGGCATGATCCTGGAGACCGGGCTCCCCATCGCCAAGCTGGTCCGGGCCCTGGAGTCGATCCGCGACACCGCCCGCGAGGCCGGCGTACAGATCGTCGGCGGGGACACCAAGGTGGTCCGCAAGGGCGAGGCCGACCAGATCTACCTGAACACAGCGGGCGTCGGGGTCTTCGAGCGCGAGCCGCTCACCATGACCGACGTGCGCCCCGGCGACAAGGTGATCCTCAGCGGGCCCATCGGCAACCACACGGTGCACCTGCTCTCCATCCGCGAGGGCCTCGGCTTCGAGCAGCGCGTGGACAGCGACTGCGCCCCGCTCAACGGCCTCGTCGACACGGTCCTGTCGAACACGGTGCCCGGCGCCGTCCGTTCGATGCGCGACGTCACCCGCGGCGGCCTGACGGCCGTGCTCCACGAGTACGCCGGCAAGCTCGGCCGCACCATCCGCGTCACCCAGGACGACCTGCCCATCCAGCACGAGACGGCCATGGCCGCCGACATGCTCGGGATCAACCCGCTGCACTGCGCCAACGAGGGCTGCCTGGCGCTCTTCGTGGACCCGGCGGCCGAGGCCGAGGTACTGGCGGCCCTGCGCTCCCAGCCCTACGGCAAGGACGCGGTGACCATCGGCGAGATCTCCGAGGACACCGAGGGCCTGGTGCTGCTGCGCGACGCGGACGGTCGCGAGACCCAGCTGGAGGAACTCCTCGGCGCCGAACTCCCCCGGCTCTGCTGAGAAAGGGACCGAGGAAACCGCCATGAGCAGCACCGAGCAGCAGACCGTCACGGAACGGCCCGACGGGACCGGCAGCGCCGACGGCGCCGCCGAGGAGTGGCGCATCCGCGTCACCGGCGTGGTCCAGGGCGTCGGCTACCGGCCGTTCGTCTACAAGCTGGCCCGTGAACTCGGCCTCTCCGGCTGGGTTCGCAACGACCCCGAAGGCGTGCTGGTGGAGGCGTCCGGACCGGTCGCCGCCCTGGAGGAGTTCGCGGCGGGCCTCAGCGGCCGCGCCCCCGAGCTCGCCCGGGTGGACGAGGTCCGGCCGACCCGGGGACTGGACCGCGGCACCGTGCCCGCGGGCCCGTTCACCATCGTGCACAGCGAGCACACCGGAGCCCGGTCCGCGCTGCTCCCGGCGGACACCCACGTATGCGGCGACTGCCAGGCGGAACTTCGCGACCCGAAGGACCGCCGGCACCGCTACCCCTTCATCAACTGCACCAACTGCGGGCCCCGGTACTCCATCATCCAGGACCTGCCGTACGACCGTCCGATGACCACCATGGCCACCTTCACCATGTGCGCGGACTGCAAGGCCGAGTACGAGGACCCGATGGACCGGCGCTACCACGCACAGCCCAACGCGTGCCCGGACTGCGGCCCCCGGCTGCTGCTCCGGGACCGCGAGGGGGGCACGGCCGAAGGGGACGAGGCCCTCCTCGCGGCCGCCCGGGTGCTGGCCGACGGCGGGATCGCGGCCATGAAGAGCGTCGGCGGCTTCCACCTCGTGGTGGACGCGACGAACGCGGAGGCCGTGGCCCTGCTGCGCAGCCGCAAGCGCCGCGACTCCAAGCCGTTCGCGGTGATGGTCCGCGACCTCGCCACGGCGCAGGAGCTGGTGGAGCTCTCCGAGGCGGAGATCGACGTCCTGCGCTCGCCGGCCCGGCCCATCCTGCTGGCCCGCAAGCGCGCGGGCTCCCTCCCGGAGTCCGTGGCCCCGCGCAACCCCAACCTGGGGATCATGCTGCCCTCGGCACCCCACCACCACCTGCTGCTGGACGAGCCCGGCCTCGAAGCGCTCGTCGCCACCAGCGGCAACATCTCCGGCTACCCCATCGCCTACCGCAACGAGGAGGCCCTGGAGCAGCTCTTCGAGATCGCGGACGTGATCCTCTACCACGACCGCGACATCGAGATCCGCGTCGACGACTCGGTGGTCCGCCTCTCCGACCACCCCGAACTCGACGAGCCGCTGCTCCAGTTCATCCGGCGGGCCCGCGGCTACGCCCCCTACCCGGTGGACGTCGGCCGCGAGGTGGCCCCCGTGGTCGCCCTCGGCGCCGAACTGAAGACGACCGTGGCCCTCACCAACGGCTCCCAGGTCTTCCTCAGCCAGCACATCGGCGACCTCAAGAACGACGAGACCTTCGCCGCGCACCACCGCACCGCCCGGCACCTGGCGCAGCTGTACGCGCTCAAGCCGGAGGTCACGGCGCACGACATGCACCCGCAGTTCCGTTCCACCCGGGCCGCCCTGGACGACGACGGCACGGGCCCGGCGCTGCCCACCGTGGAAGTCCAGCACCACCACGCCCACATGGCCTCCTGCATGGCGGAGAACCACGTGAGCGGCACCACCCTCGGCGTGATCTTCGACGGCTTCGGCTACGGCGAGGACGGCACGGTGTGGGGCGGGGAGTTCCTCCTCGGGGACTTCGCCGCCTACCGCCGGGTCGGCCGGATGCGCCGGCTGCCGCTGATCGGCGGCGACCAGGCCGTGCGCGAACCCATCCGCACCGGGTACGCACTGGCCCTGGACGCCTTCGACGGGGACGGGGACCGGGCCCTGGCGGGCTTCCCCGCCCTGGCCGTCCTCGACGAGCAGCGCCGCCAGGTGTACGCGACCATGGCCGGCCGCGGGGTCAACTCCCCGCCGACCTCCAGCATGGGCCGCCTCTTCGACGGGGTCGCCGCCCTCGCCGGGGTCTGCGCCAAGGCCGAGTACGAGGCCCAGGGCCCGATCGAGCTGGAGGGCCTGCTCGACCGCGACGCCACCCGCGAGCCGCAGGCCTCGTACCGCTTCGGGTCCTACGAGGCGGACGGGCTGACCGAGGTGGACCCGAGGCCCGTGATCCGGGCCATGGCCGGGGACATCGCCGCCGGACTGCCCGTGGACCGGATCAGCCGCCGGTTCCACACGGCCGTCGTCGACATGGTCCGCGAGCGCTGCAAGGCCCTGCGGGAGGAGACCGGCGTCAACCAGGTCGCCCTCTCCGGAGGCGTGTTCCTCAACGAGTTCCTGCTGCTCAACTGTCTGACCGGGCTGACCGCCGACGGTTTCGACACCTATGTCCACCGGCTCGTTCCGACCAATGACGGAGGCATCGCCCTCGGTCAGGTCATGGTCGCCGACGCCCGCTCACACCTGAGGAAGTGACGACGTGACCACCCTCACGCCGGACGAGATGTACGCCTTCGTCGAGGCGCGCGAATCGGGCGCCCGGACCTACGCCAACGCCTTCGGCAAGCTCCTCGCCGAAGGCCACGGCGCACGCATCCGCGACGGGCACGGCCGCGAATACCTGGACTGCCTCGCCGCGGCGGGCACCCTCGCCCTGGGGCACAACCACCCGGACGTCCTGGCCGCGGTGGGGGAGTACCTCACCTCCGGTCAGGTCCAGCAGGCACTGGACCTGACCACCCCGGCCAAGTACGAGTACCTGCGCGCGCTGTACGCCAAGCTGCCGGGCGCCATGGCGGACACCTTCAAGACGCAGTTCTGCGGACCGGCGGGCACCGACGCCACCGAAGCCGCCGTCAAGCTCTTCAAGATCGCCACCGGCCGCCGGACGGTGATCTCCTTCCACGGGGCCTACCACGGGATGACGGCGGGCGCCCTCGCCCTCACCGGCAACCTGGGCGCCAAGGAGGCCGTGCCCTCCCTCATGCCGGACGTCCACCACCTCCCCTACCCCTACGACTACCGCTGCCCCTTCGGCATCGGCGGAGAGGCGGGCATCCGGGCCGGCCTGACCTACATCGAGCGGCTGCTCACCGACCCGGAGAGCGGCATCACCAAACCGGCCGCGATCTTCGTCGAAGCGGTCCAGGGCGAGGGCGGGGTCATCCCGGCACCGGCCTCCTGGCTGCGCGGGCTGCGGGAGATCACCGCCCGGCTGGACATCCCGCTGGTCCTGGACGAGATCCAGGCCGGCTTCGGACGCACCGGCACCATGTGGGCCTTCGAGGAGTCCGGGATCGAGCCGGACGCCGTCCTCGTGTCCAAGGCGGCCGGCGGCGGCTTCCCGCTCTCGCTGCTGCTCTACCACGGCAAGTACGACGCCTGGACGCCCGGAGCCCACGCGGGCACCTTCCGCGGCAACCAGATCGCCCTGGTCGCGGGACTCGCCTCCCTGCGGGTCACGGAGTCCGAGGGACTCGTCGAAAAGGCGGCCGCCAAGGGTGAATTGATCGCCACCCTGCTCGGCCGGCTGGCCGCCGGCCACCCCGAGATCGGCCAGGTCCGCGGCCGGGGACTGATGTGGGGCATCGAGATCGTGGACCCCGCGGGCCCGGCCGACCAGCTCGGTGCGCTGCCCGCCGACGGGGCCCGGGCCAAGCGCATCAAACGCGCCTGCCTGGACCACGGGCTGCTCCTGGAGAGCGGCGGCCGGCACGGCGCCGTGCTCCGGCTGCTCCCGCCACTGGTGATCACCGACGAGGAGATCCACGAGATGGCCGCGGCCCTGGAGAAAGCTCTGATCGACTGCGCCTGACAGAGCACGGATCCACGAAGAGTAGGGACAACGAACATGGCCACGGGAACGAACAACGGCGGCGAGTGGCGGGTCGACTTCGACGCGGAGGTCGTCTTCAGCAACGGAGGCGCCCTGCAGATGCAGGGGTTCCGCCTGGACATCCCCGGCGACGACATCGCCGACGGGGAACTGGGCGAACTGATCGTCCGCCACCTCGGACTGCTGATGGTCGGCAGTACGAAGATCACCCGCCGGGAGCTGCTCCAGGAGCCGCACAAGGGCTCCCGGAACACCGGCGCCGCCGGTTCGAGCCGCACCCCCACGGACCTGACCGGCCCCGCCACCCGGGCCGCCTGGCCGACGGGCCCGGGCGGCGCCGCATCGGGCCTGGCCGGCCTGGTGGACCTTCCCGTGGTCCTGGTACGGCTCCTCGGAGCCGGGCAGCCCGTCGCCGACCGGCTGGCACTGGCGCCCTTCGACCTCGCGGGGCACGCCGTGGTCGTGCAGACCGGCCGCGCGGCCGGCCCGTACCTCACCGAGGACGCCGTGGAGCTGCTCGCCGGGCAGGGCGCACTCCTCGTCGCCACCGACAGCCGCGAGGGCAACGGGCCGGTGGCGGCGGCGCTCGCCGCCGCCGGCCTGCCCGCCCTCACGGGCCTGACCGGCCTGGAAGCCCTCCCGGCGACCGGGGTCCGACTGCACGCCGTGCCCTTCCCCGGGCAGGACACCTCATTGATCAGGGTCTACGGAGTCACAGATGACCAGCACTGACCGAGCGGGCCTCTCGGAAGCCGGTGTGGCGGCGGTCGCCGCCGCCGCACCGGCACCGGCCCGGCGCCCCCGCAGGGAACTGGCCGCCGCCACCGTCGGCTCGGTCGTCGAGGCCTACGACTGGACCATCTACGGCATCCTCGCCCCCTACTTCGCCGAGGCGCTGTTCCCCGGCACCTCGCCCACCGCCAAACTCATCGCCGCCTACCTCGGCTTCGCCCTCGGTTTCCTGGTCCGGCCGCTGGGCAGCGTGCTCATCGGCCGCCTCACCGACACCCGCGGCCGGCGCTACGGACTGACCCTCACGGTCGGCCTGATCGCCGCCGGCTCCCTGTTCCTGGCCGTCGTACCCGGCTACGCCTCCATCGGCCTGGCGGCCCCGCTCCTGGTGGTCGGGGCCCGGCTGGTGCAGGGGCTGTCGGTCGGGGCGGAGAACCCGAGCGTGGCCGCGTACGTCACCGAGACCGCGCCGGCCGGCCGCCGCTACTTCTACAGCGCCGTCTCCTACGGGGGCGTGGTGCTCGGCAGCGCGCTCTCCTTCATCGTCATGAACGTCCTGCTCGGGGTGTTCGGAGAGAGCGGAGTCGAGGACGGCGCCTGGCGCTACGGCTTCGTCTTCGGCGGACTGCTCGGGCTGACCGCCCTGTGGATCCGGCGCGGCGCGGCGGAGAGCGCGGTCTTCACGGCCGCCGCGGGCAAGGCCGCGCAGGGAGCGGCCTCGCCCGCGGGAGTGGCGGAGCCGGAGGCGGCGGCGCTGGAGGCGGCGGCGCCGGTGGTGAAGGCGCCGAGCCCCTGGCCGGTGCTGCGGGCCCATCTCCGGCGGCTCGCCGTGGTGTTCGCCATCACCTCCGGGGCCACCACCGCCTTCTACTTCGTCACCGTCGACTTCCCCTCGTACGCCGAGAGCGCCGGAGCCGCCACCAAGGAGGAGACTTCCGCCGCACTGCTCCTCGGCATGGTGGCGCTGCTCGCGGCCATGCTCGGCGGCGGCAAGGCCGCCGACCGGATCGGCGCCCTGCCCGTGCTGCGCCTCGGCTTCGCCGGGCTCGCCCTGGGCAGCGTGCCCCTGCTGCTGGCCATGAACGCCGGACGGGTCCCCGTCGCCGTCGTCACCGTGGTCCTGCTCTTCCTGCTGGGCCTCCCGCTCGCGGTGAGCAACGTCTTCGCGGGGCAGCTGTTCCCGCCCGCCGTGCGCGCCGTCGCCGTCGGGCTGCCCACCGCGGCCGCGATCAGCCTCTTCGGCGGCACGTTCCCGATGCTCGCGGAACTCCTGAGGTCGGCCGGCCACAACGCCTGGCTGCCGTGGTGGCCCGCACTGACCGCCGCGGTGGCGCTGGCCGCCTCGTGGGCCGTACACGAACACCCCGGTCACTCCGGTCACCCCGGTCACTCCGGTCACCCCGGTCACTCCGGTCGCGAACACCCCGTGTCCGTCACCCCTCATGCCTGAGAAGGACGCCATGACTGCACTGCTCGAAGGTCTCGACTCGCTGATGCCGGCCCTGGAGGCCGACTACCGCGAGCTGCACACCCACCCCGAACTCGCCTTCCAGGAAAAGCGGACGGCAGCCCTCGTCGCCGAACGCCTCACCGCCCAGGGCGGCTGGGAGATCACCACCGGCGTCGGCCGCACCGGCGTCGTCGCCGTCCTGCGCAACGGCGAGGGACCCGTGGCCATGCTGCGCGCCGACATGGACGCGCTGCCCGTCAAGGAGGCCACCGGACTGCCCTACGCGAGCACCGAGACCGCCACCGACGAATCGGGCGCCGAGGTTCCGGTGATGCACGCCTGCGGCCACGACCTGCACGTGGCCGCGCTGATCGGGTCCTGCGCCCTGTTCGCCCGCAACCGCGAGGCCTGGCGCGGCACCGTCGTCGCCGTCTTCCAGCCGGGGGAGGAGAGCGGCTACGGAGCCCGCGAGATGGTCGAGGACGGCCTCTTCGAGCGCTTCCCGCGCCCCGACGTGATCCTCGGCTCGCACGTGGGCCCCGGCCCGGCCGGGCTCATCGCGACCCTGCCCGGCGTGGTCATGGGCGCCACCGACTCGATCACCGTCAAGCTCTTCGGGCGCGGCGGCCACGGCTCCAAGCCCGAGGCGGCCGTGGACCCCGTGGTGATGGCGGCCTCGCTCGTGCTGCGGCTCCAGACCGTGGTCTCCCGCGAGATCGCCGCCCAGGAACCGGTGGTGGTCACCGTCGGCAAGCTGCACGCCGGCACCACCGCCGCGGTCATACCCGACACGGCCGAGCTCGGCATCAACGTGCGCACCAGCTCCGCGCCGGTCCGCGAGAAGGTCCTGGCGGCCGTCGAGCGGCTCGCGCGCGCCGAATCGGCCGCCGCGGGCGCGACCGCCGACCCGGAGATCACCTCCGTCTACCACCTGCCGATGACCGTCAACGACACCGCGGCCGCCGAGCGGGTGGCCGACGCCCACCGCGCGCACTTCGGGGACGGCGCCGTCATGACGATGGGCCCGACCACCGCCAGCGAGGACTTCGGACTCCTCGCCACCGCCGCCCAGGTCCCCTCGGTGTACTGGTTCTACGGCGGCCTCGACCCGCAGGCCTTCGGCGAGGCCTTCGCGGCGGGCAAGCTGGACGAGCTCCCGCAGAACCACTCCTCCACCTTCGCGCCCGTCGCCGGACCCGCGCTCTCCATCGGCGTCCGCACGATGGCCACGGCGGCACTGCCCTGGCTCGCCCCCGCTGCCGACGGCGCGGCCGACACGGGCGAGGGGGGCGAGGCGGCATGAGCGCCGACCGGCCGCACATCATCGTCCTGCACCGCTGGCGGGACACCCACGCGCACTACGCCGACTACCTGGACCACGCCGCCGCCCACGTCACCTACGTGAGCACCGGGCTCGGCCGCGCCTCGTTACCCGAGACCGCCGCCGCGGTCACCACCGTCCCGCTGACCGACGACCTGCCCGCCGTCCGCGCGGCCGTCACCGGGCTCGTGGCCCGCTTCGGCCCCCCGGCGCGGCTGATCGCCCTCAACGAGGGGGACCTGGACACGGCCGCGCTGATCCGCGAGGAGTTCGCGATCCCCGGCCAGCACACCGCCGAACTGGCCGTCTTCCGCGACAAGCTGACCATGTGCCGTACGGCCGAGGCCGCCGGCCTGCCGGTCCCCGCCTTCGCCCCCGCGCCCGATCCGGCCGCCGTACTCGCCTTCGGCGAAGCCCACGGCTGGCCGCTGGTCGTCAAACCGCACCGCGGCACCGCCAGCCGGGGCGTGGTCCGGATCGACTCCGCCGCCGAACTGGCGGAGCTCGGCGACCTGGCCGCCGCCCTGGCCGCCGAACCGCACCTCGTCCAGAGCTACGTGGACGGCCCGATCCTGCACATCGACGGCCTGTGGGAAGGCGATTCCCTCGGCAGCTGGACCGTCTCGCGCTATGTGGGCGGCACCTGCGCCGACTTCACCCAGGGCACCTGGCTCGGCTCCGTCGAGGAGGACGATCCCGGGCTCCTGGAAGCCGTCGAGGCCTTCGCCGCCGCGGTCGGACCCGCCCTCGGCGGCTCCCAGCCCTGGGTCTTCCACCTGGAGGCCTTCGTCACCCCGGCTCCGGGCGGCGGACCCGCCCTGGTCTTCCTGGAGTGCGGGGCCCGGGTGGGCGGCGGAGAGATCCCCTTCACCTGGCGCGACGTCCACGGCGTCGACCTGATGGCCGCCGCCGTGGACATCCAGCTCGGCCTGACCCCGGTCCTGCCGCCGCTCAAGACCGGCGGGGTCGGCGGCTACCTGCTGCTCCCGCTGCCGGTCCCCGCCCCCTGCCGGGTCGAAGCGGCCGGCTGGGTACGGGAACCCGCGCCCGACCGGCTCCCGTACGCCGTCAAACACACCCCGGTCGGCTCCACCGCCCCGGCGATCAGCGGCTACGAGCACGTCGGCACCCGCTTCCGCTTCCGCGGCGCCACCACCCGGGACGTCGAGGCCGCCATCACCGAGTCCGCGAACTCCTTCCGGCTGACCTGCGTCCCGGTCGGCGCCCCGCCCGCCGACGGGGGCTGACCCGCCCCACCCCCCCACCGAACCTGTCGTACCCCTCTCGCACCCCTGTTCATCGGGGCGAACCCGCTCCACGCCCCGCATCGGAAAGGATCCCACCGTGGTCGTCATGACCTCCGAACGCCAGCGCGTCATCCTCGTAGGCAGCCGCATACAGCAGTACCGGGAGTACGCCCTTGCCTCCCTCGCCCAGCACTACGAGGTCACCCTCGTCGCGCCGGAGGCCCCCACCTGGCAGGCCCGTTACGTGGAGACCCACCGGATCGCCGACACCACGGACGCCGCCAAGCTCTACGCCCCGGTCGCCGACCTGCGCGGCGAGGTCGCCAACGCCGCCGTCGTCACCTGGGACGAGTGGTCGCTGGTCGCCGTGTCCTCGGTCGCCAAGAAGCTCGGCATGCGGGCCATGGACCCGGCCGCAGCCAAGATCTGCCGCGACAAGTACGCCACCCGCCAGGCCCTGGAAGCGGCCGGCATGGCCGCCGTCCGCTACATCCCGGCCACCACCGAGGACGAGGCCGTCGCCGCCGCCGAGTCCATCGGCTTCCCCGTCGTCGTCAAGCCCCGCACCCTCGGCGGCAGCTTCGGCGTGATGATGGCCCGCGACGTGGACGGCCTGCGCCGGGCCTTCCGGCTCGCCTCCACCAGCCGGCTGCGCGGCGCCGGTACCACCGCCTCCGTCCTGATCGAGGAGTTCATCGAGGGCCCCGAACTGAGCGTGGACAGCGTCGTCGTGGACGGCGTCGCCACCCCGGTCTGCGTGGCCCGCAAGCGCCTGGGCGCCCACCCGTACTTCGAGGAGGTCGGGCACCTGGTCACCGACTGGCGCCACGAGCCCTGGGCCGACGCCGTCACCCAGCTGGTCCAGGACTCGCACCGCGCGGCCGGAGTCGACTACGGCGTCACCCACACCGAACTGCGCGTCGCCGCGAACGGCCCCCGCCTGATCGAGCTCAACGGCCGCCTCGGCGGCGACCTCATCCCGCACCTGAACAAGCTCGCCACCGGCGTGGACCTGCCGCTGGCCGCCGCCCGGATCGCCTTCGAGGAGACCCCGGACATCACCCCGACCCGCGCCCTCAGCGCCGAGGTCCGCTTCCTCTACCCGGCCTACGACGGCGCCGTCGACCGCGTCGTCCTGCCCGCCCCCGAGGACGTCGAGGACCTGGCCGAGGCCGTCGCCCTCGTGGAGCCCGGCGACGAGCTGCTGCTCCCGCCCCGCGGCCTGACCCCCCGCTCCGCCGCGCTCATCGCGGTCAGCGAGACCCCGGCCGGCACCCGCCGCGCCCTGGACCGCGCCGAGGCGCTCTCCCGCACCGAGGTCTCCGGAGTCGCCGCGCACCGGCTCGGCGCCCGCGTCGAGAACGCCGTGACCCGCCGCTTCTTCGACCACGAGCGCACCGCCGCCCGCCAGACCGTCTCCGGCGTCCGGGGCGTGGAGTGGTTCCGCTACGGAGCCGGTGGCGGCGAGGGGCTCAACCGCCCCGTCTTCCTCAGCGAAGCCGACGTCACGGGCCTGGAGACCGACCTGAACGGCCTCTTCGAACTGCTCAAGGCGGTCCCCGCCCGGCTCTTCGGCGGCGACCTGCGCGCCTTCGCCACCGCCGTCGGGATGTCCCCCACCCAGGCCGACCTGGTCCTGCGCGGCTCCGTGGACGAGCTCGCCCCGCTCTCCCGCGCCGACCTGTACCGGGAGACCGGCGGCTTCCGCGTCATGGAGCTCAACACCGGCTCCTCGCTGGGCGGCTGGCAGATGGGCGAGTTCGCCCGCGCCCTGATCCAGGACGCCGAGTTCGCCGAGTTCGCGGCCACCGAGGGCCTGGTCTACCCCGACCCGCTCGCCCGCATCACCGAGGTGCTGCGCCGCCAGGCCCCCTCCCTCGAAGGCATCGAGCGGCCGTACCTGGCGATCACCGACTGGCCCGAGGGCTTCGAGAAGTCCAAGTGCTGGATGGAGTTCGTCGTACCGGCCTTCGAACGGCTCGGCTTCGAGACCGTCGTCTGCCACCTGGGCGACTTCGCGTACGAGGACGGCAACGTCCTCCACCAGGGCCGCAAGGTCGACGTGGTCTACCGGATGTTCCTGCCCGGCGAAATGCCCGACGAGCCCCGCACCTACGACCTCGTCAACCCGCTGCTCGACGCCGTCGAGGCCGGCACGGTCGAACTGTTCGCCCCGCTCGACTGCGAGCTGTACGGGAACAAGGGCAGCCTCGCGATGCTCAGCGACGAGCGCAACCGCGCCGTCTTCACCGAGGCCGAACGCGAGCTGATCGACCGGATCCTGCCCTGGACCCGCTTCGTCCGCGACGAGAAGGTCACCTTCGGCGGCGAGAAGATCGACCTGCTGCCCTACGCGATCGCCAACAAGGACCACCTGGTCCTCAAGCCCACCCTGCTCTACGGCGGCGTCGGCGTCACCCCCGGCTGGACCACCGACCAGAAGGAATGGGTCGCCAAGCTCCGCCAGGCCGTCGACGGCCCGTACGTCCTCCAGCACCGCCTGCTCCCGACCACCGAGCGGTTCCTCTCCGAGGACGGCGAGACCTGCGAGGACATGGCCGTCGCCTACGGAACGCTGATGGTCGACGGACGCTACGCCGGCACCCTGGCCCGCGGAGTCACCGACCCGGCCGTGGGCATCGTGAGCATGCTGCGCGGCGCCCAGATCGGCTGCGCGTTCCACGTCGACCCGGCCGCAGAGGGAGTGGAAGCGAAGTGACCGACATCGGGAACGGGGCCGCCGAGCCGGTGGAGGAGACGGCGGCCGCAGCACCGGCCGCCGCCGCACCCGCCACGCTCTGGCGGGACCCGGAGTTCCTCAAGTTCTGGTCCGGGGAGGCGATCTCGCAGGTCGGGGCCCAGGTCACGACCCTGGCGCTGCCGCTCACCGCGGTGCTGACGCTCGACGCCAGCTCCTCCCAGGTGGGCTTCGTCAACGCAGCCTCCTACGCCCCGTTCCTGATGGTCACCCTCCTGGTCGGCGTCTGGGTCGACCGGGTGCGGCGCAGGCCCCTGATGATCATGGCCAACGTGGGGCGTGCGCTGCTGGTCAGCGCGGTGCCGCTGCTGGCCGTGCTCGACCTGCTCCGCATCGAGCACGTGTACATCGCCGCGCTGCTCGTGGGCACCCTCACGGTGGTCTTCGACGTCTCCTACCAGTCGTACCTGCCGACCCTGGTCGGCAAGCAGCACCTGGTCGAGGGCAACAGCAAGCTCCAGGGCACCAGTTCGCTGGCCCAGATCGGCGGGCCCGGACTGGCCGGTCTGCTCATCGGCTGGGTCACCGCCCCCTACGCCCTGCTGATCAACGGGGCCTCGTACCTCGTCTCCGTGCTGACGCTGCTCGCCGTACGGCGCGTCGAGCCGGAGCCGGTGCCCCAGCAGGAGCGGACCGGGATCCGGACCAGCATCGCCGAGGGCATCCGGATCATCTGGGACAGCGCCCACCTGCGGGCCTGCGCCCTCCAGTCCGGTCTGTACAACCTGTGCTGGATGTCCCTCCAGACGGTGTTCGTGCTCTACGCGGCCCGCACGCTCGGCATCTCACCCGGAGGCATCGGCCTGCTCCTGGGCACCGGGGCGGTCGGCTCGCTGGTCGGCTCGATGCTCGCGCAGTGGCTCAAGCTGAAGATCGGTCTCGGCCGCGCCATCCTGGCGGCCCTGCTGCTGTGCTGCCTGGCCCCCGCGGCCATCCCGGCGGCCCCCGCCGACAACGGGGTGCTCTCGCTGGCCCTGTTCGTCGCCGCCTTCGGCCTGATCGGGGCCGGCGGCACCATGGCCAACATCCACATCATCAGCCTGCGCCAGTCCATGACCCCGGACCAGCTCCTGGGCCGGATGAACGCCGGGTACCGGTTCGTCTCCTGGGGGACGCTCCCGCTCGGCGCCCTGCTGGGCGGCTGGCTCGGCGACCTGATCGGGCTGCGGGAAACGCTGTTCGTCACCGCCGCGCTCTTCCTGACCGCGGTCCTGGTCGTCCTGAAGTCCCCGGTGTGGCGGCTCACGGAGTTCCCGCCGCAGATCGTCGCGCAGCCCCGGAAGGCGGACGCAAGGTGAGCCCCGAAACCCGAGCCGAAGCCGCCGTACCCGGCGCCATCGCAAGCCTGCTCGCGCGCCGGACCGGCTGGGGCCGCTCCGACGCGGTGAGCCGGATCCTGGCGGCCGCCGCCGCCCCCGGGGTGCTCTCGATGGCCGGCGGGATCCCGGCCCCCGACAGCTTCCCCGTGGCCCGGCTCGCCGAAGCCACCGACCGGCTGTTCGCCGGGTCGGGCGGGTCTGTGGCACGAGCCCTCCAGTACGCCCCCACGGACGGCATCGCCCCGATGCGCGAGGTGATCGCGGCCCGGGCGAGCGCGACCGGGGCGCCCGTCGGCCCCGACCGGGTGATGGTCACCGCGGGCAGCCAGCAGGGCCTGGACCTCGTCGCCCAGACCCTCATCGACGAGGGCGACGAGGTGGCCCTGGACGACCCGAGCTACCTGGGCGCCGTACAGGTCTTCCGGCGGGCCGGAGCCCGGCTGCTGCCCGTGCCCGGTGACGCGGACGGGATGCGCACCGACGTCCTGGAGCAGCGCCTGCTCGCCGGGGCGCGGCCCAAGCTGGTCTACGTCGTACCGCACTTCCACAACCCCACCGGAGCCGTGCTCTCCGAGGAGCGGCGCCGCCACCTGGCCGCGCTGGCCGAGCGGTTCGGCTTCCTCGTCGTCGAGGACGACCCGTACGGGGACCTGGCCTTCGAGGGGAGCCGGCTGCCGTCCACCGACGTCCACAGCGGGCGGGTGGTCCGGCTGATGAGCCTCTCCAAGACGGTCTGCCCGGGGCTGCGGGTGGCCGGTCTGGTCGCCCCGGCCGAGCTGATCGGGGAACTGGTCGCCGCCAAGCAGTGCGGGGACCTCCAGACCAACACCTTCGGCCAGTACCTGCTGGCCGATCTGCTGGGGGACCCGGAGTTCCTGCCGGCCCACCTGGCGGGCCTGCGCACGCTGTACGGCGGCCGGGCCCGCGCCATGGAGACCCTGCTGCGCGAGCGGCTGCCCTGGCTGGAGTTCGAGAGGCCGCGCGGCGGGCTCTTCTTCTGGTGCCGGCTGACCGACCCCCGGGTGGGCTCCGACGCACTGTACGCGCACGCGCTGGCGCAGGGGGTGGCCATCGTGCCCGGTACGCCCTTCTGCATAGAGGAGGACGGCTCGCGGGTCCTGCGGCTGTCCTTCGCCTCCCTGGACGACGCGCAGCGCCGGGAAGGGGTTTCGCGGCTGGCCACGGCCTGGGAAAAGGCCTTCGCCGACGGGCCGTGACCCGTCTTCCGTCCCTACGCGTTTCCGTCCCTCTCGTTTCCGTCCCTCTCGTTTCCGTCTTTCCGTCCACACCCTTAAGGAGCAAGGCCGTGACAACGACGTCGCCCGCACCGGTGACCGCCGAATCCCTGGTGGCCCGGCTGTTCCAGGTGATCGACACCCGCTCGTGGGACCGGCTCGGCGAGGTCTTCGCGCCGGACGCCGTGTACGAACGGCCGGGTTACCCGGCGCTGGAGGGTCTCGACCGGATCCGCCGGTTCTACGAGCACGAACGGATCATCACCTCGGGCGCCCACGAGGTGAGCCAGGTGACCGGGGGCCTCGCCGCGGCCGCCTGCTGGGGGCGGTTCCGGGGCGCCGACAAGGAGGGCACGGCCCTGGACGAGGCATTCGCCGACACCTACCTCGTCCGCGACGGCAGGATCGAGCGCCGCAAGACCTTCTTCTTCCGTCCGGCGATCTGACGGCCGATCCGACAGCCGATCCGACGGGTGGCCGCATCCGGGCCGGGTCCGGACCGCTGGAGGGCGGTCCGGACCCGGCCCGGGGCCGTTTGGTCCGAACGGGTGAAGTGCTGCTCGAAGGCCCCGGCTACTTCTTGCCGCCGCCGAGGATCTGGCCGAGCAGGTCGCCGAGGCCGCCGCCGGCTCCCGGGGCCGCGCCCGCCGCTCCCGGTACCGCTCCCGGCGACGGGATCGGGGACTCGGCGCCCGCCGCCGACGGCGCCCCGGCGCCCGCGCCCCCGGCCTTCCCGGCCGCACGCTTGGCGAAGACCGCCAGCAGGACCGGGATCAGCATCTCGATGACCCGGGCAACGGTGGGCGCGGGGATGCCGGTCTTCTTGGAGACCGCGTTGGCCACGGGCTTGCTCACCTTGGCGAGCACCCCGGCCATCATCCCGCCGCTGAGCAGGCCGCCCAGGCCGCCGCCGAGGGTGGCCACGCCTTCCAGCGGGGCTTGGGTGACCTCGGCGAAGGCCTGGCGGACTTCGTTGCCGTCGTCGTCATCGGCGTCGGCCTTCTGCTGGAGGTCGCCGGTCATCGCCCCGACCGTGGCCGCGACGGTGTCACGGGCGCCGTTCGTGTCGGTGCCGAGGAGACCGGCGATCTCGGTCAGCTTCTCGTCGCCGAGTTCGGTCAGCACGTCGTCCTGGAAGGAAGGTTCGCTCATGCCTGAAACGCTACTTCTGTGGTGATTGGGCGGCACCTCGGATGGCGTCCGGAGCCCCCTTGGGTAATGGAAAGGTAAAGTTCCGGATTCGCGTGCAACCACGGGCAGGGGTCGCGGGTCGTATGGTGCGTCGGGACTTCCGGGGGGGATCCGGGGGGATCGGGAAGTCCGATGAGGGAGGGGTAACCGTGAGGGGGTCCGGCCGAAAGGCGGGACCCCCTTTCGGTTGTCCGCCGAGATGTCCACAGGCCCGGTGGAACTGTCGTACCCGGGCTGTAGCTTCGGGCCATGACGACGAACGCGGCCGTGGCGCCGGCGGTGGTCGAAGGGGTGCTGGAGCGCATCACCTACGCCAATGAGGAGAGCGGGTACACGGTCGCCCGGGTGGACACCGGCCGTGGCGCCGGCGACCTGCTCACGGTCGTCGGATCCCTCCTCGGGGCCCAGCCGGGCGAATCGCTGCGCATGGAGGGCCGCTGGGGCTCGCACGCCCAGTACGGCAGGCAGTTCACCGTGGAGAACTACACGACGCTGCTGCCCGCGACCATCCAGGGGATCCGGCGCTACCTCGGTTCCGGCCTGATCAAGGGCATCGGCCCGAAGATCGCCGACCGGATCGTGGAGCACTTCGGCCTCGACACCCTCGACGTCATCGAGGAGCAGCCGAAGCGGCTGATCGAAGTGCCCGGCCTCGGCCCCAAGCGGACCAAGCTGATCGGTGCCGCCTGGGAGGAGCAGAAGGCCATCAAGGAGGTCATGGTCTTCCTCCAGGGGGTCGGCGTCTCCACCTCCATCGCGGTGCGCATCTACAAGAAGTACGCCGACGCCTCCATCTCCGTGGTGAAGAACCAGCCGTACCGGCTCGCCGCCGACGTCTGGGGCATCGGCTTCCTCACCGCCGACCGCATCGCGCAGGCCGTCGGGATCCCGCACGACAGCCCGGAGCGGGTCAAGGCCGGCCTCCAGTACGCCCTGTCCCAGTCCGCCGACCAGGGGCACTGCTTCCTGCCCGAGGACCGGCTCATCGCCGACGGGGTCAAGCTGCTCCAGGTGGACACCGGGCTGGTCATCGACTGCCTGGCCGAGCTCGCCGCCGATCCGGAAGGGGTCGTACGGGAATCAGTGCCGGACCCGCAGGGCGGCCCGGACCCGCTCACCGCCGTGTACCTGGTGCCGTTCCACCGCGCCGAGCTGTCCCTGGCCGGCCAGGTGCGCCGCCTCCTGAACGCGGACGAGGACCGGCTGCCCGCCTTCCGGGACGTGGACTGGGACAAGGCCCTGGGCTGGCTCGCCGGGCGGACCGGAGCCACGCTGGCCCCCGCGCAGCGGGACGCGGTCCGCCTCGCCCTCACCCGCCGGGTCGCGGTCCTCACCGGCGGGCCGGGCTGCGGGAAGTCCTTCACCGTGCGCTCGATCGTGGAGCTGGCCCGGGCCAAGAAGGCCAAGGTCGTCCTCGCCGCCCCCACCGGCCGGGCGGCGAAGCGGCTGGCCGAGCTCACCGGGGCCGAGGCCTCCACCGTGCACCGGCTCCTGGAACTCAAGCCGGGCGGGGATGCGGCGTACGACCGGGAGCGGCCGCTGGATGCGGACCTGGTCGTCGTGGACGAGGCCTCGATGCTCGACCTGCTGCTGGCGAACAAGCTGGTCAAGGCCGTGGCACCGGGTGCCCACCTGCTGCTGGTCGGGGACGTGGACCAGCTGCCCTCGGTCGGGGCGGGGGAGGTGCTGCGCGATCTGCTCGCCGAGGGCGGGCCGGTTCCGGCCGTCCGGCTGACCACGATCTTCCGGCAGGCCCAGCAGTCCGGGGTGGTGACCAACGCCCACCGGATCAACACCGGCCTGCCGCCGATCACCGACGGGCTGCCCGACTTCTTCCTCTTCCCCGAGGAGGACACGGAGGAGGCCGGAAAACTGGCCGTCGACGTCGCCGCCCGTCGCATTCCGGCCAGATTCGGTCTCGACCCGAGGCGGGACATCCAGGTCCTGGCCCCCATGCACCGCGGTCCGGCCGGCGCCGGAAACCTCAACGCGCTGCTCCAGCAGGCCATCACACCGGCCCGGCCGAACCTGCCCGAGAAGCGGTTCGGCGGCCGCGTCTTCCGTGTCGGCGACAAGGTCACGCAGATCCGCAACAACTACGACAAGGGCGCCAACGGCGTCTTCAACGGCACGGTCGGCGTGGTCACCGCCCTTGACCTCGAGGAACAACGGCTGACGGTGCGCACGGACGAAGACGAGGAAGTGGCCTACGAGTTCGCGGAGCTCGACGAGCTGGCCCACGCGTACGCCGTCACCATCCACCGCTCCCAGGGGAGTGAATATCCGGCCGTCGTGATCCCGGTCACCACCGGCGCTTGGATGATGCTCCAACGGAACCTGCTGTATACGGCCGTCACCCGGGCGAAGAAATTGGTCGTCCTGGTCGGGTCCCGCAAAGCCCTCGCGCAGGCGGTGCGTACCGTTTCCGCAGGCAGGAGGTACACGGCCGTCGCACCCAGGCTGTCCGGACGTATACCGGTGGGAAACATCACCTAGATGATCGATCATTTGGGGTTCCTACAACGGTTGCGGAGGGGGCAGGATGTGCACGCTGGCGGCACTGAGTGCCGTCAAAAACACCAAAGCTCGACCCCGAGTGCACTCACCTGCGCCAAATGGGGGAAGGTAGAGGCAGTCAGGGCACCTCGAAGAAGAGGCACTACGTCGGTGAGGGATGACGTGAGCGACAACTCTGTAGTACTGCGGTACGCGGACGGTGAATACACCTACCCGGTGGTCGAGAGCACCGTCGGTGACCAGGGCTTCGACATCTCGAAGCTCAGGGCTCAGACCGGGCTGGTCACCCTGGACAGCGGCTACGGAAACACCGCCGCCTATAAGTCCGCCATTACCTACCTCGACGGTGAGCAGGGCATCCTGCGCTACCGCGGTTACCCGATCGAGCAGCTGGCGGAGCGCTCGACCTTCATCGAGGTCGCCTACCTGCTGATCAACGGGGAGCTGCCGACCGTCGACCAGCTCGCGTCGTTCCGCAACGAGATCACCCAGCACACGCTGCTGCACGAGGACGTCAAGCGTTTCTACGACGGCTTCCCGCGCGACGCGCACCCGATGGCGATGCTGTCCTCCGTGGTCAGCGCGCTGTCGACGTTCTACCAGGACAGCCACAACCCGTTCGACGAGAAGCAGCGCAACCTCTCGACGATCCGGCTGCTGGCCAAGCTCCCGACGATCGCGGCGTACGCGTACAAGAAGTCGGTCGGCCACCCGGTGGTCTATCCGCGCAACGACCTCGGCTACGTCGAGAACTTCCTGCGCATGACCTTCTCCGTGCCGGCCCAGGAGTACGACCTGGACCCGGTCGTGGTCGCCGCGCTCGACAAGCTGCTGATCCTGCACGCGGACCACGAGCAGAACTGTTCGACCTCCACCGTGCGTCTGGTCGGCTCCTCGCAGGCGAACATGTTCGCCTCGATCTCCGCCGGCATCTCGGCCCTGTGGGGCCCGCTGCACGGTGGCGCCAACCAGTCGGTCCTGGAGATGCTCGAGGGCATCAAGAACGACGGCGGCGACGTCGACGCCTTCATCCGCAAGGTGAAGAACAAGGAAGACGGCGTCCGCCTGATGGGCTTCGGACACCGCGTCTACAAGAGCTTCGACCCCCGGGCGAAGATCATCAAGGCGGCGGCGCACGATGTCCTCTCGGCGCTCGGCAAGGACGACGAGCTCCTCGACATCGCCCTGAAGCTGGAAGAGCACGCGCTGGCCGACGAGTACTTCGTCGAGCGCAACCTCTACCCGAACGTCGACTTCTACACCGGCCTGATCTACCGGGCCATGGGCTTCCCGACCGAGATGTTCACCGTGCTCTTCGCGATCGGCCGGCTGCCCGGCTGGATCGCCCAGTGGCACGAGATGATCAAGGAGCCCGGCTCCCGCATCGGCCGCCCGCGCCAGATCTACACCGGCGAGGTCCTGCGCGACTTCGTTCCGGTCGAGTCCCGCTGACCCGAGGGTCGAGCCGCAGCAACCGCAGGACTCGCAGGACCAGTAGGACGCGTAGTACAGGAAAAGCGCCCCGCCATCGATCCCCCCACGGGTCGAAGGTCGGGGCGCTTTCCTTACCCCGGAACGGATTCCCCCCACGGGACCCGGACCGGGTGTCTGCGTGCCGAGCGAACGTGTAGTCGTCCCAACACGTTTTCGGCATCGCCCCATTAGACCCACGGGCCTGCCCGAAGGTTACGTCGGGGCCCCTGTGATCTGCGTCTCGTGTGAAGAGGATGTGCGCGGGGCGTGAAGGGTGATCACTAGCGGAAGGACCGCAGCCGCAGGCTGTTGGTGACCACGAAGACCGAGGAGAAGGCCATCGCGGCCCCCGCGATCATCGGGTTGAGCAGTCCGGCGGCGGCCAGCGGCAGCGCCGCGACGTTGTAGCCGAAGGCCCAGAAGAGATTGCCCTTGATGGTGGCCAGGGTCCGGCGCGAGAGCCGGATCGCGTCGGCCGCGACCCGCAAGTCGCCCCGTACGAGGGTCAGATCGCTCGCCTCGATCGCCGCGTCGGTGCCGGTGCCCATGGCCAGGCCCAGGTCGGCCTGGGCCAGCGCGGCGGCGTCGTTGACCCCGTCGCCGACCATGGCGACGGTGCGGCCCTCGGCCTGCAGCCGGCGCACGACGTCCACCTTGTCCTGCGGGAGGACCTCGGCGATGACCTCGTCGATGCCCACCGCGCGGGCCACGGTCTGCGCCACGGCCTGGTTGTCGCCCGTCAGCAGGACCGGGGTCAGCCCCAGCGCCCGCAGCCGGGACACGGCCTCGGCGCTGGTGTCCTTGACCGCGTCGGCCACGGTCAGCACGCCGCGCGCCTCCCCGTCCCAGGCGACCAGCACGGCGGTGGAACCCTCGGCCTCGGCGGCGGCCTTGACCTCGGCGAGGGCGGCGGGCAGCGCGATCGACCAGTCGGCGAGCAGCTTCTCGCGCCCCACCAGGACGGCGTGTCCGTCGACCACGCCCTGGACGCCGAGGCCGCCGTGGTTCTCGAAGCCCTCGGGAACCGCCAGGCCGCCGGGGAGGTCCGCGGCGCCCGCCGCGACGGCCCGGGCGATCGGGTGCTCGGAGGCGTGCTCCAGGGACCCGGCCAGGCGCAGCAGTTCGGCGGCGTCCACGCCCTCGGCGGGGTGGGTGCCGGCCAGGGTCATCCGGCCGGTGGTCACGGTGCCGGTCTTGTCCAGGACGACGGTGTCCACGCGGCGGGTGGACTCCAGCACCTCGGGGCCCTTGATCAGGATGCCGAGCTGCGCGCCCCGGCCGGTGCCGACCATCAGCGCGGTCGGAGTGGCCAGGCCCAGGGCGCACGGGCAGGCGATGATCAGCACGGCCACGGCGGCGGTGAAGGCGGCCGTCGGGTTGTCGGTGATCAGCAGCCAGGTGACCCAGGTGCCCAGGGCCAGGACGAGCACGACCGGGACGAAGACCCCGGAGATCCGGTCGGCGAGGCGCTGCACCTCGGCCTTGCCGTTCTGGGCGTCCTCGACCAGCTTGGCCATCCGGGCGAGCTGGGTGTCCGAGCCGACGCGGGTGGCCTCGACGACGAGCCGTCCGGAGGTGTTGACGGTGGCTCCGGTGACGGTGTCGCCCACGGTGACCTCGACGGGGACCGATTCACCGGTCAGCATGGCGGCGTCCACGGCGGAGCTGCCCTCGACGACGGTGCCGTCGGTGGCGATCTTCTCGCCGGGCCGGACGAGGAACCGGTCGCCCACCGCGAGCGCGCTCACGGGGATGCGCACCTCGGTCCCGCCGCGCAGCACCGCCACGTCCTTGGCGCCGAGCCGCATCAGGGCCTTGAGGGCCGCGCCGGCCTTCCGCTTCGAGCGGGCCTCCAGGTACCGGCCGAGCAGGATGAAGCTGACGACTCCCGCCGCCACCTCCAGGTAGATCGCCGAGGAGCCGTCCGTACGGGAGACGGAGAAGTCGAAGCCGTGCCGCATGCCGGGCATTCCGGCGTGGCCGAAGAACAGGGCCCACAGCGACCAGAGGAAGGCCGCCCCGGTGCCGACCGAGACCAGGGTGTCCATGGTGGCCGCGCCGTGCCGGGCGTTGGTCCAGGCGGCCTTGTGGAAGGGGAGCGCGCCCCAGACGACGACGGGGGCGGCCAGGGTCAGCGAGAGCCACTGCCAGTTGTCGAACTGCAGGGCCGGGATCATCGCGAGCAGGACCACGGGCAGCGAGAGGACCACGGAGACCAGCAGGCGCTGGCGCAGCGCGGCCAGTTCGGGGTCACGGGCCTCGTCGGGGGCCTGCGCCTCCTCGGCCTGCTCGGGGACGGGCGGCGGGGGCTCTTCGGCGGTGTAGCCGGTCTTGACGACCGTCGCGATGAGGTCGGCGACCTGGACGTCGGCGCCGTAGGAGACCTTGGCCTTCTCGGTGGCGTAGTTCACCGAGGCGGTGACCCCGTCCATCCGGTTCAGCTTCTTCTCGATGCGGGCCGCGCAGGAGGCGCAGGTCATCCCGCCGATGGTCAGCTCGACCTCGGCGGTGGGCGCGGTGGCGCCGTCAGCCGCTATGGGTCCGTCGTGCACTGTGCTGCTGCTCATGATCCGGGCTCCAGGGGGAGGGCCGGGCCGTACGGAACCAGTATGAGCTGGCCGGTACGGCCCGGCGGGGTGCTGCGGGTACTGCTTGAGCGGGTGATGCGGAAGAGGTGGTGCTCAGGCCTGGCCGGCGAACTCGTAGCCGGCCTCGTCGACCGCGGCGCGTACGGCGGCCTCGTCGAGCGGGGCGGCCGAGACCACGGTGACCTCGCCGGTCGCGGCGACGGCCTTGACCGAGCTGACGCCCGCGAGGGCGGAGAGCTCGGCGGTGACCGCGCCCTCGCAGTGCCCGCAGGTCATGCCGGTCACCCGGTAGACGGTGGTGGTCTGGGTGTCCGTGTCGGCGCTCATGTCGTTCTCCTCTTCAAGGGCGTGTCCGGGGGGCCGGAAGGGGCGGCGGATCGCTCGTCACGAGTCCACCGTTCATCCCGACACTTGGAGACTATACCCCTAGGGGGTATCGACGCGAGCATTCGACGAGATCTTTTGCGGTGGACAATTGGTGTGAACCGTATGTAAATGGCACCTATGGCCGACTCGGGGACCACTCTCATCCTGATCATGTCGATCGCGGTGCTCGCGCCCCTGCTCGCGTACGGGGTCTCGCGCTGGCTCCCCGTCCCGCTGGTGATCTTCGAGATCGTCCTCGGCGTCCTGGTCGGACCCGACGTCCTCGGCTGGGCGCACTCCACCGAGCTCGTCGACGTGCTCAGCGAGCTCGGGCTCGCGATGCTGATCTTCCTGGCCGGCTACGAGATCCAGTTCGCCCAGGTCAAGGGCGACACCCTGAAGCGGTCGGTGTGGGCCTGGATGGCCGCCCTCGCGCTCGGGCTCGGGATCGGACTGCTGCTGTCGGGCGGCGGGTTCGACAAGGGCGTCTACATCGGCACCGCGCTCACCAGCACCGCCCTCGGCACGATCCTGCCGGTCCTGCGGGACTCGGGGGACCTCCAGAGCCGGTTCGGCTCGGTGATGATGGCGATGGGCGCGGTCGGCGAGTTCGGGCCGATCATCGCGATGGCCCTGCTGCTCAGCGGCCGGGCGCCGGGGCAGTCGGCGGCGCTGCTGATCGGCTTCGCGGTGCTCACCGCCGCCGCCGTGTTCTGGGCGATGCGGCCCAAGCCGCCCTGGTTCGCCCGGGTCATCGCCAAGACCCTGCACAGCAGCGCGCAGTTCGCGGTGCGCCTGGTGGTGCTGATCCTCGTCGCGTTCCTGGCGCTCTCCGAAGTGCTCGGCCTCGACGTCCTGCTCGGCGCCTTCGCCGCCGGGCTGATCACCCGGCTCGTGCTGCACGGGGCCGCCCCGGAGAGCAGCGAGGCCGTGCTGTCGAAGGTGGAGGCCATGGGATTCGGCTTCCTGGTGCCGCTGTTCTTCGTGGTCACCGGGATCGAGTTCGACCTGGCCGCGCTGCTCGGGGGCGGGCGGGTGCTCCTGCTGCTGCCGGTGTTCCTGCTGCTCTTCCTCGTGGTGCGCGGGCTCCCGATGTGGCTGCTGGCCCCCCGGGACCTCGGGCGCCGGGACCGGTCGGCGCTGGTGCTGTTCGGCTCCACGGCGCTGCCGCTGGTGGTGGCGATCACCACCCTGGGCGTGCAGGAGGGAAAGCTGGGGTCGGGGGAGGCCGCGGCGCTGGTCGGGGCCGGGATGGTGTCCGTCCTGGTCTTCCCGCTGGTGGGGCTGCGGTTGCGGGCGGGATCCTCCGGTGACGGGTCCGGGGCGGGATCCGGAGCCGCCGGGCCGGGGTCCGGGGACGTCGGGCAGATGGTCAGTGAGGAGGAAGCGTGGTGAACATCGGGTCCAGGTAGCGGAACAGGACGGTCTTCAGTTCCGTGACGTAGGCGGCCCGGTCCGCGCCCTCGCTGGCCAGGATCAGCTCGAGCGAGGTCTTGACGATCCCGAGCACCATGTGGGCGACGTGGGTGAGCTCGGCCTCGGTGGCGGGGGCGCCGTCGGCGGTGGGGGTCACGCAGGCGCGGAGCACCTCCTCGACGCGGGTCAGCATGCCGACGTGCAGCTCGTCGTGTTCCTGGGAGATGCCGGGGATGCCGGCGCCGTGCATGAGCGCCCAGAAGGCCGGGTTCTCGCAGTTGAAGGCGATGACCGGATCCAGGACGGCGTCGAGCAGCTCGGGCAGCGGCCGGTTCAGGTTCTCGGGGAGGAAGGCCCGGCCGTGCGCCTCGTGGGCGCGCTGGAGGAGGTGCCCGCCGAGCTCCACGGCGATGGCCTCCTTGTTCGGGAAGAACTGGTAGAGCGTGCCCGGGGAGACGCCGGCCTCGCGTGCGATGGCGTTGGTGCTGGCCGCCGCGTAGCCCGTACGGCAGAACACCCCGGCGGCGGCCGCCAGGAGCTGGGCGATCCGGCGCTCACCGCGGGCCTGGCGGCGGCGGGGGGCTGCTTCCGGCGCTGCTTCCGGCACGGCTCCCGGCGCGGTCTTCGCGGCTCTGGTGGCTCCCGTGGCCTTCGCGGCCCGCGCAGCCTCGGCGGCCTCGGCGGCCTCCGGGGTCGGTTCTCCCGCTTTGTCCGGACTTTTGGTCCGAGAGGTCTCCCGCATGTCCAATCCCTTGCTTCCCGTTGCTTCCCGTGGGTGATTGACAAACGCGAGAGATCGCTCGCATTCTTGAGAAACGCGAGCGACTGCTCGTGTTTGCCAGTCTAAGTGGCCTGGCAATCACGGTGAAGGGGACACCGAGTCATGTCTCAAGTCAAGAAACCGCCGTCGCCTGGGGAGGGCGGTCGGTGGACCGGGTTCGTCACCACACGGCCGAGGCTCTCGCTGCTGCTCGCCCTCGTGGTCACGGCCCTGGCCGTCTTCGCGGGCGGAGGCGTCGCCGACCGGCTCGGAAGCGGGGGCTGGGAGGACCCCGGCGCCGGCTCCACCTATGCCACCAAGGCGCTGGAGCGCGAGTTCCCCGGCTCCCAGCCCAATCTGCTGCTACTCGTCGACGTAGGGGCCGTGGGGGCCGCCGGACCCGCCGCCGGGGCGGCCGGGGTGGACGACCCCGCCGTCGCCGCCGAGGCCGAGCGGCTGACGGCGCGGCTCGCCGCCGAGCCGGGGGTGACCGGCGTGGGCTCGTACTGGCGGACCGGGATGCCCACCCTGCGCTCCGAGGACGGCCGCCAGGCCCTGATCGCCGCCCGGGTGCTCGGCGACGAGAAGACGGCCAACGCCGTCCTGGACCGGATCGTGCCGAGCTACCGCGGCGAGCACGGACCGCTGAAGGTGTCCCTCGGCGGCCAGGCCGCCGTCCAGCGCGAGGTGACCTCCACCATCCAGGAGGACCTGCTGCGCGCCGAGCTGATCGCCCTGCCCGTGACGCTCATCCTGCTCGTCCTCGTCTTCGGCAGCGCCATCGCGGCCCTGCTGCCCCTCGGCGTCGGCATCGTCGCCATCATCGGAACCAATGCCGTGCTGCGCGGACTGACCGAGTTCACCGACGTCTCCGTCTTCGCGCAGAACCTGACCACCGCCCTCGGGCTCGGCCTCGCCATCGACTACGCCCTGTTCATCGTGCGGAGGTTCCGCGAGGAGCTGGCCGCCGGGCGCGACCCGGTCGCGGCCGTCGGAGTCACCCTGCGGACCGCCGGGCGGACGGTCCTGTTCTCGGCGCTGACCGTGGCCGTCGCCCTCTCGGCCATGCTCTTCTTCCCGATGTACTTCCTGCGCTCCTTCGCCTACGCCGGAGTCGCGGTCGTCCTGCTCGCCGCCGCGGCCGCGCTCATCGTGCTGCCCGCGGCCCTGGTCCTGCTGGGGGAGCGGGTCAACTCCTTCGACCTGCGCCGGCTGTGGCGCCGCTCCGGGCCGGCCGGGAGCGACCCGGGACGGGCCGGAGGCGGGCGCGGCTGGGCCCGGCTGACCGACCTGGTGATGCGCCGCGCCCCGGTGTTCGCCGTGGCCACCACGGCCGGACTGCTGCTGCTCGGACTGCCCTTCCTCGGAGTGAAGTTCGGCACCGTGGACGACCGGCAGCTGCCGGTGACCGCCGAATCGCACGTGGTGCAGCAGCACATCCGCGAAGGCTTCCCCGGCAGCCCCGGCGGAGCACTGACCGTCCTGACCGAAGGAGCCTCCGGCGCCGCCGATCTCGACGCCTACAAGCAGCGGGTGGCAGCCCTGCCCGGAGTGCTGGGGGTGGAAGGACCGGTGAGCTCGGCCTCCGGCACCGGATACGCCTACTTCTCGGTGCTCACCAAGGGCGAGGAAGTGGGACAGGAAGCCCAGGACCTGGTGGGCCTGGTCAGGGCGGTGGACGCGCCCTTCGACAGGGCCGTGACCGGACAGGCCGCGGTGCTCGTCGACGCCCAGGACGCCATAGCCGAGAAACTGCCCCTGGCCCTGGCCGTCGTGGTGCTGGCCACCCTGCTCCTGGTCTTCCTGCTCACCGGGAGCCTGCTGATACCCCTCCAGGCGGTGCTCCTCAACGCGCTGAGCCTGACCGCGATGTTCGGGGCGGTGGTGTGGGTGTTCCAGGAGGGCCACCTCTCCGGACTGCTGTCCTTCACCTCCACGGGAGACATCGAGACCACCCTGCCCGTGCTGATGTTCTGCATCGCCTTCGGACTCTCCATGGACTACGGGGTGTTCCTCATATCCCGGATCAAGGAGGAGTACGACCGGACCGGGGACCACGAGGGTGCGGTGCGCGCCGGGCTGACCCGCACGGGCGGACTGATCACCGCGGCGGCCGTGATCCTGGCGGTGGTGATGGTCGCCATCGGCAGCTCGCGGGTGACCAACACCAAGATGCTGGGCCTGGGAATCGCACTGGCCGTGCTGATGGACGCGATGGTCGTGCGGAGCCTGCTGGTGCCGGCGGTGATGAAGCTGACCGGCAAGGCCACCTGGTGGGCGCCGGCGCCGCTGCGCCGACTGCACGAACGCTTCGGGCTGAGCGAGGGGGAGCCGGCGCCGACCGCCGGGCAGTCCGAGCCCGCGCCCGTTCCCGCAGGGAGCCGCTAGCGGACGGGGCCCGGGAGGGTCCCGTCCCTGGACCGGACGCCGCGTCAGTCCTCGCGGCGTCCGCGGTTGCCGGGCCGGCGCGCCACCCAGGCGCGGATGGTGTCGGCGTACCAGTAGGGCTTGCCGCCCTCGACGTGGTCGGGTGCGGGCAGCAGCCCGTGCTTGCGGTAGGAGCGCACCGTGTCCGGCTGGACCCGGATGTGAGCGGCGATCTCCTTGTACGACCACAGCTGTCGGTCGCTCATCCTCGACACCTCCTTGTCCACGCCGCGGGGCCGGCCGGGAGGCCGTCGGGGAGCCGGCGCGTGGACACTGACGATCACTCAGGTTGTGCCCGGGGAACGACGCAGGGTGAGGTCAGGGGAGGGGCTGTCGTCCGGCTGTGACGGAAGACCCGCGTAATGCGGACATGCGTGACATGCCGACGACCCTCGTGACACAGGTGGCACACAGGGCGCAGGCGGTGCCCCCGGTGTGGCGGGGCCGGGACGGTCGGATCAGCGGTAGAGGGCCGGGCGCGGGGCCAGTTCCACCTGGGTCCGTACGCCGCTGCGGGCCGCGGCGAGGCCCGCCTCCGAGACGGCCGCCGCCGCATAGCCGTCCCACGCGTCGGGACCGTCCACGCGGCCCAGCGCGGCCGCGGCGACCCAGCGGCGCAGCTGGCGGTCGTAGGCGTCGGCGAAACGCACCGTGAAGTCCTGGTCGATCTCCCCGCCCCACCGGCCCGCCGACTGGACGACCATCGCGTGGCCGTCGCCGATGCGGGCGGTGCCGGACTCGCCGACCGCCTCGCACTGCACCTGGTAGCCGAAGCCGCAGTTGACGAAGATCTCCACGTCGACCACGGCCCCTCCGGAGGTCTCCATGAGGACGAACCGGGGATCGCGCAGCCCCTCGCGGGCGGCCGAAGCGGCCGAGGAGGGCGTCGGGGAGAGCACGGTCACCGCGGTGATCTCCTGGCCCAGCAGCCAGCGGGCCGCGTCCACCTCGTGCACCACCGAATCGCTGATCAGCATGTCGCTGGTGAAGAAGGACGGCGATGCGGCGTTGCGGTGCCGGCAGTGCAGGAACAGCGGCCGCCCGATGCCGCCCGCGTCGAGCAGCTCCTTGAGCCGCGCGTACTCGGCGTCGTAGCGCCGCATGAAGCCGACCTGGACGAGCCGGCGGCCCAGCCGCGCCTCCGCCTCCATGATCCGCAGGGCGCCCGCCGGATCGGGGGTCAGCGGCTTCTCGCAGAGCACCGGCAGCCCCCGCTCCAGCGCGCGCAGGATCGCTTCCTCATGGGCGGGCCCGGGCGAGGCGATCAGGACGGCGTCCACCCCGGGCGCCGCTATCGCGGCCGCCGGATCGGTGTGCGCGCTCGCCCCCTCCAGACCGGCCGCGACCTCCTTGACCCGGTCCCCGTCCGGGTCGGCCACGGCCACCACCCGGGCCCCGCCGACCGACCGCCCGAAGCGGTGGACGTGGTCGGAGCCCATCTTCCCGGTACCGATGACGGCGATGCCGAGCGTGCTGGTCATGTTCTGTTCCTCCACGAGGGTTCGTACGGCAGGTGCGGCAGTTGCGGCCGGGGGCCTCGGTTCAGCGGGCGCCGCAGGAGCGCAGGTAGGCGCGGGTGCGGCGGGCGATCGGCAGCGGACGGTCGGGCGGGCACGGGTACATGTCCTGCTCCACGATGGCGAACAGGTCCACGCCGAGCCGCTCGGCGGCCGCCAGCACCGGTTCCAGCGCGGGCACCCCCGCCGGCGGCTCGCACATCACCCCGCGGGCCACCGCCGGCCCGAAGGGAACCTGGTCCCGCACGACTTCGGCGAGGATCCGCGGATCGACCTGCTTGAGGTGGAGGTAGCCGATCCGCTCGCCGAACGTCTCGACGGCCCGGACGCTGTCGCCGCCGCAGTACGCGTAGTGCCCGGTGTCCAGGCAGAGGGAGACCAGCGCGGGATCGGTGGCGTCGAGGAAGCGCGCCACGTTCTCGGGGGTGTCGATGTGCGTGTCCGCGTGCGGGTGGACGACGATCCGCAGCCCGTACTCGTCCTCGACCCGCTTGCCCAGCCGCTCGGTCTGCGTGGTCAGTTCGCGCCAGCCCTCCGGGGTGAGGGTGCGGTCCTCCAGCACCTCGCCGGTCTTGTCGTCCCGCCAGAAGGACGGGATCACGACGAGGTGCGCCGCGCCCACGGCCCGGGTGAGCTCCGCGATCCGCGACACGTGCTCCCAGGTGTCCTCCCACACGGCGGGCCCGTGATGGAGTCCGGTGAAGACGGTTCCCGCGGAGACCCGCAGGCCGCGCGCCCCGACCTCGTCGGCGAGCCGGACGGGATCGGTGGGGAGATAGCCGTAGGGACCGAGCTCGATCCACTCGTACCCGGCTTCGGCGACCTCGTCGAGGAACCGCTCCCACGGGGTCTGCCGGGGATCGTCGGGGAACCAGACCCCCCAGGAGTCCGGAGCCGAGCCGACGCGGATACGGGTCAACGCGGGTGGTGAGGACGTCATACGGCCACCTTAGGGTGCGAGGCTCTTGGGTACGGGGAGCACTCGGTCGGGAGGAATGGTGTGGTGATGGCTGCGGATCCGTTGGCGTTCGACCTGATCACGATGGGCCGGATCGGGGTGGATCTCTACCCCTTGAAGACGGGCGTACCGCTCGGCGAGGCGGACACCTTCGGGAAGTTCCTGGGGGGTTCCCCGACCAACGTCGCCGTCGCGACGGCCCGGCTGGGCCGGCGGACGGCGGTGATCACCCGGACCGGCGCGGACCCCTTCGGCGCGTATCTCCGGTCGGAACTGCGCGGGTTCGGGGTGGACGACCGGTGGGCCGGGGAGGTGGCGGCCTATCCGACGCCGGTGACCTTCTGCGAGATCTTCCCGCCGGACGACTTCCCGCTGTACTTCTACCGGTACCCGAAGGCGCCGGACCTGGAGATCGCCGCGGACGAGCTCGACCTCGACGCGGTGCGGGCGGCGCGGGTGTTCTGGATGACCGGTACCGGGCTCAGCGCGGAGCCGAGCCGGACGGCCACCCTGGCCGCGCTGGAGGCGCGCGGCAGGAGCCCGCTCACGGTGTTCGACCTGGACTGGCGCCCGATGCTGTGGCCCTCCGGCGAGGGGGCCGGGGCCGGAGCGGTGCCCGAGGGCGGGACCGCCGGGCCGGGGGAGTGGTACCGCCGGGCGCTGTCCCTCGCCACGGTGGCCGTGGGCAACGCCGAGGAGTGCGCGATCGCCACCGGCGAGACCGAGCCGTACGCGGCCGCGCGGGCGTTGCTCGCGGCCGGGGTGGAGCTGGCGGTGGTCAAGCGCGGCCCGGCCGGGGTGCTGGCCGTCCACCGTGACGGGACGGCGGTGGAGCTCCCTCCGGTCCCGGTGACCGTCGTCAACGGGCTCGGCGCGGGTGATGCCTTCGGCGGGGCCCTGTGCCACGGGCTGCTCGCGGGGTGGGAGTTGGAGCGGGTGATCCGCTACGCGAACGCGGCCGGGGCGATCGTGGCCTCGCGGCTGGCCTGTTCGACCGCGATGCCGTTCGCGGAGGAAGTGGAGGAGGTGCTCGGCCGTGCCGGTGGTGTCTGAGTGGGCGATGGAATGGACGAGGCTGCTCGTCCTCGACCTCGCGCCGGGGGAGGTGTACGCGCACGAGTGCGCGGAATCGGAGTGGATCGTCCTCCCCTTGGCAGGCGGCTGCGAGGTCCGCTGCGCGGAGCCTTCCCCCACCCCGCCCCTTCCCGAAACCGGGGGCGCAGCCCCCGGCCCCCCACCCCGGGGGGTCGGCCCAGGACGCGAGCACCAAAAGACCGGGAGAGGGGGATGGTGGCGCTCCGTTCCCACGCCCCCCCCAAGCCCCCCCGCCCCCCCCCACGC
>NZ_JBHUBS010000011.1:0-58447 GCF_042788835.1 Streptomyces sp. NPDC056883 | reverse complement strand
TTTTTTTTCTGTGGGGGGGGGGGGTGGGGGTTTGGTGGCGGGGCCCTCCCCCCCCCCCCTCCTTTCACAGAAGGGGGGGCCCCCCCCCCCGGCCCCCCACCCCGGGGCTCCGCCCCGGACCCCGCGCCTCAAACGCCGGCGAGGCTGAATCGTCGACCCTCCGCGCCACCGCCCCCCACAGGCCCGCACACGCACCCTGACGCGCCCCACAACCAGGCCGCCCCCGGCCACAATTCAGCCCCTCCGGCGTTTGAGGAGCGGGGTCCGGGGCAGGGCCCCGGGAGCGGAGCGCAGGGGTTCCGGCTTCGGGGGCGGCGCGGGGTGTTCGACGGTCCCACCGACTTCGCCTACCTGCCCCGGGACGGGAGCGCCGAGATCCGGTCGGGCGCAGGCGGCCGGTTCGCCCTCGTCGGCGCGCGCTGCGATCGCCGCCTCCCCGCCCGGTACGGGCCCGCCGCCGAGGTCCCCGTAGAGCTCCGCGGAAGCGGGCAGTGCTCCCGCCAGGTCAACAACTTCGCCGCCGCCGGCGTCTTCGACTGCGACCGCCTCATCGCCGTGGAGGTCCTCACCCCCGGCGGCAACTGGTCCTCGTACCCGCCCCACAAGCACGACGAGCACCACCCCGGCGAGGAATCCCGGCTGGAGGAGATCTACTACTTCGAGATCGCCCCGCACGGGAACACGCCCGGCCTCGGCTATCAGCGTGTCAGCCCGTCCCCGGCGGGGAAGACCGACATCCTCACCGAGGTGAGGACCGGTGACGCGGTCCTCATCCCGGACGGCTGGCACGGTCCCTCCATCGCCGCGCCCGGCCACGACATGTACTACCTCAACGTCATGGCGGGACCCGGCGCGACCCGGGAGTGGCTCATCCGGGACCACCCCGACCACGGGTGGATCCGCTCCACCTGGACCGACCAGGACATCGACCCCCGGCTGCCCTTCCACGACCGAGCGGAGGACCCCGCATGACACACACCGTCCGGCTCACCGTCGCGCAGGCCCTCGTCCGCTTCCTCACCCGGCAGTACACCGAGCGCGACGGACGCCGCCGCAGGCTGATCGCCGCCACCTGGGGGATCTTCGGCCACGGGAACGTCGCCGGGATCGGCCAGGCGCTGCTGGAGAGCGGCCGCGGGGAGATGCCGTTCCTGCAGGGCCGCAACGAGCAGGCCATGGTGCACGCCGCCGTCGGGTACGCGCGGCAGAGCGGGCGGCTGTCCGCGCACGCCGTCACCACCTCCATCGGCCCGGGCGCCACCAACCTCGTCACCGGGGCCGCCCTCGCCACCATCAACCGGATCCCGGTGCTCCTGCTGCCCGGGGACGCCTTCGCGACCCGGCCCGCAGACCCCGTGCTCCAGCAGCTGGAGGTCCCCCATGCGGGTGATGTCTCCGTCAACGACACCCTGCGGCCGGTGTCCCGGTACTTCGACCGCGTCACCCGTCCCGAAGCCCTGATCCCCGCCGCGCTGCACGCCGTACGGGTCCTCACCGACCCGGTGAGCACCGGCGCCGTCACCCTCGCGCTGCCGCAGGACGTACAGGCCGAGGCGTACGACTGGCCGGAGGAGTTCTTCGCCGAGCGGGTGTGGGGCGTACGCCGCCCCCGGCCCGACCGCACCGAGCTCGCGGCCGCCGCCCGGGCCGTACGGGGCGCCGCGCGGCCGCTGATCATCGCCGGCGGCGGGATCCGGCACAGCGCCGCGGGCGCGGCGCTGGCGGAGTTCGCCGAGGCCACCGGGATCCCGGTGGCCTCCACCCAGGCGGGCAAGGGGGCCCTGCCGTGGGACCACCCCGCCGACGTGGGCGGGATCGGGCACACCGGCACGGCCACCGCCGACGCGCTGGCCCGCGAAGCCGATGTGGTGATCGCCGCCGGGACCCGGCTCACCGATTTCACCACCGCCTCCGCGACGCTCTTCCAGCACCCCGGCGTGCGGTTCCTCGGGCTCAACCTCGACCCGTACGACGCCCACAAACTCGCCGCCCGCCCCCTGGTCTGCGATGCGCGGGCGGGCCTGGAGGAACTCCGGGCGGAGGTCGCCGGGTACCGGGTGGACCCCCCGTACGAGGCGGCGTACAAAGAAGGGAAGAGGGCGTGGGAGCGGCTGGTCGACGGGGCCTACGCGGCTCCCGACGAGGACTCCGTCCCGACGCAGGCACAGGTGCTGGGTCTGCTGGACGGCCTCGTCGACGGTGACGACATCCTGATCAATGCCGCCGGTTCGCTCCCCGGGGACCTGCACAAGCTCTGGCGGGCCCGCTCCGCGGACCAGTACCACGTCGAATACGGGTACTCCTGCATGGGCTACGAGATCCCCGCCGCGATCGGCACCGCGCTGGCCGCCCCCGGCCGGCCGGTGTGGGCGCTGGTCGGCGACGGGACGTACCTGATGAACCCGACCGAGATCGTCACCGCCGTGCAGGAGGGGATCCCGGTCAGGCTGGTGATCCTGGACAACCACGGATACGCCTCGATCGGCGGCCTCTCGGAGGCGGTGGGCGCCGAGGGGTTCGGTACCGCCTACCGCTTCCGGGCGGAGGACGGCGCGTACGGCGGTGCGCCGCTGCCGCTGGACCTGGCGGCCAACGCGGCCTCCCTCGGGATGGCCGTCATCCGCCCCCGCACCATCGGTGACCTGCGCAAAGCCCTCGCGGAGGCGCGGGATGCGGACCGTCCCACATGTGTCTACGTGCAGACCCGAACACCCGACACTGTGTCGGGCCCGCCCCCCGCACAGGCGTGGTGGGATGTCCCTGTGGCCGAGACCGCGACCCGTGCGTCGGCGGCCCTGGCCCGAGAAGAGTACGACCGGCAAGCCGCGCAGCGACGTCGCCATCTGTGAAGGAGTTAGGCATGAAGACCGTCAACCACTGGATCGGTGGCAAGACCGTCGAGGGCGCGTCGGGCAACTACGGCCCGGTCACCGACCCGGCCACCGGCGAGGTCACCACGCAGGTCGCCCTCGCGTCCGCCGACGAGGTCGACGCGGCGGTACGGGTCGCCAAGGAGGCGTTCCTGTCCTGGGGGCAGTCCTCGCTGGCCGCCCGCACCAAGGTGCTGTTCGCCTACCGCGCCCTGCTGGACGCCAACCGCGACGCGATCGCCGACCTGATCGTCGCCGAGCACGGCAAGGTGCACTCCGACGCGCTGGGCGAGGTCGCCCGCGGCCTGGAGATCGTCGAGCTGGCCTGCGGGATCACCGTGCAGCTCAAGGGCGAGCTGTCCACCTCGGTGTCCAGCCGCGTGGACGTCTCCTCGATCCGCCAGCCGATCGGCGTCGTCGCGGGCATCACCCCGTTCAACTTCCCGGCGATGGTGCCGATGTGGATGTTCCCGCTGGCCGTGGCCTGCGGCAACACCTTCATCCTCAAGCCGAGCGAGAAGGACCCCTCGGCCTCCACGCTGCTGGCGCAGCTGGCGAGCCAGGCCGGCCTGCCGGCGGGCGTCCTCAACGTCGTCCACGGTGACAAGGTCGCCGTCGACGCGCTCCTCGCGCACCCCGACGTCGCGGCCGTCTCCTTCGTGGGCTCGACCCCGATCGCCCGCCACATCCACGCCACCGCCTCCGCCAACGGCAAGCGCGTCCAGGCCCTGGGCGGCGCCAAGAACCACATGCTGGTGCTGCCGGACGCCGACCTGGACGCCGCCGCCGACGCCGCGGTCTCGGCGGCCTACGGCTCGGCCGGCGAGCGCTGCATGGCCATCTCCGCGGTCGTGGCCGTCGGCTCCATCGGCGACGCCCTCGTGGACAAGATCCGCGAGCGCGCCGAGAAGATCAAGATCGGCCCCGGCAACGACCCGACCTCCGAGATGGGCCCGCTGATCACCGCGGCCCACCGCGACAAGGTCGCCTCGTACGTGACGGGCGCGGCCGCGCAGGGCGCCGACGTGGTCCTGGACGGCACCGGCTACACGGTGGAGGGCAACGAGAACGGCCACTGGATCGGCCTCTCGCTGCTGGACAACGTCAAGACCGACTCCGACGCCTACCGCGACGAGATCTTCGGCCCGGTGCTGTGCGTGCTGCGCGTCGACACCTACGAGGAGGGCGTGGCGCTCATGAACGCCTCGCCGTTCGGCAACGGCACCGCCATCTTCACCCGTGACGGCGGCGCCGCCCGCCGGTTCCAGCTGGAGATCGAGGCGGGCATGGTCGGCGTCAACGTGCCGATCCCGGTGCCGGTGGGCTACCACTCCTTCGGTGGCTGGAAGGACTCGCTCTTCGGCGACCTGCACATCTACGGCAACGACGGCATCCAGTTCTACACCCGGGGCAAGGTCGTCACGACCCGCTGGCCCGACCCGTCGGACGCCCCGGCCGGTGTCGACCTGGGATTCCCGCGCAACCACTGATGACCGCATGACCGCGTGACCGTGTCGTAGGACCGCGTCGTAGGACTGCTCGCCCCCCGCAACCCTCACCGCGGGGGGCGAGCCCGTTTCCGGGCCGCCCCCCCGGCCGGGAGCGGCTCGGCTCAGAGCAGTGACCAGACGTCCGCCGCCGCCGTCTGCGACCAGACGGGGTCGCCGTGCCCGTAGCCCGGGACGACGGTGAAGCGGACCCGCCGGTTGCCGCCGGCCCGGATCAGCCGGGGCCCGCGGGTGTGGTCGCCGCGGCCCAGCTCGGTGTTGATCCACACCACCTCGGCGGAGATCGCCCCCCAGTCGATCGCGTACGTCTTCTCGTCGCCCGCCCAGATCGCCGCCAGGTCCCGTGCCAGCGCGTTCGGGATCAGCCCGCTGCCCAGGCCGGCGGTGGCCGCGTGCCAGGTCGCCAGCGTGGCGTGGGTGAGGCCGAAGCGGTCCCCGGCCGGGGTGGCTCCGAAGGCGTACGAGCCCGCGGCGTGGCCCTGGGTGTGGATCCAGTCCGCCGGGCCGGGCAGCAGGGCGGTGCGGACCAGCACGAAGTGGGCGAGCCCGGCGTGGGTGAAGCGGAGCCCGGGGTCCGGGGGCCAGGGGACCTCCGAGGAGCCCGCCGGGTCGGTGACGGCCCGGGCGAACAGCGCCGCCAGGCCCGGGTCCGTCGCGTACGCGCCCCGCTCGATCAGGGCCTCGTACGCGTCCCGGGTCTGGGCCGCCCGTACGGCCAGGTCGCCGGAGTAGGGGCCGGTCGTGTCCAGCGCCACCACCCGGGTCAGGCGGGGCGAGTCGTCGTGCGCGGCCGCGTCCAGGGCGAGCAGGGCCCCGGCGGAGTGGCCGACGTACTGGTACGGCAGCCCGAGCGCCCCGTCCAGCGCCTCCACGACCGCGGCCAGATCCCGGCGGTGCGCCGCGAGGCCCCAGTCGGGGCCGATGTCCTCCGCGGCCGCGGCGTCCGCGCGCGGGGTGACGCCGACGACGAGCAGGCCCTCGCGGCGCAGCCGGTGGGCGAGGTTCAGGTCGGACGGTGTGAAGAAGGCGGAGCCGAAGTTCAGTCCGGCGCCCGGCAGGAGGTACGCGATCCCGTGCGGGGTCCGCCGGGTGTCCGCGACCACGTCCACCGCGACCGGGGCCGGACCGCCGTCGTCGAGCGGGAGCGTGAGCCGGATCCAGCCGTCCCCCGGGACGTACACCGCGGTGCCGGTGCCCAGCGTCCGCTCGACGAGGGTCAGCAGTCCGATCCCCGCCGTGCCGGCGTCCGCCGGCGTACCTGCGGGGACGGTTCCGTGCGCCGGCCGGCCGGGCCCCGCTTCGCCGTGCTGTCGTGCCATGTGTGGTGCCCCCCGGCGCCGTTGCCTACCCGGCGATGGCCGGATGCCGTCACCTGGGGACACCTTTGCCGATCAGCGCGCTTCAGCCAAGTCCGGTGCCGGTTCCGGCCGTTCGGCGGCGGCCCGGCGGCGCCGGCGCAGCACCCGGGCGGCGATGGCGGCGCCGGCCAGCACCAGGAGGGCGCCGAGTGCGGTCCACGGCACGGCGAGGAACCCCGTAGTGGAAGAGGAGACGAGGTCGGGGTAGGCGGAGGCGCCTGCGGTGATGTCGACGGTGACCCAGTCCGACTGGGGTGCGTCCGCCCACTCCTCGGTCAGTTCGATCCGCTGGCCCGGCAGCAGGACGAGCTTCAGCTCACGGGACGACCGGTCGAGCACCCGGCGGCCGAACAGCCCCTCGGCGGAGACCGTCACCTTCGGCTCGACGACCACGTTGCCCCGGTTGACCAGGGAGTACGTGATCTTGGCGCGGGCGTCCTTGACCCAGGGCAGCAGCGGCGCCGCCCTGCTGACCTTCACGTCCTCCACGCTCAGCCCCGGGGTCACCGGCCCCGGCACCCGGAAGTACAGCCGGGCGCCGACCTGGCGCTTCACTCCGACCTGGACCTTGCCCTCCTGCTGGATGCCCTCCACCTCGGTGTTGAGGGCGACGATCCCGCCCACGTGGTCACCGGGCGTCGCGTCCGCCGGGACCTTCACGGAGAACGGGAAGTCCTTGCGGCCCTTGGGCGGCACGGTGACGGTGGTCTTCGCCTCGGGCGGCAGCACGACCCACGTGCCCACGTCCTTGGGCTTCGTCTCCACCGGCAGCAGCGCGAACCCGCCGCCCACCGGGGTGTTGACGGCGTCGGTGGCGAAGATCTGGAACGTCAGCTCCTTGTCGGAGGAGTTCACGATCGTCGCGCTGTCGCTGATGGTGGTGCCGGCCTCGCCCTGGTGGAAGAAGTACGCCCGGTCCGTCATCGCCGCACCGGCCGGGGGTGTCGGGAAGACGCCCCAGGTGCCGTTGTCCGCGGCCGTCGCGGGAAGGGCCGGGAGCAGCAGGGCGGCGAGGCCGAGGAGCAGGCCGAGGAGGAGGGTGCGGGTGCGCATGGGCGGTTCTCCAGTCGGGCCGGACGGGGAAGGGGATCGCTGGTGGGGTTCAGCGGGGGAGGGGGATGCGCGGAAGGGTGGAGCGGGGTCGTACGGGTCAGGCGATCGAGAAGGTGACGACCGACTGGTAGCTGTCCGCGAACATGAACGGCGGGAGCTGGATCATTCCGGCTCCGCCGATCTCGAACTCGCCGCCGGTCAGGTTGTCACCGCCCGCGGCCGCCGAGGCGACCTTCAGCGGGACGTCGGAGATCGCACCGGGCGCACCGACGGTGCAGGCGCTCGGGCTGGCCGGGTTGGTCACCTTGCAGGTCGGCTGGATGCCGATCTGCGCCGTGGCCATGGAGTGTCCGGTGACCGAGTTCAGGAACGGGGTCCGGGTCGCCGAGACGTCCCAGCCGAGGGTCCCGCCGCGGAAGTCCTGGACGGCCATCGCGGTGAACTGGCCGACGACCGACTGGGACTTGCCGTTGATGGTGACCGAACCGAAGCTGACGGCGGGGTTGCCCGCCTGCGGGCCGATGGCCAGCGGGCCGGGCAGGACCTCCACGTCGACCGGGTTCTGCACACCGGGCTGCTCGACGATGAAGGAGTAGTCCTTGTACGGCGGGACCGCGCCGTCGATCCGGATCTTGTCGGCAGGCTGGTTGACGATGATGTTGCAGGTCGCGACGCCGGCCGCGGTGGCCGTGCCGGTACCCGTGTCACCCGTGGCCGTACCGTTCTTGAGCGCGGAGCAGGTGACCGCACCCACCGGGAAGTTGGCGCCCGTGACGACGACTTCCTGGCCGGCCTTGCCGCTGTTGGGCGTCAGCTTGGTGGTGATCGGGTCCTTGGGCAGGGCCTCTACGGCCACCGAGCCGAGCGAGGCGCTCGGACGCGGGTTCGGCGTGCAGGTGGTGGTGAAGACCGAGCCCATGAGGCTCGCGTCGGTCACCGCCAGGTCCAGGGCCACCTGCACGGTGGTGCCCTCGGTGCCGTCCGGGATCTTGACGGTTCCGGAGAAGCCGGCGGGGTCGAGCGGTGTTCCGGCGACCACGTCGACCGTCTCGGGCGGGCTGACGACCGTCTGGAGGGTCGACCCGACCTTGAGGGTGATCTTGGAGACGTTCGTGGTCTTCACCGAGAAGCTGGGGACGACCGGGCTCGGACCCGGGTCGATGGTGATCGGAACCACGTCGCCGGCCTTGGCGCCGTCGGGCAGCGTGATCGTGTAGGGCTGGGTGCCCGAACCACCCGGCTGGGGCGCGGGCGCGACGCAGTCCATCGGGACGGGCGTCGTCTTGGTCGCGGCCTGCGCGGTTCCCGACAGACCCACCACGGCGCCCGTCAGGGCCAGGGACAGAGCGCCAGCCCCGGCCAGAACTCTTCGTCGAAACGTTGTACTCACTGGGTCGCGACTCCTTCGTCATACGAACCCTCCCCCCACCCGCTGTGTGGGGGAGGTCGAGCCGGTGCGGTGGCCGACATTGACGCGTCGCGGGATTGAGAAGTCAATGACTTGCTTTCGCCCGAAGCACACAGAAATTGATGTGCCATCAGGCCGGGTGGAACGGAGGGGCGGATACCTGTTGTCCGGAGCGCAATGCGGGTGGGGCGGGTGGGGTCTCCGGGAGGGGTCTCCGGGTGGTCCGCCGGGGCGGGGCGACGCCGCCGGCGGAGGCTCCCGTACGGGCTACTCGGCGGGCTGCTTCTCGGGCAGCGTGTCGGTCTGCTTCTCGGTCTGCTTGTCGGGCTGCTTGACGGTCGGGACCTGCAGCAACAGGTTCGGCGTTCCGGCCGGCAGGGCGGTGATCCGGTCCCGCACGGAGTCCCGTACGAGGACTTCGGCCACCTGGGCCGGCGTCTGGCGCGGGCCGCCGGCCGCCAGCCCCCGCGCGAGCACCAGCGCGGCCGCGCCCGCCACGTGCGGGGACGCCATCGAGGTGCCGGAGGCGCGGGCGAGGGCCGTGGCGGAGCCCTTCCACGCGGAGGTGACGGCCACGCCGGGGGCGGAAAGATCCACGCAGGCACCGTGGTTGGAGAAGGAGGCTCGCCGGTCCAGTGCGTCCGTCGCGCCCACCGTGAGCGCCTGCGGGACACCGGAGGGGGAGCCGGTGCAGGCGTTCTCGCCCGAGTTGCCCGCAGCGACGGCGAAGGTGATCCCGGACGCGATCGCCCGCGTCACGGCCCGGTTGAGCGCGAAGCTGTAGCCGCCGCCCAGGCTCATGTTGGCCACGGCCGGGGTGGCGGGCGACTTGAGGGCGTCCTTCACCAACCAGTCGATGCCCCGCGTGATGGCCGACAGGGTCGCGTCCCCGCGGCAGTCGGCCACCTTCACGGCGACGAGCGAAACCCCCTTGGCCACCCCGTAGGTGGCTCCGCCGACGGTCCCCGCGACGTGCGTGCCGTGGCCGTTGCAGTCCGTGGCGCCTTCCATGAACACCGCGTTGGCGCCCCACCGGGCCCGGCCGCCGAACTCCTGGTGCAGGGTGTTGATCCCGGTGTCCACGATGTACGCGGTGATCCCCTCGGCCTTGGCCGGGTACGCGTACGAGCCGTCGAGGGGCAACTCGCTCTGGTCGAGCCGGTCCAGGGACCAGGGCGCGGGGGTCTGGACGGCGGGGGCGTCATCGATCCGGAAGAGCGCGTCGGGCTCCACGGAGGCCACCCGGGGATCCGCGGCGAGTTCGGCGGCGCGGGCGGCGGTGGTGCGGACGGCGAAACCGCTCAGGGCGGTGTCGTAGACGTCCCCGACGGTGTCGCCGGAGGCCTCGGCCTCGGCGGCGAGCGCGCGGGTGGCGGCGGCCGCGGAGGCGCGCGTGACGCCGTCCTTGAGGACGACGACGTAGGGGGCGGTGGGGGCGTCGGAGGCGGCGGCTGCGGCGTGTGCGGAGTGCGGCGGCAGGGCGGTGGCCGCCGCCAGCAGTGCGGCGGCCGGGAGCAGCGCGGTGAATGCGGTCATGCCGCCGATGCTCGGCGAGGCACGCCCCGCCCGCGCGGAGGGTGCGCCGACTGGCCCCACGACACGCCGCCCCCGGGGGCGCCGACCGGCCGGGAGGTTTCCCGCGGCGCGGCCGGTGCCGGCCCGGTCCGTGCCCGGTCGGCTCCGGCCCGCACGGTCCGGGCCGGAGCCGCCTTGGCGCCGGCCGGCGCCGTGCGGCCGCTCGGGCCGTGCCTGCCGGGCCGGTGCCCGCTTGCTCCGTGCCCGATCCGCGAGGCACCCGTTAGCGGGTGACGGGCCAGCCGAGCATCCTGAAGACCCCCTCGTCGTGGGCGCCGGCCGCCCCGTACGTGGCCAGCGCGGCTTCGTTGTCGGTGTCGACGCCCACCCACATCCCGTAGCAGCCCCGGGACTCCGCCTCGGTGGCGAGTGCCTCGGTCAGGGCCCGGCCGAGGCCGCGTCGGCGGTGGGCCTCGTCCACGGAGAGCTCGTAGAGGCACATCTCGGTGCCCTTGTCGGGGTGGACCATCTCGATGCCGGAGACCATGCCGACGGGTACGCCGTCGACGTAGGCGATCAGCATCAGGTGCCCCGGTGAGGCGAGGAACCGCTCCGACCAGTCCGCGCGGGCGGGCCCGTCGAAGAGGGCTTCTGCGGCTTGGAGTTCGGCGACGGTGCGTGCGGGGCGGATATCCATGGCGGCGACGATAGCGCTGCCGAGCGCGATGGCGGGAGCGGTGCCGGGAGTGCTGAGGAAGGTGTGGCGGGAGCGGTGAGGAGGGCGTGTCGATGGTGGTTGCGGGAGCGGCGAGGACGGCGGTGTCCCTGGTGACGCAGGGACGGGTGAGGTGGGCGCTGTCGGGAGCGGCGTAAGGGAGCACTGCCGAAGGTGCTGCCGAGAGCGGTGAGGAGAGTGGTGCCGGGAGTGGTGCCGGGAGTGGTGCCGGGAGTGGTGCTCAGAGCGGTGAGGTGGGCGGTGTCGGGAGCGGCGTAGGTGAGCGATGCCGAGAGCGGTGGGGAGGGCCGGAGGGGGAGCGGTGTCGAGGGTGGTGCCGGGAGCGGCGTATTGGGGAGCGCTGCCGAGGCAGTGCTCGGAGAGGCGTGCCGAAGGCGGGGTGATGGTGGGGCGGATGTGGGCTGTGTCCGGGACGGTGGGGCGGTGGTGAAGGCGGTGCCGTGGTGGGGCGTAGGGGGGCGCCGCCGAAGGCAGTGCTCGGAGTGGCGAGGAGAGGCGTGCCGGAGGTGGGGGTGATGGTGGGGCGGTGGGGCGGTGGTGAAGGTGGTGCCGGGGTGGGGTGGAGGTGGTGGCGATAATGGCTGGGTGATCAACGGGGAGCATGGCTTCGACACGGCGTGGCGGGCTGCGCCGGAGCCCCTGCGCAGGGCGCTTGCCCTCGCCTACGAGGCGCTCGCGGCCGGGGGCTTGGCGGTCGGAGCGGTGCTGACGGACGCCGACGGGAAGCCGGTCGCCGAAGGGCGCAACGAGGCCTACGAGGACGGCCCGGGCGTCGGGCCGCTGCGCGGCACACCCCTGGCCCACGCCGAGATGAACGCGCTGGGGGCCGCCCGCACGGGCTGGGACCTGGGCGCGGCGACGCTGTGGAGCACCCAGGAGCCGTGCTCGATGTGCGCGGCCGCAGCCGAGTTCACCGGCGTGGGGCGGGTCCGGTACCTCGCCCCGGACCCGTGGGCGCTGTCGAGCGGCAACGGCGCCGGATCCGACGCCGACCCGGGCCGGCCGCACTGGCTGCTGGTGGCCAATGCCATGTTCCTGCGGAGCGTGGCCGTGGCCTCGGAGGGCTCCGGGGAACCGCAGATCCTGACCCACCACCGGGCCGTCGAACCGGAGACCGCCGCCTTCCACGACAGCCTGCCGCCGGGCCTGCCCACGGCCGCCTCACCGGAGGACTGGCTGCGCCCCCACTGGGCCGGACTCACGGAACTCGCGACGGCCCGCGAGCTGCGTACACGCCGCTGAACCCGCCGGGCGCACCCGGATCAGGGGGCCGTGGCCGACACTTGCCGGACCGGGATGCCGTCCTGCGCCCCCGCTCCTGGAGACGGGGTGCCGTCGGTCCAGGCGTAGACCTCCTTGCCGCGCACCGTGACCTGGTACTGGAGGTCGCCGCGGCACTCGGGCCGCTCCTCGGCCCTGGTGCCCGCCGGCCACCACTTGGCCTCCAGCGCCGTCCCGGCGTGCTTGCCGGGCGTGCCCGCCGAGCACTGCGGGCCGTCCAGCGGGGTCGCGCCCAGCGTGAAGCGGAGCAGCCGCGCCTTGCCGTCGGTGCGCGCCACTATTCGCACGTCGGTCGCGTCCTTCGGCACCCAGCGCGGCAGCACCCATGTCGCCTCCCCGCGCGCCGACTTCCCGTGGCCCGGCTGCCCGTGCCCCGACTCCGCACGCGTCGGAGCGTCGGCGGCCGTCGCGAAGCGCATGCCCTTCTCCTTGAACACCCGGGCGTTGATCGTGTCGGTCAGGGGGTTGGGCGGGAGGTTGGGCAGCGCGATGGCTGCGGTGGCGAGGACTCCCACGGTGGCGGCGGCGATGACGAGAGGGCGGCGGTTCATGTCTACGAGTATTTGCGGCGGCGGCCGTAGTCCGCGTCCCTCCCGAGGCTGAACCGAATCTCTTCCGGAAGGGTGACATCGGCTCATACCTGAGTACCGGTCCGGACCGCCGGCCGAGCCCTGATGGGCCTCCGCCGGGCCCCCGCCGGGCCCCCGTATCCCTCGCGAGACGGATACCGGGCGCCCGCGCGCGCCACCCCGACACCCGTGATGGAGCCCCTCGTTAGAGGACGCGTGCCCCACCCTCCAGCTCCAGCTCCAGCCCCAGCCCCCGCCGACCCAGCCCCCGCCCGCACCCCCACCCGGACCGGAGCCCGCCTGTCCGCTCTCGTCTCCGTCGCCCTGGCCGCCGTACTGGCCCTCGCGCCAACGGCGTTCGCGGCTCGGCAGTCCCCGCCGGTTCCGCTGGTTCCGCAGGACAAGCCGCAGGTGCTGAGCGGCTGGACGCAGTCGGGCGCGGCCAGCCAGGACGCCTGGACCGCGGCGCGCGACAACCGGGCCGAGTGGGAGCCGTACGGCTTCGACTGGTCCACGGACTACTGCACCACGTCCCCGGACAACCCCTTCGGGTTCCCCTTCCGGACGGCCTGCGCCCGCCACGACTTCGGCTACCGCAACTACAAGGCGGCGGGGGAGTTCCGGGCGTCCAAGCCCCGGCTGGACGAGATGTTCCACGCCGACCTGAAGCGGGTCTGCGCCCGCTACTCGGGCGCCCGCAGGGCCTCGTGCGAGGGCACCGCGTGGACCTACTACCAGGCCGTCAAGGCCTTCGAGTAGTCAGCCGAGTAGTCGACCGAGGAGCCCACCGAGCAGTCCGCCGGACCCGCATCGCCGGTCCGGGGCTTACGCAGCCGCTACGGCGGCCGGGTTAGGGTGCCGCTGACCTGCGGAAAAGCCCTCCCGGAAGGGAGGGCTGAGGGATGGGTGGGAGGAGTGCCCCCGGCAGGACTCGAACCTGCGGCCAAGTGCTTAGAAGGCACCTGCTCTATCCACTGAGCTACGGGGGCCGGAAGGTGGCCGTGGTGGCCTGGAGCCCCTGGATGGGGGTGGGGCTGTGGTCCGTGCCGGGTCAAGGATAGGGCTCCGGTTGCCTTGTCCCGGTTGCTTCACTCGCGTGCCACGATGTGGAGGTTCGGTGAAGCGGTCCCGATAATCGCAGGCAGGTGCGATTCTCGCACCGCTTTTGCGCCGTGGCGCCCTGGGTGTTGTGCACTCGTTATGCCTGCGCCCCACTCGTCCGCTGTGTCCGGGATGTGCCGCTGGAGTAGCGCTCGGCGCGCAGAGGACGTATAAGCTTCAAAAATGCTCCTAAATTGGGCATTCTTCGCATGTGGTGACCTTGGATGTTCGGCCTCAGCTGCTCGATGCCCTGTCCGCCCTGCGCGACCGGGTCGCGTCCGTGCGTCTGCCGCTGCCCCTGCCCGGCGCCCCCCGCGCCCGCCAGACCAGAGCGGAGCTGCTCGCGCAGCTCGACGACTACCTCGTACCCCGGCTGAAGGCGCCGGAGGCGCCGCTGCTCGCCGTCGTCGGCGGGTCCACCGGGGCCGGTAAGTCCACCCTCGTCAATTCCCTCGTGGGGCGCCAAGTGAGTGAAGCCGGAGTACTCCGGCCCACGACGCGCACCCCCGTTCTCGTCTGCCATCCGGATGACCACCACTGGTTCGCCGGGGTGCGGGTGCTGCCCGATCTGATGCGGGTCTGGGCTCCCCAGGACGACGAGGACACCCCCGTGTCCGCCCGCAAGTCCGCGCACCGGCCGGGCGACCGGCACGGGCGCGGGTACCCGCCCACCCCCCGCGAGGTGCGGATCGAGACGGTCTCCACCCTGCCCCGCGGCCTCGCCATCCTCGACGCCCCCGACATCGACTCCCTGGTGGTCGACAACCGGACCCTCGCCGCCCAGCTCATCTGCGCCGCGGACGTCTGGGTCATGGTCACCACCGCCTCGCGGTACGCCGACGCCGTGCCCTGGCACCTCCTGCGCACCGCCAAGCAGTACAAGGCCACCCTCGTCACCGTCCTCGACCGGGTCCCGCACCAGGTGCTCGCCGAGGTCTCCCGCCAGTACGGGGCCCTGCTCACGCGGGCCGGGCTCGGCGAGGTGCCCCGGTTCACGGTGCCCGAGCTGCCCGAATCGGCCGGCGGGGGCGGGCTGCTGCCCGCCAGCGCCGTGGCCCCGCTGTTCGCCTGGCTCGCGCACCACGCGCAGGACCCGGCCGCCCGCCAGTACGCCGTCGGGCGCACCGCGCTCGGCGCGCTCGACTCCCTCGGGCGCCGGATGCCGGAGCTCGCCTCGGCCGTCGCGGCCCAGCACGCCGCCGCCGTACGGCTGACGTTCGCCGTCGAGGACGCGTACAAGCGGGAGGGCAAGCGGGTCCGGGGCCGCCTGGACCGGGGCGCCGTACTCGCCGGGGACGCACTGACCCGCTGGCGCGGCTATCCGCTCGACACCAGCGCCGACGAACTGCTCGACTCCCTCGCGGAATCCCTCGCGGCGCTGCTCCAGTGCGCCGTCGCCGCCGCCGACGAACGCATCGCGGAGGCCTGGCGGCGCGAGCCCGCCGCCGGCGCGGTGTCCCTGCCGGCCCCCGACCGGGAGGCGGCGGAACGTATCGGCATGGCCGTACGCCGCTGGCGGCGCGTGCTGGAGGAACTCGCCGAGGAAGAGGTGGCGCGGCTCGACAAGCAGCCCGCGCCCGACCCCGACGGGGTCGCCGCCCTGCTGGTCGCGGCCCTCCTCGGAGGCAAGCGGGCCCGGCCGGCCGGGGAGAAGCTCGCCGAGCGGATCGGAGTCCAGGCCGCCGTACGCCTGCGCGACCGGGGCGGCGAGCTCGTCGCCGAGCACCTCGACCAGGTGCTGCGCGCCGAACGCGACCGCCGCCTCGCCCCGATCGAAGCGCTCGAAGTGAGTCCCGAACCCCAGGCCGAGCTGATCGCCGCGCTGTCCGTACTGCAGAAGGAGAGGTGACGCGGTGACCGCCCTGACCGACCGCACCGACGACCGCTGGGACGACGGACTGATCGCCCGCTCGCGCCCCCGGACCAGCGAGGACGACTGGCCCGGGAGCGGTGACGAGGAGGGCGACGAAGCACTCGTACGGGCGGTTTCCGGCGCCGGAAGCGACGGCGGCAAGGCCCCGGCGCCCCCGCTCAGCCCCGAGGCCCAGGCCCTGCGGGTCCGCCTCGACGCGCTGCGCCAGCTCATCGGGCTGTCCCGGACCAGGATCCTCGACGGAAAGACCCTCGCCGAAGCCGGACGCGTCCTGGACGAGGCGGCCGCGCGCCGCGGCCTGTCGGCGCAGCACACGGTCGTCGCCATCGCCGGAGCCACCGGAAGCGGCAAGTCCACGCTCTTCAACTCACTCGCCGGAGTGCAGATCTCCGAGACCGGGCTGCGCAGGCCGACGACCGCCGCACCCATCGCGTGCAGTTGGTCCGACGGAGCCGCGGGCCTGCTGGACCGGCTGGAGATCCCCGGACGGCTGCGCCGCCGCCCCCGCGAGACCTCGGAGGCCGAGGTGCTGCGCGGCATGGTCCTCGTGGACCTGCCCGACCTGGACTCGGCCGTCGGCGCCCACCGCGACCACGTGGACCGGGTCCTGGCACTGGTCGACGCGGTGGTGTGGGTGGTGGACCCGGAGAAGTACGCGGACGCCGTCCTGCACGAGCGGTACCTGCGCCCGCTGGCCGGGCACGCGGAGGTGACCTTCGTCGTGCTGAACCAGGTGGACCGGCTGCCGGGAGAGGCCGCCGATCTCGTACTGGACGACCTGCGCCGGCTCCTCGACGACGACGGGATCGCACTCGGCGAACACGGCGAGCCGGGGGCCACCGTCATCGGACTTTCCGCCCTTACGGGTGAAGGCGTCGGGGAACTGCGCGAGATGCTCGGACAGTTCACCCAGGAGAAGGGCGCCGCGACCCGCCGCATCTCCGCCGATGTCGACAAGGCCGCGGCCCGCCTGCGGCCGCTCTACGTGGCCGACGGCCACGCCGGGCCGGAGATCGGGGAGACCGCGCGCGCCGAGTTCGAGGACCGGCTCGCAGAGGCGGTCGGGGCGTACGCGGCCGGGCTCGCCGCCGAGCGGGCCTGGCGGCGCAACGCCGGAAAGGCCTGCGGCACCCCGTGGCTGCGCCTGTGGCGGTGGTACGAGAGCCGGCGCTCCCCGCGCTCGCTGGCCGGCCTCGCCGCCCTGGCGGCGATCGGACGTTCCCCGGCGGCGTCCGAAGCGCCGGTCGAGGAAGAGGTGACGGCCCGCCAGCGGGTGGAACAGGCCGTACGGACCGTCGCCGACGAGGCGGTCCACGGGCTGCCCGACCCCTGGGCGCAGGCCGTACGGGAGACCGCGGTCCGCGGCGCCGAAGGGCTCCCCCAGGCGCTGGACGAGATCGCGGTGACCCTCGGGCCGGCCGTCGCGGTGCCCAGCGCCCGCCCGCCGCGGCCCTCGTGGTGGCCGGCGGCGGTGCTGGCACAGGCCGCCATGACCCTGCTCCAGATCTACGGCGGGCTGTGGCTGGTCGGGCAGATCGCCGGGGTGCTGGAGCCGAGCCTGATGCCGCCGGTCCTGCTGATGGTGGCCGGCATCATCGGCGGACCCCTCGTGGAGTGGGCCTGTTCGATCGGGGCCAGGGGTCCGGCACGACGCTACGGGCAGGACGCGGAGCGGCGGCTGCGCGAGGCTGCGGCCGGCTGCGGCCGGGCCCGGGTGCTGGAACCGGTCGCGGCGGAGCTGCTGCGCTACCGGGAGGTGCGCGAGCAGTACGCGACGGTGGCGAAGTTGTCCACAAGCCGTCAGTAGTCCACAGCCGCCGACGGGTTCCGGCCGTCCGGGCCAGCATGGTCGTACCCCGTGCGGATGGTCCGGGCGGGTACGGAATGCGGGTCGCAGCGGTGCGTGGTCGAGCGCGCCGCCGGACCCCGGAAGGGCGGCCGGGATGAACGACACCCAGGTGACGCTGGTGGGCTACGTGGCCACGCAGATCGACTACAAGGACACGGCGAGCGGCCCGGCGGCCCGGTTCCGCTTCGCGGTCACCCCGAGGTACTACGACCGGAAGAAGGAGACCTGGGCGGATGCGCCCACCAGTTTCTACACGGTGTGGGCCCGGCGCGGCCTCGCCGTGAACCTCGCCGGATCCGTCTCCGTCGGTGAACCGCTGGTGGTGCACGGAAGGCTGCGGGTGCGGGAGGACCCGCCCGACGGGGAGGGCAACCGGTGGTTCTCGGCCAACATCGACGCGACCGCCATCGGGCACGACCTGAACCGCGGCACGGCGGCCTTCCGGCGGGTGGTCAGGACGGACGTGCCGCTGATGGCCCCTCAGAAGGCGGCGGTGGTCTGAGTGTTCGAGGAGGCTAGGATTCCCCGGTACTCACGGGCACCTGGGCCTTCGGCCCGAAGGGGAAGACTGTGTCGATTGCCGTTCCCGCTCCCTCCGCTCCTGCCGCCGCCATGGGCCTGGCTCCTGTCGGCACTCCTGGCGGCGCTCCGCTTCCCCCTGCCGGGCAGGCCTGCGACGCACCGGCGACGCGCACCACGTCCGCCGCTGCCATACGGGGCTCCGTGCGCCGGCCGATCGCGGTGGCCCTGCTCGCCGCCGCGCTGGCCGGGGCACCGGGTGCGATCGCGGCCGCCGACGCCGGCCCGGCCGCACCCAGGACGCCGGAGGGAGCGAGCGCCGTCCTGGACGGGCTGAAGACGTACGGACAGGCCGTCCTGCGCGGCACGGACGGGACCGCGCGGCAGATCCCGGCGGGACTGTACGAGATGCGGGTCGACGGCGGCGGCATGCTCCAGACGTACGGAGTCGGCGTCGCGGGCGATGCGCAGCCCCAGGCCCGGTTCACGGAGGCCGGGTGGAGCGGCACGCCGCTCGCCGGGAACGGCGAGGCGGGCCGGATCCGCTGGGTGCTGGAGCACTCCTACCCCCAGCTGAACGATCTGGCCGGACTCGCCAAGGCGGCCGGAGCCGGGGCGCTCACCGCGGAGAGCGCCGCGGCCGGGACCCAGGTGGCCATCTGGCGTCTGGCCGAGGGCGCATGGGTGGAGGCCGTCGACCCGCAGGCGGAGAAGCTGGCCGACTACCTCCAGCGGGAGGCGCGGCGGCTGCCCGAACCGCCGGCGTCACTCGCGGTCGATCCCGGCGAGGTGTCGGGGCCGCTGGGCACCCGGATCGGGCCGGTCACCGTGCGGACGGGAGCGCAGAGCGTGAGCGTGACCCCGGACGCGGCGGCCGTGGCCATGGGGGTGCGGGTGGTGGACGCCCAAGGTCTGCCGGTCGGCTCCGCGGTCAACGGGGGGAAGCTGTTCTTCGAGGTGCCGGAGGGGACACCGGACGGCAGCGCCGAGATCACCCTCCGCGGATCCACCCGCGTGCCGGTCGGGCGGGTCTTCACCAGCGGGGTCCCGGCGCAGGTCCAGATCGTGGCCGGCTCCAGCGAGTCCGCGGCGGTGGCCACGGCGAAGGCGACGTGGCCGCGGCTCCCCGCAGCCCAGCCGGCCGACGACGCGGCGGCGTCGGGCGGGGCGATGACCGCGATGGGCGCGCTGTCGGAATCCGCCCCGCCCGTGGACTCGGACAGCTCCGAGGAACGGCTGGCCGCCAGCGGCAGCTCGGCGGCCACCCCGGTGATCGCCTCCCTGGCGGTGGGCCTGGTCGTCCTGGGCGGCCTGGTCGTCCTCCTCCTGCGCAAGCGCCCCCTGGAGGACGGCCCCACCCCGGACCGGACGCCGGACCCGGAGTAGGACCGGGCCGGGGATCCAGTGCTCCCCGGCAGGGCTCGGCCGGACCCCGTCCGGGACCATGGGACGGGCTCGGCCGGAGGGGTGGGATTCGGGAGCCCGGGGCGGGGGCTGGTTCGGATGCGGGGGGCCGGGTAGAGGCAGGAGATGGCTGATCAAGAACTGACCTGGCGGGGCGCGGTCGCACGAGGGGACCGCAGGCTGTTCGACGTGGTGGCCCGGCGGCACTGGCCCGGGGCCGACCGGGTGCTGCCCCGGCTCGGCCGGGCCGCGAACCACGGGCTGCTGTGGGGCGGGGCCGCCGCGGGGATCGCCGTCCTCGGCTCGGCCGGGGCCCGCAAGGCAGCCGTGCGCGGGGCCGCCTCCCTGGCACTGGCCTCCGCGACCATCAACACCATCGGCAAATGGTCCGTGCGCAGACCGCGCCCGGTGCTGGACGGGGTGCCCGCCGCGCGGCAGCTGACCACGCAGCCGCGTACGACCTCCTTCCCCTCGGGGCACGCCGCGTCCGCGTTCGCCTTCACCGCCGGAGTGGCGCTGGAGTCCCCGCTGCTGGGCGCAGCGCTGGCCCCCGTCGCCGTCTCCGTCGCCTTCTCCCGCGTGTACACCGGGGTCCACTACCCCTCGGACGTCCTCGCGGGCGCGGCGCTCGGCGTGGCGGCCGGGTTCGTCGTGCGCCGCCTCACCCGGGACGCCGTGGAGGCCCGGATCATGCCGGGCGACGAGCGGCCCGCCGCGGGGGCGCCCGCGCTGCCCGACGGAGCCGGGCTCACGGTGGTGGTCAACACCGGGTCGGGCACGGCGGCGACGACGGGGCTCGACGTACTGCTGGGCGAGCGGCTGCCGAAGGCCGAGCTCGTCCTGTGCGAGGGCCCGGAGCTCACCGCCGAACTGGCCTCGGCCGCCGAGCGGGCCACCGTCCTCGGGGTGTGCGGCGGCGACGGCACGGTCAACGCCGCCGCCACCGCCGCGCTGCGCGCCGGGATCCCCCTGGCGGTGTTCCCCGGCGGCACGCTCAACCACTTCGCGCTCGACCTCGGCCTCGCGGGAGCCGAGGACACCTGCCGGGCCGTGGCGGCCGGTCACGCGGTCCACATCGGCGTCGGCCGCTTCAGCCCGGGCCCGGGGCCGGACCCCGAGGACACCAGGGCCGGGTACTTCCTGAACAACTTCAGCATCGGGGCCTACCCGGAGCTGCTCGGCCACCGGCTCCGCTGGGCCCCCCGGATCGGCGGCGGCCCCGCCGCCCTGCTGGCGGCGTACCGGGTGCTGCGCGCGGAGCGCCCGGTACGGCTCAAGCTCGCCGGGAAGCCGCGCAGCGTCTGGCTGCTCTTCGCGGGCAACGGCACCTACCAGGGCACGGGCCCGGCGCCCCGCTCCCGCAAGAGCCTCGGCGAGGGCCTGCTCGACGTACGCCTGGTCCACGGCGGCGGCCGCCCCGGCCCCCGCCTGCTCGCCGCAGCCTTCGCGGGCCCGCTGACCCGATCCCCGGTCCACGTCGCCACCCGGCTGCGCAGCCTGCGCGTGGGCGACATCCCCGCCGGCACCCCGCTCGCCTACGACGGCGAGTACGCCCAGGCCCCCACCGCCCTGGTCCTGGACGACCTCCCGGACGCCCTCACGGTCTACCGCCCCCGCTGACGGACGGCGCACCGGCGCCTCCCGGGGCCTCACCCGCCCCCGGGAGGGGCCGGCGCCCCAGACCGGTGGGGTCCGGCTCTCCGGGAGCCACGCCCCCTCCCACGCCCAGGTCGTCCCGCATCGTGTCCCGCATCCCCATCCAGCGCTCCGTGATCACGATGAGCCTCGTGTGGATCTCCTCGAACGAGCCGTCGGGCTCCGGGTGGCCGTCCGCCAACCGGACCGTGCGGGCGTACGCGCTGGACATGTTCTTGGTCATCAGGTCCAGCTTCGCCAGCACCGAGGCGGAGGCGATCATCTGGGCCTCCGCGAAAGAGGCGTGGTGGCCGGCCCGGGCCTCTTCCAGAGCCGTCCGGTCCTCGGAGGTGGCCTCTGCCCTGTGGACGCGCCACAGGAAGTCCATGAGGGCGATGCGGTAGCGGCGGAAGGCGGCGTTCGCCGCCATGTAGCAGTCCCGCCTGCGGGCCAGCTCCGCCAGCTCCTGTTCCCGCACCCACCGCGTGCGGTCCACCTGCTGCTCCCGCTCGAACTGCGCCGCCTGCACCCGCGCCAGCATCCGCTGCGAAAGCACCGTCGCCAGCAACGTCCCGGCCACACCGACCACGGCCGCGCCGAGCGCGATCAGTCCGCTGTCCACGTCCCCCGCCTCCCCCTGCCTTCACGGCGGCCCCCGCCCGCTCCCCGTGGCCGCCATCCTGCCGGGCGGCGCGGCCCGTCCGGGGCCCTTTCACGGACCCGGAGCCACCTGGGCCGACGGCGGGCCGTCGAGCGTGAAGGGGCGACCTGCGGGGGGTGACGGCAGGGCGGGTGCGTCGCTCCCCGCGCCGAGGTCGGCCCGCATGGCGCCGAGCATCCGCTCCCACTGCCGCCAGAGCCGGCCGAAGTCCGTTCGGATCTCCTCGAACGAGCCGTTCGGATCGGGGTTGCCCTCCTCCAGGCACATGATCCTCCGGTAGGTCTCCGACAGGACCTTCGTCATGTCGTTCAGCTCGGCCAGGACCTCTCCGGACGCCACCAGCTGGGCCTCGGCGAACACCGAGTGGTGATCGCGGCGGGCCTCTTCGACCACTTCCCTGGCTTCCGCGGTCACCGCGTCCTTGTGCACGGTCCACAGGAAGTTCATCAGCTGGGTCCGGTAGCGCCGGAAGGAGGCGTTGACGCTCTTGTAGGCCTCGCGCCGGCGGGTCAGCTCCACCACCTGCTGCTCGCGGAGCCACTGTCCTTCGGCGACCTGCTGCTGGCGCGCAAACTGTTCCGACTGCACGCGGGCCGTCAGCCTCTGCGACAGGACGGAGGCTATGAGCGTGCCCGTGACTCCGACCACCGCAGCCGCCAACCCGATGAGTGCGCTCTCCACTGAACCCCCTGGTTCCCCGAGGCAGCCGTGGCCGTCATGGCCGCCATTTCGGGGGGATCCTGCCCAGTGATCCCCGGGACCAGCCGGTGCCGGGCTCCGCGCGTACGCACCCGTGCGGGCCGCGCACCGCCCCTCCGGACGCCGCCCAGGTCAGGGCTCCGGGGCCGAACGGGTTTCCCCCCGGGGATGGACGTCAGGCAAGATGGGGTGTATCTGCCCACCCATCGATCTGCCGGACGGTTTCTCTTGGCTGAGTTCATCTACACCATGCGCAAGACGCGCAAGGCGCACGGCGACAAGGTGATTCTTGATGACGTCACCCTGAACTTCCTGCCCGGCGCGAAGATCGGTGTGGTCGGCCCGAACGGTGCCGGTAAGTCCACCGTCCTCAAGATCATGGCGGGGCTGGAGCAGCCGTCCAACGGCGACGCCTTCCTGTCTCCCGGCTTCACCGTCGGCATCCTCATGCAGGAGCCCAAGCTCGACGAGTCCAAGACGGTCCTGGAGAACGTCCAGGACGGCGCGGCCGACATCATGGCCAAGCTGAAGCGCTTCAACGAGGTCGCCGAGGAAATGGCGACCGACTACACCGACGCGCTCATGGACGAGATGGGCAAGCTCCAGGAGATCCTGGACCACACCAACGCCTGGGACCTCGATGCCCAGCTGGAGCAGGCGATGGACGCCCTGGGCTGCCCGCCCGGCGACTGGCCCGTCACCAACCTCTCCGGTGGCGAGAAGCGCCGCGTGGCGCTCTGCAAGCTGCTGATCGAGGCCCCGGACCTGCTCCTCCTCGACGAGCCCACCAACCACCTCGACGCCGAGTCGGTGAACTGGCTGGAGCAGCACCTTTCGCAGTACAAGGGCTGCGTCATCGCCGTGACCCACGACCGGTACTTCCTGAACAACGTCGCCGAGTGGATCCTGGAGCTCGACCGCGGCCGCGCCATCGCCTACGAGGGCAACTACTCCACCTACCTGGAGAAGAAGGCCACCCGCCTCAAGGTCGAGGGCCGCAAGGACGAGAAGCGTCAGAAGCGCCTCAAGGAAGAGCTGGAGTGGGTGCGGTCGAACGCCAAGGGGCGTCAGACCAAGTCCAAGGCCCGTCTCGCCCGCTACGAGGAGATGGCCGCCGAGGCGGACAAGATGCGGAAGCTGGACTTCGAGGAGATCCAGATCCCGCCGGGCCCGCGTCTGGGCTCGATCGTGGTCGAGGTCAACAACCTCTCCAAGGCGTTCGGCGACAAGGTCCTCATCGACGACCTGTCCTTCACGCTGCCGCGCAACGGCATCGTGGGCATCATCGGCCCGAACGGCGCCGGCAAGACCACGCTCTTCAAGATGATCCAGGGCCTGGAGACGCCGGACTCCGGCGCCATCAAGGTCGGCGAGACCGTCAAGATCTCCTACGTCGACCAGAGCCGCGCCAACATCGACCCGAAGAAGACCCTCTGGGCCGTCGTGTCGGACGAGCTGGACTACATCAACGTCGGCCAGGTCGAGATGCCGTCGCGCGCCTACGTCAGCGCCTTCGGCTTCAAGGGCCCGGACCAGCAGAAGCCGGCCGGCGTCCTGTCCGGCGGTGAGCGCAACCGCCTCAACCTCGCGCTGACGCTCAAGGAGGGCGGCAACCTGCTGCTCCTCGACGAGCCCACCAACGACCTCGACGTCGAGACCCTGTCCTCGCTCGAGAACGCGCTCCTCGAATTCCCCGGTGCGGCCGTGGTCATCTCCCACGACCGCTGGTTCCTCGACCGAGTCGCCACGCACATCCTGGCGTACGAGGGCGACTCCAAGTGGTACTGGTTCGAGGGCAACTTCGAGTCGTACGAGAAGAACAAGATCGAGCGGCTCGGCGCGGACGCCACGCGTCCGCACCGTGCCACCTACAAGAAGCTCACCCGAGGCTGAGGGCCGAGGAAACGGGCCATGGCCAGACACCACTACCGATGCCCCCTCCGCTGGGCGGACATGGATGCCTTCGGGCACGTCAACAACGTCGTCTTCCTCCGCTATCTGGAGGAGGCGCGGATCGACTTCATGTTCCGCCTCGCGCCGGGGGAGGGCAGTGAGTCCTTCACGGGCGGTTCCGTCGTGGCCCGTCACGAGATCGACTACAAGCTGCCCCTCGTGCACCGGCACGAGCCGGTGCTCATCGAGTCCTGGGTGACCCGGATAGGCGCCGCGTCCCTGACCATCCGCTACGAGGTCAAGGACGAGGCGACCGAGGACGCGCCCGAGACGGTGTACGTGCGCGCCGAGACCGTGGTCGTGCCCTACAACCTCGCCGAGGGGCGGCCCCGCCGCATCACGGCCGAGGAGAAGCTCTTCCTCCAGGAGTACCTGGACGAGCCGAAGGCACAGCCGAAGAGCGGCGCTCCCGCCGGGGGCATCGCAGCATGAACGAGCAGCTGCACTTCGCCGACTCCGGGGAGGCGGCGGACCTCGCCGCCTTCCTGGGCCGGCTGGTGCACTACGACCGCGCCGCCGCCGTCCGCCTGCAGGCGCAGGCCGGCGGTGGCGCGCTCGCCGTTTTCGGGCGGCCGCCGTCCTTCGACGTCCTGGCCGTCCGTACGGTGCGGCTCGCCGCGCCCCTCTCCGCTCCGCTCGACCTGACCGTCTCGGCCGGGGAGCTGCTGGAGTCCGTCGACGAGGGCGAGTCGGCCGGCGCCGTCGTCCCCGCGGCCGTCACCGGACCGCCCTGGGCGGGCGTGCTCCCGCCCCGTGGCGGCTGGACCCCGGTGGCCGGGCTGCCCGGTCCCGAGGCGATGGCCAAGGCCCTGGCGGCCGCCGTCGCCGAGTTCCGGGCCCGCGACGAGGCCCTGCCCCCGCAGCACCGGACCCGCTCCGAGCGCGACCGCATCGGCCGCGAGATCTGGTCCCGCACGCTGGGGGACACCGAACTTCCGCTGCGCGCCGTGCACGCCGCGCAGTCCCTGGGCTTCCTGCGGCCCGTACGGTCCACCGTGCCCGCCGCACCCTCCCAGCCCGGCGCCCCCGAGCCCGTGGCCCTGTTCGCCTCGGGCGGCTGGCTGCGGCTGCGCACCCCGTACGGTTCCGTGGCCACGCGCCGCCCGGGCGGCCTCGGCACCCTGCTCGTCCGCCCGGTCTAGCCGACCGCCTACGGGCCGGGGCGCGGCCGGGCGCCCCTAGCCCGCGGTGTTGATCATCGAGGCGGCGGCGTACGTCAGGTACCGCCACAGCTGCGCCTCGTGCTCCGGCGCGAGGGCGAGCTCGTCCACCGCCACCCGCATGTGCGCCAGCCACGCGTCGTGCGCGGCCGCGTCCACCTGGAACGGCGCGTGCCGCATGCGCAGGCGCGGGTGGCCGCGGTTCTCGCTGTAGGTGTTCGGGCCGCCCCAGTACTGCATCAGGAACAGTGCGAACCGCTCCTCGGCGGGACCGAGGTCCTCCTCCGGGTACATCGGGCGCAGCAGCGGGTCCTCGGCGACCCCCTGGTAGAAGCGGTGGACCAGACGGCGGAAGGTGTCCTCGCCGCCCACCAGTTCGTAGAAGGTCTGCTCCTGGACCGTGCCCCGCGGAATCTCATTCACCCGACCATCGTCTCAGACGCCCGGACGGAGGACCCCGGTCCCAGGACCTCCGGGACCCTGCCCCGCACGACCGCGGTACGACCGCGCTGCGACCGCAGCGCGGTCGCACCCGGGCGGCGTCCGCAGGACAGTGGAGGCATGGGCGCACAAGCCGAGGTACGCGACGTACGGGAGACCGCGCACGCTGCCCAGGTGCGGGAGCTGACCGCAGCCGGGGCACTGGAGGATCCGCGCTGGCGGGCGGCCTTCGCGGCCGTGCCCCGGCACGTGTTCGTGCCGTACTACTACACCGGCCGAGGCGCCGGACACGAGCGGCTCTGGGCCGAGGACCCCGACCCCGAACGGCGGGCCCGCTGGCTGCGCGGGGTCTACACCGACGCCCCGCTCGCCACCCGGCTGCGCGACGGCGAACTGGTCTCCTCCAGCAGCCAGCCCTCGCTGATGGCCAAGATGCTGGAGGCCCTGGACGTGGGCGACGGGGACCACGTGCTGGAGATCGGCGCGGGCACCGGCTACAACGCGGCCCTGCTCTGCCACCGGCTCGGCGACGACCTGGTCACCACCGTGGACCTGGACGAGGAGATCACCGAGTCGGCGCGCGCACACCTGGACCGGCTCGGCTACCACCCGGCCGTCGTCACCGGCGACGGGGCGCGCGGCTGCCCCGCCCGGGCCCCCTTCGACCGGATCCTGGTGACTTGCACGATCCCGCTGATCCCGCCCGCCTGGCTGGGCCAGTGCCGGCCCGGGGCGCGGATCCTGGCCCCGCTGTCGACCGGGCTGATCGCGCTCACGGTGCGGGACGCCGCGTTCGCCGAGGGCCGCTTCCTGCACACCTCGGCCTACTTCGTGCCGCTGCGCGGGGCCACGGCCGCGCCGCCGGGCACGTACGGCATGCCGCAGGGGATCCCGTACGAGCTGGTGGAGAACGAGCGGTTCCAGTTCATGCTCGTGCTCACCTCGGGCGCCCTGCACCCGCGGGAGGCGCTGGACCTGTGGCGGCGCGAGGGCCGGCCGGCGCGCGAGCGCTTCGGGGTGACGGTCGGCGACGCCGGGCAGTGGTCCTGGCTCGACGATCCCCAGGGGCCCTACGTATGGCCCCTGGGGGAGGCCGGCCGGTCATAGGCGGGAGCTCCATAGGTCGGCTATCGACATATGTCGGCTGCCGAGCTATGGTGCGGATGTGAATGATCAAGCTCTTCGCGAGCCGACCCTGCTGATCCTCACGGCGATCGCCGATGCCCCGCGGCACGGATACGCGATCGCCCAGGAGGTCGAGAAGATTTCGGAAGGCCGCACCAAAATGCGCACCGGAACCCTCTACGGGGCCCTGGAGCGGCTCCTGGAACAGGAACTCATCGCCGTCCACGAGGAAGAGGTGGTCGACGGACGCAGGCGGCGCAGCTACGCGCTCGCCCCGCGCGGACGGGAGACCCTGGCCGCCGAGGCTGCCCGGCTCGCGCGCACCGCGCAGGAGGCGACCCGGCGGCTGGGGCTCGGCGGGGCGGGTGCCTCCTTCGGCGGCGCCCTGCGCGCAGCCGTGGCGCCCGTGCGGCGGCTCGCGACCGGCGGGGCGGTGATGGACGCGTGACCGCGCTGGTGAAGCTGTATCCCGCCGCCTACCGGCGGGAGTTCGGTGACGAGATATCCGACGCGTACCGGGAGGCCACCCGCGGGGCGGGGACCCCGGCCCGGGTGCGCGAGAGCGCCGACGTCCTCGGGCACGCCCTGCGCATGCGGCTCGGGCTGGGCTCCGGCCGGCGCTCCGGCCGGCTCCTGGCCGCGCTGGCGCCGTTCGCCCTGATCGCGGTCGCAGCGAGTGCGCTGAGCTGGACCGGAGTGATGCGCAACGCGCTCATCGTCGCCGGGCTGGGCGGCGTCGGCCCGGGCTTCCTCGCGCTCGTGGCCGCGTACGTCGTCACCGTGTTCGGCGTGTTCCTCGCACTGGCCGGGCGGTGGTCGGCGGGCAGCTGGACCGTGCTCGTGGGACTGGCGGCACTGCTCGCGGCCAGTACCGTCCGGCTGGGCGTCGGCGGTGTCGGGATCTCGGCCCTCTCCACCGGGCCGATGCTCCTCCTCGCCCTCGTGGCGGTGGCGTGCCCGCCCGACGTGCGGCCGGTTCCGCGCATCCGCACACGAGCCGGGGCGGCCGCCGTGGTGGCGTGGACGGCGGTGATGGTGGGCGCGGTGCTGATGGTCCCGCTGTCGTACCCGCTCACCCAGCTGCGCTTCGTCGTGCCGGTGGCCGCCGGACTGCTGCTGGCCGGACGCCACGCGTTCGCCCGGCTGCGCACCGGACCGGCCGTCCTGCTCGCGGGACTGCCGTTCGTGTACTTCGGCGTCATTCCCGGGACCCTGCTCCCGCTCGGGATGGCCGTCCTGCTGGTCCTGCTGCTGGTCACCGCGGTGGTGGTGAGCGTGCGGCGCAGGCGGGACGTGCGGGACCCGCTGGTCGGCGGTTAGGCCGGCCGGCCGGGCCGGACGACGGCACCCGAACACGAAGAAGGCCCCCGGTTCACCGGGGGCCTTCTTCGTGTTCGAGGAGCCTCAGCCGCGCCGGACGGTGATCGTGGTCCAGGCGCCGACGTGGACGCGGTCGCCGTCGGCGAGCGGAACCGGAACGTAGGGCTGGATCGACTCCTCGCCGCCGTTGATCGTGGTGCCGTTGGTGGAGTTCTGGTCCACCACGGCCCAGCTGCCGTCCGGCTGCTGGACGAGCACCGCGTGCTGGTGCGAGACGCCCGGGTCCTCCGGGGGCACCGAGAGGTCGATGTCGGGGGACTCGCCCGTCGAGGCGCGGCGGCGGCCGATGGTGATCTGGCCGCCGGCGAGCGGCAGGTGCTGCTCGGGCGAGTACGCGGGCAGGTCGAGCCCGGCCGCCTCGGGGCCGCTGCGCTGCATCATCGCCATGAAGTACGTGCGGTCCGGACCGATGGTCGCGGTCCAGGCCCCGCCGGCCTGCGGCTGGTAGGGCTGCTGCTGGTAGGACGGGTGGGCCTGCGGCGCCTGGTGCTGCTGCTGCGGCTGCTGGTGGTGCGGGGGCGCCTGGGGCGGCTGGTACTGCCCGGTCCGGGAGGGCTGCTGCAGGTACGGCGGCGGAGCCTGCTGTCCCTGCGGCGGCTGGTGCTGCTGAGGCTGCGGTGCATGGTGGTGCGGCGGGGCCTGGTGCTGCTGCTGCGGCGCCTGGTGCTGCGGCTGCTGGTGCTGCTGCGGGGGCGGCGGCTGCTGCTGGTACGGGGGCTGCTGGAAGTCCTGGCGCGCCGGAGGCGGCAGCATCCAGTCGTCATCGCGCTGCAGCGGCTCGGCCGGGCGGTTGACCCGGGAGGGCCGCGAGCCCTGGTAGTCGAAGTGGTCCTGGGAGTACGCCGGCGGGGCCGCGGGCGCGCCCGGGGAAGGGGGCTGCGGCGGCGCGGGCATGTCCGGGGAGAGCGGTGCGTACGAGGTCGCCGTACGGGTCAGGAAGTTGTACCGGCACTCCTCGCAGAACGGGGCCATGGCCTCGCGCGGGGTCCGGCACTGCGGGCAGAGCTCGGCCTGTGCCGTCGGCTCGCCGGTCGGAGGGTAGCCGTAGCCGTAGGAGGGCGCCCCGGGGGTGCCCGTAGGAGCGGCCATGCGGTGGCCGCAGACCTCGCACCAGTCGTCGGAGGCGGACTGGTGCCCGTTCGGGCAGGTCGGCATCGCGGCGCTTCCTCCTTCTTCCTGCGTCAACGAGGCAGGGTCTGCTTCTGCTGCTTCTTCTGTGCGGCGGATCGGCGGCTGATCGGCGTCTGGTGAGCGGCTGATCAGAGCGTCAAGCTTTACGTCAAGATTTTCGCACTCGAACGGTTTGAGTGGAACGCGTTTCTAGTGTCATCTCGTCCGCGTCGGCGACCTTTGCCTTCAGTCGCACAGTACCCGCCGCCGCATCGACGACATCCACCACCTTCGCGAGCAGCTTCGCGGTGTCGGCGTTGCCCGAGGAGCTCGCCAGCTGCACGGCCCGGCCGAGCTTGGCCGTGGCGCCCCCGACGTCCCCCAGTTTGCGGGCCTCCAGACCCTGCTGGATGGCCTGCGCGAGCTCCGCCTGTCCGGTGTAGTGGGCCACCTGGGGGTTGATCGCGGTGGACGCGGCGAGATCGTCCGTCCAGACGGCGCGGACCAGGCCCTGGGCGAGCACGGCCGGGTCCTCGCCGGGAGCCCCCGGCATGACGAGAGCGGCGCGTGCGGCGAGCATCTCCTGGCCCACGGCCGCGCCCGGGACCCGTACGCACACGTGGTACTCGCGGGACTCGTCGCCCCAGGAACCCGTCGGATAGTCCCCGGCCCGCGGGGAGGCCTCCGTGCGGCGGGCGGTCAGGTCCTGCACGGCGGGAGCGACCTGCTTGACGTACAGGATCTCCGCGCCGACCGGGGTCCACAGGCGCAGTGAGACGTCCGCCACTTCCTTGCCCATGACCTTTTCCATCATGTGCGTGAAGTCTTCGCTCAACCGGGCCGGATCGGCCACGATGTCGGCGGTGCCGAGCAGCGCGCTCGCGATGCCGGTGACCTCCTTGACCTCCCAGTCGGTTCCCACGCCGCGGGCGTCACAGGTGAAACGGCCCGCGCAGGCGTCGAGCGTGGCCCGGAGCACGGCCGGGTCCTCGTGCTCGTTGCGGCCGTCGGTGAGCAGGATCCCGTGCCGGATCGCCGCGGTGGACCCGCGCAGCAGGCCGTCGGCGAGACGCAGCCAGGTGCCGATGGCGGTGCCGCCTCCGGAGGAGAGCCCGCGCAGGGCCTCCTTGGCCTGCGCGCGGGTGGTCGCGTCGGCGATGGCGAGCCGGCCCCGGCGGGGGAACACCTCCTTGGCCACGTGGGTACCGGCGATCACGGCGAAGGCGGTGCCGTCGCGGAGGGTGTCGACGGCTGCGGCCGTCGCCTCGCGGGCGCCGCGCATCTTGTCGGGCGGGTACTCCATGGAACCGGAACAGTCGACCATGATCACCACGGCGGCGCCGCCCGGGGCGACGGCCGTCCGGGTGGCCGTGGCTCCGCCCGTGGAGGTGACCGTGACGATCGCGTGGACGTCGCGGGAGCCCTCGGCGAGGAACTCGTTCTGGTACACCTCCACGCTGAAGCGGGGGGCGCTCGGCTTGGCGAAGTTCGCCATCGGTCGCTACTCCTCGAGGACGGGGATCAGCCCTGGGGCTGCGGGGCGGCGGGGCCCGCGGCGCCGGCGGGCGGGGACTGCACTGGTGCCGGGCTCGCCGCGAAGGGCACGACGGCCACGGTGACGTTGTCGTGCCCGCCGCCGTCGAGGGCGTGCCCCACCAGGACCTGCGCACTGTGCAGGGGCCGGACGGCGGCGTCCTGCGGGAGGACCTGGGCCATGTCGCGCGCGGACTCGGCGTAGTTCCACAGTCCGTCGGTGCAGACCACGACCACACCGTCGTGGTCGGGCTTGAAGGTGGCGGTGTGCGGTTCCAGCTCGTACGCGTCGGCCCCGAGCCAGCCGGTGATGGCGTGCGCGCGGACGTCGGCATAGGCCTCGGCCTCGCCCATCAGGCCCGCCGCGACCATCTGGGCGGCCCAGGAGTCGTCCTCCGTGAGGCGGCGGGGCAGGGCGGCGCGGTCGTCGGGGACCCAGTACGCACGGCTGTCGCCGACCCAGCCGATGGTCAGCAGGCCGCGGCTGACCACGGCGCCGACCAGGGTGCAGGCGGGGGCGTTCTGGGCGCCCGGCACCTCGGGGGCGAGGGCGTTCACGGCGGCGGCGGCCGCCAGGATCGCCTCGTGCATGGCCTCTTGGGGGTGGGCGCCGCGGGGGAGGGCGTCGAGCAGCGCCTCGTTGGCGGCTCCGGCGGCCGCCGCGGAGGCCTCGTCGGGGCGGCTGGCGGAGGAGACGCCGTCGCAGACGATGGCCACGGTGGCGGCGGAGCCGTCGGGCAGCGCGGTCGCCGCGACGGCGAAGGAGTCCTCGTTGCGGTGGTGGCGCAGCCCGCGGTCACTGACGGCGGCGACGCTCCCGAGCTCCTCCTCGAGGTGGTCCCGCTCCCGGGGCTGCGCGTGGCCGCAGTGCTCGCAGTACCCGTCGGTGTCCACCCGCCCGGCCCGGCAGGCCACACAGGTCTTCCCCCCGCCGTCCCCCTGCGGGGCGGGACCCTGCTCGGCGGGGCCGCCACCGTACGGGGCCTCGCCGCCGGGCTGGTGGCCCTGGGGGGTGGAACTGCCGTACGGGGCTTCGCCGCCGGGGGCGTACCCCTGCGAGGAGGGGCTGCCGTACGGGGCTTCGTGCGTCGGGCCGGGGTTCTGCGGGTCGGTGCCGTGGCCGGCCGGGTCGTGCCCGCCGGTCGCGGAGCCGTACGGGGCCTCGGCGCCGGGGTGCTGCCCCGGCTGGGCGGGGTGGTCGTAGGGGGAGGCGTGCTCGCCGGGGCCCGGGGTGCCGTACGCATCGTGGCTTTCGTGGCCGCTGTATGCGGCTCCGCCCGCGGAACCCGTGCCCTGCGTGCTCGCTCCGTAGGGGGCGGTGTCCGCGGGGTGCCGGCCCTGAGGGGGCGCGCCGTACGGGCTCTCCGGGGCCGGAGGCGTGCCGTGGGGGTCGGCCGGGGAGCCGGGGTCGGACCAGCCGGTGGGGCCCGACACCAGGGTGGGGGCGGCGGTGGAGACGCTGCCCCAGCCGGGCGCGGCCTCGCCGGCGTACCCGGGGGCCGCCGGTTCGGCGTAGCCGCCGGAGTACTGCGGAGCGAGGTCCTCGTCGGACGACGCGAGCCCGCGCGCGGCCGGGATCCCACCCGCCGGGGCGTCCGGAGCCGCCGGGGTCGCGTACGCCGAGCCCGCCGGGAACGCCGGCGCGGCCGGAGCCGTGCCCATCGGCGGGGTCGTTCGTTGCGGGGGGCCGGGCTCCGTGGGGGCCGGGGTGGTGAGGGCGTAGCCGCAGAGGCCGCAGAAACGGTCACCCTCCTCCAGCGGTTCCGCGCAGCTGGGGCAGCCCGACAGCCGATGCATCGACATCAATCACACCCACGTCCGGGGACGGAAACGGTTTGCCCGCTCCACCAGTTCGATCCTCTCCTCGCCCCGCTGCGCCAGCCGAGCCAGCACGCGGAACGAGCGCTCCAGGCCGAAGCGCAGCCCCCGCTCGTCCAGTTGGCAGCCGAGCAGCGGGGCAGGGCCGGGGTCGGAACCCCGGCTACCCGACAGTACCCAGTCCAGCGCCGAGCCCAGAACTTCCGCCCTGAGCCGCTCGTGGCGCACCGAGTCCAGGCCGAACCGCCCCAGGGCTTCCACCTGCGCCGCGGCCGCCGTCAGATCGGGAAGCAGAGCCTCCTGGGGAGACCGGTCGCGCAGGCGTGCCCGTACGGCCGCCACCCGCGCGGCGGTGTGGTGGATCGAGACCTCCGGTACGGACTCCAGCGTGCGCACGGCTCCGGCCCGGTCCCCGGTGGCCAGTTGCACCCTGGCGAGCCCGAACGCCGCCCCGACGAACCCCGGATCCGTGGCCCACACCAGCCGGTAGTACTCGGCGGCGTTGTCCAGCTGCCCCAGCACCTCCGCGCACAGCCCCAGCGCCAGCTTCGGCGCCGGTTCGCCGGGGAAGGCGTCGTAGACGGCGTCGAAGGACAGGGCCGCCGTCTCGTCCTCCCCGACGGCCAGCGAGGAGATGCCGCGGGCCCACACCACGCGCCAGTCGTCGGGGTGCTGCGCCTCCAGCCGGGCCAGCGCGTCGGCGACGAGCGGCGCGTCGGCGCCGCCCAGTTCGAGCCGGGCCCGCAGCTCCCGCAGCCGCAACTCCGCGGACTCGGCGGGCGCCGAGCCGAGTGCGGTCAGCAGGTCGGCCGGGGCGGAGGCCAGCAGGCCGGCCAGGAAACCGGCGTTGGGGTCCCCGGCGTCGACCAGCGGCACGGGCAGCGCCAGCGCGGCCTCGCGGGTGTCCAGCGTGGACGGCTCGGGCCTTCGCGCGGCGGTGATCCCGACGGGCGGCAGCGGTGCGGTCGTCGGCGCCGGTCGCGGGGCCGGTACGCCGGGACCGGCGGCCCGGTGCGTCGCCGTGGTGACCAGCCCGGTCGTGCCGTACCCCGTGATCGGAGCATTCGAAGGAGGAGCGGCGGGAGCCCCCGCGGACACGGCGGCGCCGGGAGGCGGGGTGGGAAGCGGCGCGGGTGCGGGGACGGCGGCCGGAGCCGGGCTCCGGCCCGTCCGCCGGCGCTTCACGGCCCGCTCGCCCAGCCGGGACACGTGGCCGCCGGACTTGTCGTCGGTGAACAGCCGGTCGTCCGGCACCCGGAGCTCGGGGCCGAAGAGGGTGGAGACCTGCGGCCTCGGGCGGCCCGTCTGGAGCGCGACGACCTCCCGCAGCACCCCCGTCAGCTGGTCCGCCATCTCCTGCGCGGACGCGAACCGCCGTCCGGGATCCGGGTCGGTGGCCCGTACCAGCAGCCGGTAGAAGGACTCGTACCGCCCGAACACCTCGATGTGCTCGGGGTCCGGCAGCGAGTCCACGAACACGTTCGTGTAGCCCTGGAAGTCGAAGGTCAGCACGGCCAGCGTGCGCGCCACCGTGTACAGGTCGGAGGCGACCGACGGGCCGACCTCCGCCACCTCCGGCGCCTGGTAGCCGACGGTGCCGTAGATGGCCGACTCCTCGTCGTCCATCCGCCGGACCGCGCCCATGTCGATCAGCTTCAGCTGGTCGGCCTGCTGGATGGCGTTGTCGACCTTGAAGTCGCAGTAGAGGAGGTTCCTCGTGTGCAGGTGGCCGAGCGCCTCCAGCGCCTCGATGCCGTACGCGCACGCCTGCTCCACCGGCAGCGGGTCCCGGCGGCCGTCCGGCCTGCGCCGCTCGTTGGCGATCTCCTTGAGGGACTTGCCGCCGACGTACTCCATGACGATGTACCCGTCCAGCGAACCGGTCCGCTGGTCCAGGTGCTCCACGAAGTTGTAGATCCGCACGATGTTGGAGTGCTCGATCTCCGCGAGGAAGCGCCGCTCCGAGATCGCGGCCGCCATCGCGTCCTGGTCCCCGGTGTCCAGCAGGCCCTTGAGCACCACCCACCGGTCCGACACGGCCCGGTCCACCGCGAGGTAGACCCAGCCCAGCCCGCCGTGCGCGAGGCAGCCCGCGACCTCGTACTGGCCGTGCACGAGGTCGCCCGCGCGCAGCTTGGGCACGAAGGAGTACGGGTGCCCGCACTTGGTACAGAAACCTTCCGTCCGTCCCGGCCGCTCCCCGCGGGCCCGCCCCACCGGCGCCCCGCAGTCCGACCGCGAGCAGAACCGCTTGCGCTCCGGGACCTCCGGGTTCTCCAGCACCGCCGCCGAAGGATCCGGACGAGGCACCTCCGGTACGTTGACCAGCCCGGCGCCCAGGCGGCTGCGGCCCGACCCCGAGGCGGCCGAACCCGAACTGCGCACCGAGACCGACCGGGTGGACGCGGCCCCGGAGAGGGCGCGCGAGAGCCGTCCCGACACGGAACGCCGGGAGGAAGACGACCGCGACGAGCGGGAAGCCCGGGAGGAGGAGGACGAGGACCGCCCGGACCCGTGCGAGCCCTGCGAGCCCTGGGAGTCCCCGTGGCGGGCCGCGCTCGTCATCGCCGTCGGGACCGACACCAGCTCCTCGGCGCCCGCCGCGACGGCGCCGGCCGGCGCCAGCCCGCAGGTGCCGCAGTAGACCTCGCCGCCGCCCATGTCCTCGTACGTCCCCGGGCAGCCGGGGCGCATGCACGCCGTTCCGATCAGACTCACGCGTCCCCCTCCCTCGGCCCGTCGGGCCACTCGCGCACCGGTCGGTGCCCCTGTTGATCCTGCTGGTCCCGCTGGTCCTGCTGCGGTGACGGCAGCGCCTCGGCCGTGGCCCACTGGTAGCGCAGCACCGCCTGCTCGGCGGCCCGCAGATCGCAGGGAGCGCTCCACAGCATCCGCCGGGCGGTGTCGTACCGCTCCATCAGCAGCGGATCCTCCGCCATGCCGAGCCGGGCGACCTTCGCCCGGTAGGCGTCGAGCCGACCGCGCAGCTCCGCGCGCACGGCCAGCGGAGCCGTCACCGCGGTCAACGATTCGCGGGCCCGGCGCAATTCCTCCTCGGCCCGCTCCTCCAAGGACTCCAGCAGCGGCGACAGCCGGTGCCACTGGGCCCGGCGCCGGTACTCGGCCGCAGCCGAGAGCTGCTCCTGCAGCACCGTCGGCGGGCCGCTCACCGCGGGCACCTCGGACGCCGCGATCTTCGCCAGTACCTCACCGCGGGCCACCCGGGCCTCCGCCAGGGTCCGGTCGGCCCGCGAGAGCACGTCCCGCAGCCCGATCAGCCGCTGCTCGGCGTCCTGCCGGACGGTCAGTACCGCCTCGACCTCCCGGCGCACGTCCTCCAGGGCGCGCGCGGCCCGGTCGTAGCGCCCGGTGTCCGGACGGCCGCCACCCGGCGCGGAGCTCCCGGCCACCGCGCACCAGAACGCCAGCGGGTCCTCGATCACCCGCGCCCGCAGCTCCGCCAGCTCGGCCGTGATGGCCTCCAGGTCGTCCCCCGAGGGGTGTTCCCCCGGCCGGACCCCCACCGAGTGGGCGAGGGCGCGGGTGCGGTGCAGTTCGGCGGAGAGGAGGTCGATCCGGGCCGGCAGCGCCGACCAGACGGAGTCCGCGGCGACCACCACGTCCAGGGAGCTCGCGTACAGCTCGTTCATGCGGGACACCAGCTCGGCCAGGGAGAACCGCTCCGCGAGCGGGGCCCCCTCCACCGCGGCACCGGAGATCAGCACCCCGGGCCCGCGCAGCCGGTCCGTCAGCTCGACCAGGTCCTCGCGGCTCGGCCAGCGCCGCCGCTCGCGGATCTCCCGGGCGGCGCCCAGCGCCCCGCTGTAGGCGTCGAAGTACCGCCACAGCCGGGTGATGGCCGCATCGGCCTCGGCCCACCGCTCCTTGGTGACCCCGGTCAGCCCGGCGCCCTCCAGGAGCCGTCGGCCGGAGTGGTCCTGGAGCGCGAGCAGCGAGGTCTCGACGGCCTCGTGCTCCGCACCCAGCCGGGCCAGCGCACGGTCCACGCCGTCCCGGTCCATCACCGCCGGCTGCGCCCCCAAAGGATGTGCCTCCAACGATCCCGCCTCCGGTCTTGTGACATCGGGCTCAGAATCCGACACCGGCCTCAGTCCCGGTACTTGGGAACGGGCGGGCCGCCCACGCCGGGCAGCACGGGCTCCAGGTGGTCCCTGTAGGCCTTCATCCAGGGGCTGTTGCCGCCGCCCGCGCGGTAGTCCTCCAGTACCTTGTTGACCCGGCGCACCAGGTCGCCGGCGTCCTTGTTCATGGCCACCCCGTAGAACTCCTTGGTGAACGGGGAGCCCACCAGCGCGACCGACGGGTCCTGCGCGGCCTGGCCGGCGGCGAGGGCGTTGTCCGTGATGATGCCGTCCACCTCGCCCAGCTGCAGCCGGACCAGACAGTCGAGCTGGTTGGGCACGCTGACCGGGACGGCGCCGTAGGACTGGGCGGCCAGTGCCGACTCGGCCGTGGAGCCGGCCGCCGTGCAGATGCGGCGGCCCTTCAGCGAAGCGTCGTAGCCGGTGATCGCCGAACCCTTGGGGGCCAGCACCTGCTGCCCGGCCTCGAAGTACGCCGTCGAGAAGGCGACGTCCTCCAGCCGCTTGCAGTTGACGGTCATCGTGCGCACGACGATGTCGACGGTGCCGTCCTTGAGCGCGGGGATGCGCTGGCTGGTGGGGATGGCCCGGTAGATGACCTTGCCGTCCTCGCCGAAGATGTCCTTCGCTATGGCCTTGACCAGGGCGATGTCGAAGCCGTCGAGCTCCCCGGCCGGGTTGCGGTAGCCCCATTTGAAGCTGTTCTGGTCCACGCCCGCGACGAGGTGGCCCGCCGTGCGGATCCGCTGGATCGCGGAGCCGTCCAGCCCGTTGGGGCGCAGGCTCGCCTCCGGGTTCTCGCAGGTGTCGCCCGGTGCCTGCGGAGCGACGGCCATCCTGGCCGGCTCGCGCACCAGCGAGGAGGGTCCCGATCCGCCCGGGGCCGCCTGGGCCAGGGGCAGCAGCACGGCCGCCGCCGTCAGGGCGCAGGCCGCGGCCATCGCACCGACCCCGCCCCAGCCGCGCAGCCGGCCCGTCAGCCGCCGCAGGCCGCGTACGTCCGGTCCTTCGACGGCGCTCACGGCGCTCTCGGCGCCCTCCGCCGTGCCCTCCGCGGAGGCCACGACGCCCTCGGGGGCCACCGCAGGGGTCGCGGTGCCCCCGGGCCCCTCGGAACCCTCGCCCGCGTGCTTCACCCGTCCCGGCATCGCTCTCACCTGTACTCCGAAAGCCTGCGCCCGATGCCGAGCAGGGCGGCCACCGCGCCGACGACCGCCAGGGCCGCCGTACCTGTCACCAAACCGTCGAGCGCCCCGAGCCCGTCCCGCGCCGCCCGGGTGAACTCGTGCTGCTCGTGCAGCACGGCCTCTTCCAGCGAGGCGTCCACCGTGTCGAAGGCGGTGCCCGTGGGCTTCGGGTGGTCCTTGTCGCCGATGACCTGCCCGACGGCGCCCTGGTAGTCACCCGTCAAGTCGGTCTGCCGGGCCGCCGCGTGCAGCCCCTTCCACTGCCTCACGCCTTCCGCGGCGCGGGCCACCGGATCGCGGCCGGCCGTGTCGTCGGCCAGCTTCGCCGCCGTCGCCAGCCCCGCGTCCAGGTCCTTCATGTCGTTCGAGAAGTCCACGTCGTACTTGTCGGACTTCTTGTCCTCGGCCAGTACGGCTCCGCGCGACACCAGGGTGAGGTTCTCGTTGGCCCGCGCCTGGAGCGAGGCGATCCGCGCGTCGTTGAGCACCTTGAGGGACTCCTGCCCGTCCGTGCGGGCCTCGCTCAGCCCCGACCGGGCGACCGTGTGCCCCGCGGCCAGCCACAGCAGCAGCACCAGAGCGGCGGTGGTCGCCGCGACGAGCCCGTGGTTGAAGACGCGGTTCGTCCGCCGGTAGTTGCGCCGCTGGGCCCAGAGCAGGGCGGCGAGGGCGAGCAGACCGGCCCCGAGCGAGGCCAGGGGCAGCGCGCGGGCCTCGTCGTAGTCCGTGTAGAGCCGGCCGGTCTCCGCCTCGTACAGCCGCTGCGCGGCGGGCAGCAGCTGGGTGCTCATCTGCTCGTTCGCGTACCGGAGGTAGGCGCCGCCGAGCGGCAGGCCCTGCTTGTTGGTGGCCCGTGCCTGCTCGATCAGGCCGGCGTACCGGGGGAGCTGCTCGCTCAGCAGGGTGATCTGCTTGCGGGAGTCGTCGCCGGCCGTGGTGCTGGCGGCCGCGTTCACCAGCAGCCGGGACGCGTTGGCTATGTCCTTCTCGTACCGGCTGCGGACCTCGCGGGGCTCGTTGCCGCCCGCGAGGAAACCGCTGGAGGAGGCGGTGTCGGCGTCCGCGAGGGAGCGGTAGATGCTCGCCGCGTCGGCGCTCAGCGGCTGGCTGCGGCCCACGACGTCGTCGGCCGCGGTGACCCGTCCGGAGATCTCCCAGACGGCCACCGCGCCGAACAGCAGGACCAGTGCGGCCAGGGCCGCGCCGACGATCCGCAGCCGGCCGGGCTCGGTGGTGGCGGCCGCGCGCAGCCGCTCCACGCCCTCGGCCCAGGCGGTGCCGCGCCGGGGCAGCCCGTCGGGCGGCGGCGCCGGCGGCCCGGAGGGCGCCGAGACGCCGCCGGGCGCGGGCGCGCGTGATGTGATGGCCACCCTGACCTCCCCCTCGGTCCTTCGTGCTTCGCAGCAGTATGGCCTTAGTGGCGGTCCTCCACAGCACCCGGTCCGGGATCAGGCACGATCCGCCCCGATCCGTCCCCGGTCCTGCCCCGGCCGGTCCCCCCGTCCGGTCCACCCCTTCACCGTCAGTACGCCCCGGGGGCCGCGATGGTTCCGGTGCGGGCGCGGTTCATCCGAAACGGTTCATCCGCATCGTTTCAGCCGAAACGGTCCAGCCCGAATGGTCCAGCCGGAATGGTTCAGCCGAAATGGGCGCGCAGCTTCCCGTAGGCCTCCGGCCCGGCCCCCAGCGCGTCCAGCCCCAGCAGACCCGCGCCCAGCACCGGCGCGGCCGTCACCACCGAGACCCGGGCGTGCGGGGCCCGTTCGGCCAGCAGGGCCTCCACGCGGCCGTTCAGCTGCGGGTGCCGGGCTGCCAGGACGCTGCCGCCCAGCAGGACGGGCGCCTCCTCGGCCAGCAGTTCGAGCCGCTCCAGCGCCACCGAGGCCAGGGCAACGACCTCCTCGGCCTGCCGCTCGACGAGGGCCGCGGCGACCGGATCGCCGGCCGCGGCCACATCGAACAGCACCGGCACCAACTCGTGGATCCGTACGGGCTCGACGATGCCCAGGTGCAGCGCCTCGATCAGCGCGTGCATGGAATCCCGCGCGAAGTGCCGCGGCAGGGCCGCTGCGAGCTCGGTGGGACCGCCGCGCCCGTCCTCGGCGCGCGCCGCCCACCACATGGCCTCGGCGGCCAGTCCGCCGCCGCCGCCCCAGTCACCGGAGATCTGCCCGAGGGCCGGGAACCGGGCGGTGCGCCCGTCGGGCAGCATGCCCACGCAGTTGATGCCCGCTCCGCACACCACCGCGACCCCGCGCGGACCCCCGGCGTTCTCGCCGAGCCCGGCCCGCAGGATCGCGAAGGTGTCGTTGCGGACCTCGGTGGCCGTGCCCCAGCCCCGCGCGCCGATGGCCTGCGCGAGCAGGGCCTCCTCCACCGGGAGGTCCGCGTTGGCCAGACAGGCCGAAACCCGGACGGCGTACGGGGCCCCGGCCGCGGGCTCCGGCAGCCCGGCGGCCGCGGCCGCCTCGGCGACGGCCTGCCCGACGACGTCCACCGCCGCCTCGACCCCGACGCGCGGGGGCTGGAAGCCGCCCGCGCGTCCGGTGCCGAGGACGCGGCCGTCCGCGGCGATCAGCGCCACGTCCGTCTTGCTGTTGCCCGCGTCGACGGCGAGGACCGCCGCGGCCGAGGGCGGGGGAACGGGCCGGCTCACGCCCATGCCAGGTGCTCCTTGTTGTGCGCGAGGAGCCGGTCGGTCAGCCCCTCGGCGAGGTCGAACTGGCCCACCAGCGGGTGCGCCAGCAGCGCCTTGAAGACCCGCTCGCGGCCGCCCCGCAGCGCCGCGTCCAGCGCGAGGTCCTCGTACGCCGTGACGTGGGCGATGAGCCCCGAGTACAGCGGGTCCAGCCGCGGTACGGCCAGCGGCGACGGCCCGGTGCGGTCCACCCGTGCCTGCACCTCGACGACCGCGTCGTCGGGGAGGAACGGCAGGGTGCCGTTGTTCAGCGTGTTCACCACCTGGATGGCGCTCCCGCCGTCGCCCAGCAGGGCGGCGGCCAGGTCCACCGCGGCCTCCGAGTAGAAGGCGCCGCCCCGCTTGGCGAGCAGTTCGGGCTTCTCGTCCAGCGCGGGATCCCCGTACAGGCCGAGCAGTTCCTTCTCCATCGCGGCGACCTCGGCGGCCCGCGAGGGCTTGGTGCCGAGCTCCCGGACCACCTCGTCGTGGGCGTAGAAGTAGCGCAGGTAGTACGAGGGGACCACGCCGAGCCGGTCCAGCACCGTACGCGGCAGCCGCAGGTCCGCGGCGATGGAGTCGCCGTGCCGGGCGATCAGCTGCGGCAGCAGGTTCTCGCCCTCCGGGCCGCCCTTGCGCACCCCCAGCTCCCAGGTGAGGTGGTTGAGGCCCACGTGGTCGAGGTGGATGTCGGCCGGCGTCAGGTCCAGCATCGCGGCGAACCTGCGCTGGAAGCCGATGGCCACGTTGCACAGCCCGACCGCCTTGTGCCCGGCCTGCAGCAGGGCGCGGGTGACGATCCCGACCGGGTTGGTGAAGTCGATGATCCACGCGTCCGGGTTGGAGCGCCGGACCCGCTCGGCGATGTCGAGGACCACCGGGACCGTGCGCAGCGCCTTGGCGAGACCGCCGGCTCCGGTGGTCTCCTGGCCCACGCAGCCGCACTCCAGCGGCCAGGTCTCGTCCTGGAGCCGGGCCGCCTGCCCGCCGATGCGCAGCTGCAGCAGGACCGCGTCCGCGTCGGCGACGCCCGCGTCGAGGTCGGAGGTGGTGGTGATCAGGCCCGGATGCCCCTGCTTGGCGAAGATCCGCCGGGCCAGGCCGCCGATCAGCTCCAGCCGGTCGGCGGCCGGGTCGATCAGCACCAGCTCGCTGATGGGCAGGGTGTCGCGCAGTCGGGCGAACCCGTCGATCAGCTCGGGGGTATAGGTGGAACCGCCGCCCACCACTGCGAGTTTCATCGTCATCAGCCTTTCACTCCGGTCAGGGTGACGCCTTCGACGAACGCCTTCTGGGCGAAGAAGAAGAGGACGATCACCGGGGCCATGACCAGCACGGTCGCCGCCATGGTCAGGTTCCAGTTGGTGTGGTGCGCGCCCTTGAAGGACTCCAGCCCGTAGCTGAGGGTCCAGGCGGCCGGGTTGTCGGAGGCGTAGATCTGCGGGCCGAAGTAGTCGTTCCAGGCGGCGAAGAACTGGAACAGCGCCACGGCCGCGATCCCGGGCTTCGCCATCGGCAGGACCACGCGCAGCATGGTGCGCAGTTCGCCGCAGCCGTCGACCCTCGCCGCGTCCAGGTACTCGTCGGGGATCGTCAGCAGGAACTGGCGCAGCAGGAAGATGGAGAAGGCGTCACCGAAGGCCATCGGGATGATCAGCGGCCACAGGGTGCCGGAGAGGTCCAGCTGCTGGGCCCAGAAGAGGTACATCGGGATGACGACCACCTGGGGCGGCAGCATCATCATGGCGATCACGAGCAGCAGCGACAGCCGCCGGCCGCGGAAGCGGAACTTGGCGAGCGCGTAGGCGACGGGCACCGAGGAGACCACGGTCAGCAGTGTGCCGAGGCCCGCGTACAGCAGGGTGTTGCGCCACCAGGTCAGGAAGCCGGGGGTGTCCCACACCTTCGTGTAGTTGCCCCACTCCCAGGTGTGCGGCCACAGGTCGCGGGTCAGCGCCTGCTGGTCGCTCATCACCGAGGTCAGGAAGAGGAACACGAAGGGGAGGACGAAGAAGAGCGCCGCCGCGACGCCCAGGGAGTGCACGGCCACCCAGTGCAGGGCGGCCTTGCGGCGGGCGGTGCGCACGACCCGGGCGGAGTCCGGGGTGCCGGGTGCGGCGGGACGCGGACGGGGCCGCGCGCCGCGGGTGATGGTCTGGCTCATGATCCTCAGTCACCTGCCTGGATCAGCCCGCCGCGCCGCCGCATGAGCAGCGCGGTGAAGGCCATGGAGAGGGCGAACAGCACCAGGGCGACCACGCAGGCGGTGCCGTAGTCGAAGCGCTGGAAGCCGACGTTGTAGATGACCTGGGGCAGGGTCAGGGTGGACTTGTCGGGGTACCCGGGCTCGAACTGCTGGCCCGAGCCGCCCATCACGCCGGACGCCACCTTCCCCGCCACCAGGGGCTGCGTGTAGAACTGCATCGCCTGGATGACCCCGGTGACCACCGCGAACAGGATGATCGGCGAGATGTTCGGCAGGGTGATGTGGCGGAAGCGCGCCAGCGCCCCGGCCCCGTCCAGCTCGGCGGCCTCGTACTGCTCGCGCGGTACGTCGAGCAGCGCGGCCATGAAGATGACCATCAGGTCGCCGACCCCCCACACCGCGAGCGCGGTCAGTGCCGGCTTGGACCAGGCGGGGTCCGTGAACCAGCCGGGTCCGGACAGTCCGACGGCGTCCAGCAGGGTGTTCACCGGGCCGGTGCCCGGGTTGAGCAGGAAGACGAAGGCGAGGGTCGCCGCCACCGGAGGGGCCAGGTAGGGCAGGTAGAACAGGGTGCGGAAGACGCCCGTGCCCAGCTTGATCTTGGTGATGAGCAGGCCGATGCCGAGGCCGAAGGCGACCCGGCAGGCGACCATGATCACGACCAGCCACAGGGTGTTGCGCATGGCCGGCCAGAACATCGGGAGGTCGGAGAAGACGTAGGTCCAGTTGTCCAGCCCGTTGAAGACGGGCGGGCGGAAGCCGTCGTACTTGGTGAAGGAGAAGTAGACGGTGGAGACGAGCGGGTAGGCGAAGAAGACGCTGAACCCGATCAGCCAGGGCGACATGAAGGCCGCCGTGCGCAGCGTCGACCTGCGGCGCCTGGCGCGCAGTTCGGGGGAGAGGGTGCCGGCCACCGGACTACTTCGCCTTCGCGATGTCCGTGTCGACCTGCTGGTCGGTCTTGGCGAGACCGGCGGGAATGTCCGTGACCTCGCCCTTCTCGACCGCGTACGCGAAGTCCGTGAAGGTCAGCTGGTAGGTGCCGCCGTCCGCCTGCGCCGGGGTGGTGGTCGACTTCGGGTGCTTGGCGATGTCGATGAACGTCTTGAACTCCGGGCTCACCTGGAGCTTGGGGGAGTCCAGGGCGGCCAGCGTGGAGGGCACGTTGTGGATGGCGTTGGCGAACTCCACGACCGCCTCGGTGTCGGTCGTCATGTACTTCGTCAGCTCCCAGGCGGCGTTCTGCTTCTTGCTGCCCGAGGCGATGCCCATGATCGTGCCGGCGAGGTAGCCCTTGCCGTACTCGGAGACCCGGTCGTCGGGGACGGGCATCGGCGCGGTCCCGATCTCGAACTTCACCCCGGCTTCCTTCGCCATGTTCGCCCGCCACTCGCCGTCGATCTGCATGGCCACCAGGCCGAGGTGGAAGGGGTGCTCGGCGCTCCACTCGTCACCGAAGGTGGTGCGGAACTTCTCCAGCTTCTCGTACCCGCCGAGCTTGCCGACCAGGTCCTTCTGCGCCGTCAGCATCTGCGCGAAGCCGGGGTCCTTGGCCAGGTTGGACTTGCCGTCGGCGTCGAAGTACGACGGGCTCCACAGTGCGGCCAGCCGCTGGGGGGCGGTCTCGTAGCCGTGGTAGGTGGGCATGATGCCGAGCTGCTCGTACGAATCGCCCTTGGCGATCGTCAGCTTCTGCGCGGCGGCCACGAACTGGCTCCAGGTCTTGGGCGGTTCGGTGATCCCGGCGGCCTCGAAGGCGGTCTTGTTGTAGACGAGGCCGTACGCGTCGTTCAGCAGCGGCAGCGTGCACTGGTTGCCCTTGAACTGGGTGTACTCCAGCAGGGTCTTGGGGAAGACCTTCTCCTTGTCGACCCCGGACTTCTTCAGGAAGGGGTTCAGGTCGGCGAAGGCGCCGGAGTTGCAGAACTTGCCGACGCTGTCGGTGGTGAAGGAGGAGACCACGTCGGGGGCCTTCTCCCCGCCGGCGCGCAGCGCCTGGTTGATCTTGTCGTCCGTCATGTTGCCCGTGACGTTCACCTTGATGTTCGGGTGAGCCTTCTGGAACCGGGCGATGTTGTCCTCGATGGCCTTGATCTCGCTGGGGGCGGACCAGCCGTGCCAGAAGTTGAGGGTGACGTCCTTGTTCGGGTCGTCGGCGGCCGTGTTGGAGGCGGAGCCCGTACACGCGGTGGCGAGTACGGATATCGCGGCGACGGCGGTTGCGGCGACGGTGAGGCGGCGGATTCCGGGCATGGCGGAGTCACTCTCTGCGCGGGGGGACTTCCTGGAGGGGTGGGGCGGGTGATGGCTCACGCGGCCGGGTGCGGTCCGGTTCGCGTGGTGGTGCGGTTCGCGTGGTGGTGCGGTTCAGCGGCGGGAGGTGTCGAAGACCTCGTCGCGGGTGGCGGCGAGGGCGCTTTCCAGCGCCCCGCGCAGGACGGGCCGTTCCCGTACCTCGCCGGTCACCAGCAGGGGCCGGGACGGGGCGAGGTCGGCGAGCTCGGCTTCGAGGAGTTCGCGCAGCGGCTCTCCGCCCGCGATGGTCAGGGCGCCGGAGAGGATCACGATCTCCGGGTCCAGTACGGCGACCAGCGAGGCGAGGCCGGTGGCGAGGGCGGTGGCGTACTCCCGCAGGAGGTCCAGGTGGGGCCCCTCGGGTGCGGCGGCGGCCTGGGCCAGCAGCGCGGCCGCCGCTTCGACCATGGCCCCGGACTCGGCCCCGTGCACGGCGCCGTGCACCGAGCCGGCCCCGGCCGCGGCGGCCGGCGGTGCGACGACCCCGAGCCGGGCCGCCATCGCGGGCAGTACTTGCGCCCCGGCCAGCTCCTGGTAGCCGCCGGAGTTGACCCGGGTGACCTGGCGGACCAGGGGGTGCCCGGCGACCGGCAGGAAACCGATCTCCCCGGCGCCGCCGGTCCAGCCGCGGTGCAGCCGGCCGCCGAGCACGAGGGCGGCCCCGAGGCCCTCCTCGTTCCACAGCAGGACGAAGTCCTCGTGGCCGCGGGCGGCGCCGAGCCGCTGTTCGGCGACGGCGGCGAGGTTCACGTCGTTTTCGTACTCGACCGGCATCGGCAGGGCCGCGGCGAGCTCGTCGAGGAGCGTGGGGGACTGCCAGCCGGCCAGGTGGTCGGCGTAGCGCAGCACCCCGGTGCGGGGGTCGAAGGAGCCGGGGGTCGCGATGACCACCCGGTGGATGTCGGCGAGGTGCAGCCCGGCGTCCTTGACGGCCTCGCCGAGGGCGCGGGTGACGTGCTCGACCGGCCCCGTGGACTCCGCGTGCGGGAGCTCGTGGCTGCCGATCACCTCGCCGGTGAGGTCGGCCACGGAGGCGAGGATCCGGCCCGGGGTGACGTCGAGCCCGGCGACGTACGCGGCCCGCGCGTTGACGGCGTAGAGCTGCGCGTTGGGGCCGGGGCGGCCGGTGGCGGTGCCGGTGGCGACGACGAGCCCGGCGGACTCCAGCCGGGCCAGGAGCTGGGAGGCGGTGGGCTTCGAGAGGCCGGTGAGATGCCCGATCCGGGTCCGGGACAGGGGACCGTGCGTCAGCAGGAGCTCGAGCGCGGCCCGGTCGTTCAGGGCGCGCAACAGGCTGGGCGTACCGGGGGTGGCGGGCATGGGGTGACTTCTCTCTCACCGAGGTGAACTGTTAGGTAAGTTTCCTATTGGTGGGTCGCTCGTGTCAATGGCACTGCGTACACCACTGCCCCCGCAGGTCGGACCTACGGGGGCAGTGGTGTACGCGTGTCGTATACGTGTGTACGTGCGTGCGGGGCGGGCGCTACTTCGTGATGCGCGGGCCGGAGGCCGGGCCGCCCGCGGCCGGCTGCGGGATCTCCGCGGTGGCCAGGGACTGCGGGGACGTCGGGTTCGCGAGCGCCGACGGCGGGGCCACGGCGGCTGCGGGGTCGGCCGGGGCCTCGTCCGCGTCGGGCGCCGGCAGGCCGCCGACGATCCCGATGCCCGCGGCGTCGAAGGCGTCCTTTATCCGCCAGCGCAGCTCGCGCTCCACGGCGAACTGCTGGCCCGGCATGGTCTTCGCCGACACCGACACCGACATCGAGGCCAGCAGCACCTCGTCCAGGCCCAGCACCTCCACCGGACCCCACAGCCGCTCGTCCCACGGGGACTCCTTGGCCATGGTGTCGGCGATGCTCTTGATCACCTCGCGGATGCGGGACAGGCTCTCGTTGGGCTTGACCTGCACCGCGACGCTCGCCGTGGCCCAGCCCTGGCTGAGGTTGCCGATCCGCTTGATCTCGCCGTTGCGGACGTACCAGATCTCGCCGTTGTCGCCGCGCAGCTTGGTGACGCGCAGCCCCACCTCGACGACCTCGCCCGAGGCCACCCCGGCGTCGATCTTGTCACCGACGCCGTACTGGTCCTCGAGGATCATGAACACGCCGGACAGGAAGTCCGTGACCAGGTTCCGGGCGCCGAAACCGATGGCCACACCGGCCACACCGGCGCTCGCCAGCAGCGGCCCCAGGTTGATGTCGAGCGCGCCGAGCACCATCAGGGCCGCCGTGCCGAGGATCAGGAACGAGGCCACCGAGCGCAGCACCGAACCGATGGCCTCGGACCGCTGACGGCGCCGCTCGGCATTGACCAGCAGCCCGCTCAGGGCCGTGCCCTCGACGGCGTCGGCGCCGCGGTTCATCCGGGTGATCAGCTTGGTCAGCGACTTGCGGACCACCGAGCGCAGGGCGAAGGCGATGACCAGGATGAGGAGGATCCGCAGGCCCAGGTACAGCCATCCGGCCCAGTTCTCCTCGATGAAACTGGCGGCGTTCGTGACGCTCTCGTGCGTCTCTCTGATCGTTTCGGACGCGTCGGCGTTGTCGGCGTTGGCGGCTGCGAGCGGGAGCAGGGCGGCAGGCCAGGGCACGGCGGGAACCTCCAGATGTGGCGTCCTGCCCGCGGTAGGGGTGGGGCGGGCAGACCATCCACCCTAACGGGGCATTAGGCCGGACTTGTTGCCGTGTTCGAGGGAGAGACCAGACTCACGCGGGGAGGAAGCGAGTGTGGTCGAAAACACCTCGGACCCGTTACGGGCGCGTGGTGGCGCTTCGACCAGCCGTAAGGGGAGACTGGAAAGCAGATCGTCCCGGCGCGAGCCACGCGCCGCCGGCGTTATAGGAGGCAGTCCGTGCCGCACGTCCTGGTCCTCAACGCGTCGTACGAGCCCCTCGGCGTCGTACCGCTCCGTCGCGCGCTCGTCCTCGTCCTGGAGAACAAAGCCGTCTCCCTGGAAGAATCCGGCGCCTTTCTGCACAGCGCGACAAGGGCCGTCCCCGCTCCCAGCGTGGTTCGGCTCAAGCGCTTCGTGCGGGTCCCCTACCGGGGGCCCGTTCCACTCACCCGCCGCGCGCTGTTCGCCCGGGACGGCGGCCGCTGCATGTACTGCGGGGCCGTCGCCACCAGTGTCGACCACGTCATCCCGCGCAGCCGGGGCGGGCAGCACGCCTGGGACAACGTCGTCGCCGCGTGCCGTCGCTGCAACCACGTCAAGGCCGACCGGCACCTCGTCGATCTCGGCTGGCGGCTGCGGCACCAGCCGGCTCCGCCGTCGGGGCTGGCCTGGCGGATCATCGGGACGGGGCACCGGGATCCGTGCTGGATGCCGTACCTCCAGCCGTACGGGGCGGAGGACGCACTGGACCGCATCGGGGTCCCGGTACCCGCCGCGGCGGTCGCTTCGTAGCCCCAGAGCCGGGCAAAGTCCCCTACCCGCCCTTCGCCCGTTCCCCGGGCTCTGCCCGGGTCCTCAAACGCCGGACGGGCTGGAAATGCCGCTGCGCGGCATCATCCAGCCTCGCCGGCGTTTGAGGCGCGGGGTCTGGGGCGGAGCCCCAGGGAACGGGCGAAGGGCGGGTAGGGGACAGCCCCGCAGGGTCGCCCGGCCCCCTACGGGGCCATCGCGAAGGCTTCTGCGCCCAGCAGGCTGCAGCCGTAGCGGGTGGCGCGGGTCTCGCAGGTGACGCGGACGAAGCGGGCCGGGCCCGCCGCCGGGTCCAAGTGGACGGAGTCCACCCCGCCGCGGGAGTCGACCGTCGCCGACGGATGCCAGGCGACACCGTCCGCCGAGGTCTCCACCCGGAACCGGGACGGGTACGCCTCCTGCCACCGCAGCCGCAGCAGCCCGATCCGCGCCGGAGCCGGCAGCTCCGCCTGCCACCAGGCCCCGTCGGCCGCGGGCGAGGACCAGCGGGTGGCCGGGGAATCGTCCAGCGCCCCCGACGCGGGGAACGCCGGGGTCTCGTCCCCCGAGGAGGAGGCCACGGCGGAGCGCAGCAGGTTCGGGCCGGCCGTCCGCGGATGGGCGCGGACCTTCAGCGTGTGCGTCTCGGAGCCGAAGGTGACCGGGACCTCGTAGGTGCCCGGCGCCGTGCCCGCGGCCACCGCGACCTCGACCGGGACGGTCGCCGTCGTACCGCGCGCGGCCGCGGCCGTCTCCGGCAGGCGCACCGAGATCCCCGGCGGCGCGGTCGCCGACAGGGGCCCGCGGACCTCGCCGGGACGCAGCGCGGACAGCTGCGCCGGGATCCGCTGCGCGGCCCCGCCGATCTCCGCGTCCACGGTCTCCGCCAGTTCGAAGCGGGCCTCCGGCCCGTCGGCCGTCCACGGGACCACGCCGTGCACGGCCGGAGCCGGGCCCGACCAGACGAGCCGGACCGCGTCGGCCCGCAGGCCGCCCACGTCCGCCTGGGTCCAGCCCGACGCCGCGGCCTCCGCGACCTTGCGCCAGCCCTCTCCCGGTACGTGGGCCTCGATCGCGGCGCCCCGGCTGCCCGGCGGCAGCGGGTCGGTCATCACGGTCACCACCGACACCGGCCGGGCGTCCGACAGCTGGACCGTCCACGCGTCGGCCTGCCGGGTCACCGTGCCCGGCTCGCGGGCCGCGCCGGTCCACGCGTCGGCCTCGGCCGCCGCCCGCGCCAGGAAGGGGTCCAGCACCGCCTTGTCGACCCGGGCGGCTTCCGCCCCGGACAGCGCCGAACGGGCGGCGGTGAAGGCCTGCGAGGCCTGCCAGGCCGCCGCCCCGTCCCCGCGGGCCTGCGCCTGGAGGACGTCGAGGGCCAGTTCCCCGGCCGCCCCGTAGCGCGCGAGCCGCGACAGCCAGGGTCCCGCCTCCTCCGCGAGCGCGGGCAGCCGGTCCGGGGCCTCGCGCAGCACGCGGAAGGCGGCGCGCAGCCGGTCGCCGGCCGCCGGGTCGCCGGAGCTGCGGGCCCGCCAGAACTCCTCGGTCAGCGGGACCAGGTAGGCGGACTCCGGCTGGGCGAGGCCGGAGGATGCGTTGTTCCCGGCCAGCGCGGCCAGGGCCTCGCGGGCCTTGGGGTCGTTGCCGGCGAGCGAGGCCACGGCCGCCGCCCAGGAGTCGGCGGCCCGGTAGCCGCGCGGGTTCCACGTGAAGTCCGCCGCGGTGAACAGCGGGATGCGCGACAGCGTGCCCTGGGGCATGGCGTTGGCCAGCAAGGCCGCCGAGCCGCCCGCGACCACCGGGTCGCGTCCCGCGTACGGGCCGAGGAAGATCCGGCCCGGATCCCAGTCGTTGACCGGGTAGTTGTCCATGGTGACCAGCGGGTGCCGGCCGAGCGCCGAGCGGGCCCCGTTCATCTCCTGCCCGGTGATCGTGCGCGGCACCACGCCGACGCCCGTCCAGGCCACCTCCACCCGGTCGTCCAGGGCCTCGGCCAGCGCGGTCCGGTAGGGCGTCGCGCCCTCCTGGTAGTACTCCGTCGGCAGCAGGGACAGCGCGGGCGCCCCCGGGTAGCGCCGGGCCAGGTGCGCGGCCAGCTCGCCCGCCACCTCAGCGTGCGCCTTGGCGGCCGCCGCCGGGCCCTTGCCGTACCGCTCCCGGTCCGCCCGGCAGCCCCACTCGGTGTAGCTGACGTCCTGGAACTGCACCTGGAAGGCCCGGAACCCGAGGTCCCACATGGCGTCCAGCTTGCGGGCGAGCGCCGCCCGGTCGGCCGAGGAGGCCAGGCACATCGACTGCCCGGGCGCCACCGCCCAGCCGAGCACCACCTTGTTGGCGCGCGCCCGGTCGGCCAGCTCCCGCAGCTCCGCCGCCCGGGGCGCCGGGTAGTCGCGGCGCCATTCCGTGGTCCGGTACGGGTCGTCACCGGGCGCCAGCAGCAGCCGGTTCAGCTTGGTGCGGCCCATGAACTCCACCTGCGCGAGCCGCTGGGCGGCCGTCCACGGAGTCCCGTAGAACCCCTCCGTGATCCCGCGCACCGGCGCGGTCGGCCAGTCCCGTACGAGGACCCCCGGCACCTTCCCGCCGCCCTGGGAGAGCAGTTGACGCAGTGTCTGTGCCGCGTGGAAGAGTCCGTCGTCGCCGGTGCCGGCCAGCGCGACCGTGTCCCGCCCCTCGACGCGGCCCACCGCCAGCCGGTAGCCGCCGGCCGGGAGGTCGCCGGTCGCGCCCGAGCCCAGGGCGTGCAGCGCCCGCTCGGCATCGGGCCCTTGCATCCGTACGACGGGGACGGCGTCGGGCAGCGGTTCCCCGTCGGCCCGCTCGTGCAGGGTCCGGACGCCCGCCCCGTGCAGGGCGTCGCGGACCACCTGGGCGGCGTACGCGTCCACGCCCGCGGGCAGCACCAGCACGGCCTCGGCGCCCAGCGGCACCGCGCGCGCCGGGTCGGCGGCCATCGACTGCGGCCGGGGCCACACCGCGGGATCCGCGTCGGCGGCGCGCGCCGGATCGGAGCCGGGGGCGAGCACGGGGGCGGGTACGGGAACGGGCGCCGGGTCGCGCAGTGCCGCGGGCGCCGCGGGTGCCGCGCCCGCGTCCGGCGCGGCGGGGCCGTCGGGCGCGGTCGGCGAGGCGAAGGCGCTGGGGGGACCCACCACCGCCGAACCGCCCAGCAGCGCGCCGATGACGGCGACCGCCGCAGCCGTGGCCGTGGCTCGCTTGCTGCCCCTGGTCTGCACGGAGCCACCCCGTCCCGAGTCGTCCCCCGCTCGTACGAACGAGCCAGAGCCCACCATCCGTACGCCCGGGGTGTCAACGTCGGCGGGTGATCTGACCTGGATCGGCCAGGAATGCGGTGCGGCCGACTGGGTATGGCTGGGATGTTCTCCGGACCGCGCGCCGGAGGGTGTTCCCGACGTTCCCGCACGCCAGGGCCGATGGCCCCGCACGCGTGGTGACCGCCGCGGAGCTCCGCAACACCTCTCGTGCGCGGAGCGAACACAGGCACGTCTGTACGGATTCACGTCCCGCACAGGAGAATTTCCGCTGTCGGTGGTGCGCGGACGGTGCGCGGACCGACACAGTGGGAGCCATCCACGGGTCCTGACCGATCCTCACGCACGAAGGAGTGCTTGCCGGTGAACACCAAGGCTGCGAACACCAAGAGCGCCACCACCGCCATATCCGTCCCCAAACGGATTCCGCCGCTCGCCCACCTGCCGGCGCAGGCCGGACCCGACGAGCGGCCCCTGACCAGCGAGCCGTCGCTCGCCGACGCCGCGCACGCGCCGTTGACCAGTGAGCCCCCGCTCGCCTGCGAGGCCCCGCTGACCAGCGAGCCGACCACCCATGCCGCGGCGGCCGCCGCGGGTGACTAGACGACAAGGAACCTGATGGACGACCTCGCCCGGCTCGCGGCCCTGTACGGAGTCGCCACCACCTACCAGCCCGCCGAGGACGTCACCCTCCGGGTCCCGGAGGCCACCATCGCCGCCGTACTGCGGCAGTTGGGTGTGGACACGGACACCCCGGAGTCCGTACGGGCGCACCTGGCCACGGCCGAACACGACGCGGCGCACCGGCTGTTGCCGCGCGTGCTGGTGTGGTGGGCGGGATCCCGGCCGCCCGTGGAGCTGGGCGCGCTGCCGCCGGGGACCCGGACGCTGCTGGAGGCAGAGGCAGAGGCAGAGGCAGAGGCAGAGGCAGAGGCAGAGGCAGTGGGGGCCGGGCCGTCGGAGGCGGCGGGCCGTGCGGTCCCCCAGGAGCCGCCGGTGGCCTGGAGCGAGGCCGACGCGGGGGAGCCGCCCCTCGGCGTGCACCGGATCCACGTCGAGGCCCCCGACGGCCGCACCGCGACCGCCACCCTGATCGTGGCCCCCGACCGGGCTCCGGCGGCGCCCGAACGCACCCACGGGCTGCTCGTCCAGCTCTACTCGGTGCTCTCCGAGCGTTCCTGGGGCATGGGCGACCTGGGCGACCTCGCGGAGCTGGCCCGCTGGGCGGGACGCGTCCACGGAGCCGGCTTCGTGCAGGTCAACCCGCTGCACGCGGCCGTGCCCGGCACCCCGACCGACCCCTCCCCGTACCGGCCGTCCTCGCGCCGCTTCCCCGACCCGGTGCACCTGCGGATCGAGGACGTCCCCGAGTACGCCGACTGCCGCGACCGGGCCGCCCTCACGGAACTGGCCGACCGGGGAGCGGAGTTGCGGCGCGAGGTGCTGGAGAAGGGGGCGCTGATCGACCGGGACGCCGTCTGGTCCCTCAAGCGGGCCGCCCTGGAGCTGCTCTACGCCGTCCCGCGGAGCCCCGAACGGGAGGCGGCCTACGGGGAGTTCCGCGCCGAGCAGGGCGCGGAACTGGACCGGCACGCCGCCTGGTGCGCCGGGCACGCCGGGGAGGACCCGGAGACCCGGGCCGACTTCCACCGCTGGCTGGTCTGGCTGACGGACGCCCAGCTCGCCGCCGCCCAGCGCGCGGCCAAGGAGGCCGGGATGGCGGTCGGCATCGTGCACGACCTGGCCGTCGGGGTGCACCCGGAGGGCTCGGACGCCACCGGCGCCCCCTTCGGAGCCCCCCACTACGCCCGGACCGTCTCCGTCGGGGCCCCGCCGGACGCCTTCAACGCGCGCGGCCAGGACTGGGGGCTGCCCCCGTGGCGGCCCGACCGGCTGGCCGCCACCGGGTACGCGCCGCTGCGGGCCCTGCTGCGGGGGGTGTTCCGGTACGCGGGCGCGCTGCGCATCGACCACGTCATGGGACTCTTCCGGCTCTGGTGGATCCCGGAAGGGGCCCCGCCCGCCGAAGGCGCGTACGTCGCGTACGACGGGGAGGCGATGCTCGCCCTGCTGGTCCTGGAGGCGCACCGGGCCGGGGCCCTGGTCATCGGCGAGGACCTCGGCACCGTGCAGCCGGGGGTCCGTCAGGCGCTGGCCCGGCGCGGGGTGCTGGGCACCTCGGTGCTGTGGTTCGAGCGGGACTGGGGCGGCGACGGCGAGCCGCTGGAGCCGGAGCGCTGGCGGGCCGACTGCCTGGCCACCGTGACCACCCATGATCTGCCGCCCACGGCCGCCAAACTGGCCGGCGCCCACGTGGAACTGCGCGACCGGCTCGGCCTGCTGACCCGCCCGGCCGAGCGGGAGCGCGCCGAGGACGCGGCCGACACCGCGCGCTGGCTGGACGTACTGGAGGACCTCGGGCTGGACACCAAGGGCGAGGAGGCCGCCGTACGGTCCCTGTACGGGTTCCTGCTGCGCACTCCGGCCCGGCTGGTCGGGGTCTGGCTGCCCGACGCGGTGGGGGACCGGCGGCCGCAGAACCTTCCCGGCACGTGGGACCAGTACCCCAACTGGCGGCTCCCGGTCGCCGACGCGGAGGGCCGGCCGCTGACCCTGGAGGCACTGGCCGCCTCGCCGCGGGCGAACGCCCTGCTGGGGGCGGTGCGGGGGGCGGTGGGAACCCGTACGGCACCCCCGGGCGCGCGCGGCGTTTAGGTGTTCGCTACGTTTGCACCGTGGACAAGAAGAACGCTCTGCGCGCCGGCGCCGTCACGGCCGGATCGACGCTGATGATGCTGCTGATGACGTCTCCCGCCCTCGCGGTCACCCGTGACGACGGCGACGACCCGGGTCCGGGCCTGAGCGTCGCCGAGACGCTCGGCCTCTACGTGGCCGCGCCGATCGTGCTGTTCCTGATCATCGCCGGTCTGGTGATGGTCGGCGACAAGTCGCGCAAGCCGCAGACCAAGAACTGAACGAAGGCTGACCGAAGAACGCACGAAGGCGCCGGGGGTCCCTGAGGACCCCCGGCGCCTCGTCGTACCCGGGCCCGGTTCGCGGGGCCCGGCTCCGCAGGGACGACTCCGCTAGGGGGTCCCTGCCATCACCTTGCGCAGCAGACCGGTGAGCGTCGCGATCTCCGTCTCGTCCAGCCCGGTGAGCGCTTCCCGCTGGACCTCCAGACCCGCCGCTACCGCTTCGTCGATGAGCGCGAGCCCCCGGTCGGTGATGGTCACCCGGAGCCCCCGCCGGTCGTCCGGATCGGGGCTGCGGCGCAGCAGCCCGGCCTTCTCCAGCTTGTCCAGCCGTCCCGTCATCCCGCCCGTGGTGAGCATCAGCGTGGCCGAGAGCTGGCGGGGCGAGAGGGTGTACGGGCTTCCGCTCCGGCGCAGCGTGGCCACGACGTCGAACTCCCCGCGCGAGATTCCGTAGCGCGCGTAGGCCTTTTCCATCGCGTCGCCCATGGCTTTGGAGATCCGGTAGATCCGGCCGAAGACGGCCATGGGCGCGGTGTCCAGATCGGGTCGCACCGCGAACCACTGGTCCGCGATCGCGTCGACCGCGTCGACGGGGGCTTTGTCGGTCATAGGCGCAGTATCCGGCTTCCGCTTGTTCCTTCGCAAGAAAGTTGCTTGCAGGAAAGTAGCTTAGTGCTAAGCTACTTCCAAGTGAGCTACTCGTTCGAACCGCTCGCTCGAGCTACTCGTCCCTGCCGGAGGAGCACCGCCGTGAAGCGCATCGCCACCATCGCCCTGACCGCCCTAGCCCCCATCTCCTGGGGCTCCACCTACTTCGTGGCCTCCGAGCTGCTGCCGCCCGACCGGCCGCTGTTCACCGGCGTGATGCGCGCCCTGCCCGCCGGACTCCTGCTCACCGCCCTCGCGCGGAAGCTGCCCGCGGGGCGGTGGTGGTGGAAGGCGGCCGTCCTGGGCGGACTCAACATCGGCGCCTTCTTCCCGCTCCTGTTCCTCTCCGCCTACCGCCTGCCCGGCGGGGTCGCGGCCGTACTGGGCTCCGCGGGACCGCTGTTCGTCGTGGGGCTCGCCGCCCTCCTGCTGGGCGAGCGGGCCCGGCTGCGGACCGTGCTCGCCGCCGTCGCGGCGGCCTTCGGCGTCAGCATGGTGGTGCTGACCGCGCAGGCGCAGCTCGACCTGGTCGGGGTGGTGGCCGGCATCGTCTCCTCCGCCTCGATGGCGTCGGGCACCGTCATGACCAAGCGGTGGGGACGCCCGGAGGGTGTCGGCCCGCTGGCCATGACCGGCTGGCAGCTCACCGCGGGCGGGCTGATCATCATTCCGGTCGCCGCGCTGGTGGAGGGGGCGCCGCCGGCCCTCGACGGCAAGGCCTTCCTCGGGTACGGCTACATGATGCTGATCAACACCGGCATCGCGTACTGGCTCTGGATCCGCGGCATCGGCCAGCTCAGCGCCACGTCGGTCACCCTCCTCGGCCCGCTCTCGCCGCTCACCGCCGCCGTCATCGGGTGGGCCGCCCTGGGGCAGGCGCTGTCGCCGGTGCAGGTGCTGGGCATGGTGATCGCCTTCGGCGCCACCATCGCGGGGCAGCTTGCGGCGGGTAGGGCGGACGCGGCGGGTAGGGCGGACTCGGTAGGTAAGGCGGACTCGGCGCGACCGAAGGCCGGATCGTTCAGTTCTGCTGAAGAAACCGATCGAAATGTTTCGATGGACCTGACGGGTGACCCGGTGCGACGGTAGACCAACGAACCGACACTCCGAACCCCGAGGGGGAGACACACCGTGGCCGTCATGGACCGAGTCCGCACCGTCCCGCAGGAAGCACTGCCCGGCAAGGCGAAGAAGGGGGCCGCCGGTCTCGGCATCCTCCTCGCCCTGCTCGCGACGGTCGTCTGGTCCGGCAGCTTCGTCGCCACCCGCGGCATGGCCGACAGCATCCCGCCCGTCCAGGCCGTCTTCTGGCGCTGGGTGATCGCCACCGTGGCCGTCGCCCCCTTCGCCGCCCGGCAGGCCTGGCAGCAGCGGGCCCTGATCCGCAAGCACTTCGGCTACATCGCCCTGGCCACCCTCTTCGGCGTCACCCTCTACAACACGCTCGTCCACCAGGCCGGACTGACCACCTCCGCCTCCAACATGGGCATGATCATGGCCGCCTCGCCGGTCATCATGGCCCTGTACGCCCGGCTCGGCGGCGAAAAGCTCGGCGCCCGGCGCACCTTCGGCCTGGCCCTCGCCGCCCTCGGCGTGCTCCTCCTGGTCGGCAAGGGATCGATCCGCTTCGACTTCGCCGCCGGTGACCTGTGGATGTTCGGCGCCGCCCTGTCCTTCGCCACGTACAGCGCGCTCCTCAAGCGCAAGCCCGCCGAACTGGGCGGACTCGCCTTCCTGCTCACCACCTTCGTCCTCGGCGCCCTGATGCTCGCCCCCGCCTACGCCGTGTCCGTCGGCGTCCAGGGCGGCTTCCGGGTCACCCCCTCCACCGCCGGAATGCTCCTGTACGTCGGCGTCTTCTCCTCCGCCGTCGCCTTTTTCGCCTGGAACAAGGCCGTCTCGATCATCGGCGCAGCCCGCGCCGGAGTCGTCTACTACCTCCAGCCGGTCTGCGTCGCGGGCCTCGGCCTGCTGCTCCTCGGCGAGACGACCGGCCCGACGCAGCTCCTCTGCATGGCGCTGATCCTGGGCGGCGTGGGTCTGGGTGCCCGGCGGTAAGTTCGGTCCCATGATCGAGTGGGACATCAAGAAGCTGCGGATCCTGCGGACCCTCGCCGAACAGGGGACCGTGACCGCGACGGCCGAGGCGCTGCACATGACGCCCTCGGCCGTTTCGCAGCAGCTGACCAACCTGGCCAGGATGCTGGGGGTCCCGCTGCTGGAGGCCCAAGGCCGCCGGGTCCGGCTCACCGACGCCGCACACCTCGTACTCCGGCACGCGGAGGCCGTGTTCGCGCAGCTGGAGCGGGCCGACGCGGAACTGACCGGATACCTCGCGGGGGAGGCGGGGGAGGTGCGGATCGGCGCCTTCTCCACCGCCGTACCGGTCCTCGTGGTCCCGGCGGTCGCCGCCCTGAGGCGCTCGCACCCCGGCGTGGAGGTCCGCGTACGGGAGACCGAGGCGGCCGAGTCCTACGAGCTGCTGTCCGCGGGGGTCGTGGACCTCGCGCTCTCCCTCGCCGCGCACGCCCCGACCGCCCGCGATCCCCGCTTCACCCGCCGGACCCTGCTGGAGGACCCCCTCGACGTGGCCCTGCCGCCCGGCCACCCGCTGGCCGGAGCCGCGGAGCTGCGGCTCGCGGACCTGTCCGGGGACCCGTGGATCTACGGCGGCTCCGGGCCCTGGTCGGAGATCACCCGCAACGCGTGCGAGGCGGCCGGGTTCGTGCCGGAGCAGGCGCACTCGGCCTCCGGCTGGACCGCGATCCTGGCCATGGTCGAAGCGGGCATGGGCGTCGCCCTGGTCCCCCGCATGGTGGCGAGCCGCGCGGCGGGGGTCGCCGTGCGCGTGCTCTCCCACGACCGGCCCACCCGCCATGTCGTGGCGGCCCTGCGGCGGGGCTCCGAATCCGCCCCGGCGGTGGCGCATGCGCTGGCGGCGCTGCGGACCGTCGCCGACGAACGGGCGTAGCCGCGCACGCCGGGCCGGACGCGCCGGTCGGCGTGCCGCTGCGCGGGGCGGTGGTCCCCTACCCGCCCTTCCACCGTTCCCCGGGCTCCGCCCGGACCCGTACGTGCGCTGCGCGCCCGTGCCCTCAAACGCCGGGCGGGCTGGAGTT